>CAZNNO010000097.1:0-12421 GCA_964574435.1 uncultured Opitutaceae bacterium
CCCTTCTTTGTGATGGCGACCCAGAACCCGATCTAGCAGGAGGGCACCTACAAGCTGCCGGAGGCCCAGACCGACCGCTTCCTGTTCAAGCTGCTGGTGGGCTACCCGAGCGCCACGGACGAGGCCTCCATGATGCAGCGCTGGGGCCAGATCACGCAGCAGCCGGACCTCCAGGCGGTCTCGAGCGGGGCCGAGCTGCTGGCCCTTCGCTCGGAGGTCGACCGGGTGCATGTCTCGCCGGTCGTCCAGAACTACATCCTGACGCTTGTCCGGGCCACGCGCTCGCTCGCCGAGAACCCAGAAGTGTCGAGCCGCCGCCTGAGCTTCGGCGCCTCGCCGCGCGCCTCGCTGGCCCTCTACCAAGCCGGCCGCGCCCTCGCCTGGCTCCGGGGGCAGGATTACCTTTCCCCCGCGGTGGTCCAGGAGCTGGCGCCGGACGTCCTGCGACACCGCCTGGGGCTCACCTACGAGGCCGAGGCCCAGGAAATAACCCCCGACGCGGTCATTTCCGAGGTCGTCTCAACGACGCCCGTGCCGCCCGCCTGATGGCCATCGGAGACAGCCAGGCCAAGAACCCGCTGGCGCTCCTGCGTCAGCTCGAGTGGCGCGTGAGGCACGCGGTGGAGAACATGCTGAGCGGCGAGTACCGCTCGGCGTTCCGGGGCCGGGGCATGGAGTTCGACCAGGTCGTCCGCTACGAGTACGGCGACGACGTCCGCGACATCGACTGGAACGTCACGGCCAAGCTCGGCGAGCCCTACCGGAAGAAATTCGTCGAGGAGCGCGAGGTGACGCTGCTCCTCGTCCTCGAGGACTCCCCGACTCTCAACTTCGGTTCCGGGCGCGAGTCGAAGCGGGAGGCGCTCCTCGAGCTGGCGGGCCTCGTGATGCTCCTCGGGGCCGTCAACCGCGACCGCGTCGGCTTTGTCCACGCGACCCCGGAGGGGCCGATATTCCGGGAGCCCGTGAGGGGGCGCGGGCCGATTCTCCATGCGGCGGCCTCCCTGATCGGGCGGCCGGCGCCGTCGCCGGGCGACGGCGCCCCCGAGATCCCCTGGCGCTTCATCGCGAAGGCGGCGCCCAAGCACAGCGTCCTTCTCTGGCTCGGCGACTTTCCCCCGAGGAGCGAACCGGACGGATGGGTTGTCCTCAGGAGGCGCTACCAGACCATGGGGTTCCGCGTCGACGACCCCTGGGAGCGCGACCTGCCTAGGGAGGGCCGGATCACCGCGTTTGACCCCGCATCGGGGCGCCTGGTAGCCCTCGACGGCGGCAGCGCCGACCGCGCCGCCCACTCCGAATGGCGCTCGCGCCGCGACGCGGCCTGGGCGGCCCTGTTCCCGGACCCCCTCAGCCGGCTCGTCGTGAGCACGGCCGACGACAGGTTCGACGCGCTCGTCCGGTTCTTCCACATGAGGATGCGCGCCGGGGGTGGCAGCGGATTCTAGTCGCGGACCCGATGAGCACCACCGACCTGCACGCCCTGACGCTCGCGGCCCTGAATTACAGGCTTGCGGACCCCCTCTGGCTCCTTGCGGCCTGCGCCCTGCCGCTCGTTGTGTGGCTGCGGGGGCGCTCGCGCGTCCCGGTTCTCCTCGTGCCCTTCGCCGCCGCGTGGCACAGGGCCTCCCTCTCGTCGGCGCCGGGCTGGGTCGCGGGCTGCGCCCTGGCGGGGCTCGTCCTTGTCATCGGGGCCCTGGCCCGGCCGCAGAGGGTCGAGGACAAGCGCGAGGTGCGCTCGCAGGGCTACGACATCGTCCTGGCGATCGACCTCTCGGGCTCGATGCTCAGCGAGGACTACGAGAAGGATGGCGAGAGGATGAACAGGCTCCAGGCGATCAAGCCCGTCATCCAGGCCTTCATTGAGCGGCGCACCTCGGACCGGATCGGCGTCGTCCTCTTCTCCTCTAGGGCGTACACGCTCTCCCCCCTGACGACGGACCACGCCTGGCTCGCGAAGCAGCTCGAGCGCGTGAAGATCGGGCTCATCCAGGACGGCACGGCGATCGGCGACGCGCTCGGGGTCGCCCTCACGAGGCTCGACCAGTCGGCGCGTGAGGCCAACGGGAGGCGAAAGGGCGCCTTCATCGTGCTCCTGACGGACGGCGCCAACAACATGGGCGCGATCAGCCCCATTCAGTCGGCCCAGCTCGCCAAGGCGCGTGGGATCCCGATTTACACGATCGGCGCGGGAAAGGACGGCCTCGTGCCCTACCCCATATTTGACGACAAGGGGAAGAAGATCTCGTACCGGTGGATTGCCGCGGACCTTGACGAGGACGCGCTCAAGGACATCGCGGCGACGACGGGGGGGCGCTTCTTCCGGGCCGCGGACACCGACACGATCGAGTCCGCCTTCAAGGCCATTGATTCCAGCCAGAAGATCGAGTTCCAGGCCAAGAGCTACCTGCTGACGACGGAGCTCTTCAGCTGGCTTGCCGTGCCCGGCCTGGCCCTTTTCGGCGCCGGCGCGTGGCTGTCGCGACCCCGATGAGCTTCGCGCTTCCCCAGCTGCTCTGGCTTCTCGCACTGCCGGCCATGCTCCTCGTCTGGGAGGTCCTGCGGGCCCGGCGGCTCGCGCAATTCGACCACCCGAAGATCCTGCGCGCTGAGGCCGGCCTGCGAAGCGTAAACCTGTCCGACGGAGCCGCGTCCGGGCTGCCCACGTCGCGGCGCCGGTACCTGCTCTGCGCCGGCATCGCGCTCGGCATCGTCGCCCTGGCCCGGCCGCAGTGGGGACGCCTCGACGAGCCGGTCTTCGACCAGTCCCGCGACATCGTGATCGCACTCGACCTTTCGCGCTCGATGCTGACGCCCGACGTGAAGCCGTCGCGCCTCGAGCGCTCGAAGCTCCTCATCCAGTCCCTCCTCGACCACCTCAAGGGTGAGCGCGTGGGCCTGATCATCTTCTCCGGCACGGCCTTCCTGCAGTCGCCGGTCAGCGCCGACTACGAGATACTCCGCGAGTTTCTCCCCGCGCTCGGCCCGGACTACCTGCCCGAGGGCGGCACGAACTACCAGCAGCTCATCGACGCGTCGATCGAGGCCTTCGGCGACGGCTCGGCCGCGGACCGCTATCTCATCATCCTGAGCGACGGCGAGGCCACCGACGAGGACTGGAGGGGCAGGATCCCGGAGCTCGTCAAGCGCAGGATCCGCGTGATCGGCCTCGGGGTCGGCACGGCCAAGGGAGGCATGATTCCCGACGGCACGGGTGGGTTCATGAAGGACCCCGACGGCGCCGTCGTCATGTCGAAGCTGGAGAGCACGACGCTGCGAGAGCTCGCGGACGCGACGCACGGCACCTACCGCGACGCGAGCGAATGGGTCGACCTCTCCAAGGTGCTCGCGGACACGGTCGGCGCAGGGCGCAAGGGGCGCTTCGTCGAGCACAACACGATCCGCCATGCGGAGCGCTTCCAGTGGGCGCTCGCCCAGGCCCTGGCGTGCCTGGTGGCCAGCTTCTGGCTCGAGTTCCCGGTGCAGCCGAAGTCGAGGGAGATCCGCCTGAGCGTGCCCGGGCGCCCGAGGCCGAAGGGCGCGCCGGCGACAGCCGCGGCGCTCGCCCTAGTCCTCGCGCTTCTCGCGGTGCCGCGCTCGGGCGCGTCGGAGCCCGATCCCGCGGCCGGGCTTTCGAAGATGGTCGCGCGGCTCTCCGCGCAGGGTCGCTGCAGCGCGCTCGACTGGGCGGAGCTCGGGGGCGAGACGGTCAGCTGGGGCCAGCACCTCACTTCCTCGGGCCAGGCCGTGCCAGAGGGCCCCGTACGCGACGCGCTCCGGGCTGTGGATCTCGGATCGGCGGCCGACCCGAAGGCCTCAGACTGGCCACGGCTCAGGTCCGAACTCGAGGAACTGCTCAAGAAGCCGGAGCAGAAGGACCGGGATAAGCAGAATCAGCAGCAGAACCAGGATCAAAAACAGGACCAGCAGCAGGACCAGCAGAAAGACCAGCAGAAGGACCAGCAGAAAGACCAGCAGAAGGCCGACAACCAGAAGGAGCAGCAGTCCCCGGCGGGCAAGCCCGACGAGCCCAGGGATTCGAAGGGCCAGCCGAAATCCCAGGAACCAAACAGTCCCCAGCGCCAGAGCGCGTTCGGCGACATGGGCAAGCCCCCGGAGCCCACTCCCGAGCCCAAGGAGCCCCAGCAAGCCATGCAGAAGGTCGGCGGCGTCAAGAAGGACCAGGCCAATGACCCGGCCCGCGAGAACCCGGAGCTTGCCGTCCCCCTGGAGAAGCTTGAGCAGCTGAGGAACCAGGACTCGCCCGCCGAGCTCTTTGAGATGCTCCGACGCGGGGAACCGATCCCCACACCGACGAACACCGGCAAGAATTGGTGATACCCATGCGCAGGACATCCAGCATCCCCTTCCTCCTCGGCGCCGTCCTCGCGGCGGCACCGGCGCTCCGCGGACAGTCGGCCCACTGGGAGCCCCCGGGCGGGTCCCTTCCGGTCGGTGAGGTCTCCTCGCTCCAGCTCGATTTTGAGGACTGCACCCCCGACGACAAGCCTTCCCCCCCGAAGGTGGACGGCCTGCAGCTCGACTACATGGGCCAGTCGACCAACCTCTCGATGATCAACGGCACGTTCTCCCGGAGCGTGACGGTGTCATTCGCCGCCCTCCTCTCCAAGCAGCAGCAGGTCCTGATCCCCGAGTTCACGATAGCGACCAGCAAGGGGCCCATCCGGGTGCCCGCGGCCCGATTCAATGCGTCCAACGCGACCGTCGGCAACTCGGGCATCTCGCTCAGCGAGGCGGCACAGGCCAGGCTGACCGCGACCCCCATGAGCGTGTGGGAGGGCGAGGTCTTCGACCTGAAGTACACGATAGACGTCGCCGCCGGGTATTATCCAAGCTGGGGCCGCGGGACCTTCGAGTGGGACCCGAGCCCGCTTGTCGCCGAGGACTGGTCGCAGCCCGAGCCCTTTGAGACCGGCGGCGCCGAGGCGCGCACGGGCCTTGCCTACCACACCCGGGCGATGGCGCCGACAACGGGCCGTCTTAGGCTCAACCCCACGAGCCAGCTCATCAACCTGAGCGTCGGGGTCTCGGGATTCGGGTTCTTCCAGCAGCGCCAGTACCAGCAGTTCGCGGTGCCGGACGCGCCCGCCTCGGTCGACGTCCGGCCGCTTCCCCCCGCGCCGTCGGGCTTTGGCGGAGCCGTCGGCGACTTCAGGATCTCGTCGAAGATCGTTCCGCTCCACGTGAACGCCGGCGAGCCCATCACCTGGACCATAGAGCTGTCTGGCTCGGGAAACTGGCCCGAGATCAGGGGTCTGCCCTCGCGGGATGCGCCTGCGGACTTTCAGGTGATCCAGCCCAAGCCCAAGCGGACCCAGGCCGCCGGCAAGCTCTTTGACGCGACGCTCTCCGAGGACGTCGTCCTCGTCCCGACACGGGCCGGGACCTACGAACTGCCGGCCCTCGATTTCACCTACTTCGACCCGCGCAGCGGCGCCTACAGGACGATAACGGCCCCCGGGGCAACCGTGACCTCCGACCCGGCGGCCTCGGCTCCGGCGCAGGCCTCGGACCAGGTGGCGGCCGCCCCGGGCGCCCCCCGAGTCACCGCGGAGGCCGCCGCGCCCGAGGCGCGGGAGCCCGAGCTGCCCGCGTCGGCCTTGGGCGACCCGGTCGCGCCCGCGGCGTCGGCCAGCCTGCCGATTCGCCGGCGCACGCTGGCCGCGGCCTGCGCCGCGCCGTTCGCGCTCGTTGCGCTCGCCTGGATTGCCCTGGCGTACCGCCGGGCGAAGGAGACAGAGCCTCTGAGGCGCCAGAGGGAGGCCCGCGGTCGCGTCGGCGCAAGCCTCCTGGCCCTCAGGGACGCACCCGCCGCCGACAAGGCCCCTCTCTTGCTCGCCTGGCAGCGCGACTGCGCCGTGCTTTGGGGGCTCGGCCACGCCGCGCCCCCGGCCTCGGCGCTCCCCGACCCGGCCTGGAGCGAACTCTGGTCCGAGGCCGACCGGTTCCTCTACAGCCGCGATTCGGTCCTTCCCGCGGACTGGGTCGCCCGGGCGCAGGCAGCATTCTCGAAAATGACGCTGCCCCCGTTCAACGCGGCCCGCCTCTTCCTGCCGAGGAACCTCGTCCCGGTTCTGCTCCTGGCCTATGCCGCGGGCGCCCCAGGGCTCTGCGCGTCGGACCCGGCGTCCGCCTACCGCAGCGCCGATTTCGCCGCCGCAGCAGCGGGCTGGAACGCTCGGGTCGCCGCCGACCCGCTCGACTGGTCGGCGCGCCACAACCTCTCCCTTGCGCTTGCCCAGCAGGACCGCTGGGGCGAGGCGGCCGCCGAGGCATCGGCGGCTTTCGTGCAAAATCCGTCCGACCCCGCGACGCGGCGCCAGCTTGTGACCGCCTGCGACAAGGCGGGGTTCGTTCCCGAGCCCCTGGACTCCCTGCTCCAGCCGGGGCCGGTCGAGGCGCTGGCGAGGCTCGGCTCCCCCGGTGCCTGGCAGCGGGCCGGGGCGGCCTCCTGCGCCATCGCCGCCTCGGCATGCCTGCTGCTCCTCCTCTCGGCCCATGGGCTGGTGAGGCGCAAATGGGCGCTTCCGACGGCACTCGCCGTGCTGGGCGCCGCCCTCGCGCTTGGCGGCGCGTCCCTGGCCGCCTACCGCGCCTACGGGATAGCGGCCGACACCCGGGCGGTCATCCTCTGGCGCCCGGGCACGCTTCGCTCTGTGCCCACGGAGGCCGACGTGTCGCAGAAGACGACGACGCTTGCGGCGGGCTCGGCAGCGGTCGCGGACAGGGCCTTCCTAAGCTGGATCCGGCTCACGTTCTCGAATGGGGAGACCGGTTGGGTCCCCAGGGACGAGGCCATCTACCTCTGGCAGTCACCGCCCAGGTGAGGGACGGGCGGGCCCGCCGCCAAGGAGGAGGGTCTTTCGCACCATCCGGGCCATCGACTCCTCCGGGTTGAGCGAGGCGACCGAGGCGACCTCGACCCAGGCCAGGGCCTTCGACTCCCGGCTCACCGTCAGGGGCTCGGACGGATCGGCCTCGAGGACGAAGCGCAGGTCGTGGTGCCAGTGTCCCGGCTCGGCCCCCCTGTCGGGAATCCAGTGGCGGTCAACGTCGAACAGGCGCGGGTCGACCGCCCTAAGGCCGGAAAGCCCGCTCTCCTCGCGCGCCTCCCTGAGGGCCACCGCCAGGAGGTCCGGATCCCCGTCGGCGTGGCCCCCGAGCTGCAGCCACTTGCCAAGTTTTCCATGATGGGTGAGGAGCGTGCTGCGGCGGTCGGGGCTTAGGATCCATGCCGACCCGGTGAGGTGGCCCGGCGGGCACGAGCGCAGGAGGCAGTCGGGGTGGGACCGGACAAAGGCGATCGTCTCCCGGACCGCCAGCGCCTCCTCGCGGGCAAGGGGAAGGCCGGCGTGGGCCCGCAGCAGGGCCAGCGCCCCCGAGCGCTCCATGGGCTCAGCGGCCCTCCCGCCAGATTGCGTCCGACTCGAACGAGCTCGGGGCCCCGAGGAGCGGCCAGATGTCGGGGATCCGCCCTGCGATCGCGAAGAGCGCGTGCATCCCCGCAGACTTGAAGCGCTCCCGCGTCATGCGCTCGAAGAAGCGCAGCAGGTCGTCGTAGTACCCGTCCTGGTTGAAGATGACGACGGGCTTGTCGATCCTGTTGATGTAGCGAAGCGTCATGATCTCGGCGAGCTCCTCCAGGGTCCCGATCCCGCCGGGCAGCGCCAGGAACGCGCTCGCACGCTCCTCCATGATGCGCTTGCGCTCGCGCATCGTGGCGACCGTGATGAGCTCGTCGGCCTGCGCGTAGGCCAGCTCGCGCTCCCTCATGAAGTCCGGGATGACCCCGACGACCCGGCCACCGGCCCCCTTCACGGCATGCGCGACCGAGTGCATCGTGCCGACGTTGCCGCCGCCATAGACGAGGCCCCAGCCGTTGGCGACCATCGCCCGGCCGACCTCCTCGGCCGCCGAGTAGTACTTCGGGTCGAGCCTCTTCGAGGAGCTGCAGTAGACGCAGAGGAGCTTTGCCATGGCCGTGGGAGACCGCCACGATGGGGTTCCGGCCCGAAAAATGAACCCAAATTCTTGATGCCGCCGACCGCATACCGCGGGCGCTTGGCGCCGTCGCCGACGGGCTACCTCCACCTCGGCCATGCCCGCACTTTCTGGATCGCCTCGCAGCGGGCGCGCGCCGCCGGGGGGGCGCTCGTCCTGCGCAACGACGACCTTGACGCGGCACGCTTCCGGCTGGACTTCGCGCAGGCGATGCTCGACGACCTGCGCTGGCTCGGCCTCGCCTGGGACGAGGGCCCCGACGTCGGCGGGCCGCACGCGCCCTACAGCCAGAGCCAGCGGCTCGCGCTGTACCGCGAGGCCGTCGAGGCGCTGCACGGCGCCCGCCTGATCTACCCCTGCTCGCGTTCGCGGAGCGACGTGCTCGAGGCGGCAAGCGCCCCCCACGAGGGCGCCGGCGGCGACGAGCCCGTCTACCCGGCGGCGTTCCGGCCCGACCCGCGGGCGCCCCTGCCCGCCGTTGGAGACGCCTCGGGTTACAACTGGCGCCTGCGGGTTCCCGACGGCGAGGAGCTCTCGTTTGTCGACGGCCGCCTCGGGCGCCAGAGCGCCGTCGCGGGGCGCGACTTCGGGGATTTCCCCGTGTGGCGCAAGGACGGCTGCCCAAGCTACCAGCTCGCGTGCGCAGTGGACGATGCGGCCATGGGGATCACCGAGGTCGTCCGCGGCGAGGACCTGGTCAGGTCCACGTTCCGCCAGCTTCTTGTCCTGCGCGCCCTGGGCGCCCGGGCCCCGAGCTTCTTCCACTGCCCCCTCCTGGTGGACGCAAGCGGCCGGCGGCTCGCGAAGCGCCACGACGCGCTCAGCCTGCGGGCCCTGCGCGAGTCCGGCCGTACCGCCGGGTCGATTCGCGCCGACTGGGAGCGGTCCTGCGCGCCCTAGCCTTCCCAGGGGGCCCGTCAAACGCCTCCTTGCCACCGGCTCCGGCACCTTGTTATTGCAATGGAAGCGGACATAGTAACGGCCGAAAGGCACCCGCACCCATGAAACGACTCATCGCGCTCTCCGTCCTTGCAGCAACCCCCCTGGCCGCATCCGCCGCGACGCTCGACCTCGGAACCCACGGCACGTTTGAAATCACGGTGCCGAGCGGCTGGAAATTCTCGTCCCAGAAGGTGGAGGACAGCGGCTACGCGGTCACGCTCTCGCCGCCCGGCAGCGAGAACGCGAGGTGCCTGATCAACCTCGCCTTCTCGCCGTCGCCGGAGCCGGTCTCGAAGGAGAAGGTCCAGGCGGGGGTCCTCACGCTTTCCGACACGTTCGTCGAGGCGTCCGTCGAGAAGAAGAAGGTCCTCCACGATCTCGCCCTTTCAGGGGGCGCCTACGGCTGCTACTGCGTCTTCACCGACGCCTCGAGGGTCGGCCAGCCGCCGGAGAAGGACAATTTCAAGGTGGCCTGCGTCGGCATCATCCAGTTCAACGAGGATCTCATGGCCGCGGTCAGCATCGGCGCCGACGACGAGAAGGGCTCCGACTTCACCTCCCTGCTGACGGCCCTCTCGAGCGCGACCGTGTCCGCCAGGAAGTGACCGTGGCAGTCCCCGCACGGCTCCAAGCGTGAGTGCCAGCCCCGCTCCGATCAGGGTTGGGGCCGTTCTCTTTTCCGGCTTCGAGCTGCTCGACGTCTTCGGGCCCCTGGAGATGTTCGGCAGGCTCGGGAGCCGCGCCGAGATCCTGATGCTTGCGGCGGAACCCGGCAGCGTCAGGAGCAACCAGGGCCCCGCGTGCGTCGCCGACCGGGCGCTCGCCGGCGACCACGCGCTCGACGTGCTCCTTGTCCCCGGGGGCATGGGCACGCGGCGCGAGATGCTGAACGAGGCCCTCCTCGGGGAGCTCAGGAGGCAATGTGGCAAGTCCCGCTATGTCGCCAGCGTCTGCACGGGGAGCCTCCTGCTGGGAAGCGCGGGCGTGCTCGACGGCAGGCGCGCGACGACCAACAAGCGCGCCTTCAGGCTCGTGGCGTCGCGCTGCCCCGGCGTCACCTGGGTCGCCCAGGCCCGTTGGGTCGAGGACGGGAACATCTTCACGTCATCGGGCGTGTCGGCGGGCATCGACATGTCCCTTGCCCTGATCGAGCGACTCTTTGACCGGGACACAAGCGTCGCCGCCGCCAACGACGCCGAGTATGAATGGCACGAGGACAAGGGATGGGATCCGTTCGCCCGGCTGAACGGCCTCGCGTGAAGGAGCCGGCGACCGACCCGAGCCCGCGGTTCCCGGCGGCAGCCGTGCGCATCGGCGTCATCAACGTCTCCGACCGCGCGAGCGCGGGGCTCTACGAGGACACGCCCGGCAAGGCCTGCGCCGCCCTGCTCCTCGAGTGGCTTTCCACACCGTTTGACGTCGACTACCGGGTCGTCCCCGACGAGCGAGCCCAGATAGAGGCCGAGCTCAGGCGCATGGCGGACGATGCCGGCTGCTGCCTCGTCATCACGACCGGGGGCACGGGGCCCGCTCCCCGCGACGTGACTCCCGAGGCCACCAAGGCCGTCTGCGACAGGCTCCTGCCCGGGTTTGGCGAGGCCATGCGCTCGGCCTCGCTCGCGTTCGTGCCGACGGCCATCCTCTCGCGCCAGACCGCGGGCATCCGCAGGCGCACCCTGATAGTCAACCTGCCCGGGCGGCCCAAGGCCATACGGGAGAACCTTGAGGCCGTCTTCCCGGCCATTCCCTACTGCATAGACCTGATCGGCGGCCCGAGGCTCGAGACGAACGAGGCCGTCATGAAGGCCTTCCGCCCAAGACCCTGATTGGATTGCAGAGCGCGGGATTCTTGACAGGCTGTCCGGCTTCCCCACTGCCATGCTCAAACTCGCCAAACCAAACCTGTCCAAGCACCCCCCGCGCAGCCCCCACGCGCAGCTCGGGGGCTTTGTCCACCTCCCGCGCCTCCTCGACAAGGCCCGCGCCGCATCAGCCGGAAAGAACGGCGAATACCGTTACAACTGCCCGCTGGACCAGCATTTCTTCCGGTTCACCGGGATCGGCCACAGGGCCCTGCTGGCCGAGGCCGGCAAGGGCCGGAGCGACTCGCAGATGCTGGCCTGGATAAGGGCCCGCACCAAGGTCCTCCCGGCGGAGATCGCCGCGTGGTCCGCCTGGATGCGAGCCCACTCGCCGGGAGGAGCGCCCGGACACGGGTGGTTCGGGGAGGTGATCACGAAGGGCGCCAAGGGCCGCGACGACGTCCATGGATTCTTCGATCTGCTCGACCTCGACGACTTCCTGAGCTTCGGCGGCAAGGGCTAGGGCCGGCGCCGCGGGCGAATCCGAGCGCCGGGGCGCGGCGCGAATCCGTTTGAGTCCCAATTTCGGGCCGGGCGTAATGGCCTGATCCGAATGAGCCGAATGCGAGAAAGAGCCGCACCGAACGGGGAGGCCCCGAGCCCGGCGCCGGCTTTGTCCGCGCTCGGCGCGGATCTGCTCCCCCTGCTCCTTATCCTCGGGGCGGTGCTCGCGACCTATGCGCCCGCCCTGCGCGCGGGGTTCATATGGGACGACGACGGCCATGTGACACGGGCGGACCTTCGCTCGCTCCACGGCCTTTGGCGGATTTGGGCGGAGCCGGGAGCAACCCAGCAGTATTATCCCCTTCTGCACAGCGCCTTCTGGCTCGAGCACCGGCTCTGGGGGGACTCGCCGCTCGGCTACCACCTCGCCAACGTCCTTCTGCACGCGGCCGCGGCATTCCTTCTCTACAGGGTCCTGCGCCGCCTGGCGCTGCCCGGGGCGCTCCTCGCCGCGACGGCGTTCGCCGTGCACCCGGTCTGCGTGGAGTCCGTCGCCTGGATCTCCGAAGAGAAGAACACGCTCTCCGCCGTTTTCCTGCTGGCGGCCACGCTCGCCTACCTACGCTTCGACGGCGGGCGCCGGGCGCCCTGGTATATCCTCGGCCTCGTCCTGTTCTCCCTGGCCCTGGCCACCAAGACCGTGACCGCCACGCTCCCGGCCGCACTCCTGGTCATCCTCTGGTGGAAGCGCGCCCGCCTGTCCCTCAGGGGCGACGTCCTGCCGCTCGCCCCGTGGCTCGTCCTCGGGGCCGCCGCCGGCCTCGTCACCGCGTGGGTCGAGAGGACCTATATCGGCGCCCAGGGTGCCGCGTTCGCGCTCAGCCCGGCCGACCGTATCCTGATCGCGGGGAGGGCCCTGTGGTTCTACCTGGCGAAGGTCTTCTGGCCGGCCGACCTGGTCTTCATCTACCCGCGCTGGAGCATCGATTCCACAGCGCCGTGGCAGTACCTTTACCCGGCGGCCGCCGCCGCCTCCCTGGGAGCCCTTTACGCCCTGCGGCGGCGATCGAGGGGTCCCCTGGCCTTTGCGCTCCTCTTTGCAGGCACCCTTTTCCCCGCGCTCGGCTTCATCAACGTATTCCCCTTCGTCT
>CAZNNO010000098.1:0-12324 GCA_964574435.1 uncultured Opitutaceae bacterium
CGAAGAAGTTGAAGCGGCGCACCTTGTAGGGGCAGTTGTTCGCGCAGTAGCGGGTTCCAATGCACCGGTTGTACGCCATGACGTTCAGGCCCTCGTCGTCGTGGACGGTGGCGTTGACCGGGCACACCGTCTCGCAGGGCGCGAGCTCGCACTGCATGCACGCGACCGGCTGCACGGAGATCTGGGGATCCTCGGGGATCTCGTTGTTGCCCTCGCCGCCGAACGCTCCCGCGGCCGCCTTGCCGTCCGAATAGTACCGGTCCAGCCGGATCCAGTGCATGATGCGGCCCCGAAGCACCTGCTCCTTGCCGACTATCGGGATGTTGTTCTCGGCCTGGCAGGCCACGACGCAGGCGTTGCACCCGATGCAGGTGTTGAGGTCGATGCTCATCCCCCACTGGTGCCTGCCGTCGAACTTCGGCGTGACGTAGAGGGAGTTGCCGCGCGGGATCTGGGCCGCGCGCTCGGCCGGAGTCATGCTGGCGAGGCCGGGGTCGAGGACGGGCCGCGGGCTCTCGGCCTCGAGGCCCACTTCCTTTGCAAAGCCCGGGTTCTCCTGGTATTCGCCGAGGTTGCCCTCGCGCACCAGGTCGCGCCCCTCCATGGACCAGTGCCACTGGGAGTCGGCGAGGAACATCTTGCGCCCGGTGAGCGCGATCTTGGCGCCGGTCGCGATGTGGGGCGCCGTCGACTCGCGGCCGACATACGCGTTGAAGCCCGTTCCCTCCCCCACCCGCCCGGTCCGGCTCCTGCCGTAGCCGAGCGGCACGATGACGGTGTAGTTGGCGAGCCCGGGCTGGATGTGCGCGGGGCCGACAACCTTTCTTGTCCCTATCGTCAGCTCGACCACGTGGGCGTTCTCCCTGCCCTTGTCGAACTCGGCGAGGTCCTTGCGGGCGACCTGCTTCAGGCCGTCCGCCGGCGAGTCGATTCCCAGGTCCTTGGCGAGCCTCGGGCTGATCTGGATCGCGTTGTCCCAGCTTATCTTCGTGATCGGGTCCGGGCATTCCTGGAGCCAGCCGTTGTTTATGAAGCGCCCGTCGTCGACGCGGGCGTCGGCGACAAAGCGCACCTCGATCGCGTCCCTGGAGACCTCGGGGAGCGCCGGCGCCCCTGCCAGGTAGCCCGCGAGGGCCTTCGGGTTGTAGCGGACCCTGAGCGCCCTGAAGGTGGAGCCCTGGTATAAGCCGTCGTGAAGGAAATTGCGGAAGACAACCTCGGCGGCCGGCCCGCCACCGGTGATCGTGTCGTAGACCAGCTTGTACGGGTCCGTGTTCGGGAAGCCCATGATGGCCGCCATGACCTCGATCTGCGTCAGGCCGCCGAAGAGCGGCAGGATCATCGGCTGCACCGGGACGACCGTCCCGTCGACGGTGCGCGCGTCGCCCCACGACTCGAGGTAGTGGGCGGCGGCGATGTGGGTCTTTGCGAGGGCCGAGGTCTCGTCGTCGTAGTAGCCGAGGCGCACCACGTCGGGGACCTTCTTCTGGAGGCTGGCCCAGTCAAGGTCGGCCGGGGCGTTGTAGACGGGGTTCCCGCCAAGGATGATGAGCGTCTTGATCGAGCCCCTGGCGATCTGCGCGGCAAGCCCGCCGAGCCCCACCGACTGGCTCCTCGTGGCGAAGATGTACTCGACCGTGGTCCCGACGTTGCCGAGAAACTGGTTGATCGCGCAGACAATGGCGTGGACGCCGTCCGGCAGGTGCGATCCCGCGACGACAAGGCACTCGCCCTTGTTCTCGAGCAGGTCCGCGGCGCACTCCGGGATCCACTCGAGGGCCTTCGGGTCAAGGCCCTGGGCAGCCTTGTCGTAGGACGAATCGCCAGTGACCTTGCCGGCCAGGGCCGCGGCGAAGGCGAGCATGGCGCTCGACGCCAGCCGCAGGCGGTGGTCCGCCAGCGTGCCCGTGAGCGTCAGCCCGCTCTCCGCCACGTAGAGTCGGTTCATCGGGTCGTCCTTCTTGGTCAGCCGGCGCCCCTTCGTGAATTCGCGCGCGTAGTAGAGGCTGCCCGCCTCGGCCAGCAGGAAGTCCGCGTCGATGCTGACGATCCGCTTCGCCTTCGCGAAGCGGTAGATCGGCTTCACGTTGGCGCCGTAGAAGGCGCGCGACACGGAGACCGGCGGCTCGTCGACCACCGGCTCGTACTCGGCCCAGATGGCCCTCGGGAGCCGGAAGCGAAGGGTCCGCGCAAGGCGTGAGCGGGTCGGCGAGGACGAGGCGTCGGCCAGGAACGCAAGGCCCGCTCCCTGGGTTGTCAGGTGCCTCCTGCTCATGCCCTTAAGGAGCGCCTTCACGGCATTCCCGTCGATCACCTTTCCATCCTGGGTGTGCGCGATCGCGCGGTCGGGATCGTAGAGCTCAAGGACCGACGCCTGGGCGAGGAGCGTGCTCGCCCCGCCGTGGGGCGCGTAGCCGGGGTTGCCCTCGACCTTTGTCGGGCGCCCCTGGTGGGTCTCCGCGAGGAGCGGGATCGCCCAGCCGCGCATCGGCATGGAGGTTGCGTAGTAGACCGGGAGGCCCGGCGCCGCGCCCTCGATCGACTTCGAGAACGGGAGGATGTGCTCCTCGGGGCGCCTGCAGCCGGCGAGGCCCACCCCGCCGAGCGCGAAGGAGGCCGCCATGATCTTCATGAACTGGCGGCGGTCGACGCCCTCGAGGCCAGAGGCGCCTTCCGGGAATTCCCTCGCAAGCGCCGCCTTGAAGGCGGGCGTCCCGGCAAGCTCGTCAAGGCTCCGCCAGTAGCGCGGGCCGGTCATCGCCCGCTCGGAGGGCTCGGGATGTTCGACCTTGCGTTTCATCGGTGACAGCCCGAGCAGCTTTGCGGCGGCTTTATGTTCCAGTCGTGCACGAACTTGCGCGCGGCCTCTATGCCCTGTGCAGCGGCGATCGTCTGCGAGTCCAGGTTGAAGATGTCGGCCTTCTGGCGGACGTGCTCCTCGGGCGCCCGGTGGCAGTCGAGGCAGAAGCCCATGCTCATCGGCTGCCTCTGGGTGACGACATCCATCTCGTTCACCTTGCCGTGGCACTCCACGCAGCTGATCCCGCGGTTAACATGGATCGAATGGTCGAAATAGACGAAGCTCGGCATCACGTGCACATGGACCCACGGGATCGGCCTTCCCGTCTGGAAGCTGTCGCGGACCAGCGCCAGCGCGGGGCTCGTCGTCTTGATCTGGTTGTGGCAGTTCATGCACGTCTGGGTTGTCGGCAAAGCGGCGCCCGCCGTGTCGATGGTGCTGTGGCAGTAGCGGCAGTCGAGCCCGAGCTCCCCGACGTGCTTCGCATGGCTGTAGGGCACCGGCTGGATCGGTGCATAGCCGACCCGCGTGTACTTCGGGGTCATGTAGTAGGTGACCCCCGCGGTCGCTATGCACACCAGCACGACCAGGTAGATCGACAGCTGCAGCGGCAGCCTGTTGATCGCCTTGGGGAACAGTCGTGCCATGTTCCGGATGCCTAGGCCGCGCCGTCACGCCGCGCGACCGCGCGCGGCTCCGGGGACAGCCTGAAGGCGGCGGCCCTGCCGCCCGCCTTGCTCTTCGATGCGGGAACGACCGCGCTGGCGACTGCCCTGGGTGCGAGGACTCCTGCGGCAGCTAGTCCGAGTACCCCGGCGAGGAAGCGTTTTCGCGATGGATCGTGGCTCACTTAGCGTCGTTTTTTGTTTGGAAAATCGGCTCCGAAAGAAGGGTGCCCGGTTTGGGTTGTAAACCTTAATTTCTAGCGGACCTCCTTTTCCACCCAAAATTAATGCCTTGCCGCGGCGGCGGCTGGCACGCCACCTGCCTAAAAGCCAGGCGGCTAGACGAATACCCCGTCGCGCATGGGCCGGGTGAAGTCGCAGCGCTGGGCTATGTCTGGATTGTGGGTTACGAGGACGACGGCCTGGCCGTTGTCCTTCGCAAGGCTTGTCAGGAGGTCGAAAACGAGTCCGGCGTTGCGCACGTCGAGGTTGCCCGTCGGCTCGTCGGCAAGGATGATGGTCGGCTGGTTGGCAAGCGCCCGGGCGACCGCCACCCGCTGCTGCTCGCCGCCGGAAAGGTGGGTCCCGAGCCGGTGGATCTTGTCGCCCAGGCCCACCGAATCCAGGAGGCGGGCCGCCCGCTCCTCCATCTGGAGCGGCGAGAGGCGGCCCAGCTTCTTCATGGGCATCATGACGTTCTCAAGGCAGGTGAATTCCAGCATCAGGAAGTGGAACTGGAAGACGAAGCCGATGTGCTCGCCGCGGGCCGCCGTTCGGACGGCGTCCACGCTGTTCGACATCAGATCCTCGTTGATCCAGATCCTTCCGGCATCCGGCTGGTCAAGGAGCCCCAGGAGGTAAAGGAGGGTCGACTTTCCGCAGCCTGAGGGACCCACGATGGCGTAGGTTGAGCCGCCCCTCGCCTCGAAGGTGACCCCCTTCAGGACGTGCACCCTCCCCTCGTCCTGGCCGAGGTAGCGCTGCAGGCCCTCGCAACGCATCGCTATCCTGGATTCATTCGCCATGGCCGCTCCTACTGGGCCGTTCCCCGGATGATGTCGCCCGGCTCGAGCCGGGCGGCCCGGCGCGACGGGATCAGGCTGGCCGCCATGACCATGATGACGGCCGTGCAGATGCCCCAGACGTAATGCCAGACCGACCACTGGACCAGGAACTTGTGCGAGGTGAAGATGCCCGTGATCGGCATCGGGTACTGGGAGATTGCATAGGTTATCAGCGCGCCGACCGCACAGCCGGCCACCGTCCCGATCGCGAGGACTATCGCCGCCTGCCAGAGGAAGATCCTCGAGATGTCCCCCCGCGTGTAGCCCATCGAGCGCAGGATCGCGATCTCCTTCGTCTTTTCGAGGACAATCATGGCCAGGGTGCTGAACATCGCCAGGCCCGCTATCAGCGTGAACACCGAGACCGTTATCGCCGTGGCGACGCGGAACGCCTTGAAGACCCCGAGCCAGGACTTCTCGCGCTCCTGCCAGGGGTCGGCCCGGTAGCCGAGCGCGTTCGTCATCTCGGCCGCGTCCGCCACGGCGCGGTCCCGGTCGATCAGGCTCACCTGGAGGTAGCTGGCTCCCGTGGGCTTCTTGAAGAGTGCCTTAGCGTCGTCCATCTTCAGATACACGCGCACGCTGTCGATGTCGCTGACCCCGGTCTGGTAGATGGCGCTCACCCTGAAGTGGTGGATGTCGCCCTGGTAGTTGATCTCGAAGGTGTCCCCGGGCTCCAACTGGAGCGTGTCCGCGATCACCCTGCCGACGAGGGCGCCTCCCAGCTGCACGCGGAAGTCCTCGAGCGAGCCGGCCACGATCTGCGAGCGCAGGCTCGACACGCGAAGGTGGTCCTCGAGCACGATCCCGTAGGCTTGGCCCGTCTGGTCCCGGAAGGAGCTGTGGATTGTCACGGTCCCCTTGAGGACCGACGAGACGCCGGAAACGTTCTTGAAGGTCTTGACGCTCTTCGTCAGCAGCTCCGGGTAATCGATCCCCTCGATGTAGCGCTGGCCCTCCTTCTGGCGGATCTCATAGCCCGAATTGTAGCCTCCCGCCGCGATGCTGCGCATCGTCGCCTGGACCTTGTCCTGGATCAGGATGGCGCCGTTTGTCCCGAGTATCGTCTTGATGAAGAACTCCTGGAAGCCGCTTGTCGCCGCCTGGGTCACGACATAGAGCCCGACGCCGAGGATGATGCAGGACAGGCTCATCAGCATGGACCGCTTCTTCGCCGTCAGGAAACGGAGCGCTATACGGAAGTTCTGGGACATCCGAGCGCCTTACTTCTTCTTGGCGAATGCGTCGGACGGGAGCTCCTGGACGCTCACGCTGTCGCCGTCCTTGAAGTTGTCGAGGTCCTCGACGATGACCTGCTCGCCCGGCTCGAGGCCGTCGAGGATCTCGGCGCCCGTGAGCCAGACGAAACCCTTCTTGACCGGGCGCAGCTCGACCCTGCCGTTCTTGACCACGTAGACATTCTCGTTGAGGAGCGCCCGGCGCGGCACGATGGCCTTGGCGTGGCGGACCCCCACCTGGATCGTCACCTCGCCGGTTATGCCCGGGATCAGCAACTCGGGCTTTATGTCCGTGATATCGAGGTCCACCAGGTGGCGCTGGGTCTCGGGATCGGCCGTGGGGAGGATCTTCGACACCGTGCCGTTGTAATTCCACTCCCCGTAGGGAAGGAAGATCGCCGTCACCTTCTGTCCCGGCCTTATGTTGGCAAAATCCTCCTCGCTGATCTTCGCCTCGACGATCCGGCTGGTCGTTATCAGGGAGACGATCGGCGAGCCCGGGTCGATCAGGTCTCCCGGGTGCGCCAGAACGGCCGAGATTTCACCGTCAAAGGGGGCGCGGATCGTCATCTTCTCCTTGTCGTGCCGCCTTGCCTTGAGCGTGTTCTCGTCCGTCTTCAGGTTCGAGTCGTTCAGCACGTCCTCCAGCTGCTGCTGCTGCTTGATCGTGTCCACGGCGCGCCGGGCCTTGTCGTAGTCGCTCTGCGAGAGCTGCCCCAGCTTGAAGAGGCGCTCGGTGTTCTTGAAGTCGGACTCGGCGGTCTCGAGCGTGTACTTCATCGCGGAACCCACCGCCACCTTGCGCTGGGAGGTCTCATACTCGTTCTGCGCCTGCTCGATCGCGATGTCGATGTCGCTCGTGTCGAGCTGGACGAGGATGTCGCCCTCCTTCACCTTGTTTCCGATCTCCAGGTGGTAATCCTTGTTGAGCACCCGGCCCCCGATCGCGCTCTTCATCTGCATCGTGTATTCCTCCTTGACCGCGATGCTGCCGGGCTTCGCGTCGACGGCGTCGCCGCTGATGACCGTTTCGACCTTGGCCGTCGGGCGGATGTAGGCGGTGACGCCAAAGGCGATCGCGGCAATCACCGCGAGAACAAGGAGCAGCTTGATCCAGAGGCCGAACCGGCCGGATTTATCGGACATAGCGGGATGAGATGTTGCCTAGCGCCGGATCGATGCCCGCGAGCGAGATGAACTCCACCCAGCGGTTAAAGTAGTCCGAACGGGCATACGCCATCAGGTAGTCGTAGGAATAGAGCGTCAGGAGGCCCGAGTCGATGGTGGCCTGCGAGGTGTAGCCCAGGTCCTTGTCCTGGTTGAGCCGCTTCACCTGCGCGTCGAAGAGGGCCTGGTGAACCTCGGCAATGGACATGGCCTTGGCCGCGAGTGCAATCTGCTGGCGCATGTCGGTTATGGTGTCGATTGTCTGATCGACGTAATTCTGGCGCAGGCGCTCGTACTGGCGCCTGTTTTCCAGCGCCTGGAGCTTGGCTCCCCGTGTCGCAAAGCCGTCAAACAGGGTCCAGGTGGCTCCGATGTTTCCTCCCTCGGACTGGACGGCGATCTGCGAGATGCTGTTTCTGCTGAGCGAAAGCTGGTTCGAGTAGGCATAGCTTGCGGACGCGCTCACCTTCGGCAGGAGCCGGACCTTCGCGATCGAGTAATTGAGGTCAGCCTGCTTCAGGTACATCTGGTAGACCTGATTCTGGAACGTGCTTTCAATGCCCTCGCCGACAAACCCCGTGAGGACGGCTTCGGTGAGGTTCGACGAATAGTCCCCATGGGGCACCTGAAGCGGGATCGAGGCGTCGTCAATGTCGTCGATTCCGACCAGACGCGTGAACGTCCGCCTTCCGTAACGGTAATCCTCTGCGGCCCGGTCCGCCGCGAGCTGGGCCTCGTCGACCGAGATCCTGAAATTGCCGAGCTCGGCCTGGGAGGAGCTCCCGGCCTCGAAGCGCGCCTGCTGGGCCTCGAGCGCCTCCTGGGAGAGCTTGAGGGAGAACTGTGCGTTTCGCAGGAGGATCTTCCTGCCGATCAGCCCGATGTACTGCTCCCGGATGGTCACCGCGAGCAACCGGTAGGCCTCTGCATAATTGCGCTCGGCAATCTTCTCAGCCAGGTCGCTGATCGTCTTGTTGTTCTTGTTCGCGCCCCATTGGAAAACCGACTGGCTCACGCTGAGGCCGTAGGCGGGGCCCTTTGCTGTGCTGGGGCTCCCGGTCGACTCAGACTCGCGGGTCTCCTGGTATGAGGCGTTGGCGCTCACTTGCGGCCACAAGGGCGCGGCGCCCGCATACTGGCCTGCCACCGCCTGGGCCACGGCGATGCTCGCCATGATGGTGTTCGGCGAGCGCTCCACCGCCTCCTTAAGGAGCGGCTTTAGGGCCGGAAGATTGTCCTCCGGAAGCGTACCTTCAACAGAAGGCGCCTCGGCCCTCAGCGTCGCGACCAGAAGCAACGAAAGTGACAGGGTAATGGGCAGGCGCATTCGCACGATTGGGGAGGTCGTTCAGACCGCTGGATTTTGCATTCAATGGCAATCATAAATCCGGGTGGCGGCCCGAGTTTTCTTGAGCCCTTGGGGACATCTAAGGCACTCTCCTCGTTCCTTTTAATTGGAACCATGAACGCGGGCGAATCGCTGCCGCTCGGGCAGCATGACGTTGAAATCCAGGCCAACCGGCAGGCCTGGCAGCGCAAGGCGCAACTCCGGGGCGTCTACCGCGGGTTTCATGAGCTGATCGCGTCGCGCGTCGACCGCTCGATACCCGGCAGCATTGTCGAATTAGGATCCGGAATGGGCTCAATCAAGGAGGTCATACCTGACTGTGTCACGACCGACCTCTTCGCCAACCCCTGGCTCGACCGCCAGGAGAATGCCTACTGCCTCAGCTTTCCGGGAGCCAGCGTCTCGAACCTTATCCTCTTCGACGTGTGGCACCACCTGAGGTACCCGGGCACGGCCCTGGCCGAATTCAGGCGCGTGTTAGCCCCGGGCGGCCGGGTGATCGTTTTCGATCCCGCGATCAGCTGGACCGGTCGGGTGATCTACGGTCTTTTTCACCATGAGCCGATTGGGATGGGGCTCAGGCTCACCTGGGACGCTCCCGCAGGCTTCAAGCCCGGGGACGCTGACTATTTTGCTGCGCAGGGAGCGGCCACACGGGTTTTTTGGAGGCGGGAGGATGCCGGCCGACTGGCCGGCTGGGAGCTCGTGGAGGCTAGGCCCCTGCCCTCCTTCGAGTATTTCGCAACAGGGGGATTCTCGGGGCCGCAGCTTGGCGGTCCATTGGCATTCCGGATCTGGCGGGGACTCGACCGTGTGCTTGCGCCATGGCCAAGCCTCTTTGCGGCTAGGCTCCTCGTCGTGCTCAGGAACACAGGCGCCTGAAGGACGCAACCGTTGGAAACCCGCAAATGGGCATAGGTGGCCTCCCTCTTATCTTGTTAGGTCTCGATCCTTCAGCTTAATAAAATTCTACCGATGCCAATGGCCACATCCGCGATCAACGCAGAGCACCTGGACCGGGTTCGCGCGTGGTACAACGAGAAGCCCGACAGGCTCAACTGGGCATCAGTCGGTTATCGCGCGGTATTGGCCCGCTACTACAACCTCCTCATTCCCGCCAGTGCCTCCGTCCTCGAGGTTGGTTGTGGCTCCGGCGAACTCCTGAAGCGCCTTTCCGCTGGCCGGAAGGTTGGGATCGACCTGTCGGAAAGGCAGATCGAGGCCGCGAGGGAGAAGTGCCCGGGCTGTGAATTCCACGTCCAGTCAGGAGAGTCGCTCGATCTAAATGAGCGGTTCGATTACATCATCATCTCCGACACGCTCAACTTCGCGGCCGATGTTCAGCAGATTCTGGAGGGACTCCACTCCGTTTCGCACCCGGGCACGCGCCTCATCGTCAACTACCCCTCGGCGCTCTGGAGGCCTGTGTTCGCAGCCGCGACAGTACTGGGAATTAAGCGCAACGCGCCGCAGAGCAATTGGCTCACGTCAGCCGATGTCCGCGGGCTCATGGGCCTTGCCGACTGGAGCCCACTTGTCGTCCAGGCCCGGATCCTATGCCCCATCAGCGCTTTGGGCGTCGGCTCATTCATAAACCGATGGCTCGCGCCAGTGTTGCCCTTGTGCTGCCTCACGGTATTCTGCGTCGCGCGCTCAATTCGCGGCAAGGAGATCGGACCGCTTGGCGTTTCAGTCGTCATTCCCGCAAGGAACGAGGCTGGGAACATCGAGGCGGCGGTCAGGCGCACTCCGAATATGGGCGCCGGCACAGAGCTCATTTTCGTCGAGGGGCACTCCAAGGACAACACATGGGAAGAGATTGAGCGCGTTGCCCGTGAAAATCCGAGCCTGAGGATAAAGACGCTCAGGCAGACCGGCCGGGGCAAGGGTGACGCCGTCCGCGCAGGCTTCGCAGTCGCCGAGGGCGACCTTTTTATAATCCTCGACGCCGATCTCACGGTTCCACCGGAAGAACTGCCAAAGTTCTACGACGCTGTAGTGTCGGGCCGCGCCGAGTTCGCGAATGGCTCTCGTCTCGTGTACCCGATGGAGAAGGCCGCAATGCGATTCCTCAACATGTGCGCCAACAAGGCATTCGGCATCCTGTTCACGTGGATTTTGGGCCAGCCCCTAAAGGATACTCTCTGCGGCACCAAGGTCCTTCGCCGGGCGGATTACGAGCGGATTGAGGCCAACCGCGCGTTCTTCGGGGACTTTGACCCTTTCGGGGATTTCGACCTGCTTTTTGGAGCGGCGCGGCTGAACATGAAGATAGTCGACATACCCGTGCGCTACCGGGACCGGACTTACGGCTCGACCAACATCCACCGTTGGCGCCACGGCTGGTTGCTTCTCCGAATGGTCGTCTTTGCCGCACGGAAGCTCAAATTCGTATGAACTGAGGGGGGAGAAAGATGGCTAGCCCGCGTCTCAGGGAGTTTGCAAGGCTGGGCGTCCTGGCGGTCGCTGCCGCCTGGCTTTTGCACCCGTTCGCGACAAGCCGGCTCTACGGGGCCGGAGACGCGCTCTGGTACTCGAACATGCTGGCGGACTTCGTGACCCAACTTAGGGCGGGCGTCTTCCCCGTTTTTGCCGGCCAGACCGAGTTCGCCTTCAACGGGGCCGTCTACCCGTTGCGCGTAGCGCCTATGTACCAGCATCTGGCCGGCGTCCTCGACCTGCTGACGGGCCAATCCCTTGGGTTTTTCACGATCCAACATCTGACCGTGATCCTCTGCGGAGTGGCCGGGATCTTCGGCTGCTATCTTACCCTTTGTCGGATCACCCCGGATAGGCGCTGGAGCGCGGTTGGTTTCTCGGTGCTGTACCTGAGCTGTCCGGGCCTTCTCGCTACAATCTACACCCAGGATCTCTACATGACGTGGATGGCGGTTCCATTTGCCCCGTTGGCCGCCTACGGGATCATGCGCACTTACCGGAAGGACGACAACACGTCGCAATTTTGGCTTGCGGTGCCGCTTGCCGCCCTGTGGTGGGCCCATTCGCCTATAGCGCTGTGGTTCACATTCATTGCGGCGGGCTCACAGGTCGTGCGGCTGGCTGCAGTCAACCGGGGATGGCTCCCCATCCGAAGGGCAATCCTAGGCGTTGTGGTGTTTGGGCTGCTGGCGCAGTACACATTCGTTTCTGTGGCAGAAGTCCAGACACCCGGCCACCAATCCACCGTGGTCAATGCGATTGCCCACCCGGAGCAGCTCCTCGAGAATATCCGAGGGGCATTTCCTGCCGCTATACTTCCGCTTTCAGCGCACGCTTGTGCCTTGGGGGACCTCCAATTGGGATACGGGCTTTGGGTGGTTCTGATACTGGCTGGCGCGGCGGCATTCACACGTCCAGGCAAGGACCTGGTCGTGCTCGTAGCCTGTGCCGCGGCGCTCCTGGTGCTGCTAATGCCAATTCCCGTCTTCAACCGGGTCCTTTGGACCCATATGCCCGCTGAGATCGTTCGGATAACCTACTATTGGCCGATGCAGCGTTTTTACCTTATCCTTGCCTCGCTCCTCGCGGTCGCAGGCCAGGTTGCATTCGGGTATCTGGCAAATCGGCGTGAAAATGTCCGCGACGTGTTTGCCTGGACCATCGTGGCCTGCTGCGCCTGGAGTCTTTGGGAATCAAGGCAGTTCATTCGTGCGGCGACCGACCGGACGGCATCCGCGGAAGTTTCCGCGCGAAGCCAGCGAGCGGAGAACCTTTTCCTGACGAACGACTCCTATGGGCTGTTCGGAAGCCTGCCGCCGAATTTCTCAAACGGGGTTGTTAACCCGCTGGAGCAGACCCGGCTGACGTCCCCTGGTACGGACAAGGCGCCGGCGTGGCCCGAACGGAGCGTCCTTCAATCCGGATCCCTGGCTGGTGTTGCTGGTGCAAACCCTGGGATATTTGAACTGGCCCCCATTTTGCATCTCGAACCAAAACGGCGCTATGCACTCGAGATAGCGTTTGCACACGAAGGCTTGCAAGGTGTCCTACAACTGTCAGGTCGCTCGTTATTTCGCGAATATAGCCTGCCCTCATCGGGTGA
>CAZNNO010000099.1:0-12308 GCA_964574435.1 uncultured Opitutaceae bacterium
TGTCGCCGCCGCCGAGGGAAACGGGGTCTACATCCAGGTCGTCTTCCAGCACCACGGCCAGTATACGACCAAGGACAACTCCAATTGGGCCGAGAACCCGTGGAACGCGGCGAATCCGGGCGGCTTTCTCAAGGAGCCCGAGGACTTTTTCACGGATGCCAACGCGCGGGTCATCAGCCTGATGAAATACCGCTACATCGTCGCCCGCTGGGGCTGGTCCCCCGCCATCGTCGCCTGGGAGCTGTTCAATGAGGTCCACTGGACGGATGCCTTCCGCAAAGGCCATGAGGACGATGTCGCCCGCTGGCACAGCGCCGCGGCCTCGTTCATCCGGCTGGTCGACGTCTACGGGCACCTGATCACGACCAGCACGGAGAACCTGCGCAGCCCCATCTACGAGAAGATGGACTTCTACCAGCCCCACCTCTACGCGGCCAATCTGGTGGCCGGCCCGCGCGCCTTTGCCCAGCCCTATTCAATGATCAACCGGCCGGTGTTCTACGGCGAGGTGGGTGTCGAGCACCAGCCGGTCGCCACGGGAGTCACCCGGCGCGGCCTGAACCTCGTGCCGCCCGTGTGGGCGAGCATCATGGGCGAGGGCGCGCTCGCGGCGCAGCCTTGGAACGGCTGGCAGCTTCTCGACCAGAACAGGCTGAATGAGCTTGGCGGGGTCTTCAGGTTTCTCGCCATCAACAGGATAGCGAGCCAGACCGCCCTCCGGCCGTTCTCGGCGGTCGTCGAGTGCCAGGATCGCGTCCCGCTCAGGATACTGGCAGGGCAGGTGTGGCAGCGCCGTCCGGCGCCGGATTTCGAGTACCCCCTGGACGGCACCGAGCCGATCGAGGCGGCGAACGTTCCCGCGACCTTCGACGGCTCGGTCTCGGGCCGCGCCGAGGGCTTCCCCGGCCGTGCCACCTACCGCCTCGACTTCCCGCGCGCGGTCAGCGTGCGCGTCCACGCGGTATCCGTGGCGCAGGCCGGAGGGGGGCTTCGCGTCAGCGTCGACGGGGCCGTCGTCGCAAGCCACGCGTGGCTGGCGACGGGCGGAGCCCTGAAACCCGACGTCCTGGAATTCCCGGTCGCCGCGGGCCGCCACGCGCTGCTGATCGAGGCCACGGGACCCGACTGGGTCGGTGTCTCCGACATTGACCTCGGCCTCGACGCCCCGGTGCTCGCCGTCATCGGGCGCAGGAACGACCGCTTCGTGTCGGCGTGGGTGTGGCACAGGATGAACCTCTTCGCGGTCAACACGACAGCGCCGGTGGTTGGCACGGTCGACCTGGACGACGTGGCCGAGGGCACGTGGAAGGTCACCTGGTGGGACACCCGGAAGGGCGTGCCCGGCGATTCCAGGATCCTCGTGCATCCGGGCGGGACGCTGCGCCTCCAGACTCCCCCGATCACCCGCGACGCGGCGTTTGCGCTGACGCGCGTCCAGTAAGGTTCACCTTGCGGCGAAGACCGCAAGGGCGAGCAGCTGGTCGCCCGGGGCCTGGGCGCTCGATTCGTCGAGGGAGCGGGAGAGCGCTGCGGCGACGGCCGGAGCATGGGGCGCATCCGCAAGGAGCGCCAGCGGCCCCGCGGACGGCGGGTCCTCCGCGGCGTAGGGCCTCATGAAGAATCCGGGGCCGGGCGGGAAAGGGGCGCCGAAATAAACGCTGCCCGCCGGGTCGTAGAAGCGGGCGTCGAGCCGGGCCAGGAGCAGCCCGGCCAGGGCCTCCGCCTCCCGGCTGCCGGCCGCCCTTGCGTAGTCGCGGCAGCCGAGCGCCACCGCCGCATAGTCGTCCGCGGCGGCCGGCAGGACGGATCCCCGCATCCGGCGCAGCGCGCCGTCCGGGGAAAGCAGGAATGCGGACCTGATGGCGGCGTAGGTGCGGCCCGCTGCGGCGATGTACCTCGGCTCGCCAAGCTCCGCTCCGGCGCGGGAAAGGGCGCTCAGGATCAGCCCGTGGGCTCCCGCCGTGGCCCGGTCGTCCCTGGGCGGGAAGGGCCGCTGGTCGCGCGCGGCCAGCAGCCGGGCCGCGGCGGCTGCCTGGCGTGCGTCGGTGACGGCCAGGGAGTGCAGCAGGTTCCTCTGCGCGTATTGGGCGGACGGATCGTCGCCCGCCGGGACGTTGCCGCCGGGAAGGACGCCGTGGGCGGCCTTGAACTCCCCCGATTCGGGCCCGAGGGCATTGTCGATTTCGGCCTCCGTCCAGGCATAGTAGCCGGAGAAATCGTCGCCCGTGGCGTCCTCGGCGGAGGCGAACGTCCCGTCATGCAGGGAGAGCCGGCTGAGCGCGTAGTCGAGGGACCCGCGCACGCACTGCCCAAAGGAGGCGCCGTCGGGCCCCTTCGCCGCTTCCAGGTAGGCGAGCGAGAGGCGCGCCTGGTCGGAGAGCGTCTTCTGCTGGTAGGGGATCCGCCATCCGGCGTCGGCCGCGTGCCTGAAGAAGCCCCCGTCGAGCGGATCGCGGACGGCGCTGACCGCGAGCGCGCGAAGCGTCGCGAGGGCCTTCCCGCGGTCGTCGCCCGGGCGCAGCAGCATGAAGCGGATCAGCTCGGGCTCGGGGGCCCTCGGCGCGTCGCCGAAGCCGCCGTTCGCGGCGTCGTACGCGGCGCTCCAGGCGGCCGCGGCGGAGGCGAGCCGCGCGCGGGTCTTCTCGGGGCTCCAGGCGGCCGGCTCCGGCTGGGCCTGCGGCGCCAGCTGCGCGACGGCCTCCGAGGCCCGCTTCCGGCACGCGGCCGGGCTTGCCGCCCAGGCGGCATTCACCTGGTTCGCCAGCTTGAGGAAGCCGGGCGCCCCCCAGTCCTCGGACGGCGACAGGTACGTGGCGCCCTCGAAGGGCTGGAACTCGGGCGTGAGCCAGACGTTGAGCGGCCAGCCGCTGACCTGCCTCAGGGTGGTCACATAGGCCTCGTAGAGCGCGGCGACGTCCGGGCGCTCGTCCCGGTCGACAATCACGCAGACAAACTGCCTGTTGAGCCATGCCGCGTTCTTGGCGTTTGCGAACGTCTGGCGGCGCATGGCGCCTGAGAGCTCGCTTGTGAAGGAGCCCACGAACAGGAACACGGGCTTCTGCTCGGCCTTCGCCCGGGCCATCGCCGCCTCGCCCCACGGGCTCCAGTCGACGGGGCTGTCCGAGAAGGACCTGAGGAATGCCGACGACTCACCGAGGAGTTGGTCGGCCGCCGGGGCGCGGGCGGCGCCCCCTAGCAGGCCCAGGATGAGCAGTGATGGGAGGGTCTTGTTCGACATTGCGCTTGGGGGTCGCGGCTCGCCCGGCTCCTGGGGCGCGCACACGACACGACAATAGGTTGCCAATTGGATGAGCGCGTCAATCCCGCATGGCGGGGGGCGGTCCGCGGCCCGGGCTGCGGCGCCCGAAATGCCCGGCAGGAGTTAAATTGCGCTCAAGATTGCCCCGGTTCGTGCCGTAGGGAGGTGCATAGACGCCCGTATCACTCGGTACGCCCGTACTTATCCTGCGTTGTTTGTGGGTCCCGCCCCGGCTATTACCGGCTTCATGAGCCTTCTCGAGAGAGTAGCCGGGGCGGCTCCATTGCCCCCCGGACGCGGTCCAGCGGCCTGGAGGATTTGCGCGGACGCCGAACCCGTGGTAACGGTCCCGCCTGTGAATATTCATGAAGGCGCGCCGGTGCTTCGCGGCGGGGCTCCACTGGCCAAGGCACGGGTGGCCCTCATCCTGGTCCATGGCCGCGGGGCCACGGCCGAGGACATCTACGGGCTCGGCGAGGAGGTTGCGGCGGGGGCGGGGGGCGTGGCTCTCCTCGCTCCGCAGGCAGCGGGGAACACCTGGTACCCCCAGCGCTTCCTGGCGCCGCTGGAGCAGAACGAGCCCCACCTGTCCTCTGCGCTCGGCGTCATTGCAGGGCTAGTCACGGAGGCCGGCGAGGCGGCTCCCGGCTTCGGGAGGGTCCTCGTGCTCGGCTTCTCGCAGGGCGCGTGCCTTTCGCTCGAGTTCGCATCGAGGAACCCCCGCAGGTACGGGGGCGTGGCGGGGCTGAGCGGGGCGCTCATCGGGCCCCCGGGCGGCCCGCGGGGCCCGCGTACGGGCCTGGCGGGCACCCCGGTCTACCTTGGGTGCAGCGACCGCGACGCGCACATCCCGCTCGCCAGCGTGGAGGAGAGCGCCGCGATCCTCGCCAGGCAGGGCGCGGCGGTAACCAAGGCGATCTTCGCCGGGATGGGGCACACCGTGAACGCCGAGGAAGTGGGCGTCCTGAGGAGAATGGTGATGGAGCTGGCCGCGGGCGTCTGACCTTGCCCCGGGTGTCCGCGCCGCCTAGCTTTCCCTCCCCGTCAACCCCGGAAACCAGCGCCGACAGGCGGCGCCCCCCACAACCCGTCCCCTTATGCCGTCCTACGAATTGGCCCTGGCCTCCACGCACATCTCCCTGGTCCCGGCGCTCATTTGCGCGTTCGCGGTGGGTGCCGCCGGCACCGCGCGGGCGGCCGACATGCTCTCGCCGGTGGGCGTGTTTGACGAGCACGCCGACGTGGGCGCAGTCGCCATCCCCGGGGGGACCGCCTTCGACAAGGATTCCCAGGAGTACCTGGTATCCTCCTCCGGCACCAACATGTGGGGCGACCACGACGAGTACCAGTTCGCCTGGAGGAGGGTTAAGGGTGATTTCCTGATCCAGGCCACGGCGGAGTTCCTCGGGGCCGGCTCCGATCCGCACCGGAAGATGGGTCTCATCGTCAGGGCGAGCCTCGACCCGCGCTCGCCGCATGTGAACGCCTGCAAGCACGGCAACGGCCTGGCGGCGCTCCAGTTCCGCAGGTCCGAAGGCGCCCTGACCGAGGAGATTCACCTCGATGTCCAGGGCCCGGATGTCCTCCAGCTCGAGCGATCCGGGGGGAAATTCACGATGTCCGCCGCCCGCTTCGGGGACACCTACACCACCCAGGACCTTGAGGGGATCGAGCTTCCTGACGAGGTGTACGTGGGAATCTACATCTGCGCCCACAACAACACGCTGGTGGAAAAGGGGATGTTCAGGAACGTCCGGCTTGTCCGCCCGGCACGGGCGGATTTCAGGCCCTACCGGGACTACATCGGCAGCGACATCGAGCTGCTCGACGTGAACACGGGAGCCCGCAGGACGCTGGTCCACGCGGAGGACTCGCTGCAGGCCCCGAACTGGACGCCCGACGGCCGGCGCCTGGTCTACAACCACAACGGCCGGATGTTCAGCCTCGACCTTGCGTCGCTCGAGTCCGCACCCATAGACACCGGCGCGCAGATCCACTGCAACAACGACCACACGCTCTCCTTTGACGGAACCCTGCTGGGCATCAGCAGCGGCTCACCGTCGATCGTTTACACGCTGCCCATCGGCGGAGGCACCCCGAAGCAGGTCACGCCCACCGGGCCCTCCTACCTCCACGGGTGGTCGCCCGACGGAAAGTACCTCGTGATCACCGGCGAGCGAGACCACGAGTTCGACATCTACAAGGTCCCTGCCGAGGGCGGCCCCGAGGTCCGGCTGACGACGGCGAAGGGGCTCGACGACGGATCCGAGTTCACGCCCGACGGGAAGACCATATTCTTCAATTCCGAGCGCACGGGCAAGATGCAGGTCTGGAGGATGAACGCGGACGGGTCGGGGCAGACCCAGGTGACGGACGACGCGTTCAACAACTGGTTCCCGCACGTCTCCCCCGACGGCAAGAGCATCCTGTTCATCAGCTTTCCCGCCGACATACCCTCCGGGGACCATCCCTTCTACAAGCACGTCTACCTGCGCAGGATGCCGGTCGACGGCGGCCAGCCCACCGTGGTCGCCTATGTCTACGGGGGCCAGGGCTCGATCAACGTGAACTCCTGGTCGCCGGACAGCCACAGGGTCGCCTTCGTCAGCAATTCCGGGACGCTCTGAACGCAAGGCTGGAAAAAATTCGCCGCCCGGCGGGCTGCCGGACGGCGAACAGGGCGGGAGACTGGTGCCCCGGTCCGATCTAGAACCGCATCTTGACCGTCCCGAACACCTGCGCACCCGGCAGTGGGACGATTCCCTCGAGCGCGTAGGTCGCGACCGACGGCTCCCAGTTGTGCTGGTTGGTCACGTTCGTGCCCGACAGCCGGAATTCCCAGTGCTTGTACTTGTAGAAGATCTCGGCGTCCAAGGAGTACTGCGTCGGTATGACGAGGTAGCCCTGGTAGTCGTTGTTCATCGGGCTCGTCACGAGCACGTTTGACTCGACGCCAATTCCACAAGGGAACGTGTACGATGCCAGGGCATTGAACGTGTCCAGGGGCTGGCCCGGGGCCCGCAGGCGGCCGGTCGACTGCTGCGGTGTGGTGCCACCCTCGTCCAGCGGTATCGGCGGGCCGCCGGGAAGCTGGTTGCCGTCATATCCCTGGAAGGGGAACGTGCCCGCCGTCACGGGTGAACTTCCATTGATCCAGGAGTAGCCCATCGTGGCGAGGAACTGCTTGTTCGGCTGGTAGTTGAGCGAGATCTCATACCCGTAGAACGTGTACTGGATGACCGGCGAGCCCTGCGGCTTGCTCTGCCTCGTCTGCTCGAAGAAGTCGTTGCTGATGAAAAGCGTGTTGTTGATGAGCGAGAACTTGCCTCCGACCTCGTAGAGCTGGCTCTCCTCGGAGAACAGGGAGCGGGGAATCGTCGGGTTGCCGTTGGCATCGGCATAGAGGCCGAAGCCGCCGCCGTCCGCCAGGTCCCCGGTGTAGTTCTCGCTGTAGTTGTAGGTGAAGTAGGTGCTGAATTGAGGGCTCACCTTGTCCACCAGGCTGACGTTCAGGCTGGGCATCCCGACCTCGAGGGATGCCTCGGCGCCCGGGTTGAACGGGTCGCTCGTCTCGACGTGCATGAGGTCAAAGCGGCCGCCCGTGACGAGGTTCCAGCTCTCCGCGAGCTTCCATGTCGCCTGGAAGTAGGGCGACGCTGATGCCGCCTCAGAGACGTTGGTGTCGTTGTTGAGGTTGAAGTACAAGCCGCCGCCGTTGCCCGAACCCGGGCCGAATGTTCCGAGCGCAGGCGTTGCATAGCGGTCCTCAAAGCCCGGGACCGGCATGCCCAGGAACCCTCCCGGGCCGTTCTTGGAAAGGTAGGAGTTGATGTCGGAGCGAAGGCTGTCGCTCGAGAGGTCCCACACGTTCACGGGCTCAAAGAAGAAGTCATCATAGGCTCGGGTGCTCTGGTATTTCTCCTCCAGGCCGGTGTTCACGGTCACCCACGGCTTTGTGATGATGAACTGGGTGCGGTTGTCGATGGTCCACGAGGGATCAACAATCTCGCTGTAGCCGTCGGAATTGAACGTGTCGCGCTTGGTATAGGTCCACATCGTGTTGTTCACGATCTTGACGTCTGTTGAGAGCGCGAGCGTCTGAATGACCTGGGAGTTGTACTCCATGCCGTGCGCGTGGCTGGCGGGTCCCTGGGCCGTCTCGTGGTAGTTCACGGGGACGGGCGCGCCGAAGTCGATGACATCGCCGCCGCCCGGGCCGCCGCCGACATTGATCGCGTTCTGCAGGTTTCCAGGGCCTGCCGCCGTCCCGCCGTCCACGTTGGTCCCGGGAATGTAGAGGCCGTTGGAAATCAGCTGCTGCGTGGGCCGGTTGATGCCGAAATTCTCCCGGTAGTCGGCCCAGAATGCCTTCGACATGACGAAGATCTCATAGTTCTTCGAAGGGCGCCAGGTGAGGGCGCCGTAGATCGAGGTCGTCTCCTTGATCCAGTTGTCCCAGAATCCGTCGCTGTCCTCTCCCGAGTAGCTGACGCGGTAGGCGAGCGTCGGGCTTATTGGCCCCCCGGTGTCTATCGTCCAGCGGTTCGTGTCGTACGAGCCCACGGTGTAGCTTATCGTCGTCTTGTCGCCGTCGAAGAAGGGCTGCTTGGAGATCAGGTCGACAAAGCCCCCGACGTAGGCCGAGGCGCCCTGCACAGCGGTCGCGGGCCCGGGCACGATGTTGACGGACTCGACGATGTTGAAGTCGATCGGCATGCCGTCGCCGCTCTCGCCGATCCGCTGGCGCATCCCGTTCATGAACACGTCGCCGGACTGGCCGCGGATGCTGGGGTTCGAGGGCGAGCCGAAGTTCGAGTCCGTGTAGGAGCTCGAGGTCAGCTTGCTGAACTGGGTGGTGTCCTGGATGTCGATGATGTCCATCTGCTCGCGCGAGATGATCGTCACGTTCCTTGGCACATCCAGTATGTTGTCCTCGGTTCCGAACACCGACGTGAACGGCCGGGACGTCGGCAGGATCTGCTGCTCGATCGGCACGTCGCTCACCTGGTATTTTTCCATCTGCACGGCGGTGTCCGAGGACGCGGGAGCCGGCGTGCCGGGAGGATTCGTGACCTGCGCCGTGGTCGGCGTGGCGGTCGTCGTTGAAGTTGAGTCCGCGGGGGTTGCCGGACTGGCGGGTTGCGCCAGGCTCAATGGCGCGACTGCCGCAAGCGCAAGGCTGGCGACGAGCCCCAAACATTTGGTGTGGTTCATGGTGTCGGTTACTGAACTTAGCATTCGACATGCCAGAATTCCCCACGGGAACATCAACCCACAGGGGGCCGCCAGCGGCCAAAATAAGCCGCGCGAATCCCCCGCAGTCCCAAGGCTAATCAGAACTGCTAGGGATGCGGAAGATCGTCCATGGTCCAGCCCCCTCCAAGGGCCTGGATCAGGGCGACGCTCGAGGTGAGCTGGGACTCGTTGACCGAGAGCGCGGTCTCGCGGTTGGTGAGCTCGGTCACCTGCGCGGCCACGACCGTGGTAAAATCGACCGTGCCGGCATTATATTCGTTTAGCGCGATCTGCGACGCCTGGGCGGCCTCGGCGACCGCGTCCCGCTGCACCTGAGCCTCATTCCCCAGGATCCGGATCTCGGCCAGGTTGTCCTCCACCTGCTGGAGGGCCGTGAGCACCGTCTGCTTGTAATTTGCCGCGCTAGCCTCGTAGGTCGCCCGGGCGGAAAGAACAAGGTCGTGGCGCTGGCCCCAGTCGAGGAGGGAATCCGTCGCCTGCGCGCCAAGCGTCCAGAACCTGAACGGCGTGGTGATCAGCTGGCTGAGCGGAGATCCCTCGTATCCGGCGGCCCCGGTGATGCTGATCGCGGGGAAATAGGCCGCCGTCTGGATTCCGATCTTCGCGTTGGCCGACGCCGCCGAGCGCTCGGCGGAGGCGATGTCGGGCCTTCGCTCGAGAAGGCTCGAGGGAAGCTGCGGGGGGATGTCCGGGATCGTGATCCCGAGGTCCGGCCTCCTGGCTATCGAGAAGTCGGCCGGGGCCCTGCCAAGGAGGACGGCAATCGCGTGCTCATACTGGGCGCGCTGCACGCCCACGCCGATCAGCTGTGCCCGCGTGCTGTCGAGCTGGGTCTGCGCGGTGATGATGTCGCTCCTCGCCGCCACCCCGACCGCGTACTTGTTCTGGGTGATCCTGAGCGTCCGCTTGTAGCCGTCGACGGCGTTCTCGAGGAGCCTCATCTGGTCGTCGGCGGCCCGCAGCCCGATGTAGTCCTCGGCGAGTGTTGCCTCGGTCGACAGCCGGGCCAGCGCCAGGTCGGCGGCGCTCGCCTGGGCGGCCGCGACATCGGACTCGACCGTGCGCCGCTGCTTTCCCCAGAAGTCGGGCGCCCACGAGCCCTGGAGCTCGGCCGCGTACGTCGACGACGTGAGGCCGCGCCCCGGCAAGCTCTGGGAAGCGGGGACCTTCGAGCGCTGCGCGGATCCCGAGACGTCAACCGTCGGAAGGTATCCCGTCCTGTCCGACCGCGCGATCTGGCGGGCCTCCTCGTAGTTTGCCGCGGCCTGGACGATCGACAGGTTCGACGAATCAACCTGGGCCTCCAGGCCGTTCAGGACCGGGTCCTGGAAGACCTCCCACCACGGCCCCCTCTTGATGGCGTCGCTCGGCGTCGCGGCCTTCCAGCCCGGGTTCTCCTTGAAGGCCTCGGGAACCTTGACCTCGGGCCGCTTGAAATCGGGCCCCACGGCGCAGCCGGTCGCAAGGAGGAGGCATGCCGAGGCGAACGCCAGGCGCCGGTTGGCCCCATCCGCCCTCCTGGGAAGTTCTGGCATTTGACCCGTGCTTTCGTTTGGTTTGGACATCAGATGGGCGCGTGGATCGGCTCCGCGCGCGGAGCCACGATCCCGAGCCGCACCCAGACCCGGTGTAACCAGAGGCGGGCGCGGTCGACATAGAGGTACACGACTGGGGTCGTGTAGAGCGTCAGGAGCTGGCTGACGACCAGGCCCCCGACTATCGAAATCCCGAGGGGCTGGCGCAGCTCGGCGCCGTCGCCGAAGCCGAAGGCCAGCGGGATCGCGCCGAGGATCGCCGCCATGGTCGTCATCAGGATCGGCCGGAATCGCAGCTGGCATGCCTTGAAGATCGCGTCGCGGGGGCTCAGGCCCTCGATGCGCTCCGCGTCAATGGCGAAGTCGATCATCATGATCGCGTTCTTCTTCACGATGCCGATCAGGAGCAGGACTCCGATAAACGCCATCATGCTGAACTCGAGGCGCGCCAGCATGAGCGCGATGAACGCGCCAAAGCCCGCAGAGGGAAGCGTGGAAAGGATTGTGAAGGGGTGGGCGTAGCTCTCGTAGAGGATTCCGAGGACCAGGTAAATCGCGACGATCGCCGCCAGGATCAGGATCGGCTCGTTTCCGAGCGTCCTCTGGTAGGTCTTCGCCGTGCCCTGGAAGCCCCCGTGGATCGAGCTCGGCATGTGGATCGCGGCCGCCTGCCGATCGACGGCGCTGACGGCGTCCGAGAGCGAGGCGCCGGGGACCAGGTTGAACGAGATGGTCCCTGCCACGAACGGTCCCTGGTGGTTGACCGCGAGCGGCGTTGTTCCGAGCCCGTAGTGGGTGAACGCCGAAAGGGGGACCATCGTCTCATGGATCGTGCTTACGGCCTGGCCGGTCGAGGCGGCGGCGTGGCCTGTTGCGGCGATCGCGTTGATGCTTGCGTTGCGGGCGGTGTCGGCGGCGACGGAGTTTGCGCTGAGCGCCGCCGACGATCCCGTGCTGGCGATGGGAAACCCGGAGAAACCCGTTACCGTCCCGGCCACGGCGTTCGTCATCTGGGTCCCCCCGACGGTGCCCCCGGTGGAGCTCACGTAGATCTGCTTGAGCGCGGACGGGTCCTGCCAGAAACGCTGCGCCACCACCATGACCACGTGGTACTGGTTGAGAGACTCGTACATCGTCGAAACCTGCCGCTGGCCGAAGGCGTCGTTGAGCGTGTTGTCGATCTGGGCGGCCGTCAGCCCGAGCCGGGACGCGGTGTCGCGGTCGATGATGAGATCGGTCTCAAGCCCCTTGTCCTGCTGGTCCGAGTTGATGTCCACGAGCGCAGGCTCGCTCTTCAGGGCCTCCATGAGCTTGGGCGTCCACGTCCTCAGGTCCTCGAGGTTGTCCGCCTGGAGCGTGTACTGCCAGGTCGTGTTGCTGACGCGCCCGCCCGTCCTTGGTGTCTCCTGCTGGGGGAACATGAAGAGCTGGGCTCCGGGCACCCGGGCCAGCTTCGGCCTCAGCCGCGCAATGATCTGCTCGGAGGAGGACTTTCGCTGGCTGAGGGGCTTGACCGAGATGAACATCGCGCCCGTGTTCGCTCCGCGGCCCCCGCCCGTGAAACCGACGACGTCGTCGACGTCGGGATCGTCCTGCACAATCGCCATGTACTGCCTCAGCTTCTGGGCCATGCGCTGGAAGGAGATGCTCTGGTCGGCCTGGATGAAGGCGCTCAGCCGGCCCGTGTCCTCCTCGGGAAAGAACCCCTTGGGGATGACGGCGAAGAGCAGAAAGTTGAGCGCCACCGTGCACAAGAGGACGATGAGCATCAGGGAGGAATGCCGGAGCGCCCAGGCGAGCGTGTCCCTGTAGAGGTCGAGGAGCCCCTCGTAGGCCGCCTCGCTCGTGCGATGGAACCAGCCCCTGGCCCTTCCCGCGTGGCGGACGGTGAGGACTCGGGCGCACATCATGGGCGTCGTCGTGAGCGAAACCACCATCGAGATCAGGATCGCCACCGAGAGCGTGATCGCAAACTCGCGGAACGTGCGCCCCATCTGGCCGCCCATCAGGAGGATGGGGATGAAGACCGCGATCAGGGAAAGGCTCATCGAGAGGACCGTGAACGAGACCTGCCGGACGCCGATGAGCGCCGCCTCGAACCGCGGCGTCCCGGCCTCCATGTGGCGGGTGATGTTCTCCGTAACGACGATCGCGTCGTCGACGACGAAGCCGGTCGCGATCGTAAGGGCCATCAGCGAGAGGTTGTCCAGGCTGTAGTCGAGCAGGTACATCGCCCCGAAGGTGCCGATCAGCGACAC
>CAZNNO010000100.1:0-12113 GCA_964574435.1 uncultured Opitutaceae bacterium
ATGCTCAGGTGGTGGAATTGGTAGACACACACGTTTGAGGGGCGTGTGCCGTAAGGCGTAAGGGTTCGAGTCCCTTCCTGAGCACCATTTGTCCCCTCTGAAGCCCCCTTATCGGGCTCGGAGTGAACACTTAGTGAACGGTTGAAGCCCCACAACGGGGATTCAGGCCCCCTTGGGTTGGGCCTGGCAGGTCACGGCCACCGTCCTAGGCGAACGCCGGAAGGTCCAGGTATACGAGTCTGCCCTGCCTCAAGGAGGGGCGGAGGCTGAAGTTCGCGATCTGGCTGCAAGCTGGTGCGCGGAACAGGCCGGCCGCCAACTTGCCGTTCAACGGAAGGCAACTCGGCTGTCCGACGACGAGCTCCGGATTGCCGAGGAATTCCTGGCAGTCCTTCCAAAGGATGCGACATGCGACCGGATTCGCCGGTTGGCGTCATTGCGCCTCACGGACGCGCAGCTTGATCTTGCCGAATTCATATTCAAGAGGCTGCCCGACCTGACGATGGAGCAGTGGCTGCCATTGCTGGCAATGTGGAAGGCGGACAGTGAACTGCCTCATATGCACCTGAAGGAGGCCGCAGGCCTGTTCCTCGCTTCGCGACGCGTCGGCCCAAACCAGAACAGACCTATGAAAGTGTGCTCAATGGCCTCATTCGCTGCCTCGGTGAAGAAAGGCCAATCGGAGTGATCGCCAAGGACGACATGCAATCCTTCCTTGGGCGTTGCACAAACCCGGTCACCTATAACAAACGCCGCGGCGAACACCACATGGCGATGCGATGGACTAGCGCCCAGCGTAACAGAGTCTTGCGCCTTCAGGTGAACATCATAAAATGGTGCATTGTATCACTAAATATTATTACTTAATCAATGGTTATCAAATTTCTTATGTTTATTTTGAACACTAAAACATGATTTTTAATTGCATTAAAACATAATGATTCAGGTCATTAAAACATAGTAATGCCTCGAACCCCAGATACTGTCCTTGCCGCAGCCTTAAGCCGCGCGCGCCAAGCCGCCCGAGACGGCATCGTGCGTTCGCAGGACCTTTCGCGCAGCGACCGCGAGCACCTTGTTTCGCGGAAATGGCTGCGGGAAATCATCCGCGGCTGGTACCTGTTGACGAGGCCCGAGGCTCAGGATGGTGACACGGTGATCTGGCACTCGTCGTTCTGGGCCTTCGTGGGAGCCTATTTCAGGGAGCGATTTGAGAGACGATATTGTTTGTCGGCAGAAGCCTCCTTGAGCCTTTGGACCGGAGCCATGGAAACGCCAAAGCAACTGACCGTCCTCACGACAAGCGGAGGGATGTCGCGCATTGAACTGCCCACGGGCTCCTCGATTCTCACGTACCAAAACGCGCGCAATCTGCCGATGGACATCGTCGAGCTGAATGGCGTCCAAGTCATGTCCCTGGGAACGGCGCTAGTGCGAACCACGCCAACGTTCTTCCATCTGGATCCCCTCACTGCGGAAATCGCGCTACGAAACGTGCGGCGCGAGGACCTAACGCGCGCGCTTCTTGCAGAATGGAATGCAGCCGCGGCTGGCAGGCTCATGGGGGCCCTTACTCACATCGGACGGCAGGGGGACGCCGATGCTCTGCGCGCCGATTGCGAGACCGCAGGCTATCGGGTTACACTAGAGAATCCCTTCGAGCGGCCAGCCGTCCTGGCCGGATTCCTGATGGAATCGCCGCATGCCGGCCGGATCCAGGCCCTGTGGCAGAGAATGCAACCGATAGTCTTGGACGCAAAGCCGGCAGCTCCAGGGGAAAGGCCCTCAATGGAGGCCTATCTGGCGCAGGCTAAGGCGGTCTATGTGCGGGACGCCTACCATTCGCTCTCGATCGAAGGATGCCGGGTCACCCCGGAGATCATCGAGCGGGTTGCCCGCGGGGATTGGAATCCGGAAGCCGAGCGCGACAGGAAGCAGGCGGATGCCATGGTGGCGCGGGGGTACTTTGATGCGCATGAGCGGGTCATTGCCTCGATACGTGAAACTTTTGAAGGCAAGAACGCGGGCGAAGTCTTCGAGCGCTCGCTCGCCAACTGGTACAGGGCCCTTTTCGGCCCCTCGGTTCAGGCTGGAATTTTGGAGGCATGGCAGCTTGCCGGCTACCGCGAGCGGAGAGTTTACATCACGGGATCAAGCCACGTACCGCCTCCAAGGGAGGCCGTGCCCGCCTGCATGGAGACGCTCTTCGCCTGCCTGAAGAGTGAGCCTGAAGGCTGGGTAAGGGCGGTTTTGGGGCGCTTCATCTTCGTGTTCATCCATCCCTATGCCGATGGAAATGGCAGATTGGCGCGTTTCCTCATGAACCTCATGCTGGCTTCGGGTGGCTACTACTGGGCCATCCTGCGGGTGGAGAGCCGGGCGGGCTACATGCGGGCCCTTGAAAGCGCGTCGGCATCAGGAGACATCGGGCCCTTTGCGGCATTTGTTGCAGGCGAGATGACCGCAACGGCGTCATTGCCGACATGAATCCAAACGCAATTTCCTAAGCGTTGCCGCCCGTGGGCGTGCTTCAGCGCGGCCATGAGTACGCATCCTTCCGATATTCGAAGCAAAGACACCCGTCCTTGATATCGATTAAGGTTACTTTGAAGCCCCTCATTCATCGCTTGCGCACGAGGCACAACCAAGCGGTGGCCATGCGCGACTCGAAAAAGCCAGATTACCCCAGGCCTTCAAAAGAACGACGCCTGTGCCAACTACCAGATCATAGACGATGGTCATTAGTGTGACGCCGAGGCGTTTTGAAACGCCGTTGTTTGGATTGATGCCGCTCTCGTCATCCTAGGCTCGGCAGGAATGCATGTGCCAGCATTCGAATCGCCCTCTCCCCGCCATCTTGAGGAAGAAATCAGAACTCGAGCGGGACGCGTACGACGATGCCACCCAGAATGTCGCCAACCTGGCTGCGTTGGGGGTTCGATGAGGATCCTCGATTGTGGCAGCCAACGCAGGCGGCGACCGCCGGGATGTCCGGATAGACGGCGGTAAAGTAATGCCGACCGCCCAGCATCTCCTGGCCATAGTAATTCTGGGAGGGATGGCTGGCGATGAAGGCAAGCCCGCGTTGCTCCAGTTCGGTCTGTGGTCCGTTTCGCGGGTCGATCGGGCGAAGGGAGCGCAGGGCATAGCTGAACTCGGCCCCCTTGCTTTGAATCGACTCGGCAGCCCCTCGAAATAGCTCCTCCGGCAGGGGCCAGGATTCTCCCGACTTGCTGCCGGCGGAGAGGTCTAGTGAGGATCCGCCCTCTTTCTGGTGGGCGATGAACACGCGGCAGTACATCTCCCGGTCCGCAGCGATGACGAAGTGCAGGGCGTCGGCCTCGTCCTGCGGGCTGATTGCCCCGTTGGACGCCGGGGGTGCCGCCGGGGTGCCGCTGGGGTTTGTCGCAGAATCCGAGCCGACGCTTCGCCGGCTGGAAAGGGCGAAGACAATTAGCGCGGCGACCATAAAGGTTGCGATCGGCAGTGCGATCCGGTTCTTAGGTTTCATGGTAGTGGCTCGGAGAGGGAGAGGGGGAGGGGAACGAACCGGCCTTCATGGCAGGTCAGCACTTCAAGCGCGTCTGTCCGGTTGCCGGACTGGTCAAAATGGAGAATACCGGTGACTCCGTCGGTGGGGAGGGCAAGCGGAAATTGGCGGTCGCCGGCGCCCTTTTCGGCGCGGCGCAAGGCCTCGATAAGAACCCGTGCGGCATCGTAGGCCGCAGACGCGGCAAAATCCGGCCTGCTGTCATATCGCCGCAGAAACGTCCTTCCAAACTCCTCTGCCCGTGCTCGGGAATCTTCATCTCCCCGGAAATTCGTGACCCGCGCTCCGTTCGCCGCGACGCCCGCGGCCGCGAGGAATTCCGGGGAGTCAAGCGGACTGGGGCCTGCCAAACAGCCCCCGAAGCCCGCGGACCGCAACGCGGAGGCGACCGTTCCAGCTTGGGAGGGCGGCAGCCAAAGCAGCACGCCGCCCGGAGCAGCCGCGACGATCGATTGAACCTGTGCTGCGAGTTCCGTCTTCGGTTCGCTGGCATCTAGGATCTGCTCCAGGCGGGTTGCCGTGGCTCTGGCTGCTCTTTCAAGGTCGCGGCGGACCGCACGTCCGGATCGTCCCGTCGGGACCACCGCCCACCAGCGGAGCGGAGAACGATCCGGCCGCCGCGCCGCCGCAAACAGGGCCTCGGCCTCCTGATCGGTGCGCGGAACCACGCGAATGGCCCAGAGGACTCCGGCATCCGTGACCGACGAATCGGCGCAAACGCTGGCCACCGGCACCTGGGTGCGGCCGGAAACCTGGAGAATGAGGTGGTTTGTGGCCCCGTCGGAAGGCGCGATGATCGCATCGACGTGCCGCTCGGAAACGAGGATCACCGCATCGTTGCCTGCGGTCCCCCATTGGCCTGCCTCGCTGCGCACTTCCAGTCCGACAGGCGCCTCGCCGGCCTCGTTTGCCTCGGCAACGGCCAGTTGCACGCCGCGCAGGAGGCTGGTTGCGTCCGATTCGGATGGGGGAACCACGAGCCCCAGTGTCAGCTGGGACACACCGGCGCGGGCGACCAACGGCGCAAGGAGCAGCCAGGCGAGCAGGCGGCGCAGTTGAACGGGCACGGGCTGAGCGGGCTAGAGGCGCCGGGCGATTGCGGGCGAGTACTCCGGTTCTGCCTCGAAAACGCGGTGCCCATGATCGATTCGCACCAGCCGCATCGGTGCGATGTTGGTGCTGGTGCCGTCGAACTGCATCCAGCCCGTGACGCCCCTATAGAAGTCCAAATTGCACACCTGATCCCGGATGCGCCAGCGATTTGGGCCCGCGCTTTGGATTGCATGGATCATTATCTGGGCCCCGTCGTAGGCATAGGCGGCGTAGGGGTCGGGCTCATGGCCCCAGCGCTCCCTGAAACGAGCCGCAAAATCGACCCAGAGGGGATCCTTGCGTGCCGGATCGAAGAAGGTCGTGATCATGGTGCCATCCGCCGCCTCTCCGGCGATTTGCAGGAAGCGATCATCCATCAGGAGGTCCGTGCCGAAGAACCGGGCATGGCTACCCGCTTGGCGAAACTGCTTGGCAAAACGGCCGATGTCGGTCGGCTCACCGAGGAAGAAAATAGCGTCCGGTTGGGAGTCTCTGATCGCCTCGATCTGGTAGTTGATATCGTCTTTCCCGGGAGTGAAGAGCAGTTCCTGCACTGCGGGACAGCCCAGGCGTCGGGCGTAGTTCCTGAAGGCTCCGACGCTGATACGTGCAAAGCGGTCGCCGCCGCGAAGGATGGCGATGCGCTTGCAGCCAAACCGGTGCACGATCAGCTCGGCCAGCCGTGCCGCCTCCTGCCGATGATCGGGAATGACGCGAATGAGCCAGGGGATGTTCGTTTCGGTCAATGTTGGGTCCGGATCCGAGGTGTTGATAATGACGATTTCGGTCTTGAGGGTCACGCGCAGCGCGACGTGGGCATCGGTTCCGTCGATCGTGCCAAGCAACCCGAGCACGCCCTCGTCGGCAAAATTCACGGCGAGATTGCCGGAGCCGCCCCACTGGGCGATACCTTCGCGCTCAACCAGTTCAAAGGGGAGTTGGCCCGGCTGGCGTGCCCGGTTCGCCTCTTCAACCGCCAGCACGATGCCTTCGCGTGTTCTCACGCTGCGTTCCCAATTGGGAGTGTACTTTGGGGCATCGAGCAGCCCGATCTTGAGTGATTTCAGGCCGGGTGTGGGCGGATAATCCCGGCCAGGCCCGCGAAAGGGCGTGCGGGTGATGAAGAAGCGCTCGTAGGGCTCCACCTGGCTATACGGCCAGAGCTCCTTCGGCAGCCCGGCGTAGTACGGGTATTCTTCATCCGGGGTGCCGTAAATGAAACGGGGCTCATCCGCCGGGGCGGGCGACGACGGCTGGCCCTGCGTGGGCGTTGCAAGCGGGGCAACTGCGGCAAGGGCCACCAAACAAAACACGAGGATCTTCATGAGAGTTCCCTCCGGGATGAATGTGTCTATGGATTCGACACGACGGTCGGAGAAGGGGCCGGCTCGGCGAAGATGCCGTGGCTAAGCCCATTGGAGGTGGCAAACCAGGCCTCGTGGTCGTCGGCCCAGACGGCCATCACAAAGCCGTTCGAAAGCGCGGTCGCCATGGTGCGGGTTTCGGGTGCCTTTCCGGGGCGATAGGTCCGAACCACGCCTTGGCCCTTCTCATCGATAGTATAGTTGACCCAGTCGTCTCCGTTGGTGACGGATACGCCCCGATCAGTGGCCACCCAGGCGACGCGACCATGGGCAAACACGGTGTTTACGAACTTTGAGAGCAAGGGCGTCTTGTCCTGGACCCACGTTCGCCACGTCGCCTCCTTCGTGTCATAACGGGATAGGCCGAAATAGGTCGCCTGCCAGAGAATACCATCCTGGTATGCGACCCAGGAGGTGATGTCGGCGATGGGCCCGCTGTCGGGCATCAACTGGAATTGGGTATCGCCATCGGGGTCGCGATACGACTTGAAGAGGCCGGTGCGGGGATCGAACTCCACAACCCCGCCAGCCCATACGCCAATGTAGACAACCCCGTCGCCGGCTGCGATGGCATAGCACCACGGCTCCTCCATGTCTGCGTTGTTCTGGTCGTAAAGGCTCCAGGTCTTGTTCTTGATATTGTAGACTCCCGCCCCAGCGGGGGTTGCCGCCCAAACTGTGTTGTCGATGACAGCCACTCCGTAGACCACATTGTTTGGCAGGCCGCTGTTGGTTTGCGTGAAGACAGCAAACTTTCCTCCGCTGAAACGGCACAGTCCCTGCATGGTGGCGACCCACAGATCGCCGCTCAGGGGATCCTCCGCCAGGCTGAGCACGATCGGATGACTCAGCCCGTCCTCTGGTCCGTAACGGCGGAACCCGCCGTCCGATTTGCGCACGCAAAGCCCGTTGTTGGTGCCGAGCCACAGCTTGCCATCGCTCGTCTTCAGGACGCAGTGAACCTTGTGCGATGGGATGCCGTCCTTCTCGCCAAAGTTCTCGAACCGCGTCACGAGGGGAAACGGGAGGACCGCTCCTTCCTCGCGCGCCGGCGCGGTCTGCGCGGACGCCGCGGCCGCCGAGAGCAGCGATAGGACCAGCATGAAACGCGCGGCAGCGCGGACTGACAAGGCAGGTTGGGGGTTCATGGTGGGCGCTTAGATCGTTTTGAGGTATTCGACCAGGTCGTTCAATTGCTGCTTGGACCAGTAGCTGCTGACGCCGTGAAGGTCGTCCTTTTGATAGAGGGTCCAAATTTCCTCCAGCGTCCTAGCCCGGCCGTCGTGAAGGTAGGGGGCCATGGCGCCGACCCCAATCAGGTGCGGCGTGTCGAATACGCCCGATGTATCCTGGGCCCCTTGCGTGCCCACTGATGTGAGTAGTCGGTCCGTGAACAGCGGAGGCCGATGGCAGGTCTGGCACTGGCGCCCCAGGGGAATCGGCGTGCCGTCGGTGCGCTGGGTCGCGAAGAAGAGCTTGCGGCCGCGCTCCTCCGCGGGGGTGAGAGGCTGGCCCACCCGGCTCCACGGGATTGTGCGCGTGGGCGGCAGATGTTTGATGAACGTCGCTAGATAATCCAACTGCGGTTCAGGGATCTGGTCGGTCCGCATCAGCACTCGTGCAAAACGTGGACCATCCTGGTACTGCAAGGTGGGATTCTTTCCGTTCCATTTGAACGGTTCCGTGCCCGCCACGCCGCAGAGGCTGCGGTTGGCCAGTAGATTGTCGCCAACCCCGGCGCCGTCGAAATCATAGGAGAGTCCGTCCACGTGGCCGTCCGGATGGCACGAGCGGCAGGAGAATTGCCCTTGAAACGTATATCGCGCGCGCGTGAAGACTCGCTCGCCGAGGCGGATGGGGTCGTCGAGCCCTCCGTCGCCCAGCACGATCCGGCCAACCGGCATGAGGCTGGTTGTGTCCACTACGAGCACCCGGTCGTCGAGCCGCTCTGCCACGAACAAGCGGCTTCCGTCCGGGGAAAGCGCCAGATGCTGTGGATTGCAGCCGGTAGAAATCCGGGCGGAGACATACCGATAGGACAGGGCCATGTTCTCGATGGCATCGCTCTGCTCCGCTTCACCGGCATGGGCCAGCCATGCGCTCAACCGGTCGAGGTCGAGGACCGTCACCACGTCGGCACCCCCGGACGCCACGTAGGCCCGCTTGCCGTCAGGGCTCGCCACGATGCCCGAGGGATCGGGAAAATAGGCATTCGCCTCATCCAACGGAACCTGCGTCACCTCGCCGTCTCTTCTGGTGATCGCGACGCCGGTGGACATGACCCACCCGTCCTTCACTTGAGTGATCGGGACTAGGTTGTGCACCCGGACCATCGGATTCAGGACCCACCCACGCGTCGGCACGTCAGTGACGCCTTCCGCCAGGTGCGCCGACTGGAGCGCTTCCCGGGCGAGGACGTGTCCATTGGCCGGGTCCAGGACCGTCACTTCGGAGTAAGGCCGACTGAGGACCTGGTCATGGACCGCCATTCGGTTGACGATGTAGACGGGCCCGCCGTCCCCGGACACCGCAGCCGCATACGGCTCACGCCCCGCCACCGACCGGGTTATTTCAAGCAGGGGCGAGACCGATAACACGGAGATGTCGTCGCTGCCGGAGTTGGGGACAATCAGCCGCTCTCCGGACGGAGTCGGGCAATACGCGACGTCGGTCGGGCGAATACCCACCGAAATGGAGGCCTGCTCGGTGAGGTCGCGCGTGTCGATTACCGCGACCCGGTCCTGGTTCCGGCAAGCCACAAACAGCCGCTTTCCCGTCGCGTCCAGCGCCAAGCCGAATGGCCCGCCCGGGACCTTTACCCGGCGCGTCACCGAGAGCGAAGCCACGTCTGCCTCCGCGACTTCGTTCTTGTCATCCAAGGCGATGTACAACGTCCTCCCGTTCGGGGAAACCGCGATCCCGTCGGGTGCGTCGTGGTGCGGACGGGGCTTTGCCCATGGCAGCGTGTCCAAGCTTCGTTGGTGGCAATGGACGCACGATACAAAGGCGAGATCGGGCAGGCCCGACCTCACGCGTTCGTGTGCGCGCAATCCGAAGTAGCCGCCTGATGCGGCTCCCGTTCCCAAAAGCAGTAATGGCGACGTCGCGACCAGAATGATTCGTTTCGGATTCATGGGGCGACAGTGCGGGAAGCGGTCGTTTGGTCGGCAAAGTCCAGACGCGAAGGTCCGTGCATCGTCGCCAAGGGACGGATGTTCCGGGGCGCATGGTTGCGAGGTTCGTGGCAGCCGATGCACGCCCTATTCTCCCCGGGCCGGAGCCAGAGAAACGCAGGCTGATGCCGGAGCACATGTCCTTGGGCGTCGAGCGTGTCGAGGCCCAGGGGAACGTCCGCGGGAAGGTGCACGATCACGGATCCGTCGGAATCGACCGGTACCGCTCCGATCGTGCGCTGCTCTCCCGTGCCTGCCGATGTGAAGACACGCAGCTCGGCGGCGGGAGCCCGGTTCATGTCGGCGGCGGGTTCGCTGCTGTCGTTGACATTGAGGCACAGCAGGGTGCCGGAGCGTGCTCCCGCAATGACGGCGGACGTATGCCCGCTGGGTTCGTTCCGCGCCGCAACGCTAACGGCTTCGACGCTGTTCCACTGCGGATCGTCAAAGAGCGGGGTGCCTGCGGCGGTGGCGCCTGATGCCACCCGAAAAACAGCCGCGTTGCTCGTCATCGAACGCCCGACCCAGCCGCTCGCCTTGATACAGGCCAGGACGACCTCCCCCGACATCGGCTCGACCGAGCGGCAATCGATGCCCTGGTCGGCAAACAGGCTGCCTCGCGTGGCGAACGGAGCGGCGGGTTTAACGTATTCCGCCCAGGCCTTGCTCTCCGGTTCCGCGGTGCGCGCGGCGAGGAAGGCGATCCGGCCGTCGCCCAACTCGCGCGGGCGCCCGACAATGTCCGTCCCGCCGTCCTGGCAGGCATAGGCGGTGGCCTCGGTGCCGTCGTTATTGATCGTGAAAAGGCACAGGTGCCGCGGGGAATGGCGGTTGTCACGAGGCTCCGCGGTCACGAAAAGAACCCGTCCATCGCGCAGGACCGTGGCGTCGAGGGCGCTGTCCGGGCCGAATGTGAGCCGGCTGGGCGCGTGGCCGGGCATCTGCCCGTAGAGCGCGGCAGGCTCGGGTGTCGTCCGCAAACGCCCTGCCTTGGGAACAGGGGAGCTGAAGACCAGTTCTCCGTGGGCCGCGATTGCCGGATTCATCGCCCCGCCGGGCATCCGGGTCACGAGTTCGGGCTGACCGCCGCCTGCATTGGCCTTGTAGATTTGCCAGTCTGCTTCGTCCGAGCTCTTGCCGGCGAAATAGACCCATCGGCCGTCCCAGGAAACGCAGGGATCACCCGCGGCGGCCAGTCCGTGGGACAGCTCACGAACCGTTTCCGTGCGAAACGGAGGGACCAGCAAAACCACCCGGCTTCCCGGCGGATACCGGACGTCCAGAACCGTTGCGTGCGGCGGAGGCGCGATGCCAACGGGTGTTTGCGTCAGGACCAGGGAGCCGTCCGGCGCCTCGGGGTGGCAGCCCGCCAGCAGGAATGACGCGGCTCCAAGTACTAGGCTCGTGCGCACACTCATCGGGGTTGCGGCTCGGTCACCTTGAGGATCTGGTCGACCTGGACATTGGTCAGGGTCTGAACCGTTCCGCTCGGCCACTTGATCTGGATCCGCTGCACGATCGGCGCTTTGCCGAGCCCGAAATGGACCCGCGGATCCCCTTGGCTCAGGAAGGCGGAGGGGCAGCGGCATTCCTGAAGGTAGGTCTTCCCGTCCGCCGTCAGCTCAATCCACGATCCCCAGCCGGCTGGGTTGCTCTTGGTTCCGCGGAGCGACAGGGTTATCCAATTGTTGCCGGAGCGGTCGCGATTGTGCAAAAGGACGGGCCGATCCCCCATCAGGCCCACCAGCAAGTCCATCCGGCCGTCATTGTCATAATCCAGCACGACGCTTGGGCGCGCCCGCACCGGCGTTCGGAAATAGGCACCCCCCTTGTCCACGGCATTGCGAAAATTGCCCTGGCCATCGTTCTCAAGCAGCAGGCTTTGCCAACCGACCATCCGGAAGGGATCCCCGTTGGCGATGAAGGCGTCCAGCTTCCCGGCGTTGTCGAAATCAATGAAGTTGGTTCCCCAGCTGACATATTGCGCCGTCAACGTGCCGACTCCGGAGGCCATCATCCGATCAACGCAATCTCCCTGAGCCGTACCCATGTACAGTGAGCCATATCCCAAGCGCGAAACCAGGATGTCCGGGATTCCGTCGCCGTTGCAGTCGCCGATCGCGGCGGTCATCGAGCCTGCGGCCTCGCCCAGGGCGTTGAACGCCACGCCCCGCTCTGCGGCTTCGTCGTGAAAATGCCCGTGGCCGTCATTGATGAGCAGCATGTTTGGGGTGGCGTCGTTGCAGATGTAGAGGTCCTCATGACCGTCCCGGTTGTAGTCCAACGCGTGCACGGACATGGTCCGATGGGGAGGGAGCGCCCAGATGCCAGCCGATTCACTTGCGTTGGTGAAGGTTCCGTCGCCGTTGTTGATATAGAGCACATCCCGCTCCGGTTTGTAGGACAGAGGGCCAGGATAGCTGTTTGGGCTGTAGTAGAGATGATAGTCCGGGTTGAATTTGAGGTAATTGCCCACGTACAGATCCAGCCGGCCGCTGTTGTTCACATCCAGCCAGGTGGCGCCGATACCCGTCCCTCCCGCGTTGCCGACGCCGGCCTTGTCGGTCACGTCGGTGAACGTCCCGTCGCCGTTGTTGTGGTAGAGGATGCTCTTGCCGACGCAGACGACATAGAGGTCCGTAAACCCATCCCCGTCGTAGTCGGCCGCGGCGGCCGCCACAGCGTAGCCCGCGCCGCCGAGCCCCGCCTTTTCGGTCACGTCGGTGAACGTTCCATCGCGGTTGTTGTGATAGAGGCGGCAGGGCTGGCGCTCGGTCCCCGGTTTCTCGTGGGTAACGCCTGCCAGCGGGCCGGGATTGGCAATGAAGATGTCCATGTAGCCGTCGTTGTCGTAATCGAAGACCGCGATTCCCGATCCGTTGGACTCGATGATGTTGGCGATGCGCTCGTCGCAAAACTGCTGGACGAAATCGA
>CAZNNO010000101.1:0-12007 GCA_964574435.1 uncultured Opitutaceae bacterium
CTGCCCCGCGATGATGTCCGGGTCGTCGAAGCCGTGGATTTAGGCCAGGCCCTGCTCCGCGACGTGGCGCTCGGCCTCGGCGCGCGCCTCGCCGAAGTCGCTGCCGTGGAGCACGACGCGCGCCCCGAGCCTCCGGCAGGTCGTGATCTTGATGAGCGGGGCGAATTCCGGCATCACGACCGTCACGGGGATCCCGAGGAGCCGGCCATGGTAGGCGAGGCCGAGCGCGTGGTTTCCCGCCGAGGCCGCGACGACCCCCGCGCCGCGACTCCCGGCCGCCAGGCGCAGGAGCGCGTTCCTCGCCCCCCGCTCCTTGAAGGAGCCCGTGCGCTGGAAGTTGTCCAGCTTGCACACGATCCTGGCCCCGGTGATCTCGCTCAGCGGGATCGACTCCGGGCAGGGCGTCAGGATGACCCCCTCCCGTATCCGACGGCGGGCCGCCCTGACATCCGCAAGAGTTACGGGCTTATCTGCCATCGTTTTGCAAGGAATTGCGTTGCGGGCAAACCGTACGGGTTTAGACCCCAGATGAACCGATGTATCAGGTTACCTTTTCAGAGCAAGCCATGCGGGAACTGAACAAGCTCGAGACGCTGGCGCAGCTCGCTGTGGTGGAGCCCATCAGCGGCGTGAAGGCGGCAGACCTCGAGCACCCGCGCGAGCCGCTAGGGCGCTTTCAGCGCAACGGAAAGCCGTTCTACCGTCTGCGCGCCGGGGAGCACCGCTTCTATTTTGACGTCTCTGGCGACACCCTCCACGTAAACTACATCCTCCACAAGAACTCGCTCGAGGACTTCCTCCTGCGCAACCGGCTGCCGGTTTCGGAGCAGCAGCTCGTGGAGCAGCATTCCAAATTTTGGAAATACCTGGAAAGCCTCACGAAATGATCTTTGCGCGCCGAAATAAGGATCCCCGGGAGGACGACGACCTCGCCTCGCGCGAGGACCCGTACAACGAGGGCCAGGCGAGCCGCATCTACATCCTGCCCAACCTGATGACGGCGGGCAACCTCTTGTGCGGCTTCATGGCCGTCGTGAACTGCATCCACGCACGCCTCGCCGGGACGGCGGACGACGGCCTCTACATGGCGGCCACCGCGGCCGACCACTACCGCTTCGCCGTGTATTACATCTTTGGCGCGGCAGTCTTCGACATGCTTGACGGCCGCCTGGCAAGAATGGGCGGCCGCGAATCGCTCTTCGGGGCCGAGTTCGACTCCCTGGCCGACGTCGTCTCCTTCGGGATGGCGCCGGCGTTCCTCATGTTCTTCCTGATCCTTTCGCCCTCGCAGGAGTTCCCGTGGTTCCGGGACATCGGGGGCTTCGTCGGCTTCTTCTACCTGCTCTTTGCCGCCATGCGGCTCGCCCGGTTCAATGTCATCACGAACCCCTTGCTCCACAAGGGGAAGAAGGAATCGAGCAAGGACTTCATAGGGCTTCCTGTGCCGGCGGCCGCGATGACCGTGGCGTCGCTCGTCCTTTTCCTGCTCAAGCTGAGCGACTCCGACAAGTCGCTCAACCGCTTCGCCTTGGTCCTGCCGTTCCTCATGCTGCTGATTGCGTTCCTCATGATGAGCACCGTCAGGTACCCGAGCGGCAAGAACGTCGACCTGCAGACGAAGACGCGGCTCCAGAACTTCGTGCTAATGATGCTTGTGATCGGCCTCGTCGTCATCTTCAAGGAGGTCGCGTTCCTCTGCCTGTGCCTCGGGTACATTTTCTTTGGGCTTCTGCGACACTGGAGGCGGTCGCGGCCCCAGAATCCGGCGCGCTGAGGGCGCCGACGCGGGATGCGAACATCGTGTCGGAAACCTGTTGGCGGATTCCGAGCAACCCAAGGTGTGCGAATAACCCGCCATTTGCGCACAGCGTCCCAGAGTTTGCTCACCTCGGAAAAAGGGCGCATTTCCGAGCGAAACCGCCAACTTACTGGTGTTTCCAGCCCCTTATACGACTACTGCTTTAATTCATTATTGAATCTACAGTCATTTGGACTTTGTTAGCTTGTCCCCTTATCAACTGGGACAGCGCCCCGGACACATGAAATTCAAGACGAACCGCGACCACTTCGCCAACGGCCTATCCCAGGTCTTAAACGTCGTCGGCTCAAAGGCGACGATGCCCATTCTCAGCAATGTCCTGATCGAGGCGGAGAAGGACCAGCTGTCGCTCACGACGACGAACCTCGACCTGGGCATCCGCTGCAAGATAAAGGCGGACGTGAAGGAGGGCGGCTCCGTGACACTCCCGGTGAAGCGCCTCGCCAGCATCGTGCGCGAGCTGCCGAACTCCGACGTCTCGGTCGATGCGTCCCCGAACCACCAGGTTAAGCTCTCATCCGGCGGATCCACGTTCCGCATCATGGGCATGGGCAAGGACGAGTTTCCCCCGCTGCCCGAGTTTGGCGACGAGAAGGCCCATACGCTCCAGCAGCCGGAGCTTGCGGCGATGCTGAAGAGCGTCGCCTATGCGCAGTCCCAGGACGAGACCCGCTACACGCTGAACGGAGTCTACTTCAACTTCAAGGAAGGCAGCCTCACGCTGGTAGCGACCGACGGCCGCCGCCTGGCCCTTATCTCAAAGGAGATGCAGGTGCCCGCGTCAGGCACCGGGGCGATCATCCTTCCTGCGAAGACGGTCAGCGAACTCGCGCGGATCCTGGACAAGGGCGACAAGGTGAAGATCAACTTCAGCGACCGGCGCTGCGCGTTCCAGATCTCAACCGACAAGGACACGAGCGGACTGATCGACAGCGTCTACCTGTATTCCAAGGTCGTCGAGGGGAGCTACCCGAACTACCAGCAGGTCATTCCCAAGGAGACCCACCAGCGGATCAAGCTCGAGCGCGAGCTTCTGCTGCAGTGCGTCCACCGCGCGGCGCTCGTCTGCTCGGAGAAGTCCAACTCGGTGCGGATGAAGCTCACCAGCAACCTCCTTGAGATCACCGCCCAGAGCCCTGACTTCGGCGAGGCCCACGAGTCGATGGCGATCGGCTACAGCGGCCCCGACCTCCAGGTTGCGTTCAACCCCTCATTCGTCATTGATCCGCTCCGGGCCCTCAGCAAGGACGAGGTCTTCCTTGAGCTCAAGGACGAGGTGAGCCCGGGCGTCTTCAAGACCCTGGACAACTTCATCTGCGTCATCATGCCGATGAGGCAAAGCTGAGCGGCCTGTTTTCGGGGAACGGAGGGGAGGGTCGCTGATCACGCGGCCGCCAATCCGCGGTGCCGGGGAAGCTTTGGGAACATGGATGCACTCGGGGTCGCCTGTCCCCGGGGTTCAAGAGAATTGAAGGCGCCTTCCGGAGGTGCGTCACGGATCATTGTTACGTCAATCGGCGTCATGACCCGGGCTCACGGTCGCGAGGAGTCGCCGCGATGGCGGCGGCCTGAGGGCATTCCTGTGCGGGAAATGGGCGTTTCCAGACGCTTGCATACAAGGCGCCCGCATCCATCATTATGCCGATGCGCCGGAGCTGAAAGCCGCCGGGCGCAACGCATTCCCAATGGAGCTTCAGTACATAATCTTCGGCGCGATACTCGTGTCGTTCATCCTGGTCCACATCAACCAGCGCGTGGCATCGCCTGTCATCGCGATAGCGGACCGCTGGCTTCGGTGGATCATCTTCCCGATCGTCGGGGCCTGGCTCTGCCGGCACTTTGAGCTCATCGACCGGCCCCTGTGGGCGCTGGCGGTTGCCGGATTCCTAGTCTGGTTCCTGGTCGAGACGCTGTACAACTGGCTGGCGATCGCGGCCCTCAGCGTGAGCCCGTTCCCGCTCTTCCCGCGCTACGCGCTCAACAGCAGCGGCGAGGAATGGCCGGTGCAGCCGCGGTTCCTTAGGATACGCGAGTGGCTGCGCGCCCAGGGCTTCCGCCAGGTGCAGGCGCTGAGGGCCGAGGTTGGGGGCGACATCTTCCTGCGGGTTTCGGTCTATCAGGACGAGGCGGCGCTGCTGCGGGTCCAGGTGACGTTCCTTCCCCAGAACAACGGCGCCATCGATGTGTGCTATTCGCTCATGTCGATGACGATAGACGGCTCGAGGTATGTGACCGACAACCTCTACATCCCGTTCGGCGGCTTTTACCCGGAGGACTGGTTTGTCGACCGGCGCCCCTGCTGCAGGTCCCTTCCCCGCCTGCTTTCGCTCCACCGCAAGAGAATCTCCTCGATGGGGCGCGGCCTTGCGCCGTTTGCGGCGGAGCCGATTGCCGACCTGAATGAGGCACAGCGCGACCTGGACCGGGTGAACACCGAGCTTGGCTTCCTGAACCCTCAGGGCGCCCGGGAGGACCACGGGAAGATTTCCAACGAGGGGCGCTACCGGGTCTGGAAGGAGATCTGGATGCTCAACTACCTGGGCCGCGCCGCGCGCTACGATTGACCGGGGCTCAGGCGGACCCCGCCAGCTGGCCGCACCCCGCGGCAATGTCGACGCCCCTCCGCTGGCGCACCGTGCTCGGCAGCCCGTAGTCGTCGGCAAGGATCCTTTGAAACCGCCTCGCGGCCTCGCTGCGGGAGGGACCGCCCCCGTAGCCGGCGGTCGGGTTGAGAGGGATGAGATTGACCTGGGCCGGAAGCCCGGCGACAAGGCGCCCAACGGCATGGGCATGCCCGGGCGTGTCATTCCTCCCGTCTATCAGCGCCCACTCGAAGAATATCCTGCGGCCGAGGCTTGAGCAGTAGTGCCGGCAGGCGTTCATGAGCTCGTCCAGGGGCCATCTGCGAGCTGCCGGCACAAGCGCGGCCCGCTCCTCCTGCGTGGCTGCGTGGAGCGACACGGCGAGGTGAACGGGACGCGCCTCGTCGGCCATCCTGCGGATGCCCGGGACGACGCCCACGGTGCTCACCGTTATCCTGCCTGCGCCGAGGGCCAGGCCGCTGGGGTCGCGCAGGATGTCCGCAGCCCGCATCACCGCGTCAAAGTTGTGCAGGGGCTCGCCCATTCCCATGAACACGACGTTGCGCACGCGGCGGGGACCGTCCGTGTCCCCGAGTGAGCGCGAAACGTGGACCACCTGCGCCACGATCTCGCCCGCGGTCAGGTGGCGCCGGTAGCCCATCTGCCCCGTGGCGCAGAAGACGCAGCCCATGGCGCAGCCCACCTGGCTGCTCACGCAGGCGGTGACGCGGCCCGTGAACCGCATGAGCACGGTCTCGATACGCTCGCCGTCGGGCAGGCCGAGGAGAAACTTCCGCGTGAAGGCGTCGCTTGACTGCGTCTGCGCCGAGACCGAGAGCGTCCCCATGCGGGTCTCGGCTGCAAGGCGCGCAAGGAGGCGCGGGGGAAGCTCCGCGAGGTCGCCCGGGGAGCCGGCAAGCCCAAGGTAGAGGCGGTTCCAGAGGCGGTCCGAATGAACCGGGCTCAATCCCCAGGATTCCACGAGCGCTCTTAGCTCGGGTCGCGTGAGTCCGTAGAGATCGGTCGGATTGGCTTCCAATCGGGCAGCGAGTGAACGCAGCCCGCATCGCTGGCGCAAGGTGGATTGCCTTTCGGGCCCGGCGGGGCAGCATCCGTTTCCATGGATTTGGTCCGCAAATTCCTCGAGTGCTTCATCCCGCTCTTCGTCACGATGGATCCCCCGGGGCTAGCGGCCATCTTCCTCGCGCTAGGCAGGGACGTGCCGGTCGACAAGCGCAGGAGGATCGCCAACCAGGCGACGTGGACCGGGGGAATCGTCGCGCTCTTCTTCCTCTTTCTGGGACGGAGCATATTCATCGCGATAGGCATCGGCGTGGGCGACTTCGAGATCGCCGGCGGGCTCATCCTCTTCATCCTGGCCTCGAGGGAGCTGGTGCAGTCGCCGTCCAAGGACAAGATCGACCTGCCCGAGGATTTCGGCGTGGTCCCGCTCGGCATGCCGCTCATCGCCGGTCCGGCCACGATCACGACGCTCCTCGTCGTATCACAATCCGTGGGCATGGCCATGACGCTGATTGCCCTTGCGGCGAACCTCGTGCTGGTCGCGCTTGCGTTCGCGAAGAGCGAGATACTCGAGAGGAAGATCGGGCAGACCGGCCTGAGGGCGGTGTCGAAGATCATAGCGCTTCTCTTGGCCGCGATCGCGGTGCACATCGTGCGCCAGGGCTTCGCCAACCCCTGACCGCGGTTCAGCCCGCGAAGGTCGTCAGGAGGTTCGCGTAGATCTTCGCGCTCCCGACCAGGTCGCTGACGCGCGCCCGCTCGTCGACTGCGTGGATGTCGTCGCCCCCAGGGCCGTACCCGAGCGTCGGGATCTTCAGGTGGTGCGAGAAGTAGTGGATGTCGTTGAAGCCGGTCGAGACGTTGAACACGGTCGGCCTTCCGCGGACCCCCTTCACGCTGGCCGCCATGGACTTGAAAAATGGGTGGCTCGGCTTCGTGAAGCAGGAGAAGTTCTCGGAGACCTTGGCCACGGAGATCCGGCAGCGCGGAATGCGCCTTGCCGCGGCCGCGAGGAAGGCCCGCAGTTCGCGCTCGGCGGCGGCGTGGTCCTCGATCGCCAGGACGCGCCGGTCGATGGAGAACGAGGCCTGGGCCGGGACCGTGTTGATCTTCGCGCCGGGGCCGCACGAGAAGACGCCCCCGACATTGATGGTCGGCCGCATCGTCTTGCCCTCCGGCGTCACGAACATCCTGCGGGCGATGCGCTTCTTGTAGGCCTCCAGCTCGAACACGAGCGCGGCCATCTTCTCCATGGCGTTGATTCCCGCCTCCGGCCTTGAGCCGTGGGCGGCGCGTCCATGGACGGTCACCTCAAGCCAAAGCGTCCCGTTGTGGCCGCAGCACACCTCGTCGCCCTCGCCCCCCTCCATGACGATGGCGTAGTCGGGGCTGATCGGCGCCTCGTCCACGACCCAGCGCGAGCCGAGGAAGGAGTCGGTCTCCTCGTCGGCCGTGAACGAGACCTCGATGTTCATCAGGGGCCTGGAGCGCGTCTTCTGGAGCGCGTCCAGGGCCGTTATCAGGCTTGCGATCGATCCCTTCATGTCGGCCGTCCCGCGGCCGTAGATCACGCCCTTCTCGACCGCCCCGCTGAACGGGCTCCCGTGCCGCCAGACGCCGGAGACAGGGACAACGTCATAATGAGCGTTGAAATGGATGGTCTTGCGCGCCCCGGGCACCTTCAGCTTGCCGATCACGTTGTAGCGCGGGTAGCCGTGCTGCGATGCGGGAAGGCTTCTCCTCAGGAGTTCGGAGGAGATTCTAAAGCGCCGCGCGGCGAGGCCGATCCTCGTGAGCTCCCGGGTCAGGTAGCCGGTGACGCCCTCGTAGTCGACTCCCGGCGGGTTGATCGTCGGGAAGCTGACCAGGCGCTTGAGCCGGCCGAGAAGAACCGGCGCGCTGCGATCGATGAATGTGTTGAGCCTGTCCATCCCGCGAGCATCGCCAATCGCCGCGAGAACGGGAAGCCCGGAATGGCGTGCAAACGCTCCGCATATTGTCTATCTTGCTGTCTATGAACGCCGGAGCAGGGCAATTGATTTCGAAGCTCGGGCTTGCGCCGCTCCCGAGGGAGGGGGGGTTCTTCGCCTCCACGTGGACAAGCCCGAGAGTCGGTCCCGACGGGCGGGCCTGCGGTTCCGCCATCCTCTTCCTCATTACGGGCGACGCCTTCTCGGCGCTTCACCGCCTTGGCACGGACGAGATCTGGCATTTCCATGGGGGTGACCCCGCGGAGCTTGTCCAGCTCGACCCGTCCACGGGCGCCTGCCTGAGCCTGGTCCTGGGACCCGACGCGGGGGGGGCCCACGTGCCCCAGGCGGTCGTCCGGGCGGGCGTCTGGCAGGGGGCGAGGCTTCAGCCAGGAGCGGGGCCAGGGGCCCTGGGATGGGCCTTGTTCGGGTGCACGCTCGCGCCCGCCTGGGACGAGCGGGAGTTTGAGCTGGGCGAGCGCGAACCGCTGATCAGGCGTTTTCCCGGGCACTCGGGCGTCATCCGGGCGCTGACCCGGTAGGGGGCGGAGGAAGTTTTGACAGGGCATCGGCGCGCGGGCAGCGTGCCCGGCAATGACCCTGGCCGACCTAAGGACGGAATATTCGCTCGCCGGCCTTTCCGAGAAGGACGTGGCCCGCGACCCGTTCCGCCAGTTCGAGAAATGGTTCCAGGAGGCCGAGGCCTCAAAGATCCACGAGCCCAACGCGGCGGTGCTTGCGACGGCGGCGAGGGACGGACGCCCCTCCGCGCGCATGGTGCTCCTGAAGGGAATCGACGGCCGCGGATTTGTGTTCTTCACCAACTATGACAGCCGCAAGGGCCGGGAGATCGAGGCAAACCCCCGCGCGGCCTACGTGTTCCCCTGGATAGCCCTCGAGCGCCAGGTGATCATAGAGGGAACGGTGGCAAAGGTGGCGCGCGAGGAGAGCGAGGCCTACTTCCACAGCCGCCCGCGCGCGAGCCAGCTCGCCGCGTGGGCCTCGCCGCAGAGCTCGATCATTTCCGGGCGCGAGGCGCTTGAGGCGGCGATGAAGGCCGTGGAGAGGAAATATTCGGGCGCCGAGGCGCCCCTACCCCCGCATTGGGGGGGCTTCCGGATCGTTCCCGAGCTTGTCGAGTTCTGGCAGGGGCGCCGCAGCCGGCTCCATGACCGACTCCGCTACCGTCGCGAGGCGGATGGGGCCTGGGTGATCGAACGGCTGGCTCCCTGAGGGGCGCCGCCGGAACGCGAGAGATGATCTACCTGGTGCGCCATGCCGATGCGGTCTCGGACGAGGAGAACCCGGCACGGCCGCTCAGCCCCAGGGGGCGCGACCAGGTGGCCCGCGTGTGCGCGGCGCTCCGGAAGGTCCCGGGCTTCAAGCCGGGGGAAATCTGGCACAGCCCGCTCGCGCGCTCCCGCGAGACCGCCGAGCTCCTGGCCCGGGGCCTGGACCTGGCGGCTTCCCTCGTGCTGACCCCAGGGCTCGAGCCCGACGACGATCCGGCCATGATCGCCGCCATCCTCAGCCCAAGGAGAGCCGACCTGGCCGTGGTCGGCCACGAGCCGCACCTCGGCGTGCTCGCCTCGCTGATGGTCTACGGCCCGCAGCGGCCGGGCGTGTTCTATCCGTTTCCGAAGGCGGGCGTCCTCGCGCTTTCCCACGACGGAAAGCGGTGGAGTTCCGAATGGCTCGTGCGTTCCCCATGAATCTTGATGTCCTGCCCGTGCGGACGGGAGGAGCGGCGGAGAACATGGCGGCGGACTTCATGATGCTCCAGCGCTATCCCGGGGAGGGCGCCGTCCGGTACAGGCACTACGAATGGAGGTCGCCCGCATTCACGTTCGGCTACAGCCAGAAGATGGCCTTCGTCAGGAGCCAGCTTCCTCCCGGCGGGACCTTCGACCTCTGCAGGCGCCCGACCGGCGGCGGCATCGTGGATCACCGCGACGACTGGACCTACAGCCTCGTGATTCCCAGGGGGCACCCGTTCGAGGAGGCGCGCGCGGCCCAGAGCTACCGCTCCATCCACGAGGCGCTTGCCGGGGCGCTTGGCGCGGCCGGCGTGCCGGTAACGCTGAAGGCCGTCGCCGACCCCGCCGAAGCCAGCGGTCCGGGCGGCCCTGCGGGTGTGTGCTTCGAGAGGGCGGAGGTCTTCGATGTCATTCACGCGCAGAGCGGGGCCAAGCTGGCCGGCGGGGCCCAGAAGCGAAACAAGCGCGGCCTCCTCTTCCAAGGGTCGATCCGGCGGCCCGCCGCCGGGGCGCTCGACTGGGACCGGTTCGGAGCCGATTTTGTCCTTCGGCTCTCGGGGGTGCTCGGCACCGACGCCGTGGAGACGCCCTGGCCTGAGTTCAACGAGGACGAGATCGAGGGCCTCGTGGAGCAGTATTCCTCGCCGGAGTGGATGGAATTCCGCTGACGGCCGCTCAGAACGGCCAAAGGCGGAATAGCCTGGCGATGACGAGCCAGGCGACCACGGCGAGGAAGAGCGCGTAAGCGATCATCCGCCGCCTGTTCGCCGACTCGTCCTCGTAGGGATCGACGGTGAGCCGCGTGGATCCCGGGGGGAGGACGCCCCTGTCGGTCAGGGCGGCCCCCAGGGGCATGTTGATCTTCACGCGGCCGTTCACGGACCAGCCCGTCCCCTCAAGGAGGGGGCCCAGGTTCCGCTGGCGCAGCTTGAGCGCTGCGAGGAGCATCGACGGGCCGGAGATGATTAGGAGGGCCGCCGCGACCGCGAAGGGCCACATGAGCGGCGAAAGGTGGAGCAGCCCGCTGAAGACGCTCGTCAGGGCCCCGCCGATGGCCCCGATCGCGATGCCGATGGCGGCGAAGATGCCGGCGAACTTCGCTATGTCGAAGGCCTGAGCCTGCGCCGTCGGCGGCGCAGCCGGCGCCGCGGCCGCCTCGAGGCCTCCCTGGACGACCTTCTCCTTCGACGCCGCGAACCTCGTGAACTGATCCGCCACGAACGACGCAACCTTCTTGTACGGGGAGAAGAATGACTGGCGGATGCTTATCGGCGCCTCGGAAATCTTGACTATGGTCGCGTCCCAGTCTCGGCCTGCGCTGTCGTAGAAGACTCCATTTCGTCCCACGAAGAGATAGTCGCTGTCGCCCTGGGTGAACGCCGCCGCTATCCGAAGCGTCTGGCCCCCCTGGCGGCGGCACTCGACATAAGCGACGTACAGGCGGCTCATCGCCGCGAACACGGCATGGGAGGCGAAGTCATCCACCTGGATGCAGAGCCGGCAGGACCGGCTGTCCAGGTAGAGCGTGCCCGCCTGGAAGATCGCGGGCCGCACCCTCGAGTAGAAGTCGAAGAAGTTCACGAAATTGCGCAGGATGGTCCCCAGGTCCCGGTAGAAGAGTGCCAGGCGCTCGACGTCGGAGGCGGCCGCAACCCTTGGCGCCAGGAGGCTGTCCTCCTTGAAAAGGCCGGCAAGGGCCTTGCGTCCGGGGCCGGCGAGGATGGCCTTGACCCTCTCGACGCCGAGGGCGGCCACCGGGGAGGTCGGCCTCGTCCCGATCCACGCCTCGTAGGGGCGGAGCTTCTCGGCGAGCGCGGCCCAGTCCACGGGCGTGAGCAAGTCGGTGCCGGGCCCGAGGAGGGGGACGACCGCTGCGCCGTGGAGGCGCTCGAGCGCAGCCGCCCACGCCGGATTTGCGCCCTCGAGGAGGGACAGCGGCCGGTTCGCCTCTATCCGCGCAAGCGGGAACGCGGCCAGGACCGGGGAGTCCGCCGCGAGGTCGCCGCCCGCTATCGCGCGAAAGTCCCCCTCATTGCGGTTCAATCCCGCGACAGCGGACGGGTCGAATGCGGCCAGCTGCGTGCGCGCGAAATAGTCCGCCACCTTGGCGCGAACCGCGGCCACCGCCTCGAACGCCTCTGACGCGGCGGGCCCGAGGCCGGCCGCGGCTGTCGAGCCGCCGGCCTCCGACCACGCCTTGAAGGCCTCCAGGTCCGAGAAGAACGACGCGACCGTCTCCTGCGTGACCTCCTTGCAGCACGATGCTATCTCTTCGATGAGCGCGCGGGTCTCGTCATCGGCCGCGGCCTCGGCCCTTAGGGAGCCGTCGCCCTTGAGGGGACCCTTTGAGAGCGACCTGGCTACCTCCTCGGCATCGGACGCCGAGACGGAGTTGGCCGACCTCCCGAGCGTCGAAAGGATCCAGCGCGCCGCTTCCGCGACGGCCATGCCCTCCAGTTCGTCCCCGATCTCCGCCAGAGGAAGGGTTCCCCCGCCCGAGAGCAGCGATGCCGGATCCTTCAGCCGCGCGCACGCCCACGACACCGCCGCGATGACCTCGGGCGGGCGCACATGCCCGTCCCCGTCGGTGTCGATTATCGCGAGGGTTCGCTCGTCGACCTGCAGGCCCTTCACCGGGCAGCTGAGCGCGACCCAGAGCTTCTGGTCGAGCTCCCCAAGGGCCCTGAGATCGGCTCCGGACTCGAGCGAGACCTGGTCAAGTCCGCCGCTGCGGACAAACTTCCACGAATGCTGGGCCGGGGCGCTTGCGCTCATGCGGGGACTATCTGGAGGCGGTTCCGCCTTGGCAATACCCGGGCCGGGCGAGCGTTATCACGCATTCCAGGTGCCGGGTCT
>CAZNNO010000102.1:0-11928 GCA_964574435.1 uncultured Opitutaceae bacterium
CGTAAGCGGTCGCCGCACCCCTGAAGGCAAAGCCAAGAATGGCCAAGCCGACGAGAGCGAGGATTAGTGCGGTGATAATCATTTCAGTAATCATGGGGGTGGGGTAGAGAAAGTCAGCGCGGCAAGTGTAAAAAAAGGGTCTGCTTCATTCACCTAGGATAACGGGATCCACGCGGATTCCCATGGGGGGAATCGCTCATATCGACCCGGGAAAATCTCCCGGTGGCCTGACCGGTGCTATCGATTCCGCTGATTGAAAACATTCCCCAGGACGGGGCGCCCAGACGTCTGCTTCGGGAAATCCGGCCTGTCTGCCTTGTCGACCGCCAGCCAAAGTGGACAACCGCACCCGAGGTCGAATAATCGGCCATTTTACGGTCCAAATTGCGGCGTTTGGCGGAAGGTCTTATGGTTGGCGATTGATGCGGCGATTCCGCCGTTGCCCTCAAGGTAGCAACGGCTTGCATAATGTCAAGCGGGCAAAGGAGGCTCTTGGACTTGTCGGAAAACATCGCCATATTCGGATTCCGACGTTCCCAATCGGGTCAATTGGGACCGGACTTGAGGGCAGATTGCCGTTTTTTTTGGGCATCCATCCGGGAATGGCCTGCAAGTCCCAGCGCCTGAAGGAGTCCACCACATTAGGTAGGCGCTTCGGCCCAATCGCAGTCCGCGCCAGACCCTCTCGGGGCAAAAATGTGCCGAGATTCAAGTGATCCTTGCGATGATGGGATCACCGGGTTCAACGTCGAGTCACGCCCATGGAAATCAACAGGCGCCAGTTTCTCGCGATGTCCGGAGCGGTTGTGCAGGGCACGGTCCTGGCGAGCCTCGGGGCCAAATCCGTCCTCGGGGCGGTTGCCGACGCGGCTGGGGCACCCGAGGTTCCGTGGCACCAGCGGATCCGCAGGATCGGCCAGCTCAATTTCAACGAGCGCGATCCCGTCGAGCTGGATGTGGAGGAGTGGGCCGACTATTGGGCGAGCCTCAAGGTGGATGCCGTGCTGGTTAGTGTGACGGGCATAATCGCGTTCTATCCCACGCAGGTTCCCTTTCACAGGAGGAGCCAGTTCCTCGGGGACAAGGACCTCTTTGGCGAATGCGCCGCGGCGGCGAAGAAGCGGGGACTGCGGGTGATCGCGCGCACGAGCCCGGATCTCAACTGGGAGGATGCCGTGAAGGCGCAACCGCAGTGGTTCATGCGGGACGCGAACGGGGGCTTCCTGCCTCACGGCGAAGATCCGCGGCTTTTTCGCACCTGCATATTCTCAACGTATTTCACGGAGCACATGGCGGCGATCATGCGGGAGGTCCAGTCGCGGTACGACGTCGACGGGATCTTCACGAACGCCTGGCCGCCCCTAGACGGCCTGCCGGTCTGCTTCTGCGACGAGTGCCGCAAGCTCGCGACGCCGAAGTCGCCCGAGTACTGGGACCAGTTCTCCGGCCGGGTCGAGAGCCTCTGGAAGCTCTACGACGCGATAGCCAAGGAGAAGAAGCCGGACAGCCTGTTTTTTGCCAACATGGGCGGCGGGATCCGGGCCACGCCGAACCTGAAGCGGCTCGGCAAGGTGTGCGAGTGGTTCAACTGTGACAACCAGGGGCGCGGAGGGGAAGGCTCCCCGATCTGGGGAGCCGCGCAGCAGGGCCGCGTCGCCACGGCAATCATGAAGGGCCGGACAATCACCAACGTGACCGGTGCCTGGTCGACGTGCGGCCTGGTGCGCTGGCGCAACGTTGCAAAGTCGAGGCCGGAGGCCGAGATCTGGATGGATCAGACGGCGGCGAGCGGCATGACGATCTGGTACCACTGGGTCGGGGCCCAGAAGGGAATGGGCGAGGACCGCCGCTGGCAGAAGATAGGCCTGCGGTACATGGAGTGGCTCTCCCGCCACGACCTGCATTTTGAGCGCGTGCGCAGCGTGGCCAATGTCGGCGTCGTGATGGGCCAGCGCTCCCACCTCTTCTATGCGCCACCGGGCGAGGGGGGGATGCCCCAGTTCATCGACGGGCTCTATTATGCGCTCCTCGAGGGCCGTTTCATGTTCGACTTCGTCCACGAGGACGACCTTGGCCCTGAGACGATCGGGAAATATTCGGTTCTGATTCTCCCCAACATCGCGTGGCTGAGTGACGCCCAGTGCGCGCAGCTGCGCGACTTCGTCGCCGCGGGCGGCTCGCTCATGGCCTCCTTCGAGACAGCGATGTTTGACGAGACGGGCCGGCGCAGGGAGAATTCCGGCCTCGCTGAGGTCTTTGGCATCGATTCGGCGGGTGCCGTCGAGGGGCCGAAGGGGAACGGCTTCTACGCTCGCATTGAGAGCCAGCACGAGATTCTAAATGGCTTTGACGACACGAACTGGATTCCAGGCGGCGGGTACCGCCTGCCGGTCAAGGCGGGTGGGCCGCTGGTGCTCTCGGTCGTACCCGCCCACACCGCCTATCCGCCGGAGCTGTCGTACGCGCCGGTCGAAAGGACGGACGAGCCCGCGGTCGTGGTCCGCGACAACGGGCGCAGCCGCCTGATCTACTTCCCTGGCGACATCGAGAGGGCGGCCTGGCGCTCGGGACACACCGACCTCGGGCGCCTGCTCCAGAATTCCGTGGCTTGGCTGACGGGCGGCAGACAGCCGGTAACGGTGGAAGGCGAGGGCGTCATCGAATGCTTCGCCTGGGAAACGGAACCGGGTTTTGCGCTCCACCTGCTCAATTACACGAACCCCAACATGCACCGCGGCTGGCTCAGGCGCCATTATCCAGTCGGCGAGCAGAAGGTGCGGATGGTCCTGCCGGCGGGTAGGAGCGTGGTGCGCGTCGAACTTCTGCGCGCTGAGAGCACCATCCCCTTCAGGCAGGACGGGACCTTGGTCGAGTTCGCGGTGCCGGCCGTGGTGGACTACGAGGTTGCTGCGCTCTATGCGTAGCTGGAGGGGGCGCGCCGAGTTTCTCGGACGGGCCGGCCGGCGCTGAGGGGCTAGGGTTCGCCAAAGGTCTCGTCCTCGTAGAGGGAAACCCTCGCACCGGGCTTACGCCAGTCTTCCTGATCGCAGCCAGCCTTCTGCGCCAGGCTGTCCATGAAGGCCGCCTTGTCCGGCAATTCGTCCCAAACCTGCGGCAGGTACGTCGCGACATGCTCGCCGATCTGGAGGACGACCCCGTCGACTCCCGGCCGTAGCTTAAGCAGGAGGTCGTCCGGCGAGGAGAACCAGAGGGGCTGAGGCTTGGACAGGACGCTGATCTCAATCTTGATCTTGTCCACCTCGCGTGCCGTGACGGGTGCGAAACGCGAGTCGCTGAGCGCCGCGCTGCGGGCATTTTCGGCGACGGCGCGGTAAAGCGGGCCCTCCGCCTCGAGGTTGCCGATGCAGCCGCGCAGCTCGCCGTTCCTGGTCAGCGTGACGAAGCAGCCCGTTTCCTCCGCTGGCAGGCCTCGGGCGAAAGGAGGCTGCGGACGGCGGCCCGTGGCTACGGACTCGCGAAGCGCGCTTCGCGCGATCCCAAGGAGCTGCCTGCGCGCGTCAGTGCCGAGGCTCTGCCCGGACGGCGCATAAAAGGCGATGGCTGCATAGCCGACGACCCGCGCCTTGTCGCCGCTTGTGTCGCCGCTGCTTCGCATGTCGAGGAGTCGCGCCTTCCAGCCGCGGTCCCTCGCCACGCGCATGAGGATCATGATCGGGATGCGTCCGCACGCTTGCTGCTCCTCCATGGCGGCGAGGTCGAGGCGGCAAATGGCGTCGACGCAGCTCCGGTCGAGCTTGCGAGCCTGCGCGTAAGGGAAGTAATGGCTCAGGTCGGAGCTCGCAATGATCAGCGTCCGGTCGTCCAGGATCGTCTCCAGGGCCTTTGCAGCGGGAGCGGTGTCCATGTCGCCGCAGACAACGGGGACAAGCTGGAACCGACCGAGGGTTCGCTGCAGGAAGGGAATCTCAACCTCGACCGAGTGCTCCCACGTGTCCGCAGTCTCGCGGTCCGGCAGCGAGCGCGAGGACTCCCGCCACCATTCGGGCCGCTGCACGGTGCAGCCGGGCTCCAGTGCAAACGGCCTCAGGGCGGCGAGCCTGCCGGCCTTCTCGGAGACCGGGACGTCGCCCAGCGGTGTCCGGTAGAGCCCGGCATCGGTCACCGATCCGCCGCGAAGAAAGGCGTAATGGCTGGGTCCCATGACAATCACCGTGTCGTAGCTCCTGCCTGCGAGAAGCCTGTAGGAATACGCCGCGACCGGCCCCGAATACGGATAGCCTGCGTGGGGGCAGACAAGCGCCTTGAGGATCCCGACGGGCTGGGTCTTCGCCTCAGCAAGGCAGGCATCTATCGAATGGGACAGCTCCGCCGGGTCCCTGGGATAGAATAGGCCTGCGACGGCCGGCTCGCGAACCTTGGCCGGCGCGGCGTATTCTCCGGATGCCGATCCGGGTGCTGGCGACCACAGGCAAAGGAGCGCAAGTGCGGCGACTGAGGGGCGGAGCTGGGGGCGGCGTCCGAATGGCATGGGTGCGTCCCCGGAAACGCCCGCGAGTCTGGCGGACGGGCGTTGACCGGACAAGTCCGGCGCGGGGTCGAGAGTCGGCTCCCGCAATCAGACGAATCGAGCCTTGGGGCTCTTGAGCATCCCGGCCACGATCTTGGAAACGGTCAGCGAGGGCTCCCTTGCCGGGTCGAGGACCTCGAAGCCGCCCAGGAAGGCCATGTGCGCCTCGTTGGCGGTGGGAAACCTCTTGGAAAGGAACCGGTGCGAGGAAAGGGGGTCGCTGCTGACTGCCACTATCGCCCAGGGTTCGCAACCTGTCTCCGCCGTCGAACGGCGGGTATTCAGGCAGACGGGTCCCACTTGGAACTCTCCCGACTCGGTTGTCACGGATATCGGCTTTCCATCCAGTACTGAGATCTTCATGGGAGGTAAATTTGAGCGCTGGCCGCCCATCGGCCAGAGGGCACCGGACCATGAGTCAAGCGGTCGTCGTCGGCGATTTATTTCACGGGGGATTTGCGAATCCGATGAATTTCAATCGATTCCCAAGATTTTTTGACGTCGCCGGGCTTGGCCCCTCAGTCCGGGCTGGTCTAGGAGAAATTTCGGGGCCAGGACTGTCCCGCAAGGCCGGGTTCCGGAGCGCAATACGGAGCCCCGGCGGCCTGACCGGGGACGGTTCTCCAAGGCCCGTCCACTGGCGGCTGCAGGACTCTGGATCATTGACACTAATAGTGACCATTCCTAGCGCTTATCCCCCAGCAGGCGGCACCCCGCCGTCTGCGATATTGCCTGGTTTGCAGGAGGTTAAACTCATGAAGAAGAAATTGCTTACATTGCCGGCCATCCTAGCGATGGCGGCAGGATCGCTGTTCGCCGACACTAAGCCGGCCGTTTTCGTCCAGGAGGTTGCCGCGAATGATACGGAAGCCTACGTCGCCATGATCACAAAGATAAACGCCCTCGTTAAGGCCCGCACGGGAATTGAGCATTTTCGCCACGTCTGGGAAGGCGATTTCGCGGGCGATAACTCCCACGGCATCTTCGTGGTCTCGACCTTCGCGTCGGCTGCCGAGATTTATCAGGTCCGGGACAAGCTCAAGAACTATCCGGAAATGGATGTGCTGCTCGAGCAGCTCAAGGGAACGCGCAAGCTGGGGTCCAGCGAGCTTTACAAGGCGGTGCGCAACGACGGCGTCTACGAGGGAGGAGCCGTGTTCAACACGAGCATAACCTGCACCGATGAACCCGCCTACCTGAAGGATCTGGACGACCTCAAGGCGATCTTTGATGCGAACGGGTTCAAGGACTCGAAGATCAACCTTTATCGCGAGGTCGCCGGGCGCACCAAATCGACGCACTTGGTCGTCATCTCGCTCCCGACCGAATCGCGCGTCGCGGAACTTCTCGACGCCCTCTCGGACCAGGACCTCCTAAAGGATTGGTACGTCACGGCGGCCAAGGTCCGCACGACGCTCGGAAACGGCACGTATCACGAGATCACCAAGTGAGGCAGCCCGACCCCCTGACCCATCCTAGCTGACGAGGGGGCAGGGCGTCCCGCCCCGCAAGCTGCTCGACAAGCGAAGGAGCCCGCCTCGCAGGAGGCGGGTTTTCCTTTATGCGGGTCCGCTTCGTTTCGGCGGGGCCGGTCCCCGTTCTTTGACGGCAGCCTGAAAATAGGGCTTGCGCGGGGCGGGGGAAGTGTACTAGTGTATTAGTAAATATGGTTTTTGACTCGTGGACCCTCGAATTTCACACCGGGATACCGGCGTACAAGCAGATCATCCACCATGTCCAGGCGGCGGTTGAATCGGGCGCGCTGGCCGAAGGGGAGCAATTGCCGACCATCCGGGCCCTGCACAAGAGGCTGGACGTGAACCCCAACACGGTCGCCCGGGCCTATCGGGAGCTGCAGACCCTGGGAGTCGTCAGGGCGCACCAGGGAAGCGGCAGTTTTGTCGCACCGGTAACGAGAAAAGCCCCCCTCAAGGCTGGTGCCCGCGACGCGAAGATAGGGGAGATCGCCGCGCGCGTGGCCGCAGAGGCGCGCAGCCACCAGATTCCGCTGAACCTGATCCTCGAACGCCTGCAAAATGATCCTAGGTCTTCCCAATAAGGAAAATGTGGCGTCCCCTGGAGACTACGAATCGCCCGGCGGGCTATTCTGGCGCTCCTTCCGCGTGGCGAGGGGCCACCCCAGGCTGATTCTTTTGGCGATCGCGGCGAACTTTGTCTATTGTGCCCGAAACCTCGTGCCGATCGCCGGTGCTCTTCAGCGGCTGGTGCCGTCCGGCTACCACGCGCACTCGATGATGGCCGCGGCGAGGGTATTGGTGGAGGCATTCACGGACCTGCGCGACAGCCCCAACCTGCTCTATGTTGCAGCCTACTTCTTCGCGGCGCTGCTTTGCTACACCCTCTTCACCGTGGCGTTCTACCATGAGCTGACGCGCATCCTCGCCGGTGAGCGCCCGTCGCTCGCCCGCGGGTTGTGTTTCGCTTGCATGAGGATCGTGCCGATCCTGGGCTGGATCCTCCTGGCCTTCCCGGTGTGGATGCTGGTCGAGGTGGGGACCCAGCGCTTCGGCACCGCTCTGAAGGTTGCCATGGGACTTGGGGGGCTCCTATGGGGCTGTGCGGCGATCTTCGCGATTCCCGTGCTGCTGCGCGGCGGGGCGCTCGCCCCATTTGCGGTCCTTCGGCGTTCCTGGTTTGCCGTCCGGCGAACATGGACGGAATTGCTGTGCCTGTACGCGGCCTTCGTGGCCGCAGAGGTCCTCACCCGCATTCTGATCAAGGTCCTGCCCGGCCTTGTCCACTCGCCCGACCTTGCGCCTGCCCTCGCCGCGGTTGCACGAGTGGCCTTTCGCGTCGCGACCAACACGATGGCGAACCTCTATCTCTGCGCCCTTTACATCTGCGCCACCGAGGGCGTCGCGCCGAATCCGATCCCGCCGAAGGAAATGGACGAGACCTGGGAGGTCAGGGCGCAATAGCGGGCGCGGACCACGCTCGAGCGGGTGTGCCAAGCGGTCGGCCGATCTCGGTGGGCTGGCGAAGCGCTTCCCTTCGATTTTCCCTTCCCTGGGTGATCCCCCTTTCTCGGACCGGCGATGCCCCAAGGAACGAGGCAGCCGGGAGGATCCAAGCACAGCACGGCGCGACGGCGCGGGATCGGGCTACGTAGTTCCACCGGTTTTAATCCTAAGCGAATGCGGTATGGTCTTGGACAGTTCAAACAAAGCCCGCGCAAAAACAGGCAGATATCACAAAGGAGCCAAGACGATGATCTCATACATTCTCATCACGTTTTTCATCACGATGGTTGTAGGCGGTGGGGTTCTACTTCACGGCTTGGTCCACGCCCCGGTCGGGTATGAGGACGAGTCGGGGTTCCATGAGAGCATCGCAGCCGGTGAGCAGGATTTGTGTCTGGCGTACTCCGGACCGGATCGGCGCCTTGAAGTTGCCGACCGGGCGCCGGAGACCCTGCTTGTCACCCGCCGCTACATCGGGCCGCTTCGGAGGTCCTCGGACGACAGGTCACTCGCTCACTTTGACGCGCACCACCTCGGCGGCGCTGCTTAAGGCCATTTTTGTCGTGGCTTTTGCCTGGGCTGAACGCCAAGGCAGCATTTTCCTTTGCGCCCCAACATTGGGAGCGTGACGCGGGACGGTACGGAGAATTTGGCTAGGCCGCCGGGCCCATCCGTGTCAGGGGAAACTGGCCACTGAGGCGCAAAGGCACCGTCTGACTTTGCCCGAGCGCGAGGGGTACCTCGTGGCGAGGGCGGTAGGGGGCAACGGCGCGGGCCACCTCCCTGGGCAATGCCTGCCAGCAGGCGCCTGCGTGCCGATCGCGAACGTGTTCCAGGAGCCCGATGTAGTGCTCAACGGGGAATGTCCTTTCGCTGGGAGCGTCCCCGGGGAACTGAATGTAGTCGGGGTGGACGTTGACGAGCGCCATTCCCCCGTGCGAAGCAACCCAATCGAGCTTCTCCAGCCAGATGGACGGTGACTTCTCCCGAAAGATGAGGAAAAGGGTGGAGTCCTGGGGGAGCGTGTATGGAAGCTCTATGTAGCCCTTTCCGCTCTCGCAGCCGCCAATGGCGGATACCCAGAATGGAAAGATGGTCCCGGCCCCGTCCGACTGGGGTTCAAAGGGGTCGGTATCAAACGTCGACGAGTCATACTCGATCTCCAGGTCGTGGATCCAGTCGCACCTGTGCAGCATGAATCCCGAACGAAAGCCGACCGAGCCCCATTCACTCAGGAACTGGTTGATGTTCTCGGCGGACCTCTTGAATTTCTCCCTCGAGGCGTAGAGTTTGCCGTCGTGGTGAAGGTCGTGGATTCCGACCTCGAAGCCCAGTTCGGTAAGCCACTGGCGCAGGTCCTTCGGGATCACGTAGCCTCCCTTCGGGACAAAATTGAACGCGGAGCGGAAACCCAGCGATTGGTCCAGCTCGGCAAGGCGCCTGCATTTCGCCACGCCGCCGGGCCCCTCGACGTCATGGGTGATCACAAAAGCGAATCCTTTTCCATCCGGCCACCCCGGCCAATTTCCGGGCATGCAGGCGGAGGATTGCTGGATCGGCCAGACTTCGCCTGAGGCATTGCGGATCCGGGTTGCGACCGATCGGCGGATCGCGACACGAAGTCTCCAGGGCAGATAGGGCTTTAGGGTGTAATAAAGGCTCCGGATCATCGGGCTTGTCGTGGCGATACGATCCTGCATCGCCCGCCAAAGCGAAAAGATTGGTTCGGGGTAGGTAATGTTACCCAGTGGCCCGTCCGCTTGGGATCCCGGGCGCCGATTCCTGAAGTCGTCCGCTAAGGCAGCAAACGCGATTGGAAGGTCGCACAAGCGCCAAGAACCAGCAGCGAGGGTTTGAGCGGCAGGTCCGAATTGGCGCCCTGGGGTATGGCGCTCTTTGGCGTCAGCTTTGCCGCCATGGGATCTGCCCTTAATGGCAGAAGACCTCGAATATCCTCACATAACTGGACTTTGGCCCCTGAATTCTTCTCAGGTAACGCGACCTCTTCGGATACTGGGGTGTAGTCCGTATATGCAGCGCATTCAGGATGGACTAGAGTGCTCGTGTGCCCTCTTGACGACAAGCCCTTGACAACAAAGGGCACAACCAGGATCGCAAAGGTCGCGTTGGAGGCGCTCCGCATTCTTCTCGTCGAGGACAGCCCCCCTGACGTTGAAAAGATCCGCAGCATGCTGCTCGCCTCGGAGCGCGAAATATCCCTGGTCAAGGTCCATACCCGCGAGGCTTTCGAGGCCGAACTGAGCCAGCGTCCCCCCCACCTGATCCTCTCGGACTGCACGCTTCCCGCATTTAACAGCAGCGTGGCATTGGGAATCGCAAAGAAGATCACGCCAAGCGTCCCCTTCATTTTCGTCACAGGCAAGATCGACGAGTCTGTTGTCGACCTTCTGAGGCAGGGCGCTTCCGATCTTGTGCTAAAGAGCCGCCTTGAGCGTTTGGTGCCGGCCGTAAGCCGGGCTCTGTCGGAGGCCGAGCAGCGGCGCGCCGTCTCAATGGCCGAGGAGCAGTTGCGGCGGTCCCACAACCAGCTGAGGGCCCTCACGGCGCGCCTTCAATCGGTGCGCGAAGAAGAGCGTGCGCGCATAGCCCGCGAGGTTCATGATGAGCTGGGACAGGGCTTGACCGAACTGAAGCTCGATCTCGCCTGGATCTCAGGCAAGCTCCTGGGCGCGAAGGGCGTGCATCGAAAGATCAAGTCCATGTTTGTCCAGATCGATGCGACAATCCAGATAGTCAGACGGATTGGGACCGAGCTCCGTCCGGGTGTTCTGGACAGCCTCGGGCTCGCCGCGGCAATCGAGTGGCAGGCCGCGGAATTCCAGGAGCGAACCGGGATCATCTGTGAGACTCAGATCGACGTGACTGAGAAGCTCTGGGAGCAGCATTTCAGCACGGCATGCTTCAGGATCTTTCAGGAAACCCTCACCAATGTCATTCGTCACGCTCACGCGACACACCTGGAAATCCGCCTCGCACAGGTGGACGGCCGCGCTCTGAACCTGACTATGAAGGACAACGGTCAGGGCATCACCGAGGATGAGATTGCCGATACCCGCTCAATCGGGTTGATTGGCATGAAGGAGCGCGCGGCACAGTTTGGCGGGAAGGTCACCTTTCGCGGGGTGCCCGGAATTGGCACAGTGGTCACCTTGCACATGCCGCTGCCAGTCACGGAGATCACTGCGGGAGAATGCGCATGAGGATTCTGATCGCGGACGACCACGCAGTGGTGAGGCACGGGCTGAGGCAGATCCTTGCAGGAACCTACAGACATGCCCACTTCGGCGAGGCGGCAGACTCCCAGCAGACACTCGACCTCGTATGGAAGGAGACGTGGGACATTGTCATCTTGGATCTCACGATGCCCGGCCGGGGTGGGGTGGACGTCCTGACAGAAATTAAACGTTCCCATGCAGCACTTCCTGTGCTGATCCTGAGCATGCATCCAGAGGATCAGTTCGCGGTGCGCCTCCTGAAGGCGGGTGCCTCGGGCTATATGAACAAGGAATGCGCCCCGGATGAATTGGTGGGAGCCGTGCAAAAGGTCATGGCGGGTGGGCGCTATGTCAGCGCCAAGTTATCGGAGAAATTGGCGTCCTTACTCGTGCACGAGGTTCAGCTTGCGCCGCATGAGCGCCTTTCAAACCGCGAGTTTTTCATCCTGCGCCAAATCGCGGCCGGCAAGTCCGTAAGCATCATCGCCAACGAACTGTCCCTGAGCGTTAAGACGGTCAGCACCTACAGGCACCGGCTGCTTGAGAAAATGAGCCTTTCCAATAACGCCGAGATTCTCCGGTATGCATTCGACAACAATCTCGTAGATACGCCCGCTCGGGCGCCTGCTTCCCAAGCGGCCAGCTGACGCTCGAACGTTATTGGACCGCCAACTTCGGCTGAGGGCGGTGAGAATGCTGGGGTCGCCGAACAATGCGAGCCCCAAGCAGGAGGAGTGAGCTTTAATGTCCTAATGCCCCATCGGATGGCAATCACTCGGCCGAGTTCCGCGCGCCCGCGCATCCCTTGCGGAGACTCTGGGTCTTTGTTTATGCACCAACCCTGGACCCTAATCCTTATTTGGATTGGGTATTGGTGGTCGTTGTGGTGACGGGTCCCGGAATCGTGGTCTGCTGCGACGTCGTGGTCGTGCTCTGCGTGGGTTGAGTTGCGCAGGCTGCTAGCATAACAAGAGCGGCGATCAGGAATGACGGGATGATTAGCTTTTTCATGGATCTGGTTGTTGGCGGACTGATTTCGGAACAGCCCATGGTATCCCGAACACCTGCTTAGGTGGCATGGGGTGTTATCCCCGTCCCCGAGGGACAGATCGCATACCCCCCCCTGCGGATGGCGCCCTCAAGGGGAATCGAACCCCTGTTTGGGCCTTGAGAGGGCCCCGTC
>CAZNNO010000103.1:0-11880 GCA_964574435.1 uncultured Opitutaceae bacterium
GTCAGCTCCTCGAAGCCCTGGTTGAGCAGGAGCGTGTTCGCGAGGTCGCGGGCGGTCTCGGGGTCGGCGGTCGAGAGCAGGTCCGCGATCAGCTCCGTGTCGTCGCTCAGGATGTCGCCGAGGGGGATCCGGCGCGCGCTGGCCGCCTGGAGCGCCTCGTAGTCGATCGCGAAGAAGATCGCGCTCAGCAGGCGCGGGGTGATCAGGTCGTTCAGCAGCTTCGCGAACTTCTTCGAGTGCCGGTTCTTCACTATCCAGAGAAGCACGGGCGCCCGAAGGTTCTGCTCGGTCTGCCAGCGCTTGAGGGTGGACGCCAGGTCCTCGGAGTAGCCGTTCTCCACTAGGAAATTGATGCACTCCGTCGTGAACTTGCCCTGGGAGACCTTCAGCAGGCTGAAGACGATGTCCCGGCACTCGATCGGGTGGGTCTCCTTGATGAGCTCGAGAAACTGGCTCTGGAACTGGACGGGGATCTTCTCGGCGATGGCCGGCAGGTCGCGCAGGTTGGCGACCAGGGAGGCCTGCGAGGGTTCGAAGGTCGAGGGGGCGACGCCGGCCACCTTGGCGATGCGGTCGCGCACGGCGGCCCCGTAGAGGCGCTCGGCGGCGTCCAGCTGGTTGCTGTCCTTCACCGCATCGGCTATCCCCTTGAGCACGTTCGACAGGTTTGCCTGGACGGCCTTGTGGGCCGAGGCCGAGGCGAAGTCCTCGGCGAGCGCGATGCGCCGCCGCGCCGAGCGGGTGGAATTGAACTGGTCGAAGATCTCGTCCTCGGCGGAAACCGGCGTTTCGCGCAGGATGTAGCACTCGGTCTTCTTCTCGGGGACGGAGACGCGGGGGTCCTTGGCGACGGCCTTGCGGGCGTCGGCCCACCATTTCTTGAACTTCTCCTCGCCAACGACCTGCGAGAGCGTGATCTCGAGATCGATCGCCGTCGTGGCGTTGTTGGGGTAGGACTCGAGGGCCTCGACGATCAGCTGCGCCGGGTTGTCGGCGATAAGCTCGGCGATCTTCTTCGGCTCGGTCTCCTTGCGCACCAGCAGGTGGTTCTCCGGGAGCACCTCCATCGTGTTGACGCAGAAGGCCGGGTCCATGGCATGGGACTTCTTGCCCTTGAAATCGATCACCAGCCGGTGGGTCGCGTCGTCATAGCTCTTGATCTGCCCGAAACCCCAGCTCCTGTGGATCACGTAGGCGCCAGCTTTCATGGCCTCAAGTTTGGACTTGGAGGCCTTCAGGGCGGGGTTCTTTGCAAGGAGCGCGGTAACGGCTTCGGAATTCATAGTTGCGCAAACGAGCGCGTGAACCGGAGATTAAGAAGGATTATGGTTAAGCTTGTCAAACCGAGTCTCCAAGGGGCGTGGTCGCCCGCCGTCCGCCTTGCGGCGCGCTGGCTGGACCTGCGCGAGCGGATCGATCTGCTCATGGAAGCGCTGCCCCCGGCTCTGGAGGCCACCGAACGGGGTCGCTGCCAGCATCTTGTCTTCGGCGTGGTGCGCCACTTCGGGCGCCTCGAGCGGGTGATCGGCGCCCTGGTCGCCCACCAGCCGCGGTTCATCACCCGGGCTGCGCTCTACGTGGCCGGCTTCGAGCTGATCGAGGCGCAGGCAGACGGAAACGAGGCCGGGCAGGTGGCGAAGATCGTCCACCACGCCGTGGAGCGCACCAAGGAGCTTGCGAGCCCAGCCGAGGCGCGGCTCGTGAACGCGGTGGTGCGCAAGATGGCCTCGACCCTCGCCGAGCAGAAGGCGCCGGGCCCGCTCGCGACCGCCGAGGCCCTTGCGGACTATTTTTCACATCCCCAATGGCTTGTCAGACGCTGGCTTGCCGAGTTCGGGGCGGGCCCGACCCGCTCCCTTCTCGAGTGGAATCAGGAGCCGGCCCCGCTCCACGCCAGGTGGCGCAGCCAGTCGGCTCCGCCGCCCGATTGGCTCCAGCCGACGGACTGGAAGGGCTTTTTCACCGTGCCGCCGGGCCGCTGGCCCGAGATCGGGCCGCTGCTGGGCGCAGGCTCCCTCTATCTCCAGGACCCCGGGACTCGCCTCGCGGTCGACCTGCTTGCACCGAGGGCGGGAGCGACGGTGCTCGACCTCTGCGCCGCGCCCGGCGGCAAAAGCCTGCTGATCGTGGACGCGCTGGTTACGGGGAGGATTGTCGCGATGGATCTTCCGAGCTCCCGGATAGACCGGCTGAGGGAAAACCTGTCGAGGACGGCGGGGGTGGGGGCGGCGCTGGTGCAGGCGGACCTTCTGGAGGGCGCGGCCGCGGTCCTCAGGGAGCACGGGCTGCCGGTGCAGTATGATGCCATCCTGCTCGACGTGCCCTGCTCCAACACCGGCGTCATGCGCCACCGCGTCGATGTCAAATGGAGGATACAGGAGTCGGATTTCGCCAAGCACGCGCGCCAGCAGGGAGCGCTCCTCGGGGCGGCGGCCCGGCTTCTGGCGCCGGGCGGGCGCCTTGTCTATTCCACGTGCAGCATCGAGGCCGCGGAGAACGGGAAGGTGGTGGAGGCCTTCCTAGAGCGGAACCGCGCGCTGAGCCTGGCGAAAAGCGTCATTGCCGTCCCCTGGATTGATTGCCACGACGGTGCCGGGGCCTTTCTGCTTCAGAAGGCCTGAGACCCCCGACTTACGCCACCCGGAACATGACCCCACGAACCGCGGCCCTGACTCTCGTCTCGTGCGCCCTGGCGGCCTCGCCCCACGCCCGAGGCGCGGCAGGCAAGGACTGGCCCGAATACCTGGGCGGGCCGGACCGCAGCCACTATTCGGTGCTGCGCCAGATCAACACCTCGAACGTGGCGAGGCTCAAGAAGGCCTGGGAGTTCCACACGGGCGTGTTCGGGCAGATGCAGTGCAACCCGATTGTCGTCAACGGCGTGCTCTACGGCGCCACCGGCACAAGCGAGGTCTTCGCGCTGGACGGCGCGACGGGCAGGCCGATCTGGCGCTTCAGGGTCCCGGGCCAGCTTGACGTTGTCCTGGCCAACGACCGGGGCGTCACCTACTGGACCGACGGCAAGAGCGAGAGGATTCTCTGCACCATCGACTCGTGGCTCTACGCCCTCGACGCCCGGACGGGGGCCGTGATCAAGGACTTCGGAACGGACGGCCGCGCCAGCCTCAAGGCGGGCCTGGGGGCCCAGGCCCAGGAGAAGTGGGTGATGTCGACCACTCCGGGTACGCTGTTCGGAGACCTGATCGTCATGCCGACGCGGGTGAGCGAGGACCAGGACGCCGCGCCGGGCTACATCCAGGCCTTCAACGTGAGGACGGGAACCCTGGCCTGGACCTTTGTCACGATCCCTTACCCGGGCTCGCCGGGCTATGAGACCTGGTCGAAGGACACCTACAAGAACATCGACGTCGGGTCCGCCAACTGCTGGGCGGGAATGGCGATCGACCGCGGCCGCGGCATCCTCTACGTACCGACCGGCTCGGCGGCCCCCGATTTCTGGGGCGGCCACCGCCTCGGCAACGGCCTCTACGCGGACTGCCTGCTCGCGCTCGACGCGGCCACCGGAAAGCTCCTCTGGTGCCAGCAGACCGTCCACCATGACATGTGGGACCGCGACCTGCCGTCGCCCCCCGTCCTCGTCAGCCTGCGCCACGCGGGCCGGATGGTCGACGCGGTGGCGCAGACGACAAAGACCGGCTTTGTCTTCGTGTTCGACCGCGTCACGGGCGAGTCGCTGTTTCCCATCGAGGAGAAGCCCTTCCCGATGTCGACCCTCGACGGCGAACAGGCCTCTCCGACCCAGCCGGTCCCGACAAAGCCCGCGCCCTATGCCAGGCAGAGCCTTACGGAGGCCGACGTCAGTCCCTACGCCGAGAACCGCGACGCGCTCCTCGAGCAGTTCCGCGCGGCCAAGAAGGGCCTCTTCCAGCCGTTTGGGAAGTTCAAGACGCTCCTGTTCCCGGGTTTCGACGGCGGGGGCGAATGGGGCGGCCCGGCGGTCGACCCGTCCGGCGTCCTCTACGTCAACAGCACCAACATGGCTTGGCTGGTCTCGGTGAGCGACACCCCCAAGGAGGCCGACCTGGCGCTCATGAGCCCGGGGCGCCGGCGCTACACGATGTACTGCCTGCCGTGCCACGGCCCCGAGCGCAAGGGGCTGCCCGCCGGCGGCATCCCCTCGCTTGTCGACATCGGCTCCCGCCTGAGGCGCGACGAGGTGCTCAGCATCATCGCGAGCGGCCGCAAGATGATGCCGGGCTTCACGACCCTCTCGGGAGAGGACAGGGTCGCCATCGCGGGCTACCTCTTTGGCGACGAGCAGCAGGCCGGCGCTGCGGGAGCCGCCCCCGCGGCCTCCGACGCCCCCCCGCGGATCCCCTACCAGTTCGACGGCTACAACCGCTGGGTGGACAGCAGGGGCTATCCCGCGATATCGCCCCCGTGGGGGACGCTCTCGGCGATCGACCTCAACACGGGCGAGTACCTGTGGTCGGTCACGCTCGGGGAGTTCAAGGAGCTGACGGCAAAGGGCATTGCGCCCACGGGCACCGAGAACTACGGCGGCCCGGTCGCCACGGCCGGCAACCTGCTCTTCATTGCGGCGACCAAGGACGGCATGATGCGGGCCTTCGACAGGCGCACCGGGAAGGTGCTCTGGGAGACCAAGCTGCCCGCGGCGGCATTCGCGACCCCGTCAACCTTCGAGATCGCCGGCAGGCAGTATGTGGCGGTCGCGTGCGGCGGGACAAAGCTCGGGACCGAGCCCGGCGACAGCTACGTGGCCTTTGCGCTTCCCTGACTCCCGCAGCTCGATCAGGGCACCAGGTCGACGACATTCAGGGTCCTCAGCGCCTCGCTGGCCCCGTTGATGAAGGTGAAGTTTATCCACGGGGCCGACTGGACGAGCCGGTCGTAGCGATCCGGGTCCCAGGCGGCCACCGGCTCCCCGTCTATCCGCGACACGAGGTCGCCCTGCCTCACGCCGGAGGCCGCGGCCGGGGAGGACGGCACGACGCCAGCGACCTTCCAGTAGGCCGGGGTCTTCCTGAAGCTAAGCCCGGTGCCGCGCAGCGGGGGCACAACCAGCGCCTCGGCCGCGTCGCGCTGGAAGATCACGACATTGTGGCGCGGGTCAAAGGTGACCGTGAAATGGCTCAGGATGCCGCCCCCGAGGGACGAAAGCTCGTCGGTCAGCTCGGCCACGGGACGCGCGACGTCGAAGGAGCCGAAGCGCACGACGCCGGCGAGCCGGCCGACCCTCGGCGTCCGGTCGCCGGCCAGGGTCAGGACCGTCGGGCCGACGATTGGCCCGAAGGCGAAGTCGGGCGAAAGGCCGGCGGGGTTTATGTCGATCGCCGCGGCGCTTCCCGAGTCGATCAGGGCCGCGAACTCGCGGTCGCCGAGCCGGATTGGGATGAGCGGAATCTTGTTGGCGTTGTTGAACAGGATGGCCTCGCCAGGCAGCCCGTCGTCGGGCACCCGCGAGCGGAGCACGATCCGTTCGTTCGGATAGTCGAGCGTGAGCACGGCGCTCCTGAAGAGGGGGAACCCGAGGACGCCGTCGATCCTGACGCCGAACTGGGCCGAGAGGTCCGAGCAGTCGTAGACGAGGGCCGGAACATACTCGAAGCGCGCGGCCCCCAGCTGGAACCTGCGCAGCGTCACCGCCCTCAGGAACGCGAAGCCGCCGTCCGAGGCGCGCACGCGCACCTGGGGCTCGTCCGGGGGCGGCGCCTGCGCGTAGAGGTAGCGCTGGGCGATCTCCGGCGAGACGAGGGTCACCGAGGACCCGGTGTCGATGATGAAGTGGTACGGACCGTACTTGTCCCACATGTCCTCGACCACCAGGATGTTGCCGACAAGGTGGCCGGGCAGCGTCACGGGCTTCGGGCCCACGCTGGTGACGCCGGGCTTGGGGGCGGTTCGCTGGGCGGTGAAGCAACCGGCGGCGAGGAGGCCTGCAAACGCTGCGAGAGCGAGGAGCAGGCGCCGCATCAGTGGACGGGTTTGGTGAGCCTCGCGCTGAGCGCGAGCGCCGCGCCCGTCAGGGCCGCTGCCCCGATGAAGACGAGCTTAGAGCCGAACATGAAGAAGATCGCGCCCGCCAGCATGGGCGTGAAGGCCCGCGCCAGCGACCCGAGCGAGCGGAAGATCCCGAGGACGCGGCCCTGCTCGTCCTGGGAGGAATAGAGGGAGATCAGCCCGGTCGTCGACGGGTTCACGAGGCCCGATCCGGTCGCGGTGAAGGCGATGCCGACGTACATGATCCAGGGGCGGGTGGCCAGGCCGATGGCCATGAGGCCGACCGCGGTCGAGACGAGCCCTCCCGCGAGAACCGGAATCTCCTCGGCCCTTTTCAGGAGCATCCGCACGATGAATCCCTGGGTGACGATCGAGCACACCCCGAGGAATCCGAGCATGATGCCGTTCTGGCCCACCGTGTAGTTGAAGCGCTCGGCGGCAAGGAAAGTGAGGGAGGCCTCCATTGCGACGAAGGCGATGGCGTACACGAAGGCGACGAAGTTCGCGCGCCGAACGTCCGCATTGGTCAGGCCGACGATGGCCCGGATGGGGTTGCGCAGGCGCGTCTCGCGAGGGCCACTGCGGGCGCTCTCCGGCAGCGTCTCCTTGAAGCTGCGGTTCACCCAGGCGAGGTTCGCCATGCAGAAGGCGAGGGAGACGAGAGCCGGCACCGAGTACGGGTTGATGCCGAACCGCTCGAGGGAGGGGTGGCTCGCGAGGAGGTTGTACTGCGCGCACACGGCGCCGAGCACGGGCCCGGTCACCAGCCCGAGGCCGAAGGCGGCCCCGACGATGCCCATCGCTCGGGAGCGCTCCTTGCGCGTCGTCACGTCCGCCACGGCGGCGGTGGCCACGGAGAGGTTTCCGCTGAAGGCGCCGCTCACCACCCTCGAGATCAGGAAGAGCCAGAAGGAGCCGCTCACGACCCACATCACATAGCCCGCGGCGGTGCCGGCGACGGTGACCAGGAGCACGCCCCGGCGGCCCCTGCGGTCCGAGAGCGCGCCCCAGAAGGGCGAGAATATGAATTGGAGGATGGAGTAGAACGACGTGAGGAGGCCGCCGAAGAGCACGGCCGCGAACGCGTGGTCGCGGCCGAGGGCGTGGGCCACCGACTCGCTCTGGGCGAGCAGCCAGCCGAGGAGTCCCGAGTTTCCGTCGATCCTCAGGTAGTAGTCGACGAGGCTCGGCCCGAGCGGGAATATGATCGAGAAGCCGATCAGGTCGATCAGCAGCGTCAGGAAGATGACGCCGAGCGAAAGCGGGCGTTTGGGCGCGGGGCTCTCCGCGGGTGGACTGGCGGAATCGTTGGGCACCGTCAGATCCGGTAGGGGAGCGGGAAACGCGCTGTCAGGCTCCCCGCCCGGGCTTTGACGCCCGCGACGGTCGCAGCCTCCGACTCGGTGCCGATCGAGCGCAGGACCGTGTCGATCATCTCCGCTATCTCGGCCATCTCGGGCTCGAGGAGCCCGCGGGTCGTGACAGCCGGCGTCCCGAGGCGGATTCCCGAGGCCTGGAACGGGGAGCGCGTCTCGAAGGGCACCGTGTTCCGGTTGGTCGTGATGTTGGCCAGGTCGAGCGTCTCCTGGGCCTTCTTCGCGGTCAGATCGGGGAGGGTGGGGCGCAGGTCAACCAGCAGCAGGTGGTTGTCGGTGCCGCCCGAGACGACGCGGTAGCCGCGGGACGACATGGCGGCCGACAGGGCGTGTGCGTTGCGGATCACCTGCCCCGAGTACTCCTTGAACTCGGGTTTGAGGCACTCGCCGAAGCACACGGCCTTGGCGGCGATGACATGCATCAGCGGGCCGCCCTGGGCGCCCGGGAAAACGGCCGAGTCGAGCGCCTTCGCAAAGGCCGCCTTGCAGAGCACGAGGCCCCCGCGCGGCCCGCGCAGGGTCTTGTGGGTCGTCGTCGTGACAAAGTCGGCGTGAGGAAACGGCGAGGGGTGGTGCCCAGTCACGATCAGCCCGGCGATGTGGGCTACGTCGGCGAAGAGGAGCGCGCCCGAGGCGCGGGCGATCTCCCCCATGCGGGCAAAGTCAATGACGCGCGAGTAAGCGCTGGCGCCCACCGTGATCATCTTCGGCCGCTCCCTCAGGGCGACCTCCGCCAGCTGGTCGTAGTCGATCAGCTGGTTGTCCTCGCGCACGCCGTAGGCCACGACCTGGTAGAGCTTGCCGGAGAAGTTCGCGGGGTTGCCGTGGGTCAGGTGGCCGCCGTGGCTCAGGTTCATCGCGAGGATCTTGTCCCCCGGGACGAGCGAGGAGGTGTAGACGGCGAAGTTGGCCTGCGATCCGGAATGGGGCTGCACGTTGGCGTGCTCGGCGGCGAACAGGCGCTTGGCCCGGTCGATTGCGAGCAGCTCCACCCTGTCGACGAACTCGCACCCGCCGTAGTAGCGCCGGCCGGGATACCCCTCGGCATACTTGTTCGTCAGGACGCTGCCCTGGGCCTCGAGGACGGCGGGGTACGTGAAATTCTCGGAGGCGATCAGCTCGATGTGGCTCTGCTGGCGGCCAAGCTCGGCCGTTATGGCGGAGTGGATTTCGGGATCGAGTTGCTTGAGCGGCGCGGTGTTCAGCATTTGGGAAAAGGCAACGCTCGCGCAAACCGCCCAGGAGGCAAAACTTTTTCGCGCCCTGGATGGCGCGCGCCCCCGGGGCGGGCCTACCTGGCGCTGCCGAGGGCGGCCGCGGGCAGCTTCTGCAGGAAGGCGATGATCGAGGGGATGGCCGCCACCATCTCGTCCCGGCTCGCCTCGTAGGCGGGCAGGTGCAGGCCGTAGGGGTCGGGGATCTCCAGGTTCCCCTTCGCCCCTGTGAACTCCCTGAAAAGGTGGACGCGGGGCGGCACCGGGTCGGCCGTGAGCTCGATCATGTCCCGGTGGGACTCGGTCATGCAGAGCACGAGCAGGGACTGGTCCAGGAGCTCCTGGGTCACCGGCCGGCTCGCATGGCCCCTCAGGTCGATGCCGACCTTCTTGAGCGCCGTCACCGCATGGGGGCTCGGGGCCTCGCCGTAGGCGCTCGCCACCCCGGCCGAGAGGACCCTGAGCGAGCGAAGCGGCTCCGGCTGCCCGCCAAGCGCATGCTGCAGAAGCGCGGCCCCCATTGGGCTTCGGCAAATGTTAGCCGTGCAAACGACTAGGATGTGTCCCGGATCGGGCATCGGACGGGGAAAGAGGCACGGAACCGGGAAAAAGGCAAAACCCTAAGCTCCCTTCCCGCCGGATTGTCAGATCTTCTTAAGCGCGAGCAGGCCCCGGTGAAGCTGCACTGCGCGCTGGAGCATGGCGTCCACGAGCGGCCGCGGCGGCAGCGGCTTGTCGGTCGGGATGTCGGGCGCGTCGCTGTCCGCGATGTGCTCCTTCTCGAGGTAGGCCTCGTCGATCCTTGGCTTGTCGGGATAGTCCCTGAGGAGCGAGTCGACCGGGGAGCCGGCCTCGAGGGCGGCGTAGGCCTGCTGGTCGGCCTCGGGCGACACCGCGACCGCGATGTCGGGGCCGATGCGCGCCGACAGGGGCGCGAGGACGATGAGGCCGGTTGGGCCGTTGCCGGGAACGGCGGCCAGGAGCGACGCCGCGGTCATTGCGTTCTCCAGGACGAAGATAGGGGTGCGCTGGGAGGCGGCGCGCCTGACCCAGGCGGCGAGTCTGGCGGCATCGCCCTCTCCGGCCCTTGCGAAGCGAAGGTCAAGGATGCACGCTCCGGGATGCGCGGGATCGGCGCCCGGCATGTCGCGCGGCAGCTCGTGGATCCGGTAGTAGGAGAGGCCGAGCCCAAGGTCCCTGGCGGGCGCCCCGGCGGGCGCCCTCGGCGCAAGCGCGAAGGCGGCCAGGCTCAGCAGGGCGTATCTCGGGAGGGATCTCACAGGCGCCTTAATTGCCGAGCCCCGATGTCACGGCGATAATATTTCGAAGGGAAGCGGATCGACTCGCAGACCGCGTAGGCTCTCGCGGCGGCCTCGCGCAGCGAGGGGCCGGTCGCCGTCACGCCGAGGACGCGGCCGCCCGAGGCGACCAGGCGGCCGGCCGCGTCCCGCGCAGTCCCGGCGTGCAGGACCGTGACTCCGGCCGGGAGCTTCGCGGGTATCTCCACGGGCTCGCCGCTGGGGTGGGCATCCGGGTAGCCCTTGGCGCAGACCACCACGCAGATCGCGTGCTCCGGCCGCACCGCGAGCGCAACCGAGCCCAGCCTTCCCTTGGCCGCCGCCCAGAGGAGCTCCAGCGGGTCCGTGGCGAGCCTGGGGAAGACCGCCTGGGTCTCCGGATCCCCGAAGCGGGTGTTGAACTCTAGCACCTTCGGGCCGCCCGCCGTGAGCATGATTCCGATGAAGAGGGTGCCGCAGAAGTGGATTCCTTCCGAGGCGATGGCCTCCACCGAGGGACGCACGATGGTCCGCTCGATCTCGGCCATGAGCGCGGGAGTCACGACCTCGGCCGGGGAGTAGGCGCCCATGCCGCCGGTGTTGGGCCCCGTGTCTCCCTCGCCGACCCTCTTGTGGTCCTGCGAGGTCGGCAGGACCACGTAGTCGCGGCCGGACACCACGACCAGGATCGAAGTCTCCTCTCCCTCGAGGCAGTCCTCGACGAGAATCTGGCGTCCGCCTGCGCCGAATCTGCCCTGCTCGAGCATGGCAACGACAGCGGCCTCGGCGTCGGCGAGCGTCGCCGCGACGACCACGCCCTTTCCGGCCGCGAGTCCGTCGGCCTTGATGACAATCGGGACCTTGCGCGACCGCAGGTAATCGAGCGCCGGGGCGCTCTCGCTGAAAAGGCCCGCCTCGGCGGTGGGGATCCCGTACTTGAGGAGGATCCGCTTCGTGAACGTCTTTGAGGCCTCGAGGCGGGCCCCGGCGGCCGCGGGCCCGTAGACGGGGATGCCGGCCTCGGCAAGGCGGTCGGCGAGTCCTGCCACCAGGGGAACCTCGGGCCCGACCACCACGAGTCCGACGGCCTCGCGCCTCGCCAGCTCGACGAGTGCGTCGACGTTGTCGGCCTTGACCGGGAAGCACGACGCGTCGGCGCCTATCCCGGGGTTGCCCGGGGCGCAGAGCATCTTCGGCCGCGCGGCCGAGCCGGCGAGGGCTCTGACGAGCGCGTGCTCCCGCCCGCCGGAGCCGACGACGAGGACGCAGCGGGGAAGGTCGTTCGGGTTCAAAGGACCTGGAGCTTCTTGCGGTAGAAGGCCACCACCTCGGACGGGTCGTCCGAGAACAGGATGTACTCGGCCATCCACGCCGGGGCCCGGCCCGTGCGGATCATCTCGCGCACCTGTCGGCGCAGGTCGGCCCAGTACTTCGAGTTGAAGAACACGTAGGGTACCCGCGGCCGGATGCCGAGCTTCAGGTTGCAGAGCTCGATCCCAATCTCCTCCAAAGTGCCCACGCCGCCCACGTTGAAAATGCAGAAGTCGGCGACCTCGAACCATTTCTGGCGGAAGTGCCTCGACACCTCCTGGAACGTGTTGAAGAAGTCGACGCCGAGCTCCGGGGGCTGGGCCTCGAGCTCGAGGAAGCACGCCCCCGTGAGCGCGCCCTTGCTGCGCGCTTGGTCGGTGGCGAGGCGCATGACGCCGCCGCCGCCGCCGGTCAGCACGCCCAGGTTGGGCCCGATGAACGCCGAGAGCTGCTCCACGAGCCCCGAGATCCTGTCGGTGTCGGGCTTGTCCAGCCCGACGGCCGAGCCGTAGAACGCCAGGATCGTCGCCTCCTGGAAGCGGCGCCCCATCTCCTCGCGCACGAAGAAGCCGTGCTCCTTCTTGTACACGTGCAGGTAGAGGTCCTTGGTCAGCTCGTCGTACCAGTAGACCTGGACGTTGATCGCCTCGAACGTGTCCAGGCGCGCGTGGGCGTTGCTCGAGAGGAAGTAGCCGTGCGTGCGCGACGCCTTCCTGAAGA
>CAZNNO010000104.1:0-11877 GCA_964574435.1 uncultured Opitutaceae bacterium
AGTAACGCGCATAGCCGGCGTGCATCGAGGTGGCGTCGTCAATCCTCCAGACCAAGTTGGCCCGCGGACTGAGCTGCTGTTCGTCATCAAACGAAACGTCAAAGCGGTCGTAACGGAGGCCGTAGTTCAGGATCAAGCGATCGCTCAATTGCCATTCATCCTGAAGGTAAATGCCAGCGGTCAACCCACTGTTTCCCCCATTGTCGATTATGGTCATCGGAGTGAGGGACGATTGAGGCGGGTTCCCGGGCAGGGGTGCCGGACCCCCCAGTTGAGGTATGATTTCGGTGGTCGGGCTGGCAGTGAATTGAGAACTTGAAGGAAAGACAGCGGAGGTTGTATTGAGCCGTTCGACGTCGCAGGTAGCGAGCATACCGGCACGGAGTGTATGGCTATCTCCCAACCTGTAAGATGCGTCCGTTTGAAGGCCGTTGGCGAAATCGCTGTTGTCCACATGCGCCGCTGTGCCGGCCAAAAGTAGATCTTGCGCCACATCGGGGGTAAAATTGATGTCGGTGTATCGGGTGAATGCGGAGAGCTCACAAGAAAAGGCGCCAGTGTATTTTTGATAAGAAAGAACCAGATAATAATTCTGCTCAAACTGGTGATTATCGGCAGCCGCCGAGTCGGCTAAAGGGCCGTCGGCTAGCTGATAGATTGGTGAAATATCCCCGGTGTCGGGAATTTGAAAGCGAGCATCGGAGCTACTCACAAGCACGGTTAGCCGGCTCGTTTGGTCAATCGTATGGGAGAGGTACCCAAAAAACTTCTCCTGATCCGTCTGGTCGTGCAGCGGATTGGGGTCTGGCGTCGTGTTGTCGATGCCATGGTCGTCGTGCAGATACGATAGGGCGAAGAAGTATTCCGTATTGCCCGTGACACCGCCCAATTGCAGGCAGGGATTTATCGTGGCGTAACTGCCTCCGTAGAATGACAGCTCGGCGCCGTTGAGCTGAGCTCCCGTTTTTGTGGTGACGTCGATGATTCCGGCCGTGCGGTCCCCAAACTGGGCCGGCATCGTACCCGTGATTAGGGTAACCGACTGGATCAGGTGAGCATCGACCTCCTGACCAAAGCCGTTGAGGCTCTCCGGCAGCAAAACCCCGTTGACGCGATACTGGACGTCTCCGTGATCGCCGCGCACGTGGATCTCCCCGAACTCTTCCTGTACAACGCCTGGCGCCTGCAAGATGAGCTGTTGAAATGACGAGCTTTCGCCTTGGCCCATCATCTGAATCTGATCGGGGCCAATCGTATAAGTTACGGCGCCGAGGCTAGGTGCAATTCCCTCGCGGGCCGTATCGAGGGCGGCGGTGACAGTAACGGTCTCAAGCTGGACCGGGGCCTTTCCCGTTGCCCCAGCGGTTGAGTCGCTGGTTCCGCCTGTATCGCTTGGAGCAGAGGCGGCCGCCTGCTCAGGCAAAGCATGTGGGACCTGTGCACTCACGCATGGCGCCATCGTCCATCCGAGTAGGGCACCGATGACTGTGGCGTTAATCGCGGACCGCCTTTGGCCGCTTCGGCAGGCGCCGTGGCCCTCAACATCCTCCGCGGCACCTGCGTCTAGCAATTCTACGATTGCTCGCTGGATCCAGGCTTGATGGCTAGAAACCATATGGTTTACTAATAGAAGTAATAAGTTTGAGTAGTCAAAGACTAACTGCGACAAAAATTTTCCTCAGCTGCTGTTCCACCGGCTTTTCCAAGCGAGACTACCGCGACCTGCGTGAAAGCAATCCTGGCCGCGTCGAATTTCTTGCGATGCCTTGCCCCTGATTTATTTCGGACCATAGGGACCATCGCATCCCTCTCAGCCGCCTAAACCGGCCGACTCTGTATCCAGCATTGCTTGGTCGCTCTTCATTCCGATGAGGGCTCTTCTTCTCTCAAGGATCGCCCCACGGCGCATCTGGATTCCGAGCGGATCTGATCAAGGTCCGAAGGCTGACCTTTATCCTTTTGTTCGCGACAAGAGCTTGGCTCGCTTGCTCCGGCGCGATCGTGCTGCGGCACCAACGCCGTGAGACGCGGGCTCGCGTAATACCCCCGAATCTAGGCTAGAAGCCGTGTCAAACTGCATTGTGCAGATCGACATCGTGGCCGAGACCATGCCTTGGTTGGCTCGTTGGGCTATGCTACGGGAAATTGGCTTCAGCCCGACTTTCCTTGGCTGAGGAGTTTTCGGTATTTTGTCGGGATACCTTACAATTTAGATGCGCGTTTTCGCGCCGTAGTTAGCATAGCCGTTTTAATGTCTTTGTAGGTATATAATAATCAAGAAACTTAAGTTTCGCTTTTGAAATGTGATCCCGATGGCACGGTGCATGCGGCAGAATTGAGTCCAATTTTGCCCCTCATTAACTCCTAGTCGAAATTATGAGATCCATACATCAAGCCCGGGCTGTCGTCGATCGGCTCCTAAAGGTCTCCTCGGCAGCGGCAATCGTCATCTCGGTGACGAGCGCTGCTTTCGCCCAGAATTATATAACGGATTTTGCGAAGAATAATGATATCTACACGGACCTGAATGAACAGTTCCCAAATACCGGTCCTGGTGTCCCAGGTTCGAATCAGGGAACCCCGAACTCCAGCTTCCTTTTCGATCCGAGCGGGTCGGCCGTAATGGCCGCTGGCTATGCGCCGAACTACGTGAATGGCAGCAATCTCGTCAACAACGGCGTCGACTTTTTGCTGACCTCCAATTCGGCCGGCCAGGATTACGAGCAGATTGGCGCCTCCGGTGGTCCCGAAGCTTACATCGGCCCCGCGTCGCTCACGGTTACAGCCGACCTGAACAATACTACCAAGGTCTATCTCCTAATGTCGTCGTATTTCGACCCGGATTTCGATATCACATTCACTGGCGCCAACAGTGCGACGGAGACGTTTACTAATGCTTACGTGCCCGATTTCAACGCAGGATACATTGGCGGGAACGTGCCATATGACTACTTTGGAGGATCTGGGCCCGGTACCTATGATTCTCAAACGGTGTTTAGGGTGCAGGATATCGGGGGCGGGAGCACTGGAAACTCGGTAACGGGAAATAACGATGGTGCGCCTGATGTTGGCTACGATTTGACTGAGTTGACCTTCAATCTTGACGCGGCTATTTCCAGCCAGGAGCTGGTTTCCTTTACAATCACGGCTGGCGGGTATGAGACCCTTCTCTTCGGAGCAACGGCCAACGGGACCCCTGTGGGCGCGGTTCCCGATTCCGCTTCAACCCTGACCCTGCTTGGCGGCGCTCTCGCTGGCGTTGCCGCGCTCCGGCGCAGGTTCGCAGGGTGGTCGCTCCGCTAGTGACCGGCATCGACCCCGGCTTCACGCGCTGGGAGGTCGACCAAACCCACGTCGTTGACGGCCCTGCGGGTCCCGTTCCTCCAAATTCCTGTTTGGTGTAGTGCATCCAGCTACTGCGCGAACGCATGGCGTCGGGGGCCGTGATGATCGAGCCCCGTCTGCTTTCCTACTATGTTTCGATTGAAGGGGGGATCCGCGGGCACACCGTTCTCTTTTTTCAAACGATGGAGGGTCCGATGGTCATGACCCGCGGTTTCCCAGGAGGCGGTTTCGCATTCGGACCACGAACATGAAGGGCGCAAAGTACGTCTCCAGTCTGCATATTCCCGAGCCGTCGCTGGCAGAGATCAAAGCGAGTTTACCAAAGACTGATACGATTCATCTCCGACTGACAACGGTCGAAAAAGAAGAGATCAGGGCGACGGCGAAGGGTTCACATCTCACAGTGACGGAATATCTCTTAAAATGCCATCAGGTGGTCTTGGCAAAGCTGCGGAAGGATAGGTGAGAGAGGGGAGGGTCTTGCGCGGATATAGCTAAAAGGGAGGGTATTACGCGGGCTCGAGTTTCCCAGCTTTGGCCACTATCCGGGATCACAAGGGAGAAGGCAAAAGAAGCTCTGACGAAGAGCAAGGGAAGGAAGATTAGCCTTCGAAAATTGGTTCGAATCACTCGGAATCCGGACTCGAAATGAGAGGGCTACGGGGCGGAGAATATGGCCCCAGGGTAACTAAATGGAGCCGATTGAGGCGCCCCGATTGGGTCATCATGGCACGTCCCAGTTAGTTTCTCTTAGTTACCCTCGCGAATTTAGCTGCCAATCATGTCACACATGAAATATGTCGAAACAGACATACTATAGTTCTCCATGTCTCGAAGCGACAAGCCACTCGTGTGGATGGAGGGTGAAATCAAGACACCTCCGTTCTCGAGTGAGGCCCGGATTGAGGCAGGAATGTTGCAGCGACGATTGCAAAAGGGAGAGAATATCAGCCTGCCGCATTCCCGTCCCATGCCGGACATTGGATCGCGTTGCCACGAGATTCGCATCCGTGACGAAACCAAAAACTGGCGTATATTCTATTATAACTCGGCCGATGCCTTGGTGATCCTCGAGGTTCACAACAAAACGACGCAAACGACTTTTCACGCTGTAATCGAGAACCGCAAACGTCGTCCGAAAATCGACAAATCTATTCTATGAAACCTGCTAAAAAACAACGTCTCGAAGCCGCAGGCTTAAAGGTGGGCTCTGCCGATGGGTTACTGGCCCTCACGCCAGAGGAAAGCACCTCGGTATCTCTTCGGATATCGTTGGCCGAACAGGCGCGCAGCCGACGTCGTCGGTTACGCTATTCGCAAACTGAACTCGCGCGTCTTATCGGTTCGAGCCAGTCGCGAATCGCCGAGCTAGAAGCCGCTGAATCTGATGTCTCCCTGGACCTCCTATTCAGGGCGCTGTTTGCGACAGGCGCCAAGCTTCCCCTCTTTCTTGTCCTTCACGGCTCTCACGGTTGAGGGTACCAGCGCCCGCCTGTCTTCGTTGCAATCCCTTCTAGTTGCAATTAATGAGCAATTGTCGCGAGGCTCTGCCCCTTTTCACGGCATAGGCGTATTCCATCTATTACTCGCTGCTCATCTTCGTTGGGAAGTAAATCGTCAACGACAGATGTTTCCCGCCGGTAATGACAATTAGAAACCGCCATGGATTGTTGGGGAGACGAATGCAGGGGTGATGCCTTGGCCGGCTCCGAGGGCAGGAGCGATCAGGCTTGCCGCAGGAGCCGGCCCGAATGCGGTGGGCGTCGGGCTCCAGTTGGTAAGGTATTCAAGAGAGGCCGAGTGCTTCAAACGATCATCAAAGCATCCCACGAGTCCACGCCCCAATATTCCTTATAGGACTTGATAACGCTGATCTGAAAGCTCGTTCGTTCCAGCACGGCACCCTTTTCATCGATTGTTTCTACGTGAAAGCGGGCCGTAAAGTTGTGATACGGAAGTGGCTGTTTGATCGAGGCGAGCCACGCTTCCCTGTTCGCAAATTTCCCCTTTCGGCTCCAACTCGGATCTTCTGCCAAAGGAGTGTCCATACCGGTCTCATCATCGTGCAAGGGAACACCTGAGATGCGGTGATTCCTCGCCTCATATCCCGAGTGGACTACAACGCGGAATGGACTGCCCCAAAATGAATTCCTGAAGAAAATCATGCGTCCCTCCTCCCGCCAGCCACTTTGACCCATCACGACTGACATTCTTCTACCATTAGCCAAGGCCGTTCCGGTTGTGCAAAGGAGTTCGCGGCGCTTACACACGCCTAATGGGTTCCAGACGAAGAATCCAACGAGTACTAGCAAAGCTACAATAGCAGCTACCTTGAACGGCTTCATTGCGTTGCAGGACAATGATTGTGCCGATGCCAACGGCACAATCCATAATACATGCCTTAACTCTGGCGCTTCTTGGCGGCGTTGGCTCGGATGCTCTCGCCAGTGAACTCGAGGATCGCCGCCATCATTGTCATTAGCAACAGCGATGCCGCCCGGTTGGGGATCAAGGGCTCTAAGGCTATCTCGGGTATGCGCACAGGGTCGGGACGGGCGAGGCGACGCGGGCCGCCAAGCTTGAAGCTCGCGGCAGCGGCCACGGCAACGTGGACTTGACAAGGCCCGCCGAACCAACAACCCTATGGTTGTGGATTCACTCACCGTCACGTTTGCTGCGCTCACCGATCCGACCCGTCGCTCGATCCTGGCCAGGCTCGCTGCGGGTCCCGCCACCGTGGGAGACCTCGCGGGCCCGTTCCGGATTTCGCAGCAGGCCGTCTCCAAGCACCTCGCCTACCTCCTGCGCGCCCGCCTCATCGAGAAGGAGCGCCGGGGCAGGAGGCATTTTTGCCGCCTTAGGGCCGCACCCATCAGGCAGGTGTCTGACTGGGCGGCCCAATACCGCATCCAATGGGAGCAGAAGTTCGACCGTCTGGGTGCATTCCTAAAGGAACTTCAAAAGGACAAGAAATCATGACATCCCATAGAGCAGACACCCCCACAACCGGCAGTGAACTGAAGCTGGAGCGGGAATTTGACGCACCCCTGAAGACCGTGTTCGAGGCCTGGACCAATTCCAAGCATGTCGCGGCATGGTGGGGTCCCGAGGGCTTCACCACGACGATGACCGCCTGGGAGGCGCATGCCGGGGGTAATATCCACCTTGAGATGAACGCGCCAAATGGCGCGGTCTACCCGATGTCCGGGAGGTTCACGGAGGTCACGCCGCCAGGCAAGATTGCCTTCAAAGGCGCGGCGCTCGACCCGAAGGGAAAGGCGATCTTCGAGATCCTGAATACGGTCACGTTTGAGGAGGCCAAGGGAAAAACGAAGCTCACGCTGCACACCGAGGTCCTCTGGATGGGACCGGATGCCGCCCCGTACCTGGAAGGCCAGAAGGCGGGTTGGTCGCAGAGCCTGGACCGCCTCGGGGTCTTCGTCACCAGAAACGTCCCGTGATTGCCAACTGCCCCGGGGAAAGTACCCTCGAGCCATGACCACCGAACTCCCTGGTCCCGTGTCAAGGAAGGTCCTGTGGACGAGCTACGTCATGAGCGCGGTTCCCGTGCTTATGATGCTCATGAGCGGCGTAATGAAGTTTGCGAAACCCCCTCCCGTCTTGCAGGGGCTCGTGCACCTCGGCTACGGCGAAGGAACGTTGAACGCGCTCGGCGCCGCCGAGATCGCCTGCGCGATCCTCTACCTGGTTCCGAGGACGTCCGTCCTCGGCGCCATCTTCGTGACGGGGTTTCTCGGCGGGGCCACGGCGAGCACTTATAGAGTCGGAGATTCGACCTGGGTCATGCCGGTTGCCCTGGGAGTCCTTGCATGGGGAGGCCTTTTCCTGCGCGACCCGCGGATCAGGGCCCTGATTCCCCTCAGGAGCTAGGCCATGGCAAAAACCGCACGCATGAGGATTCCCTTCGTGCTCCCGTTCCTGGCCGTGGCACTGTATGGAACCTTCCCCACGTCCTCCTGAGGGGCGACGTTGCTAGTGCGCGTTGGGTTCCCGCATGCATGGACGCATTTGCCCGGGAAAGCCGGGTTCTTGAATCGGTGGTCGCGGCAACGCGGCTCACCGGTGTCCTTGAATTCGTGCAAGCTGCAGCCAGTGGATGGAACGCCGCAAGGGGATTGCAAGACCGCCGTCGTGCATGGGACTCCCTGGAATATCGCGCGCGAGTTAGCCCATTTGTTGCGTGAGCGGTAAGCGCTCGCGTGAAGGACGGTTCGATCCCTGCCAGGGCAGCCATATGATTGGGCAACGACCTATGGGATTGTCGCGCTTCACCCAATTTCCTCTTTTGTCTAACTTGGCGGAGGAATGTGGTGCCTATTGACCAGTTGTGATGGCGCTCCGGCGTCCGTTGCCATGTCCGCCCGGATCCAGGACGTCGTTCACGCCAGGTATTGTTCGTCGCTGACCTTTTCCAGCCAGTCGACGACCCTGCCGTCGAGCCGTTCCTGAACAGCGATGTGCGTCATGGCCGTCGACGGCGCGGCGCCGTGCCAATGTTTCTCGCCCGGCGGGAACCAGACGACGTCGCCCGATCGAATTTCTTCGATCGGACCTTCCCATCGCTGCACGCGTCCGCAGCCCGCCGTGACTATGAGGGTCTGGCCAAGCGGGTGCGTGTGCCAGTCCGTGCGGGCGCCTGGCTCGAATGTGACACAGGCGCCCGCGGCGCGCGCAGGCGCGTCTGCCGTGAACAGAGGATCGATGCGCACCGTGCCCGTGAACCAGTCCGCTGGACCCTTGGCTGAGGGTTGGGATCCACTTCTTCTAATTTCCATGTTAATTCCCGTGTTTGGATTGAGGATGCTGTCCTGTCGAAGGCCGAGGCTCTTGGCGGCGGGGGCTGAACAGGATCTCGTTTATTCCCGCGTGGGCCGGTTTGCTACTGGCAACTGCACACGCGAACAAGTCGGCTCGAATAGGCAATCTCATCAGAGAATCGATGCAAGGTTGGGCGAGGCCCCGATCAGTGATGCTCTGCGAAGCTCCGTGGCTGCTGCGCGGGGCGGGATCATCTTCCTGCGGGCGTTATTGGGCTTCACTTCCAGCCGCAACCCTGCCGGCGAGCTCCCGCACCGCGGGCTTGATTGGAGCACTTACTCAGAACCCTCGAATAATCCGGTGTGACCAGCCACCGATTGAAACTTCGGTCGGCGGGTGCGGCCTTCTGCCTGTTCATTGTGGATGCGCTACGGCTGTATCACGCGGCGTTTATGCCTAGCCCCCGGATCGGACCAAGGCGTGACCTGTTTGACTGGCTTCTGGCGCCCGAGCGAGGCACGAAAAAACCCGCCGGTAAGCCGGCGGGTTTTCAAGATAACCAGTTCTCAGTATTTGATGGGTCAGACCAGCCGCATGCGGCGCTGGAGCAGCGCGAGCCCGCAGAAGGCGGCCCCCAGGAGAACCAAGGTGCTAGTCACGTCTGGAGCAGAGATCCCAGGCCCGACCGGAACCAACTGGCTGACGCCCAGGGTGCTGAGGCCGATCAGGTAGTCGTCGCCGGCCACCAGCGGCAGTCCGCCGTCCGGAATGCTCCAGGTGATCTCCTGCCAATCGCCCGAGCCGAGGCTCGCACCATTGGGTGTGTAGTTCGAGGGCTCACTGGCATAAAGGATTGTCGAAAATGACTCATCGTGCGATTCGCCCCCGATCAGGCCGCCTGCCCATGTCATCACGAAGGCCTGATAGGAGATGGGACCATCATTGCCTCCCTGGAGGAAGAACGAGAAATTCAGCAGGTTTCCGGCCCCGGCGGGATCGACGAAGGTTTGGCCGTAAGTCGCTGTGTTAGCCGGTTCGACGCCCCAATTATAGACGTAATTGCTGCTGAGCAGCGCGGTGTTGTTGAACGACGAGTTTTGGAAATTCGCGGAGAAGATCAGGGTCCCGTAATCCGAGAAATCGTCCCAGTCGCCGATGATGGGACCGTTGTGGAAGTTGAAACCGCCGCCGCCCACGTCTGAATCCCAAGCGGCCGCGCCCTGGGGGCTGCTGTTGCCGCCTCCAAAAAAGCCGCCTGCTGTGGCCCAGGCTTGCTCATCATAATCCTGAGCGCGAACGTTTGACGCGCCCATCGTCATCAGGGCGGCGAGAGCGCCCGAATATGCAAAGCAGGTTAGTTTCAATTTCATAAGCTGGAGTCTGGTTTTCTAATTTGCCTACACTTGATAATCGATCGTTAGCCGATAGCTGGTGGATGTGAGAGTTCAGGGAGAGCACATGATATGCCATTCGGCAGATAAATGTCATTAGATATTGTATATTAATAGAATACACAATCCTTGTCGCTCGCGCATGAACACATCGTGAACGGGAAATGTAAGGAATCGTGCAACTTGGGATCCCGTTGATCGTCAGATAGTATTTCAAAATGTTTTATTTTAATCACTTAGGTAATTCATTTTCGGAGTGTAAGATTATCCGACATAACCTGATCGATGAGTGTCTAGGACTTTCTCTGGGCATTTGTTCCGGTCTGTTGCTGTTCACCCTGATTACCAGCTAATGACGATTCCATCTTTGCCTAACACGATTGTTCCCGGACTCTGCCCAGGAAAAGGTTCTTCACCGACAACATAGACGTGGTTGTCCAATATTACCCGTCCATAACTGGGCCTGCGCCCAGCGTGCTGGTTGATGTGGATGCGTCGGGAGCGGCCAGCGCTGCCGATTCCGGTTTCAACAATGGTTCATCGTTCTATCTCTCGGATTTGGCCGATGATATCGTCGCAAGGGGCACCACCAACGGAGGCAGCTTCTCCGTCGACGAGCCCGTCACCTTGATGACTGGCGAGGTTTATTCGGTCTCGCTGAGCGCAAGTGCCTGCAATGGGGCGCAGGGGTCGGGAAGTTCGGCCTCGGTCGATCCGTTCCTCGCCGTCGATCCCAGCGTCGCCGATGGAGGCGGTTACTCTATAATCTAAAGCGCGGGCATCGGCCCAGAGACTGCGCAGGTCCCCGACGCATCGCCAACGGGCCTCCTGACCGGAACGGCAGTCATCTGCCTCGTAGTGAGTCGCTGCAGGGCATTTGCGGCAATCCGATAGGTTCGGTGCATTGCCGGCTTGGTCCACGCCAACAAAACGGGTGCTAATTCGGGCGGGCCGGCCATCCCGTTCTGAGGAGTCCCTCGGCTGACCGCCGTGGCGCCTCGTCCCGAACGTATGCACGTGTCGAGCAGAGGCGCAGGGGCTTGCCGTGCCTGCAGCCGCGGTTCCGGGCAAACGCGCTGACTCGTTCAGATAAGACAGGACGTGACAGGCCTGGGCCGCAACGGGACCGAGATGGAATCGCAACTGGCGACAATTCCTGCGTTTTCCGGAGATTGGCAGATGCAAAGAATTGCGACAAGGCGTCGGAGGATCTTACATTTTGATTGAGCCGTGCCGTACTCGGAAAGAGTGTTGAATTTCATTACAAATTGACTATCAATATTTTATTATATATCAACAACTTGGTGGTATGGGAAATGCTAATAAGTTTCAACAACGAGCAATTCAGCTTCGCTAAACCAACCAATACCCATGAACGGCAAATTTCTCTCCCTTGGCCTTACAGTGGCAGTTGCTGCGGCCTCTTCCCTGTTCGCACAGCCCCAAACCGGATCACTGACATTTGGGGTGTCGGTTACCGGCACCGGGGGGGCCCTGGCGACTGACAACGAGACCACAAGCTGGACGGCAACCCCTGCGGGCCTTTCGCTTGGTGCCATGGCTTCTTCACCTGATGGCGCAGGCAACCCTAACAGCGCCTACGAGAACGGAAGCGCCACGTGGGCTGCGGACGGCAGTTCAGGAACGGTTTCCCTAGGAATTGGTTGGAACCTCACCGATGCGGACGGTGCGAACACGAACCTATCGTCCGCCGACTGGAGCTACACGTTTACTGCCGAGGAGTCGGGAAGCTTCAATCTCAGCTACAACGTTACGGCCTCCGGGTACACCTTTGGACTGTGGGGCTGGTCACTGGCCGACGATCTTGACTCGGGCTCCGGCGCCCCTGTCACCAATGCGTTTGACCCGACCACAAGTGGCCTGTTCGTCGGGGGGATTACCGACGGCAATACCTACACGGTCTCGCTGTCAAACAATGGGAACATATACAGCGACGGTGGCGGCGTTTCAGCTGTTGGCTCCGCCAGCGGGACATTCGACTGGTCGATTACGCCCTCGGCGGTTCCGGATGGCGGAATGACCCTTGCGATGGTGGGAATGGGACTGACCGGACTAACGATGCTTCGCCGAAGGTTCGCGAGATAGGACAAGGGCCCCATTTTGTTCAACGGCCCGCCCGAAACGGCGGGCTTTTTGATGTCTCCTGTTGGAACGGTTCCCGGCTTTGCCTCGCGTTCGAGGGGCGCGGAGCTGAGCTGATGCCCCAGCCCTTGATGGCGCCCCCAGTCTAGCGCGCAGCATCCCAGGAACCCTTTGGGCCCCGAATTTCCGCCAGAAAGGGGCCCATTTTCGTCGCGCTCCTAAAAACCACAACCCACGTATGAAAACAACGTCTCCGCCA
>CAZNNO010000105.1:0-11587 GCA_964574435.1 uncultured Opitutaceae bacterium
CCCCAGCGGCAGTCGAACTTGCTCCACGTGGTGACGCAGTGGAAGTCGCTCACGTCGCTTACCTGGGGGAGGGCGTTGAACGCCTCCCACCCGAGCCTGACCGGGTTCTCCACGGACCCGTCGAGGGTGAGCGTCCAGTCGCGAAGCGCTATGTCGGGCTGGACCCCCAGGTCCAGGACCGGGAAGCCGTCCGTCAGCCTCTGGCCGGGCGGAAGCCGCTCTGCCGATGCGACGGCGCGGGCGCTCACGCCCCGCGCCTTCTGCTTCTCGGCCCACCGCTGCTTCGCCTCGATGTAGCGCTCCTTGGACACGGGGCCACGATGGGGCCTGCGCGCACCCGCGGCAAGCGCGCGCGGCTTCAGCGCCGGAAGAACCTGAGCGTCCGCTCGCTCGCCGGGGCGTCGATCACCTGGGCCGGGGGGCCCCGCTCGACCACCCGGCCGGCGTCCATGAACACAACCTCGTGCGCGACCGCCCGGGCGAACCCGACCTCGTGCGTCACGACCACCATCGTGCGCCCCTCCGCCGCCAGGGAGCGCATCACGGCGAGGACCTCCCCGGTCAGCTCGGGGTCGAGCGCGGAGGTGGGCTCGTCGAACAGGAGGGCGGCCGGCTCCATGGCGAGCGCGCGCGCGATCGCGGCGCGCTGCTGCTGGCCCCCCGAGAGCTGCGACGGGTGCGCATCGGCCTTGTCGGCCAGTCCCACGCGGCCGAGTAGGTCCCTTGCCAGGCTCCTTGAGGACTCCCGGGAGCGCCCGCGGACGGCGCGCGGCGCGAGGGCGACGTTCTCCCAGACCCTCAGGTGGGGGAACAGGTTGAACTGCTGGAAGACCATGCCGACCCGCGAGCGGAGGGCGTCCAGCTCCCGGTCCCTCGCCCGGACCGGCCTTCCCTCGAAGAGGACCTCGCCGGCGTCGGGTACCTCGAGGAAGTTGAGGCAGCGAAGGAGCGTCGACTTGCCGGAGCCGCTGGGCCCGAGGATCGCCAGGACGCGCCCGGCGGACACCTCGAGAGAGATCCCGGCGACCGCGGTCAGCGCACCGAAGCGCTTCACGATGCCGCGTGCCTCGAGCACGGCGGCCTTGCGACTCCCTGGGGCTCCCGGGTCAGGCTGCATGGCGGCGGTAGCGGTGCTCGAGCGCCTTGACGCCCAGGGCGAGCAGGAGCGTCAGGGCCAGGTAGAGGAGCGCGAGGATCGTCAGGCTCTCCGTGTAGCGGAACGTGGAGCTGGCGTAGAGGCGCGCCTCCTGGGTTATGTCGCGGACGCCGAGGACCGAGACGAGCGACGAGTCCTTGAGGAGCGAGATCAGGTCGTTCCCGAGCGTCGGCAGGATCCGCCGGAACGTCTGGGGAAGCAGCACGTGGCGCAGGGCCTGGCGCTGCGAGAGGCCGAGTGCGCGGGCCGCCTCGGCCTGCCCCCGCGCCAGCGAGGTGAGGCCCCCGCGCACGGTCTCGGCCTCGAAGGCGCCGTAGGCGCAGACAAGCGCCGCGACGACCCGGACACCCATCGGGACGTCCGAGGGGCGGAGGCCCGCGGCTAAGCCCGACCCGCCGGCGACCCACCTGAGGGCGTCTATCGCGAGCGGCACCGCGACAAAGGCGACGATGAAGATCTGCACGAGGATCGGCACCCCGCGAGCCACCTGGACGTAGAGCGTCGCGAGGTTCCGGCGGAGCGGGTGGGCCGAGACGAGCCAGAGCGAGGTCAGGAGCCCGAGGGCGACTGCAAGGGGGAAGGCGATCCCGGTCACCGCAAGGGTCACCCCGAGCCCGGAGAGGATCAGCCTGAATATCCCCGAATAGACCTCCGATGTCGCCACCCTCCAGCCGAACAGGGTGGCCCCCAGCGCGACCGCGAGCAGCCACCAGGGGGCCCGCGCGAGGCGCCCGACGTTTCCCGCCGAAAGGTGGCCGTCCGGTCCGATCATGGCCTGGTGCCGGGCTGGGCTCGGAAGGCCGGCGAGAACCAGAGCGAGTTCAGGCGCTCGAGCGAGCCGTCGGCCCTCATCGAGGCCAGCGCGGCGTCGACGGCCGGCCGAAGGTCGGAGCCCCGCGTGAAGGCCATCGCCAGGTCCTGGCCGGCCAGGGCGCCGTCAAGCAGGCGCAGGCGCCCGGCGTTGGCGCCCACGTAACCCTGGCCCCCGACGTCGTCGATGATGACGGCGTCCAGGTCGCCGTTGATGAGCGCCTGCACCAGGTCGCCGAAGTCGTCGTAGGCGACTATCCTTCCGGGGCCGACGAGCTCCTGCGCCCTCGTGTAGTTGGTGTTGGCCTTCTGGGCCCCGAGACGCGCCCCGGCCGTTCGCGCAAATTCGGCGAGCGACGAGAAGCGGCCCTCGCCCAGGCGCACCAGGAGCCGCTGGTGGACCTGCGCGTAGCTGGACGAGAAGTCCACGACGCGGGCCCGCTCCGCTGTGGCGGTGATCCCGTTCGCAGCCATGTCGAACTGCCCGGTCGCAATCCCCTGGATCATGCTGTCCCAGGAAATCTCGCGGAATTCGGGCCGGAAGTTGAGCCTGCGCGCGATTTCCCGGATCGCGTCGTAGTCCCAGCCGACCGGCTTGCCCGTGGACTGCAGGACATAGTTGAACGGGGGGAAGTCGTCCTCGACCGCGACGACGACCACGCGCCCGCGGAGGTCGGCCAGCGCGCCCGACGGCTTCGCGTCCGGCGCCGGCCCGCCCGCGGCCACGGGGCGGGCGAGCGCAAGGCAGAGCGCGAGGGTCGCGGGAAACCGGCGGGACACGCCCCGAACGTGGCAAACCGGCCGCCGGCTGGCAAGTGGGCCCGCGGGCGCCCCCGTCCCCGCCCCTACTGGGACTCTTCCTCCCTGAAGGCCGCCTCTATGGCCGAGCGGCGCCTCAGGTAGTAGAGGGTCATCCCGCCCTGGTAGAGGAGGGTGGCGGCCGCGACGCCGAGGTAGACAAGGCGCAGGAACTCGAGAAGGAACTCGTCCACGCTCATGCCCGCCTGCTGGATCTGCTCCGCGAGCTCGCTCGTCACGACCGGCCGGATCGAGGCTATGTCCGGCTTCGCGAGCCGCAGGGCCACATAGGAAAGCATCGTCGCCATCAGGTAGAGCTGGCTCGAGACGAGCCAGCGCGAGCCGGACGCGCGGCCCGCGCGCAGGAGCGCAACCCCATGGAGCTCAATCGCCCCCGCGGCGGCCACCAGGAGGCCGATCACCGCGCCGGAGACGTCCCGCGAGGCCGCGGAGACGAGCGCGAAGAGGCCGGCGACCCCGAGGATCGACATCCCGTCGAAGCGCGCCACGCGCAGGACGCGGCGCAGTATTTCCGAGGGAAGCAGCGGTGATTTCATGGTCAGAGGCGGGGTTGTCCTTCCCCCGGTTGGACGCGAATCTCAAGCTTCTTCGCTCGGGCGTGAGGGCCCTGCCGGGTGCCGGCCCATTTTGGGGGTTGCGGTCGGACCGATTTCTGAGATGGTCCCCCGCAAGTCAGTACCCCTAAAATTACCATACCCCATGGACACTCCGGTTTCCGCGCTGATTGAGCGCAAAGGGTCAGCAGTCCACGCCGTGCCGTCGACGGTCACGATCGCCGAGGCAGTGGCCGAGATGAACAAGAAACGAATCGGCTGCATCGTCGTCCTCGACGGAGGGCAGATTGCAGGAATCTTCACGGAGCGCGACGTCCTGCGCCGCGTGGTCGGCGCCGACCTGGACCCAAAGACCGTTCGCGTCGCCGACGTGATGACGAGGAACGTCCACACCATTACCCCGGAGACGACGGTCGAGCAGACCATGGAGCTCTTCGCGGAGAACAGCTGCCGGCACATACCGGTACTGGCCAACGACGAGCTCAAGGGGCTTATCTCGATCGGCGACATCTCGCGCTGGGTTGCCGACACGAGCAAGGCCGAGGCCGACCACCTGAAGAACTACATCGCGGGCGGGTTCCACGCCTGAGGCCCCCCCGCCGCGCCCGGGGATCGTCCCCGGGGCTCGCGGCAAATTGACTCGCCGGATTTGACGCCGGGTAAAGGGGTGGGCATTTTTTGGCCCTTCAGCCCACCTCCATGAAAAAAGCAACGAGCACAGCCCTGGCATTGGCATTCTCAGCGGTCTCCGCCCGCGCCTCCATCGTGACCAAGGACGTCGACTACGAACACAACGGGGTCAAGCTCCAGGGATACCTGGCCTACGACGAGGCAAAGGTCAGGGACGGGAAGCTGCCCGGCGTCCTGGTCGTCCACGAGTGGTGGGGGCTCAACGACTATGTGAAGGGCCGCGCGGTCCAGCTCGCTGACCTCGGCTATGTCGCCTTCGCCCTGGACATGTACGGCAAGGGTGTTCTCGCAACGGACCCGGCGAAGGCCGGGGAGCTGTCTGGCCAGTTCAGGGGCAAGGCCCTCATGGCGGAGCGCGCCCAGGCGGGACTCGACCAGCTGCTGGGAACGGGTCTGGTCGACCCCTTGCGGGTCGCGGCCATCGGCTACTGCTTCGGGGGCTCCGCAGTGCAGGCGCTCGCCTACTCGGGCGCGCCGCTCGCCGGGATCGTGAGCTTCCACGGCGGCCTGATTCCCGCCTCGGCGGACGCCGCCGCGAGGAACAGGGCGAAGATCCTCATCTGCCACGGCGCCCTGGACCCTTCCCTGAAACAGGAGCAGATCGACGCGTACCTCAAGTCCCTCAACGACGGCAAGGTCGACTACAAGTTCGTGGCGTACGCGGGGGCGCTCCACGCCTTCACGAATCCCGATGCGGACTCGATCGCCGCGGCTAACCCCGGAATGAAGGGGTTCATCGGCTACAGCGCGTCGGCGGACCGCCGGTCCTGGGAGGACATGAAGGCGTTCTTCGGCGAGATATTCGCGCCGGGGCGCGGCTGAGCGCGGGGTTTGGGTCTCTTGCAGGCAACCCCGGGGGAGAGCGGCCTTCGCCCTAGGCTGCTTGGGCGGCCCTGGCCGCTGAGGCGCTGGCGGGCCTCGTCGGATCTCGGGCGCCGGCAAGCATCCGAGGGCGAGGCCCCAGGAGAATCCCCGGCGGCTAGAGACCGGCGCGCGGCCGGCCGAGGCGCCCGAGCGAGGTCTTGTAGCGGCCGCGGGCTTTGCAGACCGTGATCCGCGCGCCGAAGGCGCCGCTCAGGCCGCGCGATGTCACGACGCCCGACTTTGGCCCCGCGGCGAATGCGCGCCCCTCCCGCAGGAGCAGGGCGTGGGTGAAGGCCGGCATGATCTCCTCGGCGTGGTGGGTCACAAGGACAAGCGCGGGTCCCGAGCGCCTCCTGGCGGCGGCCTCGAGGAACCAGAGGAACTCCTCGCGCGCGACGGGGTCCAGTCCCGCGCACGGCTCGTCCAGGATGAGGAGCCTCGGGCGCGCCATCAGGGAGCGGGCGATGAGGATCCTCTGGCGCTCGCCCTGCGACAGGTGCGCCCATTCCCGGCGGGAGAGGTGGGCTCCGCCGACGAAGCCCAGGAGCTTCCGGCCCTCTGCCGCCTCCGCGCGGGAGGGCCTGGCCCAGAGGTCGAGCTGCGCAAAGCGGCCGCTGACGACCGTCTCCAGGGCCGTCTCCGCGGCAGGTATCGACGCCTGCAGGGCGCTCGCGACGATCCCTACCTCAAGGCGCAGGTCGCGCCAGTCGCTCTCCCCGTATTTCCTGCCTAGAAGCGCGATCTCGCCCGACGACGGGGAGAGGTAGCCGGTGATCGCCCTGAGGAGCGACGTCTTCCCGCTGCCGTTGGGTCCCAGGATCACCCAGTGCTGCCCCCGCCGGACGCTCCAGTCCAGTCCGCGGAGGATTTCAGTGCGCCCGCGGACGACGCGCAGGCTTGAGACTCTGAGGATGTCGGCCATCGGGGCCGAGGTTGGGGAAGCCGCCCGTGGAACTCAACCGGGTCTTGTGCGGCGCGGGCTGTTTCCCAAGGCTCCCCGCAAGCCCACGGAAATGACGCTCGTCGACACCCATACGCACCTGGACGCCGTTGCACGGGGGGGGGGACTGCCGGACCTCGTCCGGCGCGCGAAGGCCGCGGGAGTTGCGTGGATGATAGCGGTCGGCACGGCCCCCGACGACTGGGGGCTTTACAGGGACCTCGCGAGGGCGAACCGAGGCTGCATCAGGCACACCGTGGGCATCCACCCGTGCTCAGTCGACGACGGCTGGGAGGCCGCGGTGGCCCTGATAGGGGGATTCTGGGAGGGCGGTCCGGCGGACGCGCCGGTTGCACTTGGCGAGTGCGGCCTCGACCGGTTCCACCTTCCCAAGGAGCCGCCGGAGGCCGCGCGCGCCTTCGGCCTGCAGAGGGCGGCCTTCGAGGCGCAGCTCGCCCTGGCGAAGCGCCTGGGCTGCGCGCTGGTGGTCCATTCACGCGGGGCCTTCCGGGAATGCGTCGAGATGATAGACGCGAGCGGCGTCGACTGGGGCCGGGTCGTCTTTCACTGCTTCTCCGAGGGCGAGGCCGAGATCCGGATGCTGGCCAAGAGGGGAGGGCGCGGCTCGTTCACCGGGATACTGACCTACAAGAACGCCGACGGGGTCCGGGCGGCGGCCCGGGAGCAGGGCCTTGCCAGGCTGATGATCGAGACCGATGCGCCGTTCCTCGCGCCGGCCCCCCACAGGGGCAAGCCGAACGAACCGGCCTACCTGCGGCACACCGCGGAGTATGCGGCAACCATGTTCGGCGTCAGCCTGGAGGAACTGGCGGCCGCGACGACAACGGCGGCCCGCGCCTTCTACGGGTTCTGAGGCGCCCCGCGGACCCCGCCCTCAGGCCTCGTCGAACTTGCGCGCGAACAGCTGCTCCAGCTCCGCGATCATCTGCGGCGCGTCGTCGCCGGTGACCACGAACTTTACCTTGGAGCCATTCCCGGCCGCGAGCATCATGAGCCCCATGATGCTCTTGCCGTTCACCTGCTCCTCGTCCTTCTCCACGAAGACCTCGGCCTTGAACTTGTTGGTGATGCGCACGATCATCGCCGCCGGGCGCGCGTGAATCCCCAGCTTGTTCTGGACAACAAGCTCCTTGACCATCGCCTGGCCGGAGGGGGTTGTTTCGGTTGGATTCATCGTTGGTTTGTAGGTCGAATGAAAGTGTGTGGCGAGCCGCTTAAACTCCCAAGCTAGGCCCGGCTTGCAACTCAAAAACCTGATGGCAGCATCGCGTCCAATGCCGCAGACAGCAATAATCGTACCGTGCCGGCTTGAGTCTAAGAGATTCCCCAGAAAGCTTTTACACCTGATCAGGGGCAAGCCGCTCCTGAGCTGGGTTGCCGAGCAAATCACGCGCGCGGCACCGGGACTGGAATTGTGGTTTGCAGTCGACGACCGCCTCCTTGCCGACTGCCTTGCGCCGGGGGGCTACCGCACCGTGATGACGCGCGTCGACCACGCCAGCGGCACCGACCGGATCGCCGAGGCCAACCGCACGGTGCGGGCCGAGCGGGTGATCAACGTCCAGGCCGACGAACCCCTGGTCTCGGCGGGCCAGATACGGCTGCTCGAGGCGCTGATCTCGGGGCCCGCCGACATGGCGACCCTCGCGACGCGCTTTTCGACCGCCGCTGACTTCCGCAACCCGAACCAGGTCAAGGTGGTCTGCGACCGGGAGGGCCGTGCGAGGTACTTCTCGCGGTCCCCGATGCCGTTTCCGCGCGACCTGGGCGGCGAGATCAGCGACGGATGGGTCCGGGCGAATCCCTGCTTAAAGCACCTTGGGCTTTACGCCTACAAGTCCGCCCTCCTGGAGGAGTTTGCCAGGCTGCCGACAGGTGCCCTGGAGCAGATCGAGAGGCTTGAACAGCTGCGGGTGATCGAGAACGGCCGCTCCATAGCTGTGGGGATCACGGATGAACCGAGCATCGGCGTCGACTCGCCCGAGGATGCCGATCGGTTCGAGGCCCACCTGGAACGCCGGGCGCCCTAGCGGCGCCTGCCGCCCGCGCCAGCCGAACCCCAGGTGAATGCCCCGACTGCCCAGCATGGTTCGGCGCGCGGAGACCGGGTTGCGCTGGGCGCAGCGGCCCTGATCTGCATCTCCGCCTTTTTCGGGATAGCCTCGGGGAACCGCGAGACCTACCGGCTCCGGGCCTACACCTACAGCCATTACAACCTCCTTGTGGACGGGTTCCTTTCGGGGCACCTGTACATGGACCTGACGCCCGCGACTGACGCGGAAAGGTCCGGGCGGGAGGCTGCGGCCTCCAGCTACAGGATGCACGACACGAGCCTCTTCAACGGGAAATACTACCTCTATTTCGGGGTCGCGCCGGCCGTGGTCCTGTTCCTGCCCTGGAAGGTCCTCACGGGCTCGCACCTGCCGCAGTACTGGGCGGCCGCAATCTTCGCCAGCCTCGGCTACCTTGCCGCGGTGGCCCTGCTCGGCCGGCTGAGGCGCGAGCATTTCCCCGGCCTTTCCCGCGGGCTGCTTTTCCTGGGGGCGCTCCTGCTTGGCATCATCAGCTGGTGGCCGCTCCTGCTCGGCCGGGTGGGCGTCTGGGAGATCCCGATCGCGAGCGCGTACTGCTTCGCCTGCCTGACGGTGCTCCTCATCCACCGCTCGGTGCGCGACGGGCGGGCGACCTGGTGGCTTGCCGCTGCCTCGCTGGCCTACGGTCTGGCGGTCGGTTCCAGGCCCAACTACGTTCTCGGGACCGCGGTCCTGGCGCTGCCCCTCCTCTACCTGTGGAGGAGGGAGCGGCCGTCGCCCGAGGGGTCCCGGGTGTGGGCCGGGCGGCTCTGCGCGGCCGTCATTCCCGTGGCCGGGGTCGGCGCGCTCCTGGCAGCCTACAATTACCTGCGCTTCGGAAGCGCCCTTGAGTTCGGGACCCGGTACATGGTGCTCCAGGGGCCGCTGTCCTCCCGGACCTTCAGCTTCTCCTACGTGGGGACGAATCTCTACCTGTACCTCCTCGCCCCGGCGCACTTCTCGCCGTGGTTCCCCTTCTTCAAGCTCTCCCGCATCCCCGCCCTGCCCGAGGGCTACTCGGCCATTCCCGAGGACATGTACGGGGTGGTGGCGAACATGCCGGTCCTCGCGCTGTCGGTCGCGGGGATGGCGCTACTCGGCGCCCGCCGGGGCCTCACGAGGCTCCGCCTGGCGGTGGCGGCGATGATGCTCCTGGTGGTCGCCGTCGGCGGGGTTCTGATGCTCTTCTACGGGGCGAACAGCCGGTACGCCGTCGACGTGATGTGCGGCCTGCCGGTGCTGACCATCCTCGGCATCTGGTCGCTTGAGTCTCGGGCCGGGGGCGCACGGCGCGCCGCCCGGGCCGTCTGGGTCGTTCTCGCGGGCTACTCGGTTTTCTTCGCCTTCTGCGCGGGCGTCGGGCGCGACGAGATCTTCAGGGGAATTCACCCGCGGGCCTACAGGGCGCTTGCCCACGCCTTCGACCTTCCGTCCTTCTGGTACGACCGGATCCGGGGCGTCGAGTACGGTCCCGTCAGCCTGTCCGTCAGGTTTCCCGAGGACAAGATGGGCACGAACGAGCCCCTGCTCGTCACGGGCTGGGGCCCGTGGAGCAACCTTCTCTACGTCCATTACGCCGACGCCGGGCACATCCAGATCGGCTTCGTGGGCGCCTCGGGTCCCCTGCTGAGCGTCCCGCTCAGGATCAGCTACGCGGCCGCCCACAGCCTGAAAGTGTCGATGGGGTCCTTCTACCCGCCTCGGGAGCACCCTTTCTTCGATTCGCTGGGCGCAAAGGACGCCCGGGCGCTCTCCGACACCCTCTTCGTCGCCGTCGACGGCGTGACGGTGCTGCTGCAGCCCGCCTACTTCTTTGACGCGGTGGCCCGAAAGCCCGAGCTGGGAAGGGGCCCCGACCTTCCGGGCCGGCAATGGGTGTTCACCGGCGAGATGACCGGCGGATGAGGCGGCGCCCGCACGCCGCCGCGCTCTATTTCCTGCCGGCCTTGCGGGCCTCCACCATGCGGTAGAAGTCGACAAAGAGGGGGTCCGCGTCGCTGGGTCCCGGCGCTGCCTCGGGGTGGTACTGCACGCAGAAGACGGGGAGCTCCCTGTGGCGCAGGCCCTCGACCGTGCCGTCGTTCAGGTTGAGCTCGGTGATGATCGCCCCGCGGTTCTTGACACTAGCGGGATCCGTCGCGAAGCCGTGGTTCTGCGCGGTTATCGACACCCGGCCGCTCTCCACGTTCTTGACCGGCTGGTTGCCCCCGCGGTGGCCGAACTTGAGCTTGAAGGTCGACCCCCCGAGCGCGTGCGTGATCACCTGGTGGCCGAGGCAGATTCCGAACATCGGGTATTCGGGGAGGAGCGCCGTCACGGTCTTGTGCAGGTAGGGCAGCGCCGCGGGGTCACCCGGCCCGTTGGAGAGGAAGACGCAGTCCGGCCGGTGCTCGCCGAGCTGCTCGGCCGGCGCTCCGGCCGGGAAAACATGGACCTCGAACCCGTGCCGCACGAGCTTGCGGTAGATGGAGCGCTTCGCCCCGTAGTCGAAGGCCGCCACGCGGAACTTCCTGGCCGGGGCGGCGACCGAGCCGAAGGAGGTGCCCGCCGGGATGTAGGGCCGGTTGTGGTTGGCCGCGTCGTCCTCCCGCCAGATGAAGGGCTCGCTGCAGGTCACATCCTTCACATAGTCCGCGCCCGCCATGTCCTTCCACGCCCGCGCTCGGGCCACGGCGTCCGCGTCCGAGATGGGCAGCGTGCTCAGGCAGCACTTCATGGCGCCCTCGACGCGGAGCTTTTTCGTGATCGAGCGGGTGTCGACCTCGCTGATCCCGGGGATTCCGTTCTGGGACAGGTAGTCCCCGAGGCCGAGGCGCGAGCGCCAGTTGCTGACGACGGGGGAGAGCTCGCGCACGACAAAGCCGCTCGCCTTCGGCACCGCCGCCTCGGTGTCCTCGTCGTTGATGCCGTAATTTCCGATCTGGGACGCGGTCATCGTCACGATCTGCCCGAAATAGGAGGGATCCGTGAGGATCTCCTCGTAGCCGGTCATGGAGGTGTTGAAGACGCATTCACCCGCAATCGTGGCGTCGGCACCGAATGCGACCCCCCGGAAAACGCTTCCATCCTCCAGGGCAAGTACGGCGGGCTTGGTCGTCGGCATCAGGGGTCGAACAAAGTTAGCCGATTGGCGGCTGCCAACCAAAAAGGCCCCGAATCGCAATTAAAAGCAGCCATTTGACAACAATCGTTAGGTGCCTAACGGTGGGGGCGCCCAAATGCCCTACACCGAAGACCGCTCGTCATGGTTCGAAGGCCAGGGGCTTTGGCAGCATGTTCCCCAGTCGGAGTGGAACGACTGGACGTGGCAGCTGAAGCACCGGATCACTTCCAAGGAGCAGCTGGAGAGGTACATGACGCTCACCGAGGAGGAGAAGGCGGGGTGCGAGTTCGCCAACAAGAAGCTGGCCCTGGCCATCACCCCCTATTTCTTCAACCTCATCGACCGTGGCGATCCGGACTGCCCCATCCGCAAGCAGGTGATTCCCCGGGGAGCCGAGATGGTGGTCAGCGACGGGGAGGCGCTCGATTCGCTCGGCGAGGACGCGCACTCGCCCGTTCCCGGCCTTGTCCACCGCTATCCCGACCGGGTGCTCTTCCTCGTCACCGACCGGTGCGCGGCCTATTGCCGGTACTGCACCCGCAGCAGGCTCGTCTCAAA
>CAZNNO010000106.1:0-11378 GCA_964574435.1 uncultured Opitutaceae bacterium
GCGGAGAGGAACGAGTCGCCCGGCAGGAAGAGGACGACATATTCGGGGGAGGGCTGGATCTTGGCCCAGTACTCGCGGCTCGAGAGCGCCTCGACGTGCCCGCGCACCTTCGCGGCATGCTCCTTGAGCCTCTCAAGCCGGCGCGCCGGATCCGCCTCGGCGGCGGCCTCCCGGTACGCCTCGGTCGGCGCCTTCGCGTCGACCACGATCCGCTGGCCTCCGGGGAGTGAGACCACCAGGTCGGGCCGGTTGCGCCCAGACTCGTCCTCATAGACCTGCTGCTCAGCGAAGTCGCAGTGCTCGGTCATGCCGGCGAGCTCGACCACGCGCCGCAGCTGGACCTCGCCCCACGTCCCGGCGGTGCGCGTGGTGCTTAGCGCGGTCGACAGCTTGGTCGTCTCCGCGTGCATCCGCAGCTGGGCCGAACTCAGCGATTCAAGCTGGCGCCCGAGTTCGCCGTAGGCGCGCTCGCGGCGCTGCTCGAGCTCGTTGATCTTCGCGTCGACCTTCTCCAGGGACTCGCGCAGGGGCTTCACCAGTGTGTCGATGGCCTGCTGGCGGCTCTAGAGGTCGCCGGCCGACTTCTCGTGGAGCTGCGCGAAGGACTGCTCGGCCAGCTTGAGGAAGTCGTCCCGGTTCACCCGCAGGGCCGAGGCGGACAGGTCGGCAAACTCGCCCTTGAGCCTCTCGTGGGCCGACCTGAGCTCGGCCACGCGGGCCTCCGCCCCGGCCCGCTCCGCTGCGAGCTCGGCCCTGAGGCGCGCTCCCGCCTCGGCCAGCTCGGCCCTGGCGGCCCGCTCCGCCGCCACCTCGGACGCCAGCCGGGCATTGTCGGCCTGAGCGGCCCTAAGGCGCTCCGCGCCCGCGGCCCTTCGGCCCCAGACGACCAGCCAGGTGAGGCCGCAGCCGGCAACGAAGGCAAGAAATGAGTAGATTTCGGTCACGCGAGGAGGTTTGACAGTCGAGGGGTCCGCCTGCAAACACACATCATGTTCCAGCCGTGCCTGAAGGGAGCGTTTCCGGCTTGATGGATACCGACCCATCCCCCGGCCAAGAAGGGGCCTCCCAGCCCCGCCGCGTGCTTGTCGTCGACGACGAGTACGGTCCCCGCGAGTCGATCGCGTACACCCTGGCGAACTCCTTCTCCGTCGAGACGGCGGAGCGGGCTGCCGAGGCGCTGCGCAAGATCAAGGACCAGAGCTACCATGTCGTGGTGCTCGACATAAGGATGCCTGAAATGGACGGCATCAAGGCTCTTGAGGAGCTGCGCAAGATAGATCCCCACGTCTCGGTGATCATCCTCACGGGCTACGGGATGCTTTCGACCGCCCAGCAGGCCATGATCGGCGGCGCCAACCAGTACATGCGCAAGCCCCCCGACGTCGCCGAGCTGATCGACGCCGTTCGCCACCAGGCGGAGGCGGCGCAGCTTCGGCGCCACCAGGCGAGGATGGCGAGCGACGCGATCGCCCTCAACGGGGCGCTCAAGCACGAGATCGAGACCAACCAGCCGCAGATCTGGCAGGCGAGGGCCTCGGTCGAGCTCGTCCACGATCTCAACAACCCCCTGACGGTCGTCATCGGGTACTCGGCGCTCATGGTGGAGGAGGCGCAGAAGCTTGCGCAGCAGAATCCCGAGATGGGCAAGAGGATGTCCGACTACGCCGTGATCGTCGGCAAGGCGGCCGAGTACTGCCACCACCTCTCCGAGAATTGGCGGACCACGTCGAAGAAGACGGCCGAGTTTGCGCTGATCGACCTGGTGTCGATCGCCTACGAGATGAAGCAGGTGATTTTCTTCGGCAGCCCCACCCTGCAGATCACAGGAACCGCGGACGCCTGGATCAAGGGCTCGAAGTACGAGCTGATGAGGATATTCCAGAACATCCTCAAGAACTCGATCGAGGCCGGGGCGAACCGGGTCGTCACCGATTTTTCCGAGAAGGGCAAGAACGTCGCCGTCACGATTACGGACAACGGTCCGGGCATGGATGCGGAGAGGGTCCACCGCGTCATGCACGGCGGCTTCACGAGCAAGGTGAACGGGACGGGCCTCGGATTAAGCATCTGCAGGCACCTGACAGGCGCGCACGGAGGCGAGTTTTCGATCGAGTCAAAGCCCGGCGTTGGCACGACGGTGCGGCTGACGTTTCCCGCATCGGGCAAGAAATGACCGGCATCCTTGAATGAGGCGCCGCCGCGTTAAAATCACCGGAATCGGACCAGTCACCCCTGCAGGAATCGGCCGCGAATCGTTTTGGAAGGGAATCCAGGAGCCGGTCAGCCGCGTGACGCTGCTCAAGCAGTTTTACGTGGGTTCGGGGACCTTCGTCGGGGCCGAGGTGAAGCAGCTTCGGATTAACGACTACGGACTCACCATCCCCGCCAAGAGGATCCCGAGGCACACGCAGTTCGCGATCGTCGGGGCTGACATGGCGCTCAAGGACGCGGGGCTCGAGTTCGGGGACCTGAGGAACCGCCGGTCGGCGGTGATGATCGGCGCGGCCCTCATGGATTTCGGCGTCATAAACAAGGCGGTCGAGCTGATCGTGCGCAGGGGCCTCGTGAACGCCATCCCGTCGTCGATTTTCACGACGTCGATCAGCGCCGTTTCGGGGGTCATCTGCGAGCTGATCGGAGGCAGCGTGCGTTCCATGGCCCTCCAGTCCGTGTGCTGCTCGGGATTGGACGCCATCGGCCACAGCGCGGAGCTGATAGCGAACGGCGACGTGGACTTCGCGGTCTGCGGCGGGACGGAGGCCCCCCTGCATTTTCATCCGCTCTTTGAGCTCAAGCTTGCGGGGCTCTCGCCGGGCAACCCCGAGAACCCGGAGCGCCAATGCAGGCCCTTCGACCTCTGGAGGACCACCGGCTCGATCGGGGAGGGGGCGTGCGTGCTCCTGCTCGAGCCCGAGGAAAGCCCCAGGCCGGGATACGCCTTCATAAGCGGGTACTCCTACATGACCGACTCGAAGGACCGGCTCTGCGAGGGGCTGGGAAAGTCGATCGGCCTCGCCCTGGCGAACGCCGGGCTCAGGCCTTCCGACGTGGAGTGCATCAACGCCTGCGGCCCGGGGCACAGGGAGATCGACGCCGCGGAGGCCCTTTCCCTCGAGGGCATCTTTGGCGAGCGCCTGCGGGTGATTCCCGCTTACTCGATAAAGGGCGCGATCGGCAATCCCCTGGGGGCCGCCGGGGCGATCCAGGTTGGATGCGCGGCCCTTGGGATTCGCGACGGCGTCATCCCGCCGACGGTCAACTGGCAGTTCCCGGACCCCGATTGCGCCCTCAACCTGAGCGCCAACGTGCGCTACATCGACCACTCGGTGACTGCGATTGACGCCCATGGAATGGCGGGGACCAACGCATGTTTAGTGATCCAAAAATAGGAAACCAGTCCGCGCTCGTTGCGGTGGCGGTGGCCATCGTGGTCGGTGTCCTGTCGCTGTGGGCGAATCCCCGCCGGAACATCAATCAGCGGTTCTTCCTCGTCTCGATCCACGTGTCCATCTGGCTCATGCTGCTGCACGGCGCCGTCAGCGGGCAGGGGAGCGCGTCCTGGATCCGGGCTACAGCGGCCGTCGGCGCGGCCATCTGCATCCCGATCTGGCTCCTGAAGGAGGCCATCCTCCATGAGGACGAGTCGTTCCGGCACGTCCTGCTGAGGGGCAGGTACTGGATTCTGGGTGTCGGCGCCTTGGCGGTGCTTTGCTACACGCGCTATTTCATTCCCCCGGAGTCGACGTCACAGGCTCCGGTGTTCGGCCCCGGCTACTACGTCCTCATAACGGGCATGGTCTGCCTCTACCTGATCCTCAGCTCGGAGGCCATCATCCAGGTCCGGCAGCAGACCGGGATCAGCCGCATGGAGCTGCAGATCTTCCTGCTGGGCGGGAGCGCCGCGGCCGTGGCCATCCTGGCGCTGATGACGCTGCGCACGATCCTCGGCTATTCGTGGCTGATCCGCCTGCAGCCGCTGGTCATCATTGCGCTCTACACCACCGTGGTGGTGGCGATCACGACCCACCGGATCTTTGACGCGAGGCAGCTTGTGCTCTACGGCGTGCGCCAGGTCACGCGCATCGCGCTCTTCGCGGGGGCGCTCTATTGCCTCATCCTGGGATTCGGCCTCATCCTGCCTGTTCCGCTGGCCTTCTTCGCATCGACGGGGGTCGCCCTCCTGTTCTCCCGGTGGCTGGGGCGGAACCTAGAGATTGTGTTCAACCCCTACCGCCGGGACACGTCGGCCCGCCAGGCCGCCTATGCGGCCGCCAGGAGGGAGAACCGGCCGGACGCCCTGGAGACGATCTTCATCGGCATTCTCAAGGAATGGTCCCACTCCGACAACGCGCTGATCCTCAGCAGCTCCCCTAACAAGAGCGACGGCCCGGGCAAGAGCTTCGACAGGAACCAGAGCGAGCTGCAGCTGCTCAAGTCCCTGCGCTGGGCGACACCCGAGCGGCTCGTGCGGGAGCGGTGGTCTCCGGAGCGCGGCAAGCTGAAGGACTTTCTGAGCGCCCACAAGCTTGGTGCGGTCGTCTTTGACGAGGGCCCCATGATGGCGCTTGTTGTCGGGGTGGGGGTCTCGGTCTCCCGCGAGCCGATCACCTATCCCCAGATCACCCAGCTGGTGGAGCTCACCTCCATCATCGAGGGCGCGCTCACGAGGGCCCAGCTCTCTGCGAAGGCCCAGCGGGCCGAGCAACTGGCGACCGTGGGCCTCCTGGGGGCGAGCTTTGCGCACGAGATCCGCAACCCGCTCGTGTCGATCAAGACCTTCGCCCAGCTGCTGCCGGACCACTACCAGGATCCGGCCTTCCGCGCCAAGTTTTTCAGGCTGATCGGCGACGAGGTGAACCGGATCGACATGCTGATGCAGCAGTTGCTGGACCTTTCCGCTCCGCGGGCATACACCTCCGAGGCCCTGAACCTCCATCCCGTCCTGCGCTCGAGCCTCGAGCTTGCCGGCGGCCTGGCCAACGAGAAGAAGGTGAAGATCATCACCGAATTGAACGCATCGCCTGACAAGGTGATGACCGATCCGTCGGCCGCCAAGCAGGTGCTGCTCAACCTGTGCTTCAATGCGATCAACGCGACCGAGGAGATGCCCCGGGAGCGGTGGGTGAGGATCGCCACCCGGAACGTCGCCAACGCCGTGGAGATGACGGTTTCCGACAGCGGCCCCGGAATAGCGCCGGAAATCCGCTCTAAGTTGTTTCAGCCGTTCCAAACGACAAAATCGTCCGGATTTGGTCTTGGACTCGCGATTTGCAGCGACATCCTCGCAGGGCTTGGAACACCAATCAGCGTTGATCCACCTGTCGACGGCGAAGGGGCCACCTTCCGCGTGATCTTCCCATGCCAGCAATCGTAGCGCTTATCAGCACGGACGCGTCGCTCGCGGAGTCCTGGGAGCGCCAGCTGCCGGCCGGCAGGACGGTGTGCAAGCTCGGGTCGTTCTCGCTGACGAGCGCGGCCTCGTCCGGGTTTGCGGCCGTCGTCGTGCTCGATGCGGCTTGCGAACGGCTGCTGCCGGCGGCCTTCCAGGAGTGTCCGACGATCTATGTGGGCGAGCCGAGCAGCCAGCCGTTCGAGCAGGCCCGCATCTCGGCGCGCGCGCGGGTGTTCCTCTCCTATGACGACAGCCGGATTCGACTCAGGGAGTACTTTCCGCTTGTCGAGGAGGTGGCCGAGAAGCATTCGATGCTTAATATCGTGATGGAACGGATGATGCGCATCGAGTCGGCCAGGCGCTCCTCCACCTCCGCGCCACCCTTCGCACCGGCCGACACCTACGAGCTCTGGGACTTCCTTGAGGGGGCCATCGAAAACTTGGAGAGCCGCGAGCGGCTTGTGGCCGAGTTTAGGCGCGCCTGCCGCCAGATGCTCCACGCGTCGCACGCGATGCTGTTCTTCCGTGAGGGCAACGCCTTCAAGGCCGACCGCGGCGCGCACCTCATCCCCGCCGGTGATGCCATCGTCGGCTTCTTTGAGCGCCAGCCGATTGTCGTCGACGGCCTGACCTGGGAGGGTACAGGCGACCCGAAGGAGGAGCTCGCGGTGCGCAACGGGCTCATCCGGTGGTCCGCGAGGCTGATCGTCCCGGTGCACGAAAACAGCCGGCTTCTCGGCCTCATCGTCGTGGGGGTCCGCGATGACGGCCGCGCCTACGAGGAGCAGGACAAGGCGCGGGCGGTGTACTTTGCTCGGCTTCTGCGCCAGTTCATCGCCAAGTCGGCGGAGGTGGGCCGCCTGACTTCGCTCTCGAGGCAGATTGAGCTCGGGGCCCGGTACCTGCCGCACTCGCTCCTTCTCGGTCCCGGGGAGGGCGCGCCGGGCCACGTTCCGGTGGTCGTGCGCGAGCTGGTCGGCAGGGTCCTTCGCACGCACGAGGGCGGCCGCATCTCCCCGTCCGCTGGCCAGCCCTTTCGTGCCAAGGCGGGGATCGTCGAGGAGACAGGGGGCGTCTGGGCCTTCTGGGAGGAGGCGAGCGGCGAGATGCGCGAGGCCGGCGAGCGCCAGAGGGCGGACCGCAGGGAGCTGCTTCGCGAGCTCGGCCTGACCCTCAGCCATGAATTCGGGAATTCCCTGGTGTCGCTCTCCCTGCTCAAGCAGCTCCCCGCGGCGAACGTCATCCCGACGCCGCTTCTGGATACGCTTCGCTCCGAGATCTCGCGCCTCGAGAAGCTGAACCGCAACATCGGGCTCATGCAGAACCTGCACGAGGCCAAGCCTTCGGACGTTGATATCTGCGAAATAACCCGCTCGGTGGGGCATGCGTGCGGGGTCAAGGTCGAGACCGAGCCCGACCCCGTGGTCCTGCATGTCGCAAAGGGCCTCGTTGAATTCGCGATCCGCATTCTCGTCGAGACGGTCTCGGAGAACCAGAAGGGCGGCACCGCGCAGGGACTCAAGATGCAGATTCGATCCGCGGGGTCGGGGCGCGATCAGACGGCGCTTATCTCGCTGGAGGGCAAGGGGCTCGAGCTTGAGGGCATCCTTCCAGAGCCGGTCGAGGACGGGGTCCCTAACCAGGGGAGGCTGGGCGTCCTCATTGCGAGGGAGATTCTCCGGATGCACCACGGCGAAATCCATGCCGGTCCCGGAATGGACGGGACGGAGATACTCGTGTCCATCCGCAGCATCTAGCGGAAGCTCAGGGTCGACGCCTCCTCCCGTGGCCTCTGGAAATCTTGCCGAAATCGTGTCCGCCTGGGCGGCCAAGACGCCGTCGGTCAGCGCCCTGACGCTCTTTGGCTCCCGCGTCCGTCCCGGGTCCGACGCGTCGGCCGCCGCGGACGAAGGTTCGGACTGGGATTTTCAGATCATCTCGTCGGATCCGAGGATGTTCGCAGGGCGCTCGTGGGCCGATTCCCTCGCGGGCGCGCGTCTGCGTGTCTACGCCCCGAGGATGACGCGATTCGGGAGGGTGCCGAAAGTCAACGCCCTCTTCGAGGGAGCGGAGGCTGATTTCGTGATCATACCGGCGCAGACGCTGCGGCTGGCCAGATTCCTGGTCTCGCTCGGGCTTCACCGAAGGGAGGGGCTCCTGCGGCGCCGCCTGAGGGATCTCGCCATTGTCATACGCCCGGGCTGGAGATTCCTGAAGGGCCGGGAGAAATGGGAGGGCTTCTACAGGCGCGTGGTGGACGAGGTGGACGACGCCCGCCTCGGGGACGCCGAGGTCCTGGGATTGGCCAGCGTGTTCGTGTGCGACTACGCCTGGACGCTGCGAAAGATAGGCCGGGGTGAGCTTGTGGCGGCCCAGAGGATGCTGCACTTCGAGCTGGTGGAGACCAACCTGAGGCTGTTCCACGAGCTTAGGCTCAGGCGCGGCGAGCGTTCATTTCCGGATGGGCGGCGCATCGAGCAAACCGCCGGGGCTTCCGAGGCTTCGACGGTCACGCTCAGCACTCTCTGCGAAGCGTCCGGGCTGCGGGCGGGCGCCGCGCGCACGGCGGCCTCCTTTCGGGAGCTTATGCACTCACTCGTGGGTGGCTCGTGGAGCTGGCCCGAGGGGATTGACTGAGTCCAGCCGGCGCAGGCGGGTGCTGGGAGGATTCCGCGGGAGGCGGCGCAGAGTCCGCGGCAGCCTTCGCTGCTCTTGCGTTTGACCTGATCAAATTCATTATAAACCGCTTCTCTAACCCCAAAATGCCAGCCGACAAAAGACTCGAGCAGCAAAACAGACAAATCGACAAGGCCCTGCGCGACGCCAATGCACTCATGTCAAAGAAGGTTAAGAGCGTGCACTTCAATGAGTTCGACGTTCGCGGCCGGCTCTACGACCTCGCCCACAAAGTCGCCCCCAACGCGCGGCGCGACGAGATCAATACGATTAAGGCGTGGCTCAAGCCGAAGCTCGGCGAGCGGTCGATGGACGTTGCGGCCGGCAGCGGGTTCCTGACAAGGTTCATTTCCGAATGGACGTCGGTGCCGGCCATCGCGGTCGACCCGAGTCACAAGCAGCTGATGGCGCTGCGGCGCAACGCCCCGAATTCCTCCATCCTGCAGGGCTATCCGGATGATCGGAACACCTTTTCGAGGTTCTCGCACGGGAGCATCGATTTTGCCACCAGCCTTGGCGGAATTCACCACGTGGTGAATCAGCGCGCGATGCTTCGCAACGTGGCCCGCCTCATGCGAGGCGGCGGCAGGTTCGTCTTTGCGGACGTTTGTGCGGACACCACGCTGGCGCGCCATTTTGACGAGATTGTGGCGCGCAAATGCCTCACCGGGCACACGGCCCGGTGGCTGAGCGAGCAGCGGGTCCTTGAGCTGATAGAAGGCCTGCCGCTGACCGTGACCAGGATGAAGATCGAGCCGATCTTCATGAAGTTCACCTCCGAGATGGAGATGTACCTCTTTTTCAAGGGCCTCCACGCCTTTGACCTGCCGATGGAGGAGGTGCTGGGCGACCTGAACGGAGTCCTGGGCAGATCGGACAGGGACGGGGAGGTCTGGCTCAACTGGCCGCTTCTCTTCGTGAACCTGTCGAAGAAGAAGTGAGGGTGCGGCCGGCTCCTGGCCCTTCAGCGGTCCGGGAATCCTCCGCACCTCGGGTAGTGGCCTCCTAGCCCGACTGAAATATCTCGGCGATGATGTCCTCCAGCGGGACATCCTCGATCGTTATGTCCGCGACCGGGCCTGTGCCAAGGACCTCCTGGGCTACCGCCACGATGTCCTCGCTTGCGACCCTGAGCGTGAAGGCCCCGTCGTCCTCCCTGCGCGTCTCCCCGAAGCGCGAGCGCCACGACTCCGGAAAGGCGCCGTTCTTGGGCATGAATCTGACGATCTTCTTCCTGCTTCCCGAGCCGGATTCGAGGCGGTCCAAGGCTCCGTCGTAGATCTTGCGGCCCTTGTGGATGACGACCACGCGCTCACAGAGCTCCTTGATGTCCGCCATGTAATGGCTCGTGAGGATGATCGTCACCCGGTGCCGGCGGTTGTAGTCGCGCAGGAAAAGCCGCACGGCGCGCTGCGACACCACATCGAGCCCGATCGTGGGCTCGTCAAGGAAGAGCACCCTCGGGCGGTGGAGCAGGGCCGCGATGAGCTCCATCTTCATCCGCTCGCCGAGCGAAAGCTCGCGCACCATGACATTGAGCTTGTCGCCTATGCCGAGGAGCTCGACCAGCTCGTCCAGCGTCGACTTGTATTGGCCGGCCTCGAGGCCGTAGATGGCCTTCAAGAGCGTGAACGACTCTATGGCCGGCAGGTCCCACCAGAGCTGGTTCTTCTGCCCGAGAACAAGCGCGAATATCCGCCTGTACGCGTTCTCCCGTCGCGTCGGGTCGAATCCCGCGACGCGCGCGGTGCCCGAAGTCGGGAAGATGAGCCCCGACAGCATCTTGAGGGTCGTTGTCTTGCCTGCGCCGTTAGGGCCGAGGAATCCGACGAACTCGCCCTCGGCGATGGAGAAGGTGACGTCCTTCGCGGCCGCGGTCTCGTCGTAGGTCCGGTGGAAAAGGCCCTTAACGCCGCCCAGGAATCCGGGCTGCTTCTTGTAGGTGCGGAACACCCGCGTCAGGTTCTGGACTTCTATCACGTCCCCGCGAAGAGAGCACACTTTCGCCGTCAGATCGAACCCAGCTTCGAAAAATCAAGGACCGTGTGGCTTATGTGGCCCGCCTCGAGCGCCGCACGGTCGGTCAGCGGCTCCTCGGGAGAGGTGTCCCTGCCGATCCTGAAAACGAAGCGGTGCGCGCCGTCCTCGCCCTGGGGGCTGAAGAGCCCGGGGAACATCACCCGGGCAGGGACCGTGCGGCGCACCTCGGAGCGCTCGTTGCAGGATTGGGGGAAGTTGAGGTTGTGGACGACGAAGCTTCGCTCTGGCGTCTGGGCCGCCAGGGCCGGAGCCAGGAGCGCGGCGTGCGCGGCGGACGCCCTGACAAGGGCGAGCAGCGCCGGGTCCGGGCGTCCGCCCCCTTCCTTGAAGGCCTCGTAGGTCGCGACGGAGAGGCTCTGGGAGAGGGCGACGCCGGGAAGGCCGTGCAGGGCGCCCTCGCAGGCCCCGGCCACCGTGCCGCTTCCCAGGATGAACCCTAGGCCCGCGTTCACCCCGACGTTTATCCCGCTGAGGACGGCCTCGGGCCTCGCGGGAAGCAGGTGGTCGATGGCGATGTTGACGCTGTCGCTCGGCGTCCCGTCCACGACCCAGGTGGGGCAGCCCAGGCCCCAGTCGGCGCTCTCGGAATGCACGGGGCGGTGCCTCGACTTCGATGCACCGGTCCAGCTCTGCTCGACCTTCGGCGCGGCGACGAAGACCTCGTGGCCCGCGGCGACAAGCGCGCGGGCCAGCTCGTGGAGAAAGACGGACCCGATGCCGTCGTCGTTCGTTACGAGGAGCCTCACCCGTCAGGACTGGGCGGGCTCAGTTACGGGGGCAGCCTCGCCCTGCTTCTGCGCCTCCATGTCCTTCATGGCCGCCCGCCGGGAGAGGCGCACCTTCCCGGAGCGTTCGTCGATGCCGATGCACTTGACCCAGATGACGTCGCCCATCTTGACGACGTCCTCCGTGCGGCGGACGCGGAAGTCGGCCAGCTCCGAGATGTGCACGAGCCCCTCCTTGCCGGGGGTGCACTCGACGAAGCAGCCGAAGTCCTTGATCCCGGTAACGCGGCCGTGGTAGAGCTTGCCGACCTCGATCGGTGCTCCGCCGCCGCCGCCGCCGCTTCCGCCGCCGCAGAGGCCGTCGATCTCCTGGATCGCACGGGCCATCGCCTCGCTGTTGTTGGAGTAGATGAACACCTTGCCGGAGTCGTCCTCGGCGATGTCGATCTGGGCGCCCGTCGTCTCGGTGATCCGGCGGATCGTCTTTCCACCGGGCCCGATGAGGAGCCCGATCTTCTCGGGGTCGATCTGGATCGTCTGGATGC
>CAZNNO010000107.1:0-11372 GCA_964574435.1 uncultured Opitutaceae bacterium
TTCACCTGCTGGTCCAGGATCGGGAACTCGTCGCGGATGCGGTCCCAGGGGGAGGGCATCGCGCTCAATCGATGTGGCTCTCCGTCGTCGCCGACGCCGGGTTGCCGCGCAGCGCGTTGAGCGCCGCATGCCAGGAGAGCGTGGCGCACTTGATGCGCGCGGGGAAGGCGTGGACCCCGGCGAAGGCGCCGAGGTCGCTCATGTCCGCGGGTTCCTTGCCCGTTGTAACGATCTCATGGAACTCACGGTAGAGCCGCTCGGCGTCGGCCGCCGTCTTTCCCTTGAGCTGGGTGGTCATCAGGGAGGCGCTCGCCTGCGAGATGGCGCACCCGGATCCCTCGAACGAGATCTCCGCGATCCTGTCGCCATCAAGGCGCAGGAACACGTCGCACTGGTCCCCGCACGACGGATTGTCGCCATGCGCCGTGCGATTCGCCGCGGGAATCCTTCCCCGGTTTCGCGGCCTGCGGTTGTGGTCGAGGATGACATTTTGATAAAGATCGGAAAGTTCGGCCGACATGGTGAGAGGAAACAGGTATCCACCCGCCCCCGCGCGTCAAGGACGGCCCTTTGCCAGCAGGATCCGTCGTGCCGCGGGATTCTTGTCCGGGGAGGGCCCAAATTGGGATTCGCAGTTTCTTCGCTAAGCTGCAACGCTCCACGGTGTTGCGCTCTGGAAGGCGCCGGCTCCCGAACCCCATGAACACAAAGCGTCATATTCTTGCTGCAGGGATAGAGGGTTTAGGGCGGCCGGTTGTCATTGCTGGCAGGTGTGAAACCAATTCCATCCGTGCCCCTGTCCAGATTCGCGACTCAAATGCCTGACGAACCCTCAGGCGACCGGGACTTCTCGGGCCTCTACAGGGCCACCCTCGCGCCGCTGCGGCGCTACCTGACCCGGCTGCTGGGCAACGCCAGCGAGGCCCAGGACGTGGCGCACGACGCGTACATGCGGGTCTATCCGTCGCTCAACGAGGGCTCGGCCAGGCGGCCCACGGCCCTCCTCTACACGGCGGCCAGGCGCCTTGCGATTAACCGCCTCAAGCGGCGCAGCATCTCGCCCCTCGCGCGCGACGCGTTCATCCCCGAGATGTCGGCCTCGAGCGAGCCCGGGGTCGAGCAGCAGGTCATGGCCCGCCAGGAGCTGGCGATCCTCGAGGAGGCGATCGCGCAGCTGCCCGAGGGCTGCCGCACCGTGCTCCTCATGTGCAAGATCGAGCAGCTGTCCCACCGCGAGATCGCGGAGCGGCTTTCGATCGCGGTGAGCACCGTTGAGAAACAGCACGCGCGCGCGCTTCGGCTCCTGCGCGCATCAATGGAAGGGAGATTCGAATCATGAACCGGCCTACACAAGACCCCGACCCCGCAGCCGAGGATCAGGCGTCCCTATGGGCCGCCCGGCTCGAGGGCGCAGAACTCACGTCCAGGGACCGCTCCGAGCTCGACGCCTGGCTTGCCGGCGGCGCAGCCCGGCGCGAGCTCCTCTCCAGCTACTGCCAGTTTTCCGCCAAGCTTGACCGGCTCGTGCCGGAGCTCGTGGCGGCTGGGTCCGTCGCGATGCCGGCGGCGGGGGCGCCGTCGCGCGTCCACTGGAACCCCTGGAAGGTCGCCGCGGCGGCTCTGGCGGCAGCGGCCCTGGCGGTCGCCGTCGTGTGGACCGGCAGCAGGAGGGCGGGGCCCGAAAACATCGCCACGCCGGCAGGCCAGAGGGGGTCGTTTACCCTGGCCGACGGCACGCGGGTGGAGCTCAACGCCAACACGCGCATCTTCGTGGAGAACGGGAGCGCGGAGCGGCGGGTGCGGCTGGCCAACGGCGAGGCGTTCTTCGTCGTGAGCAAGGACAAGGCCAGGCCGTTCATCGTGGAGACGCCCGCTGGATCGGTCCAGGTGCTCGGCACAATCTTCAACGTGCTGACCGAGGCGTCCTCCAAGCTGGACGTGACGGTCGTCGAGGGTCGCGTCCAGGTCCGCCCGGGCGAGGCGAGCGGCGGCAGTGCGGCCGGCGGCGCGCCGTTCACCCTCACCGCGAACACGGTGCTGACAGCCGAGAACGGGAGCTCCTCGGTCCAGGGTCTCTCCAATGCGGAGATCGAGGACAACCTGGCCTGGCGCCATGGGCAGATCGTGTGTGTCGCCATGCCACTGTCGGAGGCCCTTGCCCAGTTCGCGCGCTACCACGGGCGCGTGATCACGGTCACGCCCGGGGCTGGAAGGCAGACCCTCGGCGGTCGCTACAACATTGACCATCTCGACGATTTCCTCGATGTGATCACCCACTCCCTCAATGTGAACGTGACCCACGGCGCGAACGGCACCGTGCGGGTAAGCCTCTCCACCGAGCCCTGAGGCCAGGCCTTCGTTGATCAGCACCCATCTTCCCTCAACCCGAGCAACTCCCTTCGCAGTCCGTCTTCTGTTGCTGGCAATCACGGCCTTGATTCCCGCAACGGTCCTGGCCGAGCCGGTCGAATTCAACCTCCCGGCACAGCCTGCCGACGGCGCGTTGATGGCGTTTTGCAAGCAGGCGAACGTCGAGCTGATATTCTCATTCGACGAGCTGCACCGGACGACGTCCACCGCGGTCGAGGGGAGCTACGAGCCGGAAGAGGCGCTCAGCCGCCTGCTGCGAGGCACGGGCTACTCGGCGGTTCGCAACGGCAAGGGCAGGTTCGCCGTGGTCCATGCGGAGAAAAAGGGGGCGATAACGGGCCGGCTCCTGACCCCGGAAGGCACGGCGGCGCAGGGGGCCCGGGTGTTCATCACCGGTACCCGCCTGTCCACGGTGGCTGACGAGTCAGGGTCGTTTGAGTTTCCCTCGGTGCCGGAGGGGAGCTACAGCCTGGTCGCGACCGCGACGGGCCTGCAACCCCTGGAGATCGCGGACGCCCGCGTGGCAAACGGCCGCACGCTGGCGCTCGAGGCCTTCACCATGCAGGCGGTCAGCATCCCGGCGACGCTCGAGCCCTTCGTGGTCGAGGCGAAGTCGGTCCGATCGGGGCTGTTCGGCGGGGGCGAGGCCCCGCCCATGCCGCGCACGGCCATTGGCGACCTCGACCAGGCCCGTTCGGAGAATGACGCGCTCGATTACTCGATCTTCAACCGCGACCAGATCTCGCGCAGCGGCGTGGTGAACCTTAACGAGTTCCTCCAGCAGGAGATTCTGGACAGCGTCGCGACTCTGCCCCCGGAGCAGAACGGGAGCGTGAGCAGCTTTGCGTCGGGCAGTTCCAACCTGAACCTCAGGGGCTACGGTGCAGAGGAGACGATCATCCTGGTCGACGGCAGGCGCCTGCCCGAGATCGTGACGGCCCTTCCCGCTAGCCTCACGGCTGGACCCGCCCCGCCGCAATCCGACGTCAACGTGATCCCGCTCAGCCTGATAGAGCGGGTGGAGGTGCTTCCGGTCTCCGCATCGGCCATCTACAGCGGAAGCCCGATTGGCGGGGTGATCAACATCGTGCTGCGACCCGACGTCAACGCGACGGAGCTGACGACGACCTACACCAACGCGCTCGCCGGCTTCAACGCCCCTCAGGCGACCGTGTCACTCCTCCACGGCGAGACGCTCCTCGGGGGCCGGCTCCACATCCGGCTCAACGCCACGTACACCCAGGTGGCTCCGCCGACCGAGGCCGACCTCGGCTACATTAGGGAGAACCTCGAGGCCCACCCGGAGACGCAGAGCGAGCTCTACCGGGCGACGCCAAACGTCAGCAGTACGGACCTGTCGCCGCTGTTCGGCCCGGGCTCCTCGTCCTTCACCTCGGTGGCCCCCGGCTCCGACGGCACGGGCGGCCTCGCCGCTTTTGGCGGCAGGGACGGCGTCCAGGAGCTTGCCCTCTACCAGCCGCCCGGGGGAGGGCTGGCGGACTCGACAAACAGCCTGGATTACCCCTTCGGGAGGAGGGAGAGGACGGCATCCCTGTACGGGTCGGTGATCTATGACGTCTTCCCGTGGCTCCAGGTCGGCGTCGACGCCACGGCGAGCCGCACAATCAACAACACCGGCTACAGCGTCTTCAACGGCAACCTGGACCTTCCGGCGGCCTCGCCGTTGAATCCCTTCCAGCAGGATGTCAGCGTGACCCTAAACGAATCGGCCCCCCTGCTCGGGGAGGACTACAACGAGGCGCACATCGACTACTATTCGGCCGTGCTCGGGCTGCTCCTGCGGATGCCCGCTGACTGGCAGGCGTCCTTTGACGCCCAGTACGGGCTCAGCGTCACCCGCTACAGGGGCATCGAGGGAGTCGACGACACCCGCTGGCAGCAGCTCGTCGACTCGGGCGCCTACAACCCCCTGCGCGACACCCAGGTCCTCGGCCCGCCGCAGGCGTTCTATGACCAGGCGCTCATCTTCTACGGTTCGGAGGGAAGCTTTGTCACGCTGGGCGATTACGACACCTTCGATTCATCGCTCCGGCTTTCGAATGCGTCCCTCCATGTTCCCACGGGCACGGCCTCGGTCACCGTGGGAGGCGACTACCGGTATGCCAGGCTCGCCAGCTATGTGGACGTGCTTCGCTACGGCGACGGCTCGCTCGTGGCGCCTCCGGACACCTGGGTCGGCCGGTCGCTGCAGCGGGTGAGCGTGTTCGGCGAGATCAAGGCTCCGCTCCTGCCCGATCGCTGGCTTCCGACCTGGATCAAGGGAGTCGAGACCGACCTGGCCGTGCGCTACACGGCATCCGACATTGCCAACGAGGCCAACTACGCCCCCACCGGTGCAATCAAGATAGATTTGCCCGCGGGCTTTTCACTGCGGGCCACGTACGCCACATCGAACACCTTTCCGCCGCCCGACTTCAGCCGGCTGGCGGCGGAGGCCGGGATAAGCACGTCCGGAAGCGGCGTCGTGGAGGCGACGACAGTCGTGGACCCCCTGCGCGGCCAGGAGCAGGAGACGGTCCAGGCAAGCGACGCGGCGAACCCCAACCTTGTGCCCGAGGCAGCCGTCACCCAGACCGCCGGATTCATCTACCAGCACGGTACCGTCCACCAGTTCCGAGCTTCCGTCGACTTCGTGGACACCGTGACCTCGGGGCAGGAGGTCTATCTCGATCCGCAGCAGGTCGTGGACCTGGAGGGGAGCTTCCCCCAGCGGGTGATAAGGGCGCCGGCTTCCCCCGGGGACCCGTTTGGCGTAGGCCCGATCACATCGGTGCTCACGGGCAATTTCAATCTGGCCTGGCGCCACTCCTACGAGTGGAGCACCTCGCTCGACTACACCTGGAGCAAGTGCCTGGGAGGCTCCCTTGAGGCCTACTGCAGGTGGATCTACTTCAAGCGCTATGACGTTGAGGGGCTGCCGACCTCGCCGCCGGTGGACGAGCTCAGGGCACCGGACGGGCTGGTCCCGGGCCTCCTGCCGCAGCGGATGAATTTTGGGAGCGGATGGTCCAGCCGGGCCTTCGGCTTTGGCATGGACGGACATTACTACAGCGCGCAGGTGCTGCCGCAGGACGAGCAGGCTGTCCAGGGCAGCGACAGCATCGACCCCTATTGGCAGTTTGACGCCTACCTGCAGGGCGACCTCGGCCGCTGGATACCCTGGAAATCCAGCCATTACCGGCTCAAGGGGCAGCTCAGGGTGGACAACGTCTTCGATGCTTCACCCCCCAAGTACGCGGTGGATCCGACGGGCGTGCAGACGTACACCGACTGGAGGGGGAGGGTGTACTCACTGTCGGTGACCGTGACATTCTGAAGGGGGGCGACCGGTAGCGGGAAGGGCGCCCTGGATTGTCATATGGCTTGCCTGCCACAGCCGGCAGCTCGCATCCCCTGAAACCAAACTCACCCCTGCCTCGTCATTCTAGCATGGCCGCCAGACCTAGTGTTGGGAACATTGCGCGCGGCGCGCCCGAATGGGAACGGGCCCTGCTAGGGGTGACCCACCGCACACCGTGTTCGTCGCCATTAAAAGAACCCCCAGGCAGAACCAAAGCCGGGTATCGCAGTCAGTGAACGTAGGCACACCATGAGACAAGCATCCAATCCCGATCCGGTGGCTCAGCACATCATGCTTGGGCAGCAGGGCTCGGCGCCCGTCGCGGACGACGCGTATCTGCGGGATGCGCTTAAGCGGTGCTCGCCCGCGACGCGCGAGGCAGCCTGCGAATTCCGGCGCACGGGCAGCGCGAAGCACCTTCCCGCGATCATCCACGGCCTGATCGAGCATTTCGTCGAGCCCGAGGCGAGGGCCAAGCTCGGGGGGGGAGGCGAGGAGCTAAGGCTCGCGGAGGACCTGGCGATCGATTCACTGACAATGCTGGAGATCGTGTTCCTTGCCGAGGACGTGCTGCAGATCTCGATAGACAACGAGGAGGTCCGCCCGTTCCGAACGGTGGGCGACATCAACAGGTTCATCGCTGCGAAGCTGGAGCGGGCCTCGTAGGCGGCAGGCGTGAGAGGGGCCGGCGGGCCCGGGCCGCGCCGGTCCGCCTCCCTTCCCGCTCCCCGGGGCGGCCGTGGCGGGTCTCCCCCGCGCGCAACAGAAGCCGGGCGCGACGCCAGGCTCGGGCTTTGACCGGCGAAATTCATTTGCGGCCCCCGGCTCCTCGTTGGCAAGCTGCCACCCCCTAAACCCGCTAAAATGCGATACCCCACCCGTCCCTTTTTACTTGGAACGCTCTGCGTCCTCGCCCTCTCGTGCGGCCTTCGCGCAGCCGATCCGCCCTCTCCCGCTCCCGGGGTCGCCCCGGCAGACAGCTCGCTGCAGATCCCCGCCACCGACGAGGGCCTGCCCGGCGCCGGCCCGATTCGGCGCATGGACTGGTTCAAGCACCTCTGGCTGGAGAAGCGCACGGCGTGGGCGTCTCAGGTCGCGCGCGACCAGGGAGCCCTGTTCTTCCTCGGAGACTCGATCACGCAGGGCTGGGGTGATGTCGGCAGCAGCTTTCCGGGGACGAAGACCGCCAACCGGGGTATTAGCGGAGACACGAGCCGCGGGGTGCTCATCCGCCTGAAGGAGGATGTCATCGCCGCCAACCCGAGCGGCGTCGTCCTCCTAATCGGCACCAACGACATCGAGGAGAAGGCGGATCCCGAGGTGATCGCCGGCAACGTTAAGCTCATCATTGCCGCCCTACGGGAGCACAACCCGGCGATGCCCGTCGTGCTCTGCGAGGTGTTTCCCAGCTCCGCTGCCAAGTCGAGGCCGGCTGAGACGATCCGCAAGCTGAACGCGCTCTATCTGGCCGCGGTGGCCGACGAGCCGCAGGTGACGGTCCTCGACACGTGGTCCCTCTTCGCAGACGTGCATGGTGACGCGAAGGAGGAAGAGATGCCCGACCTGCTGCACCCCAATCTCGTCGGCTACGCGAAATGGGCCTCCGCGCTTCGGCCCATTTTCGAGACGGTGGGACTGGCGCCCGCTTGGCCGGACGAGTTCATACCGGAGACAGGCTTTGAGAGCCTTTTCAACGGCCACGACCTCTCGGGCTGGGGCTATGCGCAGGGTCCCAGGTTCTGGGGGAAGGCCGCGAGCGACGACGGACGCTTCGTGGTGACGAACAGGCGCCTGGTGGTGACCGTCTCGCGCAAGGGCCAGGAGAACAAGATCCTGTGGACGACCAGGAAGTTTCCCAAGGATTTCGTCCTCAAGCTCGAGTTCCGGGCGAGCCCCAATGCGGACAGCGGGATATTCGTGCGCGAGCCGCAGCTTCAGTGCCGCGACTTCCTGATCGCCGGGCCGTTCGCGACGCTGGCACACTACCGCCCGCTCGACTGGAATGAGATCACGGTTACGGTGAGGGGGGGCCTTGCCCACTGCACCTGCAACGGGGAGGTTCTCGTGGACGCCATGCCCATCCCCGCGAACGGCTCCATTGGCCTGGAGAGCGACCACGGCCAGATGGAGTACCGACACATCCGGGTCCACGAGGCCCAGCAGCATTGACTGCGAACCCGGACGCGCAACCTGAGGGTCGCCCCACGATGCCAGTCTCAAGCCATTTTTCAGGCCGCTCGGTGGTGCGCTGGGGCATCATCGGCTGCGGCGACGTGACGGAAGTCAAGAGCGGCCCCGGCTTCCAGAAGGCTTCCGGCTCGCAGCTCGTCGCCGTGATGAGGCGCAACGGGAAATTGGCTGCGGACTACGCAAGGCGCCACGGCGTCCCCCGCTGGTACGACAGCGCTGCCTCCCTGCTAGCCGACCCGGAGGTCGACGCGGTCTACATAGCGACGCCCCCCGATTCCCATGCGCAATACGCCCTGGCCGCCGCGGCGGCGGGCAAGCCCGCCTACGTGGAAAAGCCCATGGCTCGGCACGGCGCCGAGTGCGACAGCATGGTGGACGCGTTTGAACGCGCCAGGCTGCCCCTATTCGTCGCCTATTACCGCCGCCGGCTCCCTTGCTTCCTCAAGGTGGAGGAGCTGCTCAAATCGGGCGCCATCGGCAGGCTGACAGGCATTACGTACCGGCTGGTCGAGCCGCATCACAAGAAGGGCGCCATCTGGCGGACCGACGCGACGCTCGCGGGGGCCGGCCATTTCCTCGATGTCGGATCGCACGCCCTAGACCTGCTCGACTACCTCGTCGGTCCGCTGGAGGATGTGGCCGGGACAGCCGCCAACGTCACGGCGGCGATATCCGTCGAGGATGAGGTCGCCCTCACATTTCGTACCAGGGGAGGCGCCCTTGGCTCGATGGCCTGGAATTTCGCGGGTGCGCTCAGCGACGACACAATGCGCCTCGCCGGCACCGAGGGCGAAATAAGCTTCACGATGTTCAAGTCGGAGCCGGTCAGGCTGGCGAACGGCTCAGGCGCGCAACTCTTCGAGCTCCCGTACCCGCCCCACGTGGCGCAGCCCCTGATCCAAACCGTGGTTGACGACCTGCTGGGTCGCGGGACGTGCCCGAGCACCGGCGTGACCGCGCGTCGCACCTCCCGCGTCATGGACAAGGTTCTGGAGGCCTATTACGGGGGGCGCGGAGACGCCTTCTGGTCGCGCGCCGAGACCTGGCCGGGCCGGGCCAGGGCAGGGAACCCCTGAACCGTCAGGCGTCCGCTGCCTTTACCGGGATCGGCTCGTGCGCGCCGGCCCTGTCGGTCCTCTGCGCAAGCGCGTATTCCTCGGGGAAAACCTCGGCCCTAACGCGCTCGATCGTCTTCGAATAGTCCCATTCGCTTGAGAAGGGCCTCCAGCCAATCCCGTCATAGATCGAGGAGATGAGCTTGAAATGCAGGTCGATCGAGTCGTTCACCCACGCCCTGACTGGCGAATCCGAGGCCCAGATGGAGTAGAGGCCGCGAGTCCACCCGATCATGCCGACAAGCAGCTGCTCGGGTCCGAGCCCGTGCGGCGGGACCAGCTCGCCCGAGGCGATCCCGTCGCGCAGAATGCCCAGTATGCAGTGGAAGCACTTTGCGTTTATCGAGTCATAGGCCGCGCGGTGCTCCGGTGAGAGCTTGGCCCGTAGGTGGATGTCGTTGATGCGCTGCTCGGCCTGCCACAGCTCCCGGTGCAGCTGGAAAAGGAGCGAATGGCCCTTGTTGGCGGCGACCGCCCGCTCCCGGCTGCTGCCTGCGAATCGCGACGCCCGCTCGAACATGTTAAGGCGCAATTCACCCATCGTGATACATAGGGTGGCGAGTATGTCCTCCCGGGACCTGAAGTGCTGGTAGATCGTGCCCTTGGAAAAGGGTGTCGCTGTGGCAAGCTTCTCCATCGTGAGACCCTGAACGCCATGCTCGACAATCAGTTTGCGCGAAATGCGCAGCAGGTCCGCCTCTCTGGCGGCTATCTCCTGTTGCTTCCATGCAGAGCGAGCCATTTCGTCGCCTTTATGCGACAAATTATTCGTACCGTCAATAAAATGTATTCTAACTAAGATACGCTGCTAATTAATATCCTTATATTAAAGTTATAAAGCATGTTACGAATGTTGCGAAAATTCTAATCGACTGATCGTCATAAATTGACGCAACGTCATTGCTTCATGTCTTTGCTTTGTGTAACACAACTGGAAGCAGAATGCTCGATCGCTGGGCCAGCTCACGACCCCTCAATCAAAGGGAACCCGGCATACCCAAACTTCGCCAGGGTCATATCCCTTGTGTCGGCTTCGGAAAACACCGATGCCCGTTCCCCAGCGTTGATATGATTCCGCCCGACCTCGGGGTAAATCCAAGCTCGGGGGCTGATTGGGCCCGTGAAAGAACGGACCTCAATAGTTCCATAAGTCTTTTGGTGAATGAGATATATTGCATCCAGAAGAGGTTGGGAACACCGGCAGAATTGCCGGATGACCTCGCGAAGGCGGCCCATCTGGTACACCAGGTGAACAATCTGCGCACCACGCTCAAGCTCAACTCCGGCCTTCGAGATGAAGGGATGACGCCGGAAGGGCCTCCGATGGTCGAGATGGACTAGAAGCCTTGTGCAGGTGCACTCCTTGCGTGGTACGGCCGAGCCGCTGCCGAGTGGGGCGGCAATGTACAGGCCGGTCCTCTTAAGCCTGCGGACTTGGGTGGCTTCTGGTCAGTGGGACCCTTGGGTGGGCATTCGGTCCGGCAATCAGTTGGGCCTCATTGACCGGATTAGGGGCGTTGCTAAGATCGCGGGCCCTCGTTTGGCGATTCGCATGACCGGTCGTGGGCGGTAGGATCAAGGCTTCCGAGGCGCACGTGCCTACATCGAATGCCAAATGGCTCACGCCGCTCCTACTCCAGTGCGCGGCCCTGGCGCTCGGAGGCTGTTTTCAGTGGAAGCACGATGTGACCGAGGGTGGTGCGGCTTTCAGAAGGGTGAGAATGGAGGCAAACGGGCTCCTGATCGGCGAGCTAAAGGAAGATACTCTTATTGGCGGACGTCCCTGCAAACAGGGATGGGTTCACCTCCTTCCAAGCGGCGTGCCAATCGGGTTCACGGCGTTCAGGGAGATCGACCTTGGGCGGCTCACGATTCCGGCCGAGACGTGGGTGCAACAGAACAAGGACGGAGTCATCACCCTGTGTGCGTTTCCCCGCGATTACAATGTGCAGGGTCACCTGTGCCGCGGAAGCGGCGGGCCCGAAGGCTTCCAGGCGGCGTTTTATGCCGACGGTGCCCTGAAGCAGTTTTATCTGCGGCGCGACACCGAAATCCAAGGCGTCCCGTGCAGCGCAGGCATATTCAATGAATCGGTAGGGCTTCACGAAAACGGCCGGCTGAAGTTCTGCGTTCTGAGCGAGGATTTTGCGAGCGACGGACGCACGTACCTCAAAGGAACATTCCTTCGATTCAATTCCGACGGGCGCGTCGTTCCGTGACCCCTGATGGGCCCCGATTGAGCCCAACTTGGATTATCAAAGGCTCAATTTCCGGTCAGAATATTCACCCGAAATCGCTCCTAATCAAAATGGCGGAGAGGGAGGGATTCGAACCCT
>CAZNNO010000108.1:0-11342 GCA_964574435.1 uncultured Opitutaceae bacterium
GCTCGACCAGCATCCCGGAGCTGATGATGTAGAGGGCGTTCTGCTTCGGGTCCTCTCCGGGCGTCAGGACTCGCGGGAGCGGGCGGATCTTCAGGTCCTTGACGACCGAGCGGTTGAACTGGATGTGCCGGGTCTTGCGGCTTATCTCGTCGAAGTAGTCCACGAGGTCCATGCCGAGGCCGGAGCCGTAGATGGGGCAGTCGACCAGCCTGCGGAACTTCCGAGCGTCGTGGACGATAGCCAGGATCTCCTGCATGCGGCCGAGGGCGAAGACTGGGACAAGGAAGGAGCCCCCGCGCTTGATCGTGTCGTTGATGGACTCGACCAGGCGCGCCATCTCCGCGCCCCGTGTCTTCTCCGCCGTCCGCTCGGTGATCCCGCGCGTCGTCTCGGTCACCAGCGTGTCGAAGTGCCCAGCCGGAAACTTGGCTCCCGGAAGCGTCCGCTGGTTCTCGAAGAGGACGTCGCCCGTGAAGAATATGGCGCGGTGCTTGTGGCGGATCTCGACTCCGGCGGCCCCGGCGACGTGCCCCGCAGGGTGCAGGACGACCTCGATCTCGTCCCGGCCGCCCTTGAACTTCTTCACGATGCCGAAGGGGACGCCGCTCAGGCGCCTCGAGATCCGGTCAATCTCCTCGTGGGTGAACAGGGGATAGTCCGGAATGTCCTGGTCCTCGCGCTGGCGCATCATGACGCTTGCCGAGTTGTGGAGCATGCGCTCGATCAGCATCCGGCTCGAGGTGGTCATGATGACGGCCGCGTTCGGGTGCTCCCTCATCGTGACCGGAAGGCTGCCGATGTGGTCGAGGTGGCAGTGCGTGACGATGATGAGGTCGAGATTCTTGCCCCTCAGGGGGGCGTGGTCGGGCGTCGCCCTGCGCCCGACCTTCTTCGGGTGCAGGCCCGAATCCACCAGGATGTTGAGGTCGCCCAGCTGCACGAACAGCGAGTTGGCGCCGATGCCGCCATCGCGGTTCAGATCAGTGAGCTTCATTTCGTCCCTCGATTTAGGGCCGGGCGCCGCAACAACTCAAGCGCGGGCCTCACGGGGCCCTCAAATAACTGGCTCACCTCGGGATCGTCAGGTCGAAGGGCGGCAAGAGAACGTGCACCTTCGCCCCGGCTTCGTCGACACCGTGGAAGCTGCCCTGGACGTGGGCGTCGCCCCCGGTGATGTGGTGGCTGTTGTACGAGAATTCCTCGCCGGGGGCCAGGCGCGGCGTTTCGCCGACGATCTTGTCCCCCTCGATCACCTGCCTGTTGCCGCAGCCGTAGTCGATCACCCACTTGCGGCCGAGGAGGGTCACGGTCCTGTCGGACCCGTTGCGGATGGTGATGTAGTAGACGAAGGCGTGGGGCTTGTCCTCAGGCAGGCTCACGCCCCCGTGATGGTGGACCAGCTTGTCAAGGCGGGCCGTCAGGCCGGGTAGTTCATAGGAGGTGCAGCTGGCCACAACCATAAGGGATAGGCCCTTCGCGCCGTCCGCAAGCGGCTTTCCGCTTGATGCCGCGCGGCAAGGGCCGCACAAACCCCCCTGAATGATTAGAAAGCTCGCCCTCCTTTCGGTCAGCGACAAGCGCGGCCTCGCGGAGTTTGCCGCGTCGCTTGTCAGGGACCACGGCTACACGCTGCTCTCCACGGGGGGCACCGCACGCATGCTGCAGGAAAAGGGGCTTCCCGTCACCGAGGTGGGCCAGCACACGGGTTTCCCCGAGATAATGGAGGGCCGCGTGAAGACCCTTCACCCGAAGATCCACGGCGGCCTGCTCTGCCGGCGCGACAAGCCCGAGCACCTAGCCGAGGCCCTGAGCAACGGGATCGAGCTGATCGACCTCGTGGCGGTCAATCTCTACCCGTTCGAGCAGACCGTCGCGAAGCCCGGTGTGGCGTTTGAGGAGGCGATCGAGAACGTCGACATCGGCGGGCCCTCGATGCTGCGAAGCGCGGCGAAGAACCACGCGAGCGTGACCGTCGTCTGCGACCCCGCGGACTATGACGGCGTCCTGGCGGCGATGGCCGCGGGCCCGCAGGCGCTCGCCGCGCTGCGGGGCGCCCTCGCGCGCAAGGTGTTCGAGCGCACCGCGGCCTACGACGGGGCGATCGCGCGCTACCTCGGGCTCCAGGAGGCCGGCCCCGACCTTGAGGCCCTCGCCGGCTACCCGCCGGTGCTGAGCCTCTCCTGGAAGAAGGCGCAGGCCCTCCGCTACGGGGAGAACCCGCACCAGAAGGCCGCCCTCTATGGGACGTTCAACGACCATTACGAGCAGCTCCAGGGTAAGGAGCTGAGCTACAACAACATCCTCGATATAACCTCGGCCACCTACCTGATCGGGGAGTTCGAGAGGCCGACCGTGGCGATCCTGAAGCACACGAACCCCTGCGGCCTGGCGAGCGCGGACACGCTCGTCGAGGCCTGGGAGAAGGCCTATGCGACGGACAGGCAGGCGCCCTTCGGCGGGATCATCGTGGTCAACCGCACCCTGGATGGCGCGCTCGCGGCCCTGATCGCGGACATCTTCACCGAGGTCATCATCGCGCCGCGCTTCGACCCGGAGGCCCTGGCGATACTCCAAAGGAAGAGGAACCTCCGCCTGATGGTGGCGAAGGAGGGCCAGGGGAGCGGCGCCCTTCAGGAGGTCCGTTCCGTGGTCGGCGGCGTGCTGGTGCAGGACCGCGACCGGACGCTCGGCGACCAGGCCTCGTTCCGGGTTGTGACGAAGCGCCAGCCAAGCGCGCAGGAATGGGACTCGATGATCTTCGGCTGGAAGGTCTGCAAGCACGTGAAGTCCAACGCGATTGTCTACTGCCGCGGCGAGCGGACCCTTGGGATCGGCGCGGGCCAGATGGCGCGCGTCGACAGCTCCCGGATCGCCGTCTGGAAGGCGGGCGAGGCCGGCCTGGACCTCGGGGATTCGGTCGTGGCCAGCGAGGCGCTCTTCCCATTTGCCGACGGCCTTGTCGCTGCCGCCGAGGCCGGCGCGACGGCGGCCATCCAGCCCGGAGGTTCGATGCGCGACGCCGAGGTCATCAAGGCGGCCGACGACCGGGCGATGGCCATGGTCTTCACGGGAATCCGCCATTTCCGCCACTGACGCGGCGCCAGGCGCTTCGGGATTGGCACCCGGCGGTGCGCCGGCCAAGCTCGGAGAATGTTCGACCCCGTTGAAAAGCTGAAGGAATTCATCCGCTTCCCGAGCGTCTCCACCGACGCGAAGTTCAAGGAGGGGATGCGGGGATCCCAGGGGTTTGTCTCCGATCTCCTCGCCTCCCTCGGCTTCAAGGTCGAGGTGGTCAAGACGGCCTTCCACCCGATCGTCCTTGCGACCCGCGACGGCGACCCCAAATGGCCCCATGTGGTCATCTACGGCCACTACGACGTCCAGCCGGCGGATCCCCTGGCCCTCTGGAGGACGCAGCCCTTCGAGCCGACGATCGTCGGGAACCGGATCTACGGCCGCGGCGCCGCCGACAACAAGGGGCCCCTGATGACGAACATCGCCGCGGTCGGCCACCTGATCGAGGAGAACCCGAGGATTCCGCTGCGGATCACGTTCCTCGTGGAGGGAGAGGAGGAGATCGGGAGCCCGAGCTTTCCCGCGTTCCTCGAGAGCCACGCCGAGCGGCTGAGGAGTGCCGACTTCGTCTACCTCTCCGACACCGCGCTGCCGAATGAGGGCCAGGTCGTCATAACGTGCGGCCTGCGCGGCCTGGCGCTCCTAGACCTGGTCGTCACGGGCGCCAAGGGCGACCTCCATTCGGGCCTGCACGGCGGCGTGCTGCGCAACCCCATCCAGGCCCTGGCCGAGATCTGCGCGACGCTCCACACGCCGGACGCGAGGGTCAACGTGCCGGGATTCTACGACGGGGTTCTCGATGTGGAGCCCTGGGAGAGGGCCGAGCTCGCCAAGCTCGCCGGCGACGGGGAAGCTTACCGGCAATTCCTGGGAATTGACTCCTTCTACACGCCGCCGGGCTTCTCGCCGTTCGAGGCCATCCGCTTCCAGCCGACCCTCGAGTTCAACGGGATGGGCGGCGGCTACCAGGGCGAGGGCTCGAAGACGGTGATCCCGAGCAGGGCGTTCGCGAAGATGAGCTGCCGGCTGGTGCCGAACCAGGAGCCGGACAGGATCAAGAAGCTCGTGACGGACGCCATCCGTTCCCGAGCTCCCAAGGGCGTGAGGATCGAGTTCGTCGACCAGCACAAGGGCGACCCCTACGTGGTCGTTCCGCCGGGGCGCCCCAACACACCCAAGGACCAGTCGCCGGTCCTCGCGAAGGCCTTCCGCGCCGCAGATGCCGCGGTGGCGGCCGTGTGGGGGCGGCCGCCCCTGTACCTGCGCGAGGGGGGGAGCATACCGATCATCCCGCAGATAAAGAGGGCGACGGGCCTGGATTCGGTCATGCTCGGGCTGTTCCTGCCCGAGGACAACCTCCACGCGCCCAACGAGAGCTTCAACCTCGACGTCATGAGGAAGGGCGTCGAGACAGCGAAGCGTATCCTGTCCGGTATTACTTCTTGAGGACCACCAGGTCGTCCCGCCGGTCCTTGGACATCGTGGCGTCGTCGGCGTTCTTCTTCGCCTCCTCGGCGCCCTTAGAGAGGGTCTCAAGCTTGTCGGGTGAGACGCCGATGGACACCAGGTACTTCTTGGCCGCGTTCGCGCGGTGGTCGCCGAGGCCGAGATTGTATTCCGCCGACCCGCGCCAGTCGCAGTGGCCCTCGAGAAGCAGGCGGTACTGCGGATTCTTGTCGAGATAGTCCTTCGCGGCCTGGAGCTTCGCGCGCTCGTCGGGCTTCAGGGCCGACCGGTCGAAGTCGAAGTAGACCGGCTGCAGGAGGCCGCGGATCGTGTTGGCATCCTCAAAGATGTTGGGGTCTCGAGTCTGGAGCGCCGAGTTGTCCTGGGTGACCGGGACCTCCGTCGGGGTGAGGGCGCCTCCGCCTCCGCTCTGGGGTCCAAGGGCCGTTGCGCTCGGGTCCGGGCGAACCGGCTTTTTCGAGCAGCCGGCTAGGATTGCGGCAGCGCTTGCGGCGAGGATACAGAGCGACTTGGAGGCTAGTTTCATGTGGTTATTAAAGTTACTAAATTCGAAAGGGTCATTTTTGCGCAACCTTTTGATCGCCGCAAGAAATTAAGAGGGAATGTCAGCTCGAATCCTTGTCCTCGAGCAGCCCCCGCCCGAGGGCGTGCCGGGTCAGGCTCGCGACGTCGTGGATGTTGAGCTTGCGCATCAGGTTGGTCCGGTGGTTGTCCACGGTCTTTGCACTGATCCCGAGCCTCGAGGCTATCTCCTTTGTGCTGTTCCCCTCGGCCACCAGCTGCAGGATCTCGCGCTCCCGCTCGGTCAGGAAATCGGGCGAACTGCCTGATTCGGGGTTTGCGACGACCGTCCTGAGCACGCTGGCGATGGCCGGGCCGAAATAGGTGCCCCCGACGGCTATAGTCGCCAGGCCCTTCTTGAACTCCGTGAAGCCCGCCGTCTTCTCGACGAAGCCGTGCGCTCCGGCCTCGAGCATCTGGCGCACCACGACCGGGTTCTCGTGCCCGGAGAAGACGAGGACCCTAAGCGCGGGCAGGCGCTTGGTCAGCCGGCGCAGGAGTTCCACGCCGTTCAATCCCGGCAGCTTGGCGTCGAGCACCACCAGGTCGGGCTTGAGGTCGAGGCACATCTGCAGGCCGGCCTGGCCATCGCCGCACTGGCCCACCAGGTTGTAGTTCTTGTCGAGCGCCAGGATCTCGGCCAGCATCTCGCGGACGGCGGTCTGGTCCTCGATTATGACAAGGCGGTACATGTGGGTGGCTGTCTGGTGGTTCTGCTGGCCGTGTAGAGGTGGTGGGCTGGCTGGGATTCGAACCCAGAACCAATTGCTTAAAAGGCAACTGCTCTACCGTTGAGCTACCAACCCGAAGATTTGTTTTGTTTAGTGCGCGAGTAACCCGGATCGCCGTCCCTGCCGATTTCCCAACTGCCACGCGTTTAGCAGACCGTTGAACGCCGCGCGAGCAGGGCGCCACCCACGCGAGTTTCAGCTCCCCAAAAGAGCGTGTTGAGAGGCAGGTTGTACGGGTGATCCCGTGCCCCCCGCAAGACCAAATGGACTGGCGGCGGCCGGCGCTGCCTAGCGGCCTGCCGCCTTGATCGCCGCTATCCTGCGCTCAATCTGGGCGAAGTTCTTCTCGACCGCGGCGAGGTACGAATTCAAGCCTGAACGCAGAGGCCTCTCGAGGTGCCGGTACACGGCCTGGAAGTCGTTCTCAAGCTTCGGCCGGACAAAGTGGTTCCAGAACGCGGGCGTCCGGCAGACCAGGTCCTCCTCCGACTTGAAGACACGCTCGTCGAGCGGCACGTTGGCAAAATCGTCGGACTCCTTGAATTCCTCGAAGAGCTCCCCGAGCTTCTCGGGGTATCTGGGGTCGGCCAGCTGGCCGAGATAGTCCGCCGTCGCCAGGTCGCAGCCGACCAGCTTGCCGACCGGGTCTCGGAAGCGCAGGCGCCCTATCTCCGAGTTTGGCCCCGTGCAGTTTATGGCAGACAGGACGCTTTCGATCTCCACGTCCGTGGCGCCGGTCTCGGCGAGGTACGAGGCGGCGAACGCGCAACTGCGGAGGATGTGGCAGAACGTGTACTTCGCGCCGGTTCCCTCCGTGTCGGACTTGAGCTTCAGGTATCCCGAGTCATGCAGCAGCACCCCGGCCACCGCCAATTCAAAGTCCCGCGGCCGCAGCTGATCGCCGCCCTGCACGGCATGCTGACCCTCCAGGAGCTGGGCCATGCAGACCGTGGCCATGAGCGTGTGGCGCAGGTTGTGGTACTTCAGGTCGATCGCCGCGTAGTCAGGCGATTTCCCGGTGAACACGGCCTCCACGTCGCCGAAGAGCCTCCTGACAAAGGCCTGACTGTGTCCGGGATAGAGGGTCCCGAACTTCGCGATCACAAAATCGGCCACCTCGGAAGGGGCGTCAAAATTGACTTCAGGAAGCATTTGCGGGACGAAACCGCAGCGTTTAATGGTCCGCTCGATCCACTTCGCAAGTCCAAATGTGGCGAATCCCGTGCATGGAATACGACAGAACTGCAAAAACCGCTGCGGCAAAAGACCGACAGCCTCAGGGTGGGGTTCGGGTCCCGTAAATTGTCGAACGCGTTGACCCAGACCGAGGAGCCCATTTCATTCAAAGGCCTTTCTCACTCAATCATTGGGAACAATTCACAAATATGCACGTCAGAGCGTGGAAGACCGCATGTCGACCAAAGCTCATGAGGTGGCCCTCGATCGCCTTCTTGTTGACCGCTTCAAGAACGGCGACGCCGCTGCTTTCGACGAGATGGTGTCCCGCTACTGGGACCGCATCTTCTCGATGGTGCACCAGCTTTTGCGCAACTCCCAAGATGCAGAAGAGGTTACGCAAGACGCTTTTATAAGGGCCCACCGCGGACTCGCGAATTTCCGGGGGGAATCGGCCTTCTCAACCTGGCTCTACCAGATTGCGACGAACCTGGCTCGCAACCGCTACTGGTATTGGTGGCGGCGCAAGCGCGACAAATCCGTATCTTTCGATGCCCCAATGGGCCCCGATAACACCACCACACTAGCAGAGGTGATCCCGGCCGAGGTCGAGACGCCCGACGACATCGCGGTGACCCGTGAGTTCGTCTCGCGCATCGGCAACGGCATGGAGCGCCTCGGCGCCAAGCACCGCGAGATTCTCATCTTGCGAAACGTAAAGAACCTATCCTACGAAGAGATCGCCGGAATCCTGGGCATCTCCGTTGGAACCGTAAAAAGCCGAATCGCCAGGGCGCGGGAAAGCCTGCGCTCGAAGCTCGGCGAGGACTTCAAATGAAAGACAGGGAATTTATCGAACTACTCAACCTCTACGTGGACCACGAGATCAGCGCGGAGGACGCGCTGAGGCTCGAGGCCGAGGTGGCGTCCCAGCCGGCGCGGCGCGAGATTTACGACCAGTATTGCCGGATGCAGAAGGCCTGCTCGATGCTCTCCGAGGAGCTCATCGAGTCGGCCGCAGGGCAGGCGAACCCGAGCGTGGTCGCCTTTCCGCACCGGCGCCGGTGGGCCTTTGGCCCGCTTGCTGTCGGGATGGCTGCGGCTGCGGCATGCGCTGTCGCCGTGATCGGGCTCAGGAACCGCGGAGTCGACCTGGCGGGTGCGGCCCCGTCCGCCGCCGTGGGCCCGGCCAAGGCCAGTCCCGTGGCCCAACCCCCGGCGCTCCTGGCGGCGACTGACTCGATGAGGCCCGTGTTCTTTGCGCACCGGCGCGCTGACCAGGTGTCCCAGGGGGCCGATCCCGCGCTCGATCTGACGGCCGATCCTTCGGCGCAGGTGGCCGAGCTCAACTGGATCGGCGACATCCACCTGGCACCGGTGTTTCCCACCGCGAACGCCGACTTTCTGCTCAACACCAAGAGCGACCCGAAGGCCCAGGCGGCCACCGATACCCAGGACAACCGCGAGAACCAGGAGCCGGCCGAGATGGCGGCGTTCCGCTTCCAGCGCTGACGGGAGGCGGCGTCGAGTCCCGCCGGGGTCAGCCGAGGGCCTTCTTTATAAGGGCCTCGGTCGTTGCCACTGCGCCGAGGGCGAGCGAAGCCCGCCGCACGGCCTCGTCGGCGTCGGCGGTCTTGTAGCCCAGGGCGACCAGGGCCGCCACGGCGTCGGAGTGGGGCGATCCGTCGCCCGCAAGGAGCGTGCGGACGGCGCCGGAGCCTGCGCCGACACGGCTCTTCAGCTCGATCACGAGCCTCTCGGCCGTCTTCTTGCCGATTCCCGGGCACTTGGAGAGGGTCCCGATGTCGCCCGAGCGGATGGCTCCCTGGAGCAGCGCCAGCGACAGCCGGCTCATGATCGAGAGCGCGACCTTGGGGCCTATCCCCGTGACGTTCTCGATCATGAGTCGGAAGAAATCGCGGTCCTCGGCCGTCGCGAAGCCGTAGAGCGTCTGCGAATCCTCGCGGTAGACGACGAGCGTGTGGAGCCTTACCGCGCTTCCGACTGCCGGAAGACGCTCCGCGGTCGTCACCGGCACGTTCACCTCGTAGCCAAAGCCTCCGACCTCTACGACGGCGCGGACGAGGCCCGACTCGGTCAGGGTTCCGTGGATCGAGGTGATCATCCCCGGGGCCTCACGCGAGGCCGAGCACGTCCTGCATGTCGTAGACGCCGGGCCTCTGCCCGGCCACCCACTGGGCCGCCCGGAGGGCCCCGTGGGCAAAGACGGCCCGGTCGCTCGCCCTGTGGGTGAGCTCGAGGCGCTCGCCGGTCCCTGCAAACAAGACCGTGTGGTCCCCGACGACGTCACCGCCGCGCAGCGAATGCACGCCGACCTCGGAGCTGGCCCTCGGCCCGACCATGCCGGACCTGCCGTGGCGCAGCGCGCTGCGCTCGAGCCTGCGCTCCTCGAGGATGATCTCGAGAAGGCGCTCCGCGGTGCCGCTCGGCGAGTCCCTCTTCATCCGGTGGTGCATTTCGATCACCTCCGTGTCGTAGCCCTCGCCCAGTGCGCGGGCCGCCCGCCGCGTCAACGCGAACAGGACGTTGACGCCCACCGAGAAGTTGCTGGACCAGACGCAGGGCACGCCGGCCGCGAGCTTCTGGAGGGCGGCCTTCTCCGCTGGGGAGTGCCCCGTCGTGCCGATCACGACCGGCTTCGCGGCCGCCGCCGCCAGCTCAAGGAGCCCCCGAGTGGCCTGCGGCGAGCTGAAGTCGACCACCACGTCGACCGGCTCGATCGCGGCGCGCAGGTCGTCCCCGATGTCCGTGGCCGCTCCCAGGGCGATGCCAAGCTCGGGGGCCGCCGCCGCGACGGCCCGCCCCATCCTGCCCCGGGCTCCATTGACTAATATCTTGAGCGCCATGGCTGGGCTAGGGCCGGAGGCCGGAAAGCGCCTTGGCAAGGATGGCCCGGCTGGCCGGGCCCATCGGGCATAGGGGCAGGCGGACGGCCTCGCTCGCGATAATGCGCGAGCGCGCGAGCGCTGCCTTGATGGGCACCGGGCTCGGCTCGACGAAGAGCGCCTTGAAGAGCGGGTAGAGCCTGCGGTGGAGCTTGGCGGCAGCCACATAGTCGCCAGCCTGGGCAAAATGGACCATGCGGCTCACCTCGCGCGGAACCACGTTCGAGGCGACGCTGATGACTCCCTCTGCTCCGCTGGCCATGAAGGCGAGCGTGAGGGCGTCGTCGCCGCTGAGCACGACGATGGCGTCGCCCATCGCCCGCTTCATCTGGTCCACGCGGTCGACCGAGCCCCCCGCCTCCTTTATCCAGCGCACGTGCGGGTATCTCGACCTCAGGCGCTCGACAAGGGGGACGCTGATCTCGACCCCGCAGCGGGACGGCACGGAATAGAGGATTATCGGAAGGCCGGTCGAATCGGCGATCGCACTGTAGTGCCTGAAGAGGCCCTCCTGGCTCGGCTTGTTGTAGTAGGGCGTGACCACCAGCACCGCGTCGGCGCCGGCCTCGTCTGAAAGTGTGGTGTATTCGACCGCCTCGGCGGTCGAGTTGGAGCCCGTGCCCGCGATCACCGGGACACGGCCGCGCGCGAACTCGATCGCCGCCCGGACCACGTCCATGTGCTCCTCGGAGGTCAGGGTGGGGGACTCGCCGGTCGTGCCGACCGGCACGATCCCGTCAATCCCTCCCCGGATCTGGTGCTCGATCAGCTTCTTCAAGTCGCCAAATGACACGGCCTTCCCCCGGAAGGGGGTTGCGAGAGCGGTGATCGCGCCTGTGAATGGCCGTGGCTTCATGGTAAGCGGTTCGGGGACCGTGGCAAAGATGCCTTGCCGCGTGAAGCAGGCCAAGCTACAAAATCCAGAGCAACGCTTTTTTGTTCATGAACGCAGTCACCCCCCACACCGAGATATTCAACGATCTGCTGAAGCTCGCTGTCGAGAGCAACGCGAGCGACATTGTCATCAAGTCGAACAAGCCCGGGTACGTGCGCATCTCGAACCGCCTCAAGCCCGTGGACATGGATCCGATCTCGAGCCCTGAAGCCCAGGGCTTTGTCGACGAGCATGTTCCCGAGATCTTCAAGAAACGCTGGGACGAGCTGGGCCAGATAGACTTTGCCTACGCTGCGGACGGGATAGGGCGTTTCCGCGTGAACGCGTTCCACCAGCGCGGGCTCGTGAGCATCGTGTTCCGGCACATCAAGAGCAAGGTGCCCAACTTCGAGGACCTCGGCCTCCAGGAGGGCCCGCTTCTGAACCTCGCGAAGGCCAAGGACGGGATCCTCCTGGTCTGCGGCGCGACGGGCTCGGGCAAGAGCTCGACGATGGCGGCCATGCTCAACTGGATAAACCAGAACATGGACA
>CAZNNO010000109.1:0-11271 GCA_964574435.1 uncultured Opitutaceae bacterium
CGAAGCGCCGGGCGATCATGTCGTAGACCTTCGCCTCCATGTCCTCGAGGGGCTTCGGCTCCTCAACCGTGGGTATGATGGCAAAGTGGTCCGATATCTGCGCGTTGTTGAAGATCCGCTTGTTGGGCCCCAGCCATTGCTCCTCGAGCACCCTGTTCGCGTGAGCGGCCAGGTCGCCCCTGAGGTTCAGGAGCGCCTGCCGGCAGGTCGGGATGTAGTCCTCGGGGAGTGCGCGCGAGTCGGTGCGCGGGTAGGTGATCATCTTGTGGCGCTCGTAGAGCGCCTGGGCGATCTGCGAGGTGCGCCGGGCCGAGAGCCCGAAGCGGTTGTTCACTTCGCGCTGGAGGGTCGTCAGGTCGTAGAGGCGCGGCGAGGCCTGGGTGCTTGCCTTCCTCTCCTCGGTGACGTCCGCGTCGGGCTGACCCTTGCAGGCCTCAAGGACCGCCTCAGCCCGCGCCTTCTCCCAGATCCGGTCGATCCGATCGTGCTCGTCCGTCTCGGATTTCTTGAAATCGGGCCTCTGGTAGACGCCCTCGTAGCTGCCCTTGGCGACCCGGAACTCGGCGGTGACCTGCCAGTAGGCGCGCGGCTTGAAGCCTCGGATCTCAAGCTCGCGGGCGTAGACGATCGCGAGGGTGGGGGTCTGCACGCGGCCGACCGAGGCCACGTTCCCGGCCCGGGAGCCGAACATGCGCTTGGTGAGCGCGCGGGTGCCGTTGATCCCTATCAGCCAGTCGCTCTCGCTGCGGCAGCGGGCCGCCTCGGCGAGGCCGCGCATCTTCTCGCCTTCCCTCAGGGAGCGGAAAGCCTCGCGGATGCCCTCCTGGGTCATGGTCTGCATCCAGGCGCGCTTCACCGGCAGCTTGCACTTCGCGAGCTGGTAGATGTACGTGAAGATGAGCTCGCCCTCGCGGCCCGCGTCGCAGGCGTTCACCACCAGCTCGACGTCCTTCCGCGCCAGGAGCTTCTTCAGGAGCTCAAAGCGGTCCTTTGAGGCCTCTATGGGCTTAAGCTGGAACTTCTCCGGGATGATGGGGAGCGCGTCGAGCCTCCAGAAGCCGTATTTCTTCTTGTCGATGTCCTCGGGCATCTGCAGCTCGACGATGTGCCCGACCGCCGACGAGATGACGTAATCGTCGTTTTCAAAGTGGTCGCCCTTCTTCGGGACCTTCCCAAGCGCGCGCGCGAGGTCCGCCGCAACCGACGGTTTCTCCGCGATGATGAGTGACTTCATGGAGTCGCGAGCCGATAGGCCCCGCGAGCGGATATTTCAAGTATTAGTTTTGGGAATCGCTTGCTCAAGCCGCTGTTCTAGGTGTTTCCGCAAGCGCGCTGTCGAGCGCGGCTATCAGGGCGGCTATCGACGCGTCGGTCTCGTCACCCATGTTCGAAATGCGGCAGGTCTTGCCCTTCAGCTTGCCGTAGCCGCCGTCGATCACCAGCTGGTGCTTGGACTTGAGTATCTTGTTGAGGGCCGGCAGGTCGTAGCCGGGGCTGTTCGCCAGGCAGTTCAGCGTGACCGAGCCGTGGCCCTCCCGGGGGAAGAGCCTGAAGCCCCTGGACAGACCCCAGTCGCGAACGGCCCGGTTCAGCCGGGCGTGGCGCTCGTAGCGGGCCGCCAGTCCCTCGGCCTTGATGTCCTCGAGCTTCGACTTGAGGGCATAGATGAGCGGGATGATCGGCGTGCTCGGCGTCATGCCGTTCTCGTGGTTCTTCTGGAACTCGAGGAGGTCGAAGTAGTAGCCCCGGTTGGGGGCGCCCGCCGCGCGCTCGAGGGCCCGCTTCGAGACCGAGAAGAGCGCCATGCCAGGCGGGAGCGCCAGCGCCTTCTGGGAGCCGGTTATCATGATGTCTATGCCGAGCGCGTCCTTCGGGACCGCCAGGGCGCTGAACGAGCTCACGACGTCGACGACCGAGATGACCTCGGGGAATTGGCGCACGGCCGCCATGACGGCCGCCAGGTCGCTCATGCAGCCGGTCGATGTCTCATTGTGTATGATCGTGATCGCGTCGTAGCCGCCCTTGGCGAGCTCCTGGCGCACGGCCTCGGGGTCTATGGGCTGGCCCCATTCGAACTTGAGCGCCGTCGCCTGCTTGCCGCAGCGCAGGGCGACGTCGTTCCACTTGTCGGAAAAGGCCCCGTTCATGCAGTTGAGCACCTTCGACTTCGTCACGTTGCGCAGCGACCCCTCCATGGCGCCCCAGGCGCTGCTGGTCGAGATGTAGACGGGGTCCTTGGTGTCAAAAAGGGCCTGCAGGTCGGGCTGGATCGCCTGGTAAAGGGCGACGAAGTCCGTGCTGCGATGGCCGATCATGGGCTGCGCCATGGCGCGGAGGGTCTTCTCGGAGACCGCGATAGGGCCGGGAATGAAGAGTTTGTAGGCCATGAGGGTTTCGCGTGAACCGTTGAAAACAGTTTACGAGGCCCGCGGCGTCAACCTTCATTACCCTTAGGGGACCCCAACCGGGGCCGCCGCCCCATGCCGCTTTCCTGGCTAAAAAGAAAACTCCAAGCCTTCGAGCTCTACACGGTCGACGTCGTCCTCGGCCGGCGCGTCGACACCGGCGCCGTTGTTTACGGGATCTCGCTCCAGGCGATGTCGTGGGTGTTCAGCAGCGGCGTCCAGTTGCGCCTCTGGCTCTACCGCAACAGGATCCTGCGCGACCAGCCCCTCGGCTGCCTGGTGGTGGTCGTCGGGAACCTGACGGTCGGCGGAACCGGGAAGACGCCCGTCGTCGAGAAGTTCGCCAAGGCCCTGAGGGACAGGGGCCGCAAGGTGGCAATCCTGAGCCGCGGCTACAAGAGCAAGGCTCCGCCGTTCTGGAAGAAGGCCTGGTACGGGATCACCCACACTGACGAGCCCCCGCCGCGGGTCGTCAGCGACGGCCAGAGCGTCCTCCTGGACAGCGAGCAGGCGGGCGACGAGCCCTACATGCTCGCGCGCAACCTGCCGGGCGTCGTCGTCCTCGTCGACAAGAACAGGGTCAAGGCGGGCGCCTACGCCATCAAGAAGTACGGGTGCGACACGCTGGTCCTCGACGACGGCTTCCAGTACCTTCCCCTGAAGGGCCAGCTCAACCTGCTCCTCGTGGACAAGACCAACCCCTTCGGCAACGGCCACATGCTCCCGAGGGGGATCCTGCGCGAGCCGGTGAAGCACCTGCGGCGGGCCAACTACATCTTCCTCACGAAATCGAACGGCCTGCGCGACCCGGAGCTCGAGGCCCTGATCGAGAGGCACAAGCCGGGTGCCGACGTGATCGAGTGCGTGCACAGGCCGCAGTACCTGCAGCGGCTCGACATGCGCCCGGGCGCGGCCGAGGGCCGCGAGGCGCTCGGCTGGCTGAAGGGGCGCCGGATATTCGCATTCAGCGGCATAGCCACGCCCGAGAGCTTCGAGAAGTTCCTGCGGGACCTGGGAGCGCTCCTCGTGGGGCGCGAGCGCTTCCTTGACCACTACCGTTATACGCCGGAGGACCTGGAGGACCTCTATGCGGCCGCCGAGCGTGAGGAGGCCGAGTGCCTCGTCACGACGGAGAAGGACGCGGTGCGCATCCCTGACCCTGGCGGCAGCCCGCTGCCGGTGTACTACCTGCGCCTCGAGATCGAGATCATCCGGGGGGCGGCTGACTTCGACGAGGCCGTGGGAAGGATCTGCTTCGCACAGAACGCACTTGCGGGACACGGCGTCCCGGGCGTTAGTGAGCCCTCGCCATGATCATCGACCCCCGCTTTGCCCAGCTCGCCGAAGGACTGACCGGATTCTCGACCGCCCTCAAGAAGGGGGAGAGGGTCCTGATCGACGCGTTCGACGTGCCGGACGCCATGGTGATCGCGCTCATCCGGGCGGCGAGGGCGCGCGGCGCGCTGCCCTTCGTGCAGATCCACCGGGCTCGGGTGACCCGGGAGATGACGCTCGGCGCCGAGGAGGCCCAGTACAACTCGCTCCTCGATGTCGAGCTGGCGCGGATGAAGCAGATGAACGCTTATATTGCGCTGAGGGGCTCGGACAACATCTTCGAGGCGGCGGACGTCCCGTCGGAGCGGGTGCAGCTGGTGAGCAGGATCATGAAGCCCGTCATCGACCACAGGGTCAACCGGACCAAGTGGGTGGTGCTGCGCTGGCCGACGTCCGCGATGGCCCAGCAGGCCGCCATGAGCACGGAGGCGTTCGAGGACTTCTATTTCAAGGTCTGCACGCTCGACTACGCGCGGATGAAGCCCGGAATGAAGGCCCTGGTCGAGCTGATGGAGCGCACAGACCGGGTGCGGGTGACGGGGCCCGGCACCGACCTGCGGTTTTCAATTAAGGGGATCGGGGCCAAGGAGTGCGGGGGCCAGTACAACATCCCGGACGGCGAGGTCTTCTCGTGCCCGGTGAAGGAATCGGTCGAAGGGGTGGTGCAGTACAACGCGCCGACGGTCTACCTCGGGTCCTCCTTCGACAACATCCGGCTGGTCTTCAAGAAGGGCAGGATCGTGGAGGCGACCTCCAACAACACGCCCAAGCTCAACCAGATCCTGGACAGCGATCCGGGCGCCCGCTACGTGGGCGAGTTCGCCCTGGGGTTCAATCCCCACATCCTCGAGCCGATGCGCGACATTCTCTTCGACGAGAAGATCGCGGGCTCCTTCCATTTCACGCCCGGCCAGGCCTACGAGGAATGCGGGAACGGCAACAAGTCCCAGGTGCACTGGGACATGGTCTGCATCCAGCGCCCCGAGTATGGCGGCGGCGAGGTGCTCTTTGACGGCAAGCTGGTCCGCAAGGACGGCGTCTTTGTCCCGAAGGCGCTGCAGAGGCTGAACAGCGAGTACCTTCTGGCGGGCTAAGATGGGCTTGATCATATCGACGAATCCGGATTCGTTGATGCAAATGGAGAATGAACCGGCAGGCGCCTTGGACGCCTTCATCCAGGCGCTTCCCAAGACTGAGACCCACCTCCATATCGAGGGGGCGCTTCCCTACGACCAGCTCCTGAGGCCGCTCGATCCGGCCCTGTACGGGCCGGATCCGGAATTCCGCAGGCGGGGCCACCGCTACCCGACGTTCCCCGAGTTCGAGCACACGCTGCTCCGGCATGCCCTTCCCTGGTTCACCAGTGCCGAGCGCTACCATGAGGCGGCGCGCGTGATATTCGCCGGGCACGTCGACCAGAACGTCCGCTACGTCGAGACGAGCTTCCACCTCCACGTGACCGAGTTCATTCATGTTCCCGGGCCCGAGATAGTGGCCGCGATCCTGGCCGCGGCCCCCCCGGGCCTCGAGGTGCGCGTGTTCGCGGGCATGCTGCGCGACGCCTACGACGGTCCGCTGCGCCAGACGATAGACAGCCTCGAGGGATGGGACTCCCTGGCCGGCGTGGACCTTCACGGCTTCGAGCGGATGCCGACCGAGCCCTGGGCCTTCCGGATCTGGGAGCGCCTCGCCAAGGCGGGCAAGGTGACGAAGTGCCACGCGGGCGAGTTCGACGGCCCGGCCCGCGTGCGCGAGGCCATCCAGCAGCTCGGGGTGAGGCGGGTGCAGCACGGCGTGCGCGCCGTCGAGGATCCGGCGGTCGTCGCCCTCGCTGCCGAGCAGGGCGTCACGTTTGACGTCTGTCCGCTGAGCAACGTCGGGCTCCAGGTGTTTCCCGACATCGCTTCCCATCCCATCCGCAGACTCATGGCGGCAGGGGTCAACTGCACGGTGAGCACCGACGATCCGCTCTGCTTTGCGAATACGCTGAGCGGCGAGTACCATGCGCTGGCCGCCGAGGCCGGCTTTTCGCGGGGGGAACTGGCCCAGGTGGCGCGCAATGGCTGGAAGGTGGCGAACCTGCCCGAGGCCGACCGGCGCAGGCGCATTGCCGAGATCGACAGGATCGCCGGCGCGTGAGCACGCTCCAGAGGCACACCGTGTCCGGGGAGGTCCGCCACGCGCGCGCGGACAAGGCGCTGGCCACGGCGTTCCCGGAGCACAGCAGGGTGGCGTTCCAGAGGTCGTTTGACGCGGGGCTGGTCACCCGCGGCGGGAAGCCGCTCGAGCGCTCGTCGAGCGTGCATGCGGGGGACGTCCTCGAGTTCTCATTCGCCGACGTCGTTCCAACCGAGCTGAGGGCGGTCGCCATCCGGCTGGACGTCCTCTTCGAGGACAAGTGGCTTCTGGCGATCAACAAGGCCGCGGGCATGGTCGTGCACCCAGGGGCCGGCACGCGCGAGGACACGCTTGTCCACGCTCTGCTTTCCCATTGCGCGGGAAGCTTGAGCGGGGTGGGCGGCGTCGAGCGGCCCGGAATCGTCCACCGCCTGGACCGGGAAACCTCCGGGGTCATGGTCGTCGCGAAGACGGACAAGGCCCACCGCGAGCTGGCGAGGCAGTTTGCCGCCCGCACCGTCGTGAAGGAATACGTTGCCCTGGTGTCGGGCGTCCCGCGGCTGATGAGCGGGTCGATTCACAAGGCGATAGGACGCAACGTGAGGCACCGCCACAAGATGGCCGTTGTGGAGGAGGGGCACGGGGGGCGCGCCTCGTGGACCGACTGGGAGATCGTGGAGCGCTACGGGGATCTTGCGGCGCTTGTCACGTGCACGCTCCACACGGGGCGCACCCACCAGATACGCGTGCACATGGCCTCGCTCGGGCACCCGCTGCTGGGCGACTCGGCCTACGGATGGAAGGCGAACACAGGGCTGGGCAGGCAGCCCGGGCGCGTCATGCTCCACGCCGCGCGCCTGGCGCTCATGCATCCCGCGACCGGCAGGATCCTCGACCTGAAGGCGCCGTTGCCCGCGGACTTCAGGGCGCAGGTCAAGGCGCTCAAGGGGGCCTGATGCCGGTGGGCGCCAGCGCAGAGAGTATTGCTCTTGTCGGCCCCCGGCCGGCCTCCAACGCTTGCCCGACGGCCGCCGCTGCGGCGGGCGTCGCCCGCACCCCGCGATGACCGCCACCCAAGACCCGGAAACGCCGAGGCGCGTCGCGCCGGGGATCGCGCTTCCCCTCGCGTTTGGCGCGGCCATTCTCGCCTCGCGCATCCCCGCAGTACTCTGCGACTTCGAGATGAATGTGGACGAGAGCCAGCTGATCGCGCAGGTGAGGCGCTACCAGCTCGACCTGCTGCCCTGGCGCTCGGTCAACGGGGACACCGGAGGGCCCCTGAACACCTGGTTCCTGCTGCTGGCGCACGGGCTCGGGATGCCCCTCGGCTACGCCTGGGCCCACGCGCTCGCCGCCCTCGCGCTCGCGGCGGCAGTGGTCCTGACGGTCTGCGCCGCGGGCAGGCTCTTCGGAAGGGACGGAGCGCTGATCGGCGGGTTCCTCGGGACGACCTGGGTCGTGCTCCACCAGATCACCGACTTTGTGCAGTACTCGAGCGAGCTGGTCCCGATCCTCCTGGTCGCGGTCGCGCTGGGGCTCATCGGCAGGTCGTTCCGCTTCGACCTGCTTGCGGCACTGGTCGTGGGAATGATGCCGTGGGCCAAGCTCCAGGTGGTGCCGCTCGGCGCGGCGATGGCCGCGTGGCTTGTGGCGCGGACGCTCTGGCCAGGGGGCTCGGGAGCGGTCCGTCTGCCGGCGCGCCTGCGCAGGGCCGCGCTCATCATCCTGTCCGCCTGCCTCCCGAGCGCGCTGCTGCTCGCGGCCGTCGCCCGCGGGGGGGCCTGGGAGGACTTCCGAAGGGCCTATTTCATCACCAACCTCTCCTACGCGGGGGACGCGAGCCTCCTGCCCTTCCTGCGCCGGGCCCTGGACTGCACGGTCCTGAGGGGAAGCATGGCGCCCTGGTGCGTGGGCCTCCTGCTCGCGGGCTTCCTCGTGCCCTGGCGGCGCTCGCTCGCCGCCCGCCTGTCGAATTGGCGCGGGCCCGGGGCGCTTGCACTCGCGATTCTCGCTGCGGCGGTCGCCGCCTGGGCGAGGACGCCGACCGAATGGGCTCACTACGACTTCTTCCTCCTGCCCGGGTTGATCCTGGCGACGGCCGCAATCATCGAGCCCGCGGAGTCCGCGCCGGGGGGCGCGGGGCGCATGTGGGCGTGCGCGCTCGCGCTTGTAGCCGCCTACGCGCTCGTCCTGGGCGGGCCGGCGCTCGACTCGGGACGGCACCTGCTCAAGCGCAGGAGCCTGCCGCAGCAGGCGGACGGGCTCCTCGCCGCCGTGCGCCGACTCTCGCCGGGGTTTCGGACACTGGCGGTCTGGGGCTGGCGCCCCGCGGTCTATGTCCGCGGCGGGATAACCCCGCCGACCCGGCAGGCCAACTGCGCGTTCCTGTTCATCGAAAGCCCGAGCCGGGGGTTCCTGCGCTCGCGGTACGCGAGCGACCTCGAGCGCTCCCTTCCCGACATCGTCCTCGACAGCGGGGGGATGAGCTTCGAGAAGTACTGGCACGGCGTCCATGCCCTCGAGGCGCCTGAGATCGCACCCGTCATGCGGCGCCACTACGCTCTCATTGGCACGATCGAGGCCGAGGACGGGACAGCCTACGTCTACGCTCTGAAGACGCCCTAGGCGCCGCCGCCGCCCGCGGACTCCTGCGCCAGGACCCTCGCGGCAACGCCCCAGCGCAGGTTGCGCAGGGAGTGGTGAAACGCCCCGACGGCGCCGAGCTCGGCCAGGGTTATGATCGTGACGAGCGCCGTGGGGAAGACATCGGCGCGCTGGGGGGAGAGCCCCTTGATCTCCCTGCGCGCTGCGAGGTCAAGGGGGCCGGTCGCCGCAAGAATCTCGCGCAGGAACGACACCCGGATCAGGGGATCCGTCCGCTCGAGGGACACCCCGCGCCGGGCGGCGGCGATCGCCCGGACGGTGGTCAGCGTTCCGCCCGTGCCGACGGCGAGGGACCCTTGGGGAACCGGAAGGGGAAAGCCGGAACTTGCGACCGCCTCCGTCACGTGCCGGCAAAGGCCCCGCAGGTCGGCCTCGGCGATCGGCCCCGCCGCGGACGAGGGGAACATCTCTGTGAGGCGGACGCATCCCAGCGGCAGGCTTACGGCGGCCTCGGCGGAGCGGTCCTTGAACTCGAGGCATTCCAGGCTGCCGCCGCCCAGGTCGAAGACGTCAAAGTCGCGCAGCGCGGCGAGGGCCGGGTCCGTCAGGAGGCCGCGCCCGATGAGGTCAGCCTCCTCGTTCCCCGTGAGGATCCGCAGGTCGACACCGGACGCGGCCCTGACCCGCTCCTGGAATTCTGCCCCGTTGGACGCGTCGCGGACGGCGCTCGTGGCGACTGCGGAGAGCCGATGGGCGCCCAGCTCCCTCGCCTGCGCGGCGAGACCTGCGACCGCGGCCGCCCCGCGCTCGATCCCCTCCGGGCTGAGCCGCGGCCTTTCGGATCCGATCCCCTTGCTGATGCGCACCTCGAGCGTGCGCGAGAGCACCTCGACCGGACGGCCCTCCGGTCCGCGGTCGGCCACCAGCAGCTTTATCGAATTGCTCCCGACGTCCACGACCGCGGTTCGCATGGGGGTGGCCGCCTAGAGGGAGAAGTCCGCGGGCGCGACAAGGACTGTGAACTCCCCCTTGAGGCTGCTCCTGGACAGGCGGTCCCGCACGTCCGCCGCCGGTCCCACCCAGAACGTCTCATGGAGCTTCGTCACCTCCTTGGCGACGCAGACGACGCGGTCCGCGCCGAGCGCGGCCACGATGTCATCCATGGCCTTGGAGATCCGGTGGCAGCTCTCGTAGAGGGCGATCGTGTACTCGAAATCCCTGTGCCGGCCGTAGAAAGCGAGCCTTGCCGAGGACTTCGGCGGGAGGAACCCGGCGAACAGGAATCCGTTCGTGGGGAGCCCGCTGGCGCTGAGAACGGCCGCGAAGGCGACGGGCCCCGGGACGGGGACGACGGGAAGGGCGCGCCGGCGGCACGCCCGGACGACGCGGAAGCCCGGGTCGCTCAGGCCCGGCGTGCCGGCGTCGGTCGCGAGCGCGACGGACTTCCCCGCGGCGATCGCCTCGGCAAGGCGCTCCGCAGCCTCGGTCTCATTGTGCTCGTGGTAGGCCACGAGCTCCCGGCTGATTCCAAGGCGGGCGAGCAGCGTGCCGGTCGTGCGGGTGTCCTCGCAGGCGACTAGGTCGGCCGAGCCGAGTATCGCCCGGGCGCGCGCGCTCAGGTCGGAAAGGTTCCCGATCGGCGTTGCAACAACGTAGAGGTGGCCCGGCTGGGCCGCGAGCGAGGTGTTCGCCTGCTCGGGACTCAATGCACTTGGCTGCCGCTGCCGCTCATCCCGGGTATCTGCCCCTCCCAGTCCGCCGGCTGGTTCCATGGGATGGAGGAGGCCGCTGGCGACTCCGAGGAGCATCCTGCCAGAATGGAGCCAAGGGCGATCAGGGCAAGGGCTGCAGCGCGTTTGATGGCCGAATTCATTCTTGCGCCGAAACTACATGCTGATGCGTCAGATGCAAGTCGCCACTGTTCAAAGTGCGCAGGTGGAATGGAATCCAGGGGGTTGAGGCGCCGGGCGCCGGATCGCGGGGCGGGCACCCCCTTGGAGACGCCAGCCGGTCACCTGCCGCAGGCGCCGTCGGTCACCGCTCCCAGGGAGGCGCTCGTCACGAGCCGCGCATACTTTGCGAGCGCGCCTCGGGTCTCCTTGGGCCTCTTGGGCCGCCATGCCTTGAGGCGCGCCCTCAGCTCCCTCGCGGGAATGCCGAGCGTCAGCGTGTTTGCGACCGCGTCGATCGTTATGGGGTCGCCGTTTCGGACGACCGCGATCGGGCCGCCGACCGCGGCCTCGGGCGTGATGTGCCCCACGACAAAGCCGTGGCTGCCGCCCGAGAACCGCCCGTCCGTGATCAGGCCCACGTCGTTCCCGAGGCCCTTGCCCATGACCGCGCTGGTCGGGGCCAGCATCTCGCGCATCCCCGGGCCGCCGACCGGCCCCTCGTTGCGGATGACGATGACGTGCCCGGCCTTTACCCGTCCGCCGAGGATCGCGGCCAGGGCCGTCTCCTCCGACTCGAACACGATTGCGCGGCCGGAGAACGCGAGCCCCTCCTTGCCCGTGATCTTCGCGACGGCCCCGCCGTGGGCGAGGTTGCCGTAGAGAATCCGCAGGTGGCTGTCCGCCTTGATGGGGTTGGAGAACGGGCGGATGACGTCCTGGTCCGCAGGGTAGGGTCCCACGCCGCGCAGGTTCTCGGCGACCGTCTTTCCCGTCACTGTCAGGCAATCCCCGTGGAGGAGCCCCTTATCAAGGAGCATCTTCATCAGGGGCGCCAGCCCGCCTATCCGCACCAGATGGGACACGCCGTACTTGCCGGAGGGCTTCAGGTCGGCCAGCACCGGGACCCGCCTGCCGAT
>CAZNNO010000110.1:0-4529 GCA_964574435.1 uncultured Opitutaceae bacterium
GGGTCGTCATGGCGAACATCGCCCAGATGGTGAACGTGCTCCAGGCGATGATCCTGACCGAGGGCGACAGGATCGTCCTTACGCCGACGTACCATGTCTTCGAGATGATGAGCGTCAACCAAGGCGCGACCTCGATCCCAATCGAGCTCTCGACGCCCTACCTGGCGACGACCACGGCGAGGATACCCACGGTGAGCGCTTCGGCGTCTCGCGACACTTCGGGGCGGATCCACATTTCGCTCGTGAACACCGACCCCGACGGATCCGTTACGGTGGCCTGCACGCTCGCGGGAGCCGCGCGCGCCGGCGTCAGCGGACGTGTGCTGACCGCCCCGTCGATGACCTCGCACAACACCTTTGACGCGCCCGCGCTCGTCGAGCCCAAGGCCTTCACGGGCGCCACCCTCTCCGGGAGCCGGCTGAGCATCGTCATGCCGGCGCTGTCGGTCGTCGTCCTCGAGCTCTGAACCCGCCGTATCAGCACACGCGGATCACCTCGAGGCCCAGCAGCCGGCCCAGCTTTTCCAGCCTCTCAGCGACGTGCCCCAGGCCAACCGCGCAGTGGTGGGCGGGGCCGTTCGAGCTCCACCTCCCGACGAATTCGCGTGCCCCGCAGGCGAAGCGGTAGCGGCTGTTCGTGTTGCCAATCTCAAGCACCGGCCCGGCGACCGATGCGCCCTCCGCGCACAGGAGCGCGAGACCCCCCTTCGGGTTCTCGACGACAGAGAGAAGCGTCACCGGGCCGTGCCTCACGCCCATCTCGACGGAGACGCCGCGGCCCACCTTCCCGTGGTACAAGCGCAGTGGCCGCACCTTGGCCCGGCCCTGCGCGATGGCGATGTGCCCGGGCCCGTCGTGCCCCATGAGCACGACGTCGTCCTTGAAGTCCATCGCGTAGAATTCGGTGAAGGAACCGCCCGCGCCCAGCAGGTCCATGATCTTCATGGCCTGGGCGTTCTTGACCTCGTATTCCCCCGCGACGGGGACCCCCCTCGCAGTCAGCAGCGAGCAACCGAGGATGATCGAGGCCATCGTGGCCTCGTTCTCGGGAACGCCGGTGCCCTTGTAATAGTAGGCGAGCGAGCCGAGCCGGTGGCGCTCGACAAGGGCGTCGAGGGCGACCGACGTGCGCGCGGCCTCGGCGAGGTCCGTCTCCCCGCAGTCGCCCTGCACGTCGAAGAATTCCCGGAACCTTGCGACGCGCTCCGCGGCCTGCGCGGCCGAAACCCCTCGGCGGAGCCCGGACAGCTCGTCCACCTCCACGTGCTCGATGTGGGTTCCGAAGGCGATCGACTGCAGCGTTGCGTCGGACTCGACGTCGAGCATGCCGCCGTAGGCGTGGCCCATGAGGCCCAGGCGGTTCTCGGCCATCGCAGCGGCAACCCGCCCGGCCTCGACCCATGAATCCACCTCGCCCCAGAAGCGCGGGTCGTCCTCGATCATGCCGCTCACCTGGTGAAAGTTAATCCCCGCCCGCCGGAATACGTTTGCGATCTCGGGAACCGCGCAGGCGGAGCAGTGCGCGAGCCATTCCCCGGTCATGCGTGTGCGGTCTCCGAGAGCATTGAAGGCGGCGTAGTCGATGGCCGCCGCCGGCGCCAGGTTGAGCACGATGACCGGGGCCCCGGCCCGCTGAACGACCGCCAGGACGGTCGACGACAGGGCGTAGGTCGTCACGTGGAGAAAGATCAGGTCCACCTCCCCGCGGCGTAGCTCGCGCCCGGCCCCTCGCGCGCTCTCCGGGCTGTCGACCAGGCCCAGGTTGAGCACAGAAACCCCGGGCCGCGCGAGCCGCCGCCCGACCTCGGCGACGTGGCCCTCCAGGCGCTCCTTTAGGCCCGGGAACTGGGGCCAGTAGGCTTCGAGGCCAATTCCGAAGAGGCCGATCCTTAGGGTTGGGGGTTCCACGGGTCTCGGCTTAGCGCAATCCGGGCGCCTTGTCACGTTGCCCGGAGCCCGCCTTGGCGGCACGCCGCGACCGAGGCGCCGTCGACCCAGGTCGCCCCGACGAGCGTCGCCCGGGGGAACTCCTGCACGCCCGCCTCGTTGTTGTGGATCTGGCTGACCACCATGTCGACCGCGGCCTCGCCGGCCACGCGGTTGTGCTGGTTCATGCCGGCTATGTCGGGGCGCGACGAGCGCCACTCGAGCTGGATCACGCCGACGTCGTCGGGTATCCGCCGGCCGGCCGCCTTGAGCCAGGCCAACACGCTATTGTAGAGCGTGAAGACTACGTCCGGATTGTGCCGGTCGAGCCAGGCCCTGAACTTCTCCGCCCTCCCTGTCCCGTTGACGTCGCCGAACACGGGTATCTGGCTCGACTTTGGGAGTGCCCGCCGGCCGGTGACGAAGCCCGCCGAGAAGCGGCGCTCGACCAGGGCGTCGATGACGTCGTCGAGCACGAGGCCGGGGCGCCGGTAACCCAGCGCCAGCGCGCGCTCGAAGGCTATCAGCGCGAGGTTGTAGTGGTCCACGCAGCAGTAGGACAGCGCGGGGTCGCGGGTGCGAACGCCGGTGACCACGCAGGGCAGCGCCTCCCAGACAGGGGCAAGGCGCGCGGGCAGGTGGTTCGTGTCCATTAGGCCCACGAGGATGATGCCCTTAATCCCGCGCGCCCTGAGGATGCGCAGCCAGCGCTCGGCCGTCAGCTCGGGGTCGTGCATCCAGAAGCGGTCAAAGTCATAGCCGAGGCTTGCCGCGCGGCTCTCGCATCCCTCGACGTAGATGGGCACCGTCGGATGGCCCTTGAACGCGCCCTGGTCGAGGTTGGCGTTGACTAGGGCGAGGGTCGCCTGGAGCCGGCTCGTGCGGGCCGATCGCAGCTGCGCCATGAGCTGGGAGACGACGGCGCTAGGCCTGTAGCCGATGCGGTCCGCTGCGGCCTTTATGCGCTCCCGTGTCGCAACAGGGATCTGCGGGCTTCCCCTCAGCCCGAGAGAGATGGTGTTCTTCGAGTAGCCGAGTGCTCGGGCAATGTCTTTGAGGGTCGGGCGGGGCATGGGAAACGGGCCTGAGGTCACCGATTTAGCAGTTGCATCTAACGGTCAAGTGGGCGGAGCGTCGTAGTTTCCCTGCCGCCCGGCAAAGAAAAACAGGCCCCAAAGCGGCTGACGATGCGTCCTCCAACCCAAGATCCCCGATGACGCCCCGACGCATCGCGCGGGTTGCGCTCCTCGGCCTGCTTGCGCCCCACCCGGCGCCCGCCCAGCCCGGCACCGCCGGCGACGCGCCGTTCGCGGTCAGCATAAACGTCGACGCCTCGCGGATCGTTGGAGAGATGAAGCCGATCTGGAGGTTCTTCGGGGCGGACGAGCCCAACTACGCGACGATGAAGGACGGCAGGCGCCTGCTCACCGAGCTGAGCCAGCTGGGACCCCAGGGCGTGTTCTTCAGGACCCACAACCTGCTCTGCACTGGCGACGGGACGCCCGCGTTCAAGTGGGGCAGCACGAACGCCTACACCGAGGACTCGTCGGGACGGCCGGCCTACGACTGGACGATACTCGACCGGATATTTGACACCTACCGAGAGCGCGGGGTGCGCCCCTATGTCGAGATAGGCTTCATGCCGCGCGCCCTCTCGGTGAAGCCGGAACCCTACCAGCACGAGTGGCGCCCGGGCCTCAGGTATGACGCCATCGCGACCGGCTGGTCCTATCCGCCGGCCGACTACTCGAAATGGGCTGAGCTAGTCTACCGGTGGGCCCGGCACTGCGTGGAGCGCTATGGCCGTGCGGAGGTCGAGACCTGGTTCTGGGAGGTCTGGAACGAGCCGAACGGGGCCTCGTACTGGCACGGCTCGCCGGAGGAGTTCTTCAGGCTCCACGACACCGCCGTGGACGCGGTCCGCAGGGCGCTCCCGACGGCGCGGGTGGGAGGCCCGGATGTCGCCGGGAGCGGCGGCAGGTTCATGGAGGCCTTCCTGGCCCACTGCGCGCGCGGCAGGAATTATGCCACGGGACTCACGGGCACGCCGACTGATTTCCTCTCGTTCCACGCGAAGGGGTCGCCGTCGTTCGTCGACGGCCATGTGCGCCTCGGAATCGCCGCGCAGCTTGCAACGGTCAAAAAGGGATTCGAGCTGGTGGCCGCGGTGCCCGAGCTCAGGCGAAAGCCGATCGTCATCGGCGAGTCGGACCCCGACGGATGCGCGGCGTGCCTGGCCCCGCAGCTCGGCTACCGAGTCGGGCCCATGTACGCCAGCTACGCGGCCGCCAGCCTCGCGCGGGAAATGGCGCTGGCCGAAAGGTGCGGGGTCACCCTGGAGGGCACCCTGACCTGGGCTTTCGAATTTGAGGACCAGCCCTACTTCGCCGGACAGCGCGTCCTCGCGACCAACGGCATCGACCTGCCGATACTGAACCTCTTCCGGATGTTGGGCCGGATGGGTGGCGCGCGCGTTCAGGCCACGAGTTCCGGCGAGGTCCCCCTGGACACCATCGTCGCCCGGGGCGTGAGCGGCTCCCCGGACGTAGCCGCGCTCGCGAGCCTCGAGGCGAGGCGCCTCTGCGTGCTCGTCTGGCACTACC
>CAZNNO010000110.1:4539-10871 GCA_964574435.1 uncultured Opitutaceae bacterium
CTACCACGACGACGACGTCCCCGGCCCCGACGCCCGGGTCAGGCTCGCGCTCGCCAACCTCCCCACGGCCGCCGCCTCGGCGCGCGTGAGCCATTACCGAATCGACGGCTCCCACAGCAACGCCTACGCCGAGTGGAAGCGACTGGGAGAGCCCGGCGAGCCTGACGAATCGCAATTTGCCCAGATGAAAAAGGCGGGCGAGCTGGCGGTCGTCGCCGAAGCCGATCGGAGCGTGGCGCTCGCCAGCGGAGGCGCCTCGCTCGAGTTTTCCCTCCCACGCCAGGCAGTGTCCCTCCTCGTGCTCGATTGGCAGTGAGCCGCCCGCGGGCAGGCCCCTAGGACGGCAGGAAATTTCTGGCGGCAAGCTGCCGGGAAAACTGTGAGCGAAAGGCGGCGTGGTCAGGCACCGCGCCCAGCGCCGCAAGCTGCGCCGCGATGTTTCCGGTCGCCGTCCCCTCGAGCGAGAAGGACGCGACCGGCAGGCCGGAAGCGTCGGCCGTCTCCTGGCACAGGAGGCGGTTCCTCGAGCCCCCGCCGACCATGAGGATCCGCTTGAACGCCTTCCCCGCGAGCCGTTCCAGCACGTTGACCGCGTCGGCGTGCCCCTGTCCAAGCGAGGCGCAGATCAGGCGCGTGTAGCCCGCCAGGTCCCTCGGCCGCCTCGAGCCCCGACTCTCAAGGTTTGCGTCGATCGCCGACCGCATGGACTTCGGGTTAAAGAGCCTTGGGTCGGCTAGGTCCAGGAGCGTCGCCGGCCTCCTCTCCCGGGCCGCCGCGGCGACCAGCCTCCTCCAGTCTCCGGGCGAATCCGGGCGGGACCTGAACTCGGGAACGATCCGCTCCAGGAGCCAGAGCCCGAGGCAGCTCTTCAGGGGCCTGTAGCTCCCGTCGCCCATCCGCTCGTTCGAGACGCGGGCCCCGAGCGCCTCCAGCCCAGTCAGCGGCACCGTGTTCTCGATGCCGAGAAGGGACCAGGTCCCCGAGCTCAGGTAGAGGTCCGTGCCGTCCGGCGAGGCGGGCATGGCGGCGAAAGCGCAGGCCGTGTCATGCCCCGGGACGAGGACTGAGGCGACCCCGCGAAGCTCCGGGATCCCAAGCACCCGGCCCAGGCGCCGCGGCGAAAGCGATGGCCTGCGGAACCAGGCGCGCGGGATGCCGAAGAAATCGAGGGCGGCCGCGGACCAGTCCGTGCCGTGCACGTCGATCAGCTGCGAATGGCTTGCCACGGAAAGCTCGTTCTCCATGCGCCCGCAGAGAAGGAAGTTGAAGTAGTCTGAGATGAAGAGACAGCGCGAGGCGGCCTTGGCGACCGACGGGCAGGCGCGCAGCGTCTCCTGGAGCTGGAGGCTCGTGTTGTAGGGATAATTCGGAACGCCGGTGAGCGCATAGACCCTATCGATGCCCCGGCGCCCGAGCGCCCGCGACGCGGCGGCGGTCCGCGTGTCGCGGTAGGAGTGGACGGGGAATACCGGGCGGCCCCGCTCGTTCACGAGGACATGGTCGACCGCCCAGGCATCGACGCCAACGGACGCAAGCCTGGGGTACAGCTTCCTGGCCTTGACGAGGCCTGTGCGCACCTCGCCCCAGAGGCGCGGCAGGTCCCAGTACTCGTGCCCGGCAAGGGAATGGAACGCGTTCGGGAAGCGGTAAACCTCGTCGAGCGCGAGGCCCCGGCCGCTCCACTGGCCCACGATGACCCGGCCGCTTGTCGCACCGAGGTCGACGGCGGCACACTGCACCGGCTTCATGCTAGCGCAGGAAGCCGTCGGGCAGGCCCCCGTCAACCGCCAGGATCTGGCCCGTCGTCCTGCCGAGGCGTGCACCGACCAGCAGGAAATAGGCCTCAGCCTGGTCCGCGGTGGTAATGGGGGCCTTCGTGAGCGTCCGGTCCGCATAGAACTGCGCCAGCCTCTTCACGAGGGCCTCGGTCGGCTCGGCGTCCGAGTACGCGAGCTTGTACTTGGCCAGCGAGCCGATCACCCGCTCCCTGGGGAACATCGCGCTCCCCTGCACCACCGTGGCCGGGGCCACTCCGTTGACGCGCACGAGGGGGGCAAGCTCGATGGCCAGCTCTCGGACAAGGTGATTCGCGGCGGCCTTTGACGTGTCATAGGCAAGCGACCCCCGCTTTGCCACGACAGCGTTCGCGCTGGTCGTCAGGACAAGGCTGCCCGTAAGGCCCTGGTCCCTCCAGGTCTTGGCGGCCTCGTCGGCGACCAGGTAGCTCCCGGTCACGTTCACGGCGAAGTTGAGCGGCCATTTCTCATCCGGAATGTGGCCCGAGGTGTCGCTCGCGACAAAGACCCCGGCCGTGACGCAGATCGAGTCGAAGCCTCCGTAGGCGTGTGCCACCTGGTCGAGCATGCGCCGGATGCTCGCCCGCTCCGTGACGTCCACACCCAGGCCGACCGCCGGCCCGCACGCCGCGACGCCCGAGCCCGCGATGCCAATGCCTGTCCCGCGCCTGTCGGTGATCTCCTTCGCGGTCGCGACCGCCGAAGCCTCGTTCAGGTCGGCGCACACCACGTGGGCGCCGTCCCTTGAGAGCCGGTTCGCCGTGTCGCGCCCGATGCCCGAGCCCGCGCCGATGACGACCACCACCTGCCGGGCAAGCTCCTTCTCGGGCGGCATGCGCTTCAGCTTGGCCTCCTCGAGAAGCCAGTATTCGATGTCAAAGGCCTCCTGCTGGGGCAGCGCGGTGTAGCGATCGATCGCCTCGGCGCCGCGCATCACCTCGATGGCCGCAGTGTAGAACTCTGCCGTCACCCGAGACTCGGACTTGTCCTTGCCCCAGCCCACGAGGCCGATCCCCGGGATGAGGACGACCGTCGGGTTCGGATCGCGCATCGCCGGCGAATCCGAGCGGGCGCAGCCCTCGTAGTAGGCCGCGTAGTCCCTCCGGTACTGGGCGAGCCCCGCAGCAAGCCTCTCCTTGAGGGCCCCGACGTCGCGGCCCTTCGGGTCCCAGTCGACATACAGGGGTTTGATCTTCGTCCTCAGGAAGTGGTCAGGGCAGGACGTGCCGAGCTCGGCGAGGCGTGCGGCGTCCCGGGAATTCACGAAGCGCAGGATACCCGGAGAGCTCTGCACCGTCGCGAGGACCCGCTTTTCGCCCGACACCTGCCCCCGGAGCCAGGGCAGCACTGCGGAAAGCACCTCCCGGCTTTCCGATTCATCGAGCGGGGCGTGCTTCGCCCCGCCAAAGGCGGCCTGGTCGCCGCCCTTCTTCTGGTAGGCCGCCTCAATGTATTCGGCTGCCCGCTCGATAAACTTGAGCGTCTCGGTGTAGCATTCCTTGTCGTCATCTGCCCATGAGATGAATCCGTGCTGGCCCATCATTATGGCCCTGACCTGCGGGTTTGCCCTGACCAGGTCCTGCATGGACAGGCCGAGTTCGAATCCCGGGCGCATCCACGGAACGAAGGCCATCGCGCTGCCGAAGATCTCCTGGGTCAGGCGCTCGCTCGCCGCCGAAGCTGCGATCGCGATTATCGCGTTCGGGTGCATGTGGTCGACATGCCTGCCCGGCAGGAACGAATGCAACGGCGTGTCGATCGAGGGGGCCCGCGGGTTCAGGTTGAACGTGGCGTGCGCGTACATTCCCACCATCTCATCCTCGGCCGCCGACTTGAGGCCCCTGTCAGCCCGGGCGAGGTACGAGCGCCTGAGGCCCATGAGCCGTTCCTGGTAGAGCGACGAGAAGTTCTCCCTTGTGCTTGTGCGCAGGTCCCCGCCCGAGCCCTTCACCCAGAGCACCTCCGCCTGCTTGCCGGTCAGCGCATCCTTTCCCGATAGCTTGGACGAGGTGTTGCCGCCTCCGGAGTTCGTGATGCGCTGATCGCTTCCTAGGAGGTTCGAGCGGTAGACCAGGCGGTCGACCGGGTCGAGCGACGCGGCCTTGGCGTCGTCCCAGAGGTAGTCCACATGCCGGAAAAGTGTGTTCATCGGAATCTCATCCCCGGGGCTCCAGCACGTCCTTCTCGTAGCGCCGCACATCGGAAATCCACGCCCTGTCCGCGGGTGCGCCCTGGCGCCGGCAGAATTCGTCCCAAATCGCGCCGAACGGGAGCGTCTTGGCCTCCTCGACCTGGGCCAAGCGCCCCGTCAGGTCGCCGGCGTCCTCGAGGGCCCTGAGTCTCGCCGAGGGCTCGAGGAGCGCTGCAAGCAGGCACTTGAGCGCGTTGCGCGTTCCGATGACCCAGGCCGCTACCCGGTTGATGCTCCCGTCAAAGAAATCGAGGCCGATGTGGGTGCGGCCCAGGAATTCCCCGCGGACGACCTCCTCAAGAACCGCCCGGGTCGGCTCGTCAAACAGCACGACGTGGTCGCTGTCCCACCTTACGCCGCGGCTCAGATGCAGGAGGAGGCCGGGTGCGAACTGAAGCACGGCGCTGATCTTGTCGGCGACCGACTCGGTCGGGTGAAAGTGGCCCATGTCCAGGCAGATCAACTTCTGGTGCCTGATCGCGTAGCCCAGATAGAACTCGTGGGAGCCCACCACGTAGCTCTCCGAGCCGATTCCGAAGAGCTTGCTCTCAAGCGCGTCGAGCTGCAGCCGCGCGTCCACCGACTCCGCGAACACCGCGTCAAGCGATTGGGCCAGCCGGTCGCGGGGCCCCTTGCGATCTGCCGGGATGTCCTTGCAGCCGTCGGGGATCCAGAGGTTGGTCACAACGGTCTTGCCCAGGGCGCTCCCCATCGCGGCGCCGATCCGCCGGCAGGCGACCGCGTGCTCGATCCAGAACTTGCGCACGGACGTATCGCGGTGGGACAGCGTGAAGCCGTCGTCCGCCAGCGGGTGGGAGAAGAAGGTCGGGTTGAAATCCAGGCCGAGTCCCCGGGCCCTCGCCCAGTCGATCCAGCCTGCAAAATGCTCGGGGCTGACTTCATTGCGGTCCACGTTCCTGCCGCCGAATTCGCCGTAGATGGCGTGCAGGTTGACACGGTGACGTCCGGGTATCAGCCGCAGCGCGGCGTCCAAGTCGGATCGCAGCTCGGCTACCGAGCGGGCCTTCCCGGGATGGCGGCCCGTGACCTGAATCCCGCCCCCGCCGAGGGTGGCGCCGGGCCGCTCAAAGCCTCCCACGTCATCGCCCTGCCAGCACTGAAGCGAGACGGGCGTGGACGCGAGGGTCGCAAGCGCTTCCTCGGCATTCACTCCCGCCTCGGCGTACGCCTCGGCGGCAAAGGGGTAGCGTTCGGGGTTCACGCCGGCACGATGACGGGTTCTATGGCCAAGCACAATGCAGTTTCTGACACTCCGGATCTGTTCCCGCTGGCACGGGTATCCGCATCATATCCCATTGAAACTTGACTTGGAATGCCCGGACTGACCTTTAGCATGCACGATTTGACCCTGCATGCGCGCGCGCCCCGATTTCCGCAGGTATCTTGTGCTCCCGCCGGAATCAGAGGCATGGGGCATCGCGGTGACAGGCTGCGGGAGGCAGAAATGCCCGGCCGGTTCAACGTATCCCCCGGCCGGCCACCCGCCGGACCACCATTTCAGCTGGGAGAACGGGCGCGTGCTGGGTGCCTGCCAGGTCGTCTTCATTTCCGAGGGGAATGGCCTCTTCGAGTCCCGTGCCACCGGGCTGGTGGACGTTGGCCCGGGCACCGCCCTGGTGGTTCTTCCCGGGGTGTGGCACCGCTACGCTCCCGATCCAAGGACGGGATGGACCGAGAGATGGATCGAGGTGCAGGGGCCGATCCCGGAGGCCCTCTTCAAGAAGGGCGCGCTTGGCGCAGCCCAGGCGGTGGTCCCCATGGAGCGCGCACGCGACCTGGAGGCCCTTATGGAGTCGGTCGAGGCGCGCATCTGCTCATCCTCGGCCGGCTTCGATCCCGAGGCGGCCGCGATGGGACTGCAGGCGCTCTCCCTCGTGTTCGAGGCCCCGCGCCTGCTGGCGCCGGAGCGGCCGATCACGAGCTTCGTGACCCGGGCGGAACGGCTTCTAAACGACTCCGTCGACGACCCGCCGGCGATCCCCGGCCTCGCCCGCGAGCTTGGCGTCGCCTATTCCTATTTCCGCCGCGAATTCAAGCGCCACACCGGCCTGGCTCCCTACCAGTACGTGAGGCGCCTGCGCCTTGAGAAAGCGCGCCGGATGCTAGGGAGCTCGACCGAGAGCCTCCAGGCAATATCCGAGCGCCTCGGTTTCGCCTCCCCGTACCACCTCTCGGCTGCGTTCAAGAAGGAGTATGGCCAGTCTCCGGACCACTGGCGACGACGCCGCGCTTAAACCCCATCAGGCCCCTGCCCCCTCCCCAAAAAAAATGAACCCCAATCCCTTCCTCGGCGTCTGCTTCCACTGGCTCGGCGGCCTGGCCTC
>CAZNNO010000111.1:0-10606 GCA_964574435.1 uncultured Opitutaceae bacterium
GACGGACATCTTCGCGATCCAGTCCGAACTTGCCCAGGCCATCGCGACCGAGCTCAAGGCCGCGCTCTCCCCCGAGGAAAGGGCGATGCTCGACAATCGCCCGACGGGAAACACGGCGGCGTACGACCTCTACCTCAAGGCCCGCAGGCTTGGCGACTCCGGGGACCGCGACAAGGAGACGACGCTCCTCGAGCAGGCGGTCGCCCTGGATCCCTCCTTTGCCCGGGCGTGGGGCGACCTCGCGGACGTCTACGCCTATGCGGTTTTCAGCTACCGCGAGGGGATGGACGAGACGCTGGCGAAGGCCAAGGCCGCCATCGACCAGGCGCTTCAGCTGGCGCCGGAGGACCCGGAGGTCATCAGCAGCCTTGGAACGTACTATTACTACGGTTACCGCGACTACGCCCGCGCGGACGAGCAGTACCAGCGGCTGGCCCGCCAGCGGCCGAATGACGCCGGCGTCTTCAATTCCCTCGGCCTGATCGAGCGCCGCCAGGGCAAGTGGTCCGAGTCGCTCGCCAGCATGCGCCACGCCACGGAGCTTGATGTCGCCAACATCCGGTACCTGGGCAACCTGATCTCATGCCTAAGCGAGGCCCGGCGCTACGACGAGCTCGCCGCCGCATGGCGCAGGATGGCGGCGCTCCGGCCGGACGAGTTCATTATGGGCTACTACGCCGCCTTGGTCTCCTTTCACGCGACCGGCTCGACCCGGGAAGCGGAGGATTACATCGCGCACCTCACGCCCGAGGAGGCAGCCTCGCCGGATGGCATCGAGATTCGCAGCGAATGGGCGGGCAGCAAGGGCGACATCCAGGAGCTCATTCGCCTGAGGCGACTCCAGCGCTATTACGACAAGAGCGACCTTACCCATTGGGAGCAGGATATCCTGGGCGCCGCTTTCCTGTTCCGCGCCGGGGACAAGGCCGGGGCGGCGGCACTCCTCGGCACCATCCCGGAGGACATGAAAAAACGGCTCGAGAGGGAGCCGGGGAATCCGCGTCTCTGGGCGTTCCAGGCGTTCTCCGAGGTGGCCCTGGGCCACCCGAATGAGGCCCGGCGCGCCGCGGAGCACTCCGTGGAGCTGATACCCCAGTCGCTCGACGCCGTCGACGCCGCGGCCTACGCCTCGTTCCGCGCCTTCACCTATGACAACATCGGGGACAAGGAACGTGCGCTTGCCGAATTCGCCCGCCTGCTCCGGACGCCGGGCGCCGCCAGCATCGTGAACGTCCATGAATTGAAGCTGGACCCCCTGAGCTCGCTCCACGGCGATCCGCGCCTCGACGCCCTCGTCAACGACCCGGCGAACAACGCTCCGCTATTCTGAGGGCGCTGGGAAACGCAGCACCCGCCAAATACTCCCGCCACCTCAACTTCAAGACATGAAGGACATCGGGGAACTCCAGCGCCGGGCGTCGCCCGCCCCCAAGCCCCAGTCGCTCGCGTGGGACGGCGCAACGCTCTGGATGGGCTCGATCGAGACCAAGCGCATCTACGGGATCAATCCCGCGACGTGGAAGGTGACGTGGGAGTCGGCCGCGCCGGGCAAACCCTGGGGCATGACCCTGATGGACAACGAGCTCCGCGTCATCTGCGGCGAGACGGCGGAAGACCACAGGATCATCAGGCGCTGCCTGCCGGGCCATGGCTTCGACGGGAAATTCGGCATTCCGTGCCCGGATGACAGCGGCTCCCAGCTCGGCTACGACGGGCGCCGCCTCCACCTCAGCCAGTGGTACCCGAGGAAGGTGCTCGCCCTCGGCGCCGAGGGGCAGGTCGAGCGCGTCATCGCCGTCCCGCACGGCATCTGCGGGCAGGTCTTTGTCGACGGCCTGATTTTCCTCCTGACGACCGACGAGGAGAAGGCGGGAGATTACTGGCTCACGCGGGTCGACCCGCGCCCGGCCACGCCGGCGATCGAGGATATAGCCCTTATCCCGTTTGCGGCGCGCGCCCTCGCTTTTGACGGCGAGCGCTTCTGGACGAATCACCGAGAACGGGACCAGATCGTGTCCTTTGCGCGCCCGGCCTGACCCGGGGAAAGGCGCGCCGAAGACACGCACCGTTTTTTGTGGCGCGCGGCGCACGGGCGACCTCGCGCCGGCGAGGAGCCTGGTCCGCCTCGGCGAATGAGAGGCGGCCGACGCGGCCTCGCGCGACAGGCTGAGGCGCCTCGAGAGCCTGATCCCGGGGGACTGCGCCGCCGTGAACCAGGCTGCCCGGCAATCCTGCTCCCGCCGGGAGGCGCGGCGCCGGCTAGCCGACGACTCCGGCGACTCCGGCCGCAAGGATGAGGCCGAGGGCGAGGCAGCGCCTGAACAGGCGCTCCGTGCCGATCGCGTAAAGGGCGACCGCAGCCTGCAGCCCCCAGTAGGCCGCTGCCGCGGGGATCGATCCCGCGAGTTCGCCGCCCACCAGGTGGAACCCGGCTAGGACGCGGATCAGGCCCGCGGGAGCCGCCGTCAGGGCGGACATCAGGAGTCCCGCTCCAAGGATCAGCACCTGGGGCATCGGCACCTTCGCTCCGCCTTTCATGTCGTAGGCTATCGTGCTCATGGCTGTCCAGTCGGCGCAGGACGCGGGTTCTTGAGGATTCGCGGACCGCATGGGAGTTAGTACGTAGACTCGTTTCAGCGGCCTCGGCGCCAACCCCGCCCTCGCGGTTTCAAGGGGGCCGCAAATCCGCGCCGGCGGGTCATTTCGTCCCCCAATAAACGCCCAGCCATTGCCAAAATGTGCGGAGAAGCCCCGGCGCCCGGGTACTATGCTCGGCCCGTGGAAGCGAGTTCCCCAGCGACCGACAGGAAGGGCAACGCCGCGCGGATATTGAAGCACGCCAGCGGGGACAAGCGCTTCAAGATCCTCGAGGCGCACATCAAGAAGTTCCAGGGGCGCCAGGACGCCCTCATCGAGGTTCTCCACAGGGCGCAGGAGCTCTTCGGCTACCTGGAGGACGACCTCCTCCTGTTCGTGGCGTACAAGCTGAAGCTCCCGCCGAGCCGCGTCTACGGCGTGGCGACGTTCTACCACTTCTTCGTCCTCAAGCCCCAGGGCGCGCACACGTGCGTCGTCTGCATCGGCACCGCCTGCTACGTCCGCGGCTCGGACAAGGTCCTCTCCGCGATCGAGCGGGAGGCCCGGATCAAGGCCGGCGAGACCACCCCCGACAACGAGTTCTCGCTGGTGACCGCGCGCTGCCTCGGGGCCTGCGGCATCGCCCCGACCGTCGTCTACGACGGGGTCATCACGCCGTACCAGACGCCGGAGCTGGCCCTGGCCAAGGTGAACGAATGGCTTCCCCATGGTCATTGACGACCTGAACGCGATAGCGGAGAAGGAGCGCTCCTCCCGAAAGAAGACCGTCATCCGCTGCTGCATGGCGGCCGGCTGCATGTCCTCCCACTCCGACGCGGTCAAGGCGGGCCTCGAGAAGGCGGTGCGCGACGCGGGCATCTCGGACTCGGTCGAGGTGCGCGGCGTCGGCTGCATGCGCCTCTGCTGCCAGGGCCCGCTGGTCGGCGTCGACCCGGACGGGATCATCTACGGAAAGGTCGCGCCGGAGGACGCCGCGTCGCTCGTCGTCTCCACGCAGGGCGGGGAGACGGCGGTCAGGCGGATCGACCCCGAGCACCCCTTCTTCAGGAAGCAGCTGTCCATCGTCCTCGCCAACAGCGGCGAGATAGACCCCGAGCGGATAGACTCCTACATCGCGGCCGACGGCTACCGCGCCCTGCACGCCGTGCTGCGCGAGATGACCCCCAGCGAGGTTGTGGCGACCGCGATAAAGAGCGGCCTGCGCGGGCGCGGAGGGGCGGGTTACCCCACGGGCCTCAAATGGGCCACCGTCGCCAAGACCCCGGGCGCCCAGAAATACGTCGTCTGCAACGCCGACGAGGGGGACCCTGGGGCGTTCATGGACCGGAGCGTCCTCGAGAGCGACCCCCACAGCGTGCTGGAGGGCATGGCCGTCGCGGGCTACGCGGTCGGCGCGAACCAGGGCTTCATCTACGTCCGCGCCGAGTACCCGCTCGCGATCAAGCGCCTGCAGATCGCGATCAAGCAGGCGAAGCAGACGGGGCTCCTCGGGAGCGGCATCTTCGAGTCGCCGTTCAACTTCACGATCGACATCCGCATCGGCGCCGGCGCCTTCGTCTGCGGCGAGGAGACGGCGCTCATGGCGTCGATCGAGGGCCGGAGGGGGACGCCCCGGCCCCGCCCGCCCTTCCCCGCCGAGAGCGGCCTCTGGGACTGCCCGACGCTCATCAACAACGTCGAGACCTACGCGAACGTGCCCGCCATCATCCGCAGGGGGGCGGAGTGGTTCGCGTCCATCGGGACGGGGCTCAGCAAGGGCACGAAGGTGTTCGCGCTCGCGGGCAAGATCGTCAACACGGGTCTGATCGAGGTGCCCATGGGCACCCCGCTCCGCCAGATCGTGGAGGAGATGGGCGGCGGGGCTCCCGGCGGCGCCGGGATCAAGGCCGTGCAGACCGGCGGGCCCTCCGGCGGCTGCATACCCGCCGACGAGCTCGACACGCCGGTCGACTACGAGTCGCTGACGCGCCTCGGCTCGATCATGGGCTCGGGCGGGATGATCGTGATGGACGAGACGACGCGCATGCCCGACGTCGCGCGCTTCTTCATGGAGTTCTGCATGGACGAGTCGTGCGGCAAGTGCATCCCGTGCCGCACCGGGACGGTCCAGATGCACCGGCTCCTGAGCAAGATCCTCCGGCGCGAGGCCTCCGCCGGGGACCTGGCCAAGCTCGAGGAGCTCTGCGACATGGTCGCGCGCACGAGCCTCTGCGGCCTGGGCCAGAACGCGCCGAACCCGGTCCTGAGCACCCTGCGCTTCTTCCGAAACGAGTACCTCGAGCTGCTGCGGCCGGATCCCTACGCGTCCCCGGCCGGGGCGGCCGCCCCCGCCCCGGGCACCAGCGGGACCTGACCCCATGGCGGCAAAGACCCTCATCATCGACGGCAGGCAGGTGAGCGCCCAGGAGGACGCCACGATCCTCGACGCCGCGACCGAGGCCGGGATCAGGATACCGACGCTCTGCCACCTGGGCGGCGTCTACGACGTCGGGGCCTGCCGGCTTTGCCTGGTCGAGGTGGCCGGGGTCAAGAAGCTCCTGTCGGCCTGCACGACCCGCGTCACGGAGGGGATGGATGTCCGCACCGACACCGAGCGCCTGCGCAAGTACCGCCGGATGACGCTCGAGCTGCTCTTCGCCGAGCGCAACCACGTGTGCGCGGTCTGCGTGTCCAACGGCAACTGCGAGCTGCAGGCGCTCGCGTGGGAGAACGGGATGGAGCACGTGGGCTTCGAGTACTGCTTCCCAAGGTGGGGGGTCGACGCGACGCACCCGCTCTTCGGCCTCGACCACAACCGCTGCATCCTGTGCACGCGCTGCGTGCGCGTGTGCTGGCACATCGAGGGGGCCGGGACGAAGAACGTCGCCGGCCGCGGGGCCAGGTCGAGCATCATCGACGACCTGAACCAGCCGTGGGGCGGCTCGGAAACCTGCACCTCGTGCGGCAAGTGCGTCCTCGCCTGCCCCACGGGGGCCCTCTTCAACCGCGGAGCGACCGTCGGGGAGATGGTGCGCGACCGCTCCAAGCTCGAGTTCATCGTCAACGCCCGGGAGAAGAAGCAATGGATCGTCTGAAGATGGCCACCGTCTGGCTGGGAGGCTGCTCCGGCTGCCACATGTCGTTCCTCGACCTGGACGAGTTCCTGATCGACCTGGCCGGCCTGGTCGACCTGGTCTACAGCCCGGTCATCGACGTCAAGGAGTACCCCGAGGGCGTCGACGTGTGCCTGATCGAGGGGGCGGTATGCAACCGCGACAACCTGGAGCTCCTCCACAGGATCCGCAGGCGCACGAAGGTGCTGGTCTCCTTCGGCGACTGCGCCGTCACCGGCAACGTGCCCGCGATCCGCAACCAGCTGGGCGCGGCCAACGGCGAGAACGTCCTGCAGAGCGCCTACATCACGAACGCGCAGGATAACCCGCGCCTCCCCCGCTGCGAGGGGATCGTCCCGGAGCTCCTGGAGCGCGTCCTGCCGCTCCACGAGGCCGTCGCCGTGGACGCCTTCCTGCCGGGCTGCCCGCCCTCGGCGGCCATCATCAAGCTGCTCCTCGAGCGCGTGCTCGCGGGCCTGCCCCTCAAGCTCGAGGGCGAGCAGCTCAAGTTCGGCTAGGCGGAAGGGCCACCATGTCCAAGCGCATCGTCATCGACCCGGTCACCCGCATCGAGGGCCACGCCAAGATCAGCATTTTCCTGGACGACGCCGGCCAGGTTTCGGACGCGGAGTTCCACGTCGTCGAATTCCGGGGCTTCGAGAAGTTCTGCGAGGGCAGGCCCTTCAGCGAGATGCCGGCCATCACGGCGCGCATCTGCGGGATCTGCCCGGTGAGCCACCTGCTGGCCTCGGCCAAGGCGGGCGACGCCATCATGGCCGTCGCGATCCCGCCCGCGGCCGACAAGCTGCGGCGCCTGATGAACCTGGGGCAGATCGTCCAGAGCCACGCCCTGAGCTTCTTCCACCTGAGCGCGCCCGATTTCGTCCTCGGCTGGGACACCCCCCCGGCGAAGCGCAACGTCTTCGGGCTCATCGCCGCGGACCCGGAGCTCGCCCGCTCCGGGATCCGGCTGAGGCAATTCGGCCAGGAGATAATCGAGGTGCTGGGCGGCAAGAAGATCCACCCGTCCTGGGCCGTCCCGGGAGGCGTCAGGAGCGGCCTCTCCGACGAGGGTCGCGCCCGGATCCGCGCCCGCCTGCCGGAGGCGTTCGCGACGGCCGAGGCCGCCCTTGGCCTCTTCCTCAGGGCCCTCGAGTCGCACCGCGAGGAGGCGCTCATCTTCGGGAACTTCCCGTCGCTCTTCATGGGGCTTGTGGCGCCCGATGGCGGCTGGGAGCACCACGGCGGCAAGCTCAGGTTCACCGACAGCACCGGCAGCGTGATCGCGGACCAGATCGAGCCCTCGGGCTACCTCGAGTACCTGGGGGAGTCGGTGCAGGAGTCCTCCTACCTCAAGTCGCCGTACTTCAAGGCGCTCGGCCTGCCCGGCGGCATGTACCGGGTGGGCCCCCTCGCGAGGCTCAATATCTGCGAGCGCATCGGGACGCCGCGCGCCGACTCCGAGCTGCGGGCCTTCAAGCAGATGGGACGCGGCGCCGTCACGTCCTCCTTCCTCTACCACTACGCGCGCCTGATCGAGATCCTGGCGGGCCTCGAGCAGATCGAGCGCGCGCTCGAGGACCCGGAGCTGTCGGGCACCGAGCTTCGGGCCGACGCGGGCGTCAACTCGCCGCGCGGCGTGGGCGCGAGCGAGGCCCCGCGCGGGACGCTTTTCCACGACTACACCGTGGACCGCTCCGGACTCCTGACGAAGGTCAACCTGATCGTCGCGACCGGCCACAACAACCTCGCCATGAACCGCACCGTCGCCCAGATCGCCCGGCACTATGTCGAGGGCGAGGACATCCCGGAGCCGGTGCTCAACCGCATCGAGCACGGGATCCGCTGCTACGACCCGTGCCTGAGCTGCTCGACCCACGCCGCGGGCCAGATGCCAATGCGCATCCGCCTCATCGGGCCCCGCGGCGACGTCCTTCGCGAGGTGGTCCGTGGCTAGCCACCTGCTCGTGATCGGCTACGGAAACACGCTGCGCCGCGACGACGGCGTCGGGCCCAGGGTCGCGGCCGAGGTGGAGAAGCTGCGGCTGCCCGGCGTCCTGACCCTCGCGTGCCCGCAGCTGACGCCCGAGCTGGCCGACCCCCTGGCGCAGGCCGCGGCGGCGGTGTTCGTCGACGCGGCCGTCGGCGGGGAGGGCCCGGTGCGCCTGCGCCGGCTGGAGCCGTCCGCCTCGTCGCAGGTCCTCGCCCACGCCGCGGACCCGCGGGTCCTCCTCGCGCTGGCGAGGGACGCCTTCGGCCGCGCGCCGCCGGCGTGGCTGCTCGCCATCCCCGCGAGCGAGCTCGATTTCGGCGAGGAGCTCTCGCGCCCCGCGACGCTCGGCCTCAGGAAAGCCGTGCGTGAAGTGCGGGCGCTTCACCGCCGGCTGCAGGCGGGGCCGCGGTCCCGCCCGACGCCGGCGTGAGGCCCGCGTGCTTCGAGCGGCCGCACGTCCACGTGCGAGCATAGATCTGCTCCGGCGTCCCGTGCGCCGGGACCTGGATCAGGAGCCCGCGCTGCGCGTACCATTCGAGCAGCGGCTGGGTGTTCTCAAGGTAGACGCGCATCCTCGTGCGGATGGTCTCCGGCTTGTCGTCCTCGCGCTGGACGAGCTGCCTGCCGCAGGCATCGCAGATGCCGGGGCTCTGGGGGGGCTGCATGGTCGCGTGGTAGACGGCCTTGCAGCCGGGGCACACCCGGCGGCCGGCCAGCCGGTCGACGATCTCGTCGATGGGAAGCTCGTAGCTGAACACGGCGTCGAGGCCGACCCCCTCGCGCTCCATGATCCCGGCCAGGGCCTCGGCCTGGGCGACGGTGCGCGGGAACCCGTCCAGGACAAACCCGCCGCAGCAGCGCAGGCACCGGCCGCGCTCGGAGACCAGATCGAGCATGATCTCGTCCGAGACCAGGGCGCCCTGCTTCATGCTGAAGAGGGCGGCCGTGAGCGCCGGCGAGCGCTCCCTGCCGGCGCAGTCGGCGGCCCGCAGGATGTCCCCCGTCGAGAGGTGGCACGCCGACAGGCGCGTGCAGAGAAGCTCGGCCTGGGTCCCCTTTCCCACCCCGGGCGCCCCCAGGAGCACCAGCCGCCAGGGGGATCCCGGGGGCGGATTGGGGGGGTTGGAGCAATGGGCGTCGCCGCCCCTCAGCCATGCCATCCGGTCAGGTTTGTTCGTCATAAGTTGCAACCCGCCACGCCTGGAGGATCCGAATGTAGTTGGCCCTCTCAAAGGCGGCGGGGTCCGGGCAGCGCCGAAGGTTCATCGCGCCGCGGAACTCCGCGACGCTCGTGTAGCCGTGCTCGCCCATCCACTGGCTCATCCCGTCGAGAAGGACCGCCAGGTAGCGCGGTCCGTTCTGCAGGAGCGCGGAGACGATCTGCACCGCGTGCGCCCCGGCGAAGATCGCCTTCAGGACATCCTGGGCGCTGTGCACGCCGCCGGTCGCCGCGAGCGAGCAGCGCACCTGCGGGGAGATGATCGCAAGCCAGCGCAGGCGCATCAGGAGCTCCGAGGTATCGGAGAGCCGCAGCTTCGGCTGCACCTCCATCTCGTCCAGGTCGAAGTCCGGCTGGTAGAACCTGTTGAAGACCACGACGCCCGCGGCGCCGGCGTGCTCGAGCGACAGCGCGAAGTTGGCCGGGGAGGTGTGGAACGGCGAGATCTTCACGGCGACCGGGATCCGCACCGAGTCGGAGACCAGGTGCACGATCTCGCGCAGGTCGGCCTCGACCTCGTCCGCGGCGACGCTCGCGCGGGTGACAAGCTGGTAGAGGTTGAGCTCGATCGCGTCGGCCCCCGCGGACTCGAAGCGCCGGGCGTAGTCGATCCACCCGCCCATCCTCGCCCCGTTCAGGGACGCGATGACCGGGATGCTGAGCGCCTTCTTCAGCCCCTCGATCTGGCGCAGGTACTGGTCCGGGGCCAGCTGGTACTCCGAGAAGTTGGGAAAGTAGGACGTCGCCTCCGAGTGGCTCTCCGCGGGCGTGTCGATGTTGTGCGCGAGCGCGCGCAGCTCGACCTCGATCTGCTCCTCGAAGATGGAGCGCATGACGATCGCGGCCGCGCCGGCATCCTGGAGCTGGCGGGCGGCGTCAATGCTGTCGCAGAAGGGGCTCGCCCCGACGATGAGGGGGTTCTCGAGCCTGAGGCCGAGGTATTCGGTGGAGAGGTTCATGATGGGGCCGATGGCGGGTTTAGGGCAGCCGGGGTGGTCCTGGGGATTGGGGCGGCCGACGGAGCCGGGCCGGCTGCGGCGGGCGCCGAGACCGGCGCGCCCCCGTTTCCGTCGCCCGACGCCCTGCCTGCCAGCCGCTCGTAGAAGGCGAAGCGCCTGCGCACCTGCTTCTGCGCGAGGCTCGCGAGCTCGGCCGCCCTGGCGGGCGCGACGAGCTTGAGCATGCTGAACCGGGATTCGTTCGCCGTGAACCTGGACAGGTCGCCCTTGGGCGCCCCGGAGTCGAGCTTGAGCGGCTCCCCGGTGCCGGCCAGGCGCGGGTCGTAGCGGAACAGCGGCCAGTAGCCGGTCTCGACGGCGAGCTTCTGCTGCTCGGCGCCCAGGTGAAGCGGGAAGCCGTGGGCGATGCAGTGCGAATAGGCGATGACGAGCGCGGGCCCGTCGTAGGCCTCGGCCTCGCGAAGCGCGGTCACGGTCTGGCTGTCCTTCGCGCCGAAGGCGACCTGCGCGACGTAGACGTGGCCGTACTGCATGGCCATGAGGGCGAGGTCCTTCCTCGCCAGCCCCTTTCCGGCCGATGCGAACTTGGCGACCGCCCCGATGGGCGTGGCCTTCGACGCCTGGCCCCCGGTGTTGGAATAGACCTCGGTGTCGAGCACCAGAACCTTCACGTTGGCCCCGCTCGCCAGGACGTGGTCCAGGCCGCCGTAGCCGATGTCGTAGGCCCAGCCGTCGCCGCCGACGA
>CAZNNO010000112.1:0-10522 GCA_964574435.1 uncultured Opitutaceae bacterium
TTCAAGGACACGTCGTCCGTCTCGCTCAACCCCGTCATCAAGTTCACGACCCTCTTCGGCCTGCTTGCAGTCGAGATCGCCGTGAAGATGGATCCGCTGCTCAAGCACATGCTGGGCGCGGCGATCTTCGCCGTGGCCCTCGTGTTCGTGTACCGCAGCTTCTACTCGATGCGGATCCCCGCGGACTGAGGGGCCGGCTCGGGGGCGAGGGAGCACACCACCTGGACGGATCCGGGCTGGATCCGTCCAAAGATGGTCGTGAGCCCCGCGGTCGACGCGTCGCGCCCGCGCGTCGACGCGACGATGAGGCCCGGGGCGATCCCGTCGGTCGGGTCGAATAGCCTCCAGCTCCCGCCGAGGTACGCCTCGAAGCAGGCGTGGAAGTTCATGGGAACCAGGCCGACGGCGTAGCCGCCCACATAGCGGGCAGGGATCGAGAGCGCCCGGCAGAGCGCAATGGCCAGGTGCGTGTAGTCGCGGCAGACCCCCTTGCGGGTCTGCCAGACATCCCATGCCGACGTTTTCCCGTCCGTCGAGCCCGGGGCGTACTCAACGTTCTCGCCAACCCATTTGCAGATCGCGCGGACCTGCTCGGCCCGGTCCTCGCCCTTCACGAAGAGCTCCCATGCCGTGGGCCCGAAGCGGTCGCTCTCGCAGTAGCGGCTCGGGAGCGTGTAGGTCAGGATGTTGAGCGCCAGCCTTCCGGGCCGGTCGGGGGGCACGATCGCAGGCATCTCGGGCCGGTTGACATCCACGACGGCGGAATACTCAAGGTCTAATGACCCGGTCGGGGCCTCCGTCCGCAGGACGCGCTCGCCCTTCGAGGTCGTCGCAATCTCGGCCGGGACGTCGGGCGCGCACTTGACGACCTCGGAAACCAGCTGCTGCTCGGGATCGGTGTTGACCAGCACATTGAAGGTGAATGAGGCGCTCGGCGCGACAACTTGGTATCGCAGCGTGCAGCCGACGGCTATCTTCATTGGCGCGCAATGTGGATACTGAGGGGGCGCACCGCAATCCCCGGAAAGGATTTTTTGCTGGCCCGAAGTTGGCGTTGATAGACGCCTGGCCATCAGGTAATTCCGGAGCCATGGAGCCGCCCGCGACAAAGACATCCCCCGGCTGGGAGATGTTCGCACTCTCGTTCACGGGCCTCTTCCTCGAGATGATGGTGATCCGGTGGGTCCCGTCCGTGGTCCACCTGGTGGCTTACTATGCTAACCTCATGCTGCTCAGCTCGTTCCTCGGGCTCGGCGCGGGGGCGATGGCCGCGGACAGGCGCTGGAACCTCTTCGGATGGTTTCCGGTGCTGCTGGCCTGCGACATCGGGATGCTCCTTCTCGACAGGAACACCGTCATCGGGACCTCGGCGGGCGAGCTCCATTTCTACGCGCTGCCTCCCTCGATGTTCGACGCGTTCGTGCTCGTGCGGATCTTCGCGATGAACGCCCTTGTCTTCGTGCCGCTGGGCCAGCGCATGGGCGTCCTCTTTAACTCGATGCCCCGCCTCACGGCCTACGCCTGGGACATCGCGGGCAGCCTCTCGGGCACGCTCTGCTTCGGGCTCTTCTCGCTAAGGCTTTTCTCCCCCGTGCTCGGCATGGCCGGCGTCATGCTTGTCTACCTCCTTGTCGCGGAGCGGCGCGCGAGGATTCTCGGCATCCCGGTCTTCCTCGCCGTGCTGGCCGCCATCGTCTGGAGGAGCGACCCCAGCGCCATCTGGTCGCCCTACTACTGCATCACGGTGAGCCGCTTCGACTCCCCCGGGGTCTCCGAGTCCGCCCCGCCTCCCGGGCTCCTGACGATGCGCGATCCCCCGATGTATGTGGTCCGGGTCAACCAGTTCGGCTACCATTTCGACGCCTCGCTCGACCCCGCGCGCTACACGCCCGGCAGCAAGGCAGAGAACGACGCGCGGTGGTTCGCCCTGCACTACGTCCTCCCCTACGCCGTCTCGGACGGGCGCGAGCGGGTCCTGGTCGTCGGGGCGGGCGGCGGGTGCGATGTCGAGGCCGCCCTGGCGTCGGGCGCGAGGCACGTCGACGCGGTCGAGATCGACCCGGCGATCGTCGCCGTCTCCCGGCGCTTCAACGCGGGCGCCCCCTACCTCGACCCGCGCGTCACGGTCCACATCGACGACGCGCGCTCGTTCCTGGCCCGGGCCAGGCCCGGGTACGACCTCGTGCTGTTCGGCTTCCTCGATTCCCAGGCGCTGTTCAGCACCATGGCCAACGTCCGGCTGGACGGTTACGTGTACACGGTCGAGAGCCTGCGCTCGGCGTTCCGCCTGGTGAATGACGAGGGCATGCTGGCCCTCTCGTTCTCGCTAGGAAGGCCCTGGCTCGGGCCCAAGCTCTACGGCCTCGTCAAGGAGGGCACCGGAAGGGACCCGGCCATGTACCTCGACGACTCCAAGGAACTTGTCATCCTCTGCGTGCCGAAGGACCCTGCGGTCGTCCTCCCGCCGAGGGTCCTGAGGTACTACCGCGCCACGTTCGTTAACCCCTCGCGGATCGACCTGCCGACCGACGACTGGCCCTTCCTCTACCTGGCCGGCAGGACGATCCCCTCGGACTACCTGGTCGCGATCGCGAGCCTCCTCGGGTTCTCCCTGGCGACGGTTGGGATGCTGAGGCGGAGCTCGTTCGGCCGCTCCGACGTCCATTTCGGCCTCCTCGGGATGGGCTTTCTCCTCCTAGAGACGAAGAGCATCGGCGACTGCACCCTGTTCTTCGGCGCCACGTGGTTTGTGACGCTTGTCGTCGTCTCCGGGGTTCTCCTCATGGTGCTGGCGGCCAACGTCGTGGCGGAGCGACTCAAGGGCTGGTCCCTCTGGATGTACGCGCCGCTAATGGCCGCGCTGGCACTGCTGCTCATGGTCCCTCGCGAGTCGATCCTCGGTCTCGAATTCCCGGCGAGGATGGCATGGACGCTCCTGGTCGTGCCGCTCCCCATCTTCTTCGCCGGGGTCATCTTCTCGACCACGTTCCGCGAGGCCCGGTCGCCATCGGCCGTCTTCGGGGCCAACCTCATCGGGGCGATGCTCGGCGGCTTCTGCGAGTACCTCGGCATGGCGGTCGGCAACCACCGCCTGTCGCTCCTCGTGATGGTCGCCTACCTCGGGAGCATGCTCGTCCTGGCGAGGTCCAGGGAAGCGGGCCGCCCGGCCTAGGGGTACGGAATGTCAGCCAGGCCCCGCAGGTCGCGGTCCTTGGTCTCGGGAAGCACGATGGAGCCCACGACGAACGACATGGCCGCGACGCCGATCGGGAACCAAAGGCCCGCGTAGATGTCGCCCGTGAAGACGACGATCGAGGTGGCGATCAGGGGAAGGAACCCGCCAAACCAGCCGTTGCCGATGTGGTACGGCAGGGACATCGACGTGTAGCGTATCTGCGTCGGGAAGAGCTCGACCAGGAACGCGGCTATGGGACCGTAGACCATCGCGACGTAGGCAAGAAGCACCGTCAGGAGCGCCAGGACCGCGGGGGTGTTCATCGCCGCGAGGTCGGCCTTCTTGGGGTATCCGGCCGGCGCAAGCGCCGACTCGTAGGCCTTCACGTCAAAGCCCTCGACCGTCGCGCCGCCGACCGAAAGGGAAACCTGGGCGCCCGCGGCCGCCCTCGGGGCGAGCGTGAACGGGATGCCCCGGGTGTTCAGGAAGTTCCGGGCCTTGTCCGTCTCGGTCCTGGGGGTGCTCGGGAGGACGATCTTCCTCGCCGCGTCCCCAAGCGCATCCACGGTGAGGGCCAGCGTCCCGCGGTACTCGCCCGTCGCGAGGACGACCGGCGTGCGCTCCATCGCGTTCGCGAGCGCCGGGTTGGCCGCCCGGGTGAGCCCCCGGAAGATCGGCTGGTAGGTGAGGACCGCAAGAAGGAGGCCTGCCATGATTATCCACTTGCGGCCGACCAGGTCCGAGAGCCTGCCCGCCCCGACCAGGAGGCCGGCCCCGATCACGAGCGATGCGGCGATCAGCAGGTAGGCCCGCACGTAGTCCACCTTGAGCGTCGCCGTCAGGAAATAGAGCGCGTAGAACTGCCCCCCGTACCACACAACCCCCTGGCCCGCGGTGGCGCCGAACAGCGCCTTGAGCACGATCTTCGCGTTGCCCCAGCGCATGAAGCTGTCGGTCAGCGGCGCCTTCGACTGCTTGCCCTCGGCCTTCATCTCGGCGAACACCGGCGACTCCTCGAGCTTGAGCCGGATGTAAACCGACACCCCCAGCAGCAGGAACGACAGCAGGAACGGGACCCTCCAGCCCCACGCCGCGAACTCCTCGGGCGTGATGATCGCGCGCAGCCCGCCGATGACGATGAGGGCAAGGAAGAGCCCGAGGGTCGCCGTGGTCTGGATCCAGCCCGTGTAGAGGCCGCGCCTGCCGTGCGGCGCGTGCTCGGCGACGTAGATGGCCGCGCCCCCGTACTCACCGCCGAGCGCAAGCCCCTGCGCGAGCCGCAGGAAAACGAGGGCGACCGGCGCCATGAATCCAATACCCGAATACGTCGGCAGCATCCCGACAAGCGCCGTCGAGAGCCCCATGACGATGATCGTGACGAGGAACGTGTGCTTCCGGCCGACCAGGTCCCCCAGCCTCCCGAAGAAGAGTGCGCCGAACGGCCTCACGGAGAAGCCGACCCCGAAGAGCGCCAGGCTCGAGAGGTAGGATGCGCTCTCGTTGCCGGGAGGGAAGAACAGCTTCCCGAAAAACGCCGCAAGGGTTCCGTAGATGTAGAAATCGTACCACTCGAAGACTGTTCCGAGCGACGACGCGACGATGACAAGCTTGTGCTTCCTATCGAGTTCGGCAGGGGTTGCCATAGGGGAATTCCGGGGGCCTGGCGGGGTGGGCCCATGAGGCAACAAAGCCGCGTCCCGGGACGCAAGCCCGGGGATTGGCCAAACGCGCCTAGGCCGGCGCGAACGCGGAGGACGTCTCGCGCTTGAGCCCGCGCATCATCAGGGCCGAGATGGCGTCGGCCGGCCTTCTCCCCTTGAACAGGATCGTGTTTGTCTCGTTGAGGATCGGCGCGTCGATCCCCCTCTCGGAGCAGAGCCCCGCGAAGGAGCGCGTGGTCTCGTAGCCCTCGACGACCGTCTTCCTGCCCTCGAGCAGCTCGGCGATGTTGCGGCCCTCGCCTATCCTCTGGCCGAACTCGCGGTTGCGGCTCCACGAACCGTGGCACGTCGCCACGAGGTCCCCGAACCCGCTGAGGCCGTAGAAGGTCTCCGTGCGCGCGCCGAGCGAACCGCCCACCTTGACCATCTCGGCCACGGCGCGGGTCATGAGCGCCGCCTTCGCGTTGTCGCCGAGCCCGAGGCCCTCGCAGCACCCGGCGGCGATCGCATAGACATTCTTGAGGCTTCCCCCGAATTCGACGCCGGCCAGGTCGTCGGTCGTGTAGACCCGCAGCGTCGGGCCGCTGATCGCGACCTGGACGTCCTGGATGGCCGCCTCGTCGCCCCTTGCCGCAAGCACCATCGCGGCCGGCAGGCCCCGGGCGACCTCGGCCGCGTTGGTCGGCCCCGAAAGGGCGCCCACCGTGGTTCCGGGCAGCGCCTCGGAAATCACCTGGGAGGGCCGCATGTGGCTGCCGAGCTCAAGCCCCTTCGCGAGGCTGAGGACGAGGTGGGGCACGGCGCCCGCCTCGAGGGCGGCCGCGACATGCGCGGCGGTCGCGCGCAGCGTCTGCGAGGGGCAGGCAAGGAGGACCACGTCAGCGTCCGAGAGCCCCTCCGCCAGGCTCGAGGTGATCTCCACGCCCAGAGGCAGGACGGCGCCCGGGAGGTACTCGACGTTCTCGCGCGCGGAGGAGATCGCGGCAGCCTGCGCCTCCCGGCGAGGGACAAGCGCCACGCTCCTTGCACCCCGTGCGAGGTGCAGAGCGAACGCCGTTCCCCAGGCCCCGGCCCCGACGACGCAGAACTTCATGGGCTTCTTCTAACCCGCACCCGGACCGCCTTGCTACTTCAAAAACGCGGGAATCTTCTCGTTTGCGATCATCTGCTCGAACGTCTCGCGGCCGTTGACCTGCTCGAAGGAGCTTCCCTTGACGAGCACCTCGGCCGGCAGCGCCCGCGCATTGTAGCGGCTCGCCATCACGTGGCCGTACGCCCCGGCGCTCATGATCGCCAGGTATTCGCCCTCGCCAAGCTCCTGGATCTGCCTGTCCCTGGCAAAGCTGTCGGTCGACTCGCAGATGGGCCCGACGATGTCGGCCACAAGCGCGCGGCGGGTGGTGTCCCGGTGCAAGGGGACGATCTCGTGGTACGAGTCGTACATCGCCGGTCGCACGAGGTCGTTCATCGCTGCATCGATGATCAGGAAATTCTTGCCCTGGCCGCGCTTCAGGTACTCGACCCGGGAGAGCAGAACCCCGGCATTGGCCACCATCGATCGTCCCGGCTCAAGCAAGACCTTGAGCCCCAGTTTCTTGAGAATCGGCGCCAGCGCGGCTCCGTAGGCCTCCGGGGTAAGCGGCCGCTTGCCTTCGGGCTGCGTCTCCCACCAGGTGTAGGGACCGCTCGCGAGGGCGTCCTTGTAGACGATGCCGATCCCGCCGCCGATCGAGATGTAGGAGATCGCGTACTTCTGCTTCAGCTCGGCGGCCAGCGGGGCGAGCTTGCCGAGGGTCTCGACAAAGGGGCCTATCTCGGTGATCTGCGAGCCGATGTGCGACTGCAGGCCCTTTATCGCGATGTTGGGGTACTTTGACGCGGCCTCGTAGGCCGCGGCAGCCTGCCTGAGCGGGATTCCGAACTTGTTCGCGCTGGTCCCGGTCGTGATCTTGGCATGGGTCAGCGCATCGACGTCGGGGTTGACCCGGATCGCGATCGACGCCTTCACCCCCAGCTTGCCGGCGACATGGTTTATGCGCCCCAGCTCGGGCTCGCTCTCAACATGGAATGCAAAGATTCCCGCCTCGAGGGCCAGGCGTATCTCGGCCTCGGCCTTGCCGACTCCGGCAAAGACGCTGTCCTTGACACTGGCGCCTGCTGCCATGACCCGGCGCATCTCCCCGGCGCTCGCAAAGTCAAAGGAAGAGCCAAGATTTCCTAAGTACCTGAGCACCGCAAGGTTGGCGTTTGCCTTGACCGCGTAGCAGACCCGGACGTCCAGCCCCTTCATGCTCCCGACAATCCGCCTGTAGTTGTCGCCGATTGTCTCGGCGCTGTAGACGTACGTCGGCGTCCCATAGAGCTTCGCAACCTCCTCGAGATCGACGGATTCGCAGTGCAGGTTCTGGCCTACGTACTGGAAGTGGTGCATGGTGTTCTCGTGGTAAAAATCCGTGAAAGGCCGATGTTAACGAGTTTCATCTTGAAAAAACCATCACAAAATACGGATAGTGCATGCCTTAGCCCCGTGCTTACCCTGCTAAAGAACGCCTTCCACCGCCCCGCAATCCGCTTCGGATTGGCCAGGGAAGGCCACGGGAAGTTCAGGGACCCGAGGTTCGTGAGCTTCATCTCCCAGTCAAACCGGAAGTCGCTCAACACGGATTTCCAGGATGCGGTGCTTCGCGGACGCAGGGTCCTCAGGTACGCGCTGGTCGCCGCGCTTGTCTGCGCCGGGGCCTGGGTAGTCGTCGAGAGCGCGCATGCGCTCTCGATGTTCTGAGTCAGGCCGCCTCGGCCAGCTCGCTGCAGCGCTCGGCGAAGCCGACGACTTCGGCCCGGGCGCGCACGGGCTCGATGGTGCGGCCGTAGTCGGTGAGCAGGACCGCCCCGATGCCCGCCACGGTGAGGGCGATGGCGGCCGCGTTCACGGCGAACGGCGCCGCGAAGAGGGCAGGGACAAGGGCTGCGAACAGGAGGCTGTTCAGGAAATTGGATTTCATGCCATTCAGGGGCTTCTGTTCCAGGAGAACACGGGGGCCCGCCTGAAAGTTGCGGATGATCTTGGCGGCGCGTGAGGGGCTTCAGGCGGCCTCGCGAAGTGACTCGGCGGCGCGGAAAGGGAGGATGTCCGCGGTGGCCCTGAGGGGCTCCAGGTTTCGGCCGTAGTCCGCCAGCATGACCGAGAGCATGCCCGTCACCGTGAAGGCGATGGCGGCCGCGGTCCCGCTGACGGGAAGGAATATGATCGCCATCAGGACGGCGAGGAAGGCTTTGATTTCGAGGGAGTTGGTTTTCATGTTCTTTATAGGTTCTGTTGTTCCCTGTAAAACACAGCACCCGGCGAAAAGTTACGCCCAACCCGGCCCCTTCGGAAAACCCCAGCAATAAACCCCATGCCCCCCCGTTCCACGCCCAAGTGCCGCCGCCTCGCCCTGGCCCTCGTCCTCGGAGCGCTCGCGCTCCGCGCGGGCTCCCCGCACGCCGTCGCCTCGCCCCCCGAGGCGCGGTGGCAGCACATCAGGACCTCGCTCCTCTTCACGAGCGACGACGTCCAGAAGCTCCTTGCCAGGCCCGGGGACCGCAAGGCCACGCTCGCCTACTTCGCGCCGCTCGGCCTGACGAAGGTCTACATCGAGGGCGGGCGCGAAGGGGACATCCCCGCGGCGACCCTGCGCGGTATCGTCGCCGATCTCAGGGACCGGGGGCTCGAGGTCTCGGGCGTCGTCGTGCCGGTCAACGACACGGGCACGCTCTGCTACAACGACCCGAACGACATGGCCATCCTCGAGGGCCGCACGCGCCTCATGGCCCAGGCGGTGGACGAGATCATCGTCGACGACCTGCTCTTCACCACCTGCACCTGCGCCCGGTGCCTCGAGGGGCGGGGCGCCGACTCGTGGGCCGACTACCGCAGCCGGCTTGTCGCCGAGCAGTCGAAAATCCACCTCATCGATGTGGCGAGGCGCGTGCACCCGGGAATCCGGGTCATCATCAAGTACCCCGACTGGTACGAGGGCCACCGCCAGCACGGCTACGACGTCGCCCGCCAGACGCCGCAGTTCGACGGCGTGAGCGTCGGCATCGAGACTCGCCAGCGGGCGACCCACGACCAGCACATCCCCATCTACTCGGGCTACGTCTTCCAGCAGTGGATCGGTGGCGACGCCGGCACGAAGTGGCGCAGCGCCTGGCTCGACAACTACGGCATGAAGGGCGACCCCGACGACTTCGTTGCGCAGGTGTGGCAGGCGGTCCTCGCCCGCGCGCCCGAGATAATCTTCTGGTGCGCCGGCGAGCTCCAGCCCCCCAATCCGGACGCCGACGTCTACGGGCCCCTCTGCAGGCTGATGCCGGAATTCGACAGGCTTGCGGGGATGCTGGTCGGCCCCGCGCGGGGGATACCCATGCACCTGCCGCTGGGCTCCGTCGGCGAGTACAACATCTTCGGCTACCTCGGGATGGCCGGGCTGCCCGTCGCCCCGAGCACGTCCTTCCCCTCCGAATCCAAGGCCGCCATCTTCACCCGGCACTCGCTGCGGGACCCGCAGCTGGCCGCCGGGCTGCTGGCGCGAGTCCGCTCCGGCAGGGAGGTCTTCCTCACCTGGTCGCTCCTGCAGGAACTCCGCCAGAGCGAGCTGTGGCGCGCGTACAACGTCATCGGAGAGGGGCCCCCGGTGGCGTCGTCGACGTTCCGCGCCACGGACGCCTCCGGGGACCCGTACCCGGTCGAGGCGCCCCGGCCCTTCACGTTTCCCGGCATCAGGCTCTCGACGTGGCCGTACGTCCGCGAGGTGGCCCTCGTCCGCGAGGACGGGGACTTCGGAGTCCTCCTGCGGACGCCCTACCTGGAGGGCCAGGTCGACGTGCTCAACATGCCGGACAACAGCTACGACCTGCTCCGGCTGCCCGAGCCCGTCCTCAACGCCATCCGCCGGGTCTTCTTCGCCCAGCTGGGCGTCCGCCTGCTCGGCCCGGGAGGGGTCGCGCTCTACCCCTTCGGCGACCGCCAGTTCGTCCTCTTCAACATGAACGACGGGGCCTCGAGCGTCGCCTTGCGCCTGCCGCAGGGGACGCCGGCGGCGGGCTGGCGGGAGCGCCAGCACGGCGACGGCCTCAGGGTCCGCACGGTCAAGGAGGGCGACGACCCCGACGCGACAAGCGAGACCGAGGTGGCTCTCACTCTGCGCCCGTTCGAGGTCGCCCTGGTCGAGGGCCCTTAGCGACAGCCCCGGGGGGCGCCTAAGCCCCCGCGCCGCCGGCGGCCACCGGCTTGAACGCCGAGCGGAAGATTGCCTTCGCGTAGTCGCGGTTCATCCTGGCGATGAAATCGTGCGAGATCAGCTTCGGGCACGCGGCGCTGCACTCGTACTGGTTCGTGCAGCTTCCGAAGCCGAGCCCGTCCATCGTGCTGACCATGGCGAGGACGCGGCGGTCGCGCTCCGGCTGGCCCTGGGGGAGAAGGCCCAGGTGGGAGACCTTGGCCGCCACGAAGAGCATCGCGCTCGCGTTCTTGCACGCTGCGGCGCAGGCGCCGCAGCCGATGCACTGCGCGGCGTCCATGGCCAGGTCGGCGACGTCCTTCGGCACGGGGGCGGCGTTCGCGTCCGGCGCCGAGCCGGTGCGCGCGGTGATGAAGCCGCCCGCCTGCTGGATCGCGTCAAAGGCGCTCCGGTCGGTGATCAGG
>CAZNNO010000113.1:0-10430 GCA_964574435.1 uncultured Opitutaceae bacterium
ACCCGAAGTATTTTCGCTGGACGCAGTGGATCTTCCTGCAGCTCTTCCGGCGGGGCCTCGCCTACGTGGACGAACGCCCCGTGTGGTGGTGCCCCGAGATGCGCACCGTCCTCGCGAACGAGGAGATCGTGGACGGAAGGAGCGAGGTGGGCGGGTTTCCCGTCGAGCGCAGGAACCTGCGCCAGTGGGTCCTGAGGATCACGGCCTATGCCGACCGGCTCCTCGCCGGCCTCGAGGGCGTTGACTGGCCCGACTCGACCAAGCGGATGCAGGCGGCCTGGATCGGCAGGAGCGAGGGAGCGGAGATCGTCTTCGGGCTCGATGACCCGGCGCTCGGCGGGCTCAGGGTCTTTACAACGCGCCCCGACACGCTCTTCGGCTGCACGTACATGGTCCTCGCGCCGGAGCACGCGTTGGTCGACGCCCTGACAATCCCCGGGCGCAGGGCGGACGTGGACGCCTACCGCAGGCAGGCCGCGGCCAAGAGCGACCTCGAGCGCACCGACCTCGCCAAGGAGAAGCGCGGCGTCTTCACCGGCTCCTTTGCCGTGAATCCCGTGAGCGGGGCCCGGATACCGGTCTGGGTCGCCGACTACGTCCTGACAGGCTACGGAACCGGAGCCATCATGGCCGTGCCCGCCCACGACGAGCGCGACCACGAGTTCGCCACACGCTACAGCCTGCCCATCATCGCCGTGATCGAGCCCGCGGACGGCGCGCCCGCGGGCGAGGGCCCGAGTCTCCCGTACACGGGCGAGGGCAACCTGGTGCGCTCGGGCGCCTACTCCGGCCTCCCGTGGCGCGAGGCCAAGCGGCGGATAACGGACGACCTTGCGGCCCGAGGCGCCGCCCGGCACTCCGTCAACTACAAGCTTCGCGACTGGCTCTTCTCGCGCCAGCGCTACTGGGGCGAGCCGATCCCGATCGTGTGGGTGGGCGCCGAGGATTACCGCCGGGCGGCGCCGGCGCTCGCCGACCTCGTGCCGAGGGACGCGGTCTCGTTCGCGCAGGACGGGGTCACCCGCTTCGCCCTGCCCCTTCCCGAGTCGGCGCTTCCCCTCGAGCTTCCGCCGGTCGAGTCCTACCTGCCCAGCGGCACGGGCGAGAGCGCCCTGGCAAACGTCGCCTCGTGGGTCGACATCTGGTACGACTTCAAGACCGGCGAGGGCCGGCCGGGCTCCGGGCCGGCGCCGCAGGGCCAGTCGTGGGTCCGCGCGCGTCGCGAGACCAACACGATGCCGCAGTGGGCCGGCTCCTGCTGGTACTACCTGCGGTACACCGATCCCTCGAACAGCCGGGCGTTCGCCTCCCCCGGGGCCCTCGCACGGTGGGGCGGGCCCGACCTCTACGTCGGCGGCGCGGAGCACGCCGTTCTGCACCTCCTCTACGCGCGGTTCTGGCACAAGGTGCTTTTCGACATCGGCGCCGTGCCGACCGAGGAGCCCTTCAGGAAGCTCTTCCACCAGGGAATCATCCTGGGCGAAGACGGCGAGAAGATGTCGAAGAGCCGGGGCAACGTCGCCAGCCCCGACACGATCATAGAGAGCCACGGGGCGGACAGCCTGCGCCTTTATCTCATGTTCCTCGGGCCGCTCGAGGCCATGAAGCCCTGGAACCCGAGGGGGATCGAGGGCGTCCACCGCTTCCTCCAGAAGATCTGGCGCGATTGCGTGGGAGAGGACGGCCGCGCGAGCCCGAGGATAGACGACGGGGCCTCGGATTCGCCCGAACTCCTGAGGCTCCTCCATGAGACGATACGCAAGGTTGGGGACGACATAGACGCCTTGCGCTTCAACACGGCCATCTCGCAGATGATGATCTTCGAGAACGCGCTGCACAAGGAGGGCCGCGTGAGCCGTGCGACCGCGCTCGCGTTCATCCAGGTCCTCGCGCCCTTCGCGCCCCATTTCGCGGAGGAGGTCTGGTCGCGCCTCGGCGCGCCGGGCCGGGCGTCAGGGGCCCCGTGGCCCAGGTTCGATCCCGCAAGGATCTCCGCCGCGCAGGTCCGCCTCGTTTTCCAGGTCAACGGGAAGACCCGTGGCGACCAGCTTGTGGGCGTCGGCATGATGCAGGAGCAGGCAGTCGCGCTCGCCAGGGCCCACGAGAAGGTCGCCCCGTTCCTTGCCGGCAAGTCGATCGTCAAGGTTGTCTACGTGCCCGGCCGGATCCTCAACCTGGTCGTCTCCTAGCCCGGGGCGCGGTCACTTCGCGTCGAGGCACTGGCGCACCCGGCTGAGGAGCGTCTCGACCGTGAACGGCTTGGGCAGGCGCATCAGGTTGCCCGGAAGGGTCTGGGGCTCCTTCGCCTCGTAGTGGCCGGTTATCGCGATGACCCTGAGCGTCGGCTTGGCGCTTGTGAGCTGCGCCGCCAGCTGCAGGCCGTTCAATCCCCCGGGCATCAGGATGTCCGTGACCAGGAGGTCGAAATTCGGCTCGTCGGCGCCCAGGCCCCGGAGGACCTCGGCGCCGTTCGACGAGGCCACCACCTGGTAGCCCGACTTCCTCAGGCAGCCGGCCATCGAGCTGCGCAGCGACTCGTCGTCCTCGACGACGAGAATCCTCTCCGTGCCGCCGCGCACCTTGAGCGCCTGGATGGGGGCAAGGCCGATGAGCGACGGCTCGCGGAAGGGAAAGTAGACGCGAAACGTCGTTCCCCTGTCCGGAGCGCTGTCCACCTCGATCCAGCCGCCGTGCTGCTTCACGATGCCGTAGACGGTGGCGAGGCCGAGGCCCGTGCCCTTGCCAACCGGCTTTGTCGTGAAGAACGGCTCGAAGAGGCGCCTGCGAGTCTTTTCATCCATGCCGCAGCCCGTGTCCGTCACCAGGAGGCACACGAAGCGCCCCGGCTTCGAACCGCCGCCAGAAGCGGGACCTGCGCGGTCCTCCGTGCGGGTTCCGATCTCGAGCCTGCCGCCTTGCGGCATGGCGTCGCGCGCGTTCACGCAAAGGTTCATCACGATCTGCTCGACCATGCCGGCGTCCGCCTCGATCCACATCGGCGCCGCCGACGCCTTCAGCTCGAAAACGATGTCCTCGCCCACGAGGCGTCGCAGCATCTTGCACACCCCGTCGATCACCTGGTTCAGGTCTATCGTCCGGGTGTCGATCGCCTCCCTCCTGCTGAACAGGAGCATCTGGCGGGTGAGGCTCGTCGCCCGCTGGGCGGTGCGCTCGATCTCCTTGAGCCACCCCTGGGACGCCTCAGTGAGGCCCGGCTCCGACTCGGCGAGGTTCAGCTGCATCAGCATGGCGGCAAGGATGTTGTTGAAGTCGTGCGCGATCCCGCCGGCGAGCTGGCCGAACGCCTCCATCTTCTGCGCCTCGAGGAACTGGGCCCGCAGGGTCCGGTTGGCCGTTATGTCGCGCGAGACGCCGATGATGCCCGTGATCCGGCCGTCCGCGTCGCGCAGGGGCATCTTGGTCGTCGACACCCAGGTCTCGCGGCCATCGGGCCAGGTTTCCTTCTCCTCGAATCCGATCATCGGCTCGCCCGTCTCCATTATCCGCTGCTCGTCGATCAGCGTCTGCTGGGCGTGCTCGAAGCTGAACAGGTCGAAGTCGGTCTTGCCCACGGCCTCGGCGGGATCGCTCATGCCGAATTCCCGGGCCACGGCCTCGTTGATTCGGACAAAGCGCCCCTTCCTGTCCTTGAAGTAAATGCGGTCGGGCACCGTGTTGAGGAGCTTGGCAAAAAGCGCCTCCTCTTCGCGCAGCTTGTCCTCCGCCTCCAGGCGGTCCGAGACGTCGCGCACGATGGCCACCAGGTACTCGCGGTCGAGCTTGACGGAAGAAAGGATCACCTCCGTCGGAAAGGTCGTGCCATCCTTGCGCCGGTGCCGGGCGCTCAGCCGGGCGTGGCCCACCGTCCGCACACCGACGTTGTTCGCAACGAAACGCGCGTGGTCAATCCCGACCGCAACGTCCATTACCTTCATTTTCAGGAGCTCATCTCGCGTATAACCAAGTGCATTGCAGGCACTTTCATTCATGTCGAGGAAGCGCCCGGACTCGGGGTCGACGACATGAATGCCGTCACCCGTGCGGTCGACCAGCGCGCGGAACAGCTTGAGGTCCGCCTCGCTGCGCTTGCGCTCCGTGATCACGTCGAAGATCGCAACGAACTGCTCGGGACCCGGACTGTAGGCGGATACCGCAAACCATTTGTCGAGGGTCTTCACGAAGCTCTCGAACCGCTCCGGCTGCCCGGTCAGGGCGATCCTGCCGTAGATCTGGAGCAGCTCCGGGTCGCTCTCGGCGATGCCGGGGACCGCGACGCTCGCCTTCTTGCCGACGACGCCCTGCAGGCCCGTCAGCCGTTCGAACGCCTCATTGACAGCAAGATACACAAAATCAACGGGCTTGCCCCCCGCGTAGAGCATCCGGCAATGCGCGACACCCTCGGTCATGTTCTCAAAAAGCGACCTGTAGCGTCCCTCGCTTTCCTTTAGCGCCCTCGCGGCGCCCACGGAGCCAGGGTCGCGCGGCCCGGCCCGGGTCGTTGGGGTGCGACGGACCCGTTTGTCCTTCATGCTGCAGTTATACGGCCCGAAGCACCCCCGCCAACACCCATTTTTCGCACAACCCACCGGAAAATTTACGTTTTTCTGCGCGGCGCCGAATCCCGCGCGACCGCTCGCCGACCCCGTCGCGACCCCAATAAACCGCGCTCCCCAGGCCCCCTGATCCCCCCCCCCTCGGATCCGTGATTCCCTTCTGAAGCTGCGCCACGCTAAGCAATTATACTCTCTTGCGTGATTTGAGGGCAGCCGGTACTTTTTGGATGTGATTAGAACACGCCCAATCCTGCGTTTGTGCCTCGCCGCGCTCAGCGTCGCGGCGGTTGCGCATGCCCAGGTCCGCAAGAAGAGCCCGACCAGCAAGCTCTATGTGGCCGACACGGTGGGCGAGGCCCAGATAGACACGGGCTTGGAGATCGATGACCTGACGAAGAAGTCCGTCTACAACGCCGAGGGAACCTCCATCGAGACCAAGCCGAATTCAAACGCCTCGGTCGTCCTGTCCAACGGCACAGGCATCTACTTCGACGTGGCGACCCGCGTGCAGATCCGCACATTCGAGCAGGAGCCGTTCCGTCCCAACCGGACCGACATCGAGGACGAGCCGTCGATCTCTACGACCCACCTGTTCATCGAGCGCGGGGTGATCGGAATTTCGACGAGCAAGCTGGTCGCCGGGAGCACGATGGAATACGACACGTCGCTGGCCAGCGCGTTCATCCGCGGCCGCCAGGCCGTGATCGTCGCCGACGACAACCTGACCGTCATCTCGATGGTGCAGGGCGAGGCCACCGTGCAGGCGGGCCCGCTCGACACCCCCCACCTGGTGAAGAACCGCCAGCAGATCATCGTGCGCCCCGGCAATCCTGGGGAGGCCAACATCGTTGAGATCCAGGATATCCCGGAGGGGACCCAGGAGGATGCGGAGCAGTGGCTCGAGGAGCGGGTCCTCACGGCCGACGCCGCCCGCAAGCTGGTCTATTTTGAGGTGCAGGCGCGCAAGGGCTCCGATGGCGACATCACCCTCTTCGACGGCGGAGCGGACGACGCCGCGGGCAAGGAGATCGTGCCCGTGCCCGTGGTGCCCGCGAATCCGACGGTCCAACCGAACGTGAGCCCGGCAAACCTGATCAGCCGGTAGACCCGGGGACCCTTCGACTGCACGGAGTCCATGAAATTCCAGCATCGATTGCTCACGGCGGCGGCCGTGATGGCGGTCGCCGTCTCCCCGCCGAGCGCCAGGGCCCTGGTCTCGCTCGAGGACGGAAGGGACCACCTCTTCGTCGACGCCACGGCTGACATGGGCTACGACTCGGACGTGTTTGCGAACGCCCAGAGCGGCGGGAGCCTGGTCTACGAGGGCTCGCTCGGGATCGAATTCACGCGCAGGGCGGGATGGATCGGGGTGAACGCCACGGCCTCGGTCGACTACGAGCACTTCGCGAGCTTCGGCAAGCAGGATTATGTGGACCCGAAGCTGACCGCGGAGCTCACCAAGCAGACGGGCAGGACGACCGGCTCCCTGACCGTGAGCGTCCAGCGGGAGGACCGGGCGGACCTGACGGTCAACACCCGCGACGTGTCGTGGAACTACGACGTGGGGCTCAATTTCCAGTACCCCGTGATCGAGCGCTACTCCATTTCGGGCTCGTTCGACTACAACCGCGCGGACTACCTGGACCAGCAGCTGTTCACCAACCTCCAGACGTACACGGAGAATCTCTACCTCTACTACATACTGAACGAGCAGCGCGACCTCTTCCTCGACTTCCGCACGCGCTACACGGACGAGCAGACCGGGGCGTACGACATCGACGACTCGCTCTCAGCGGGGGTGAGCGGGAGGGTCATCGGGCCTTTCAATGGCTCCCTGCAGGTCGGCTTCCAGACGCGGGACACCTACAGGAGCGTCGATGCCGGCACCTACGACGAGCTGAGCGCGTCGGGGTCGACGACCTGGAACATCAGCCGCCGGATGACGCTCACCGGCGACCTCTCGCGGGACTTCGCGACGACGGCGCAGGCCCAGTCGCTGGAATCCACCTCCGCGGGGCTCACGTTCCAGGACTCGTTCACCGCAAAGGCCTCCGGCACGCTCACCGGGCAGGTCGGCCAGAACCGCTTCCTCGGGACCGAGGGCCTCATCGGGCCGGAGGGGCCGGGCAGGGTCGACTCGTTCTACTCACTCGGAGCCTCGTACTTCTACACGGTGAACCAGCATTTAAAGGTTTCCATCACCTACTCATTCTACAAAAGCTACTCCAATCTCGCTTACGCAGAATTTCCAAGGCATCAGGTTAGCCTAGGCCTGTCGTCGCACTGGTAGCCGAACGAACCCGTGAACACCCTACTCAAGACACTCATGATCGGAGCGCTCCTGGCGGCGGCGCTGGCCCCGGCGCGCGCGGACGACGAGTCTGCCCCGGCCAACTCGGGCAGGAACAAGGCCTACAGCATCCGCACGACCGACAAGCTGAGGATCACGGTGTTCCAGGAGGACGACCTCTCGACGATCTGCAGGGTGGACTCCAAGGGCACGGTCAACCTGCCGCTCGTCGGCGAGGTGCACATCTACGGGCAGACGCTCAGCCAGGCCGAGCGCACGATCGAGGCCGCCTACAAGGACGGCCGCTTCCTGAGGAAGCCCGAGGTGACCGTGGCGGTCGAGGAGTACGCGCCGCGGGAGGTTTCGATCCAGGGGCAGGTGAAGAATCCCGGGCGCTATCCCCTGCCGATCGAGTCGACCATGAGCGTGCTCGACCTGGTCACGAAGGCCGGCGGGTTCACGGACACCGCCCAGGGAACGGCGGTGCGGGTCACCCGGATACTTCCCGACGGATCGACCAAGGTCATCACCCTCGATGTGGAGAGCCTCATCAAGGGCCGAAGCGACGCCAAGACCAACGAGCAGAACAACGCGCTTCTCCTGGAACCGGACGACATTGTCTACGTTCCCGAGCGGATAATCTGAGTCGCACCCAACACCAACGATGTCAGATCCAGGCAACAACAGGCCCACGAGGCAGCCCTCGCAATTCCCGGACGCCGAGGCGGCCGTCGAGCGCAGGACGCTCCGCGACTACTATGTTATCCTCCGGGAGCACCTGTGGATCTCGCTGCCGCTGGCTGCGGCGGTGGCGCTCGGGTACTTCTACACTCAGGCCCGCAAGACACCGATCTACGAGGCCGTCTCGTCGCTCCAGTTTGAGCGGCCGGAGACAGTCGTCACGAGCCAGGGCGTCGTCGACCCATCGGTGCGCTCGGACCAGGACCTCAACACGTACATTCACGACATCAACAGCAACCGCCTGCGCTCGAGCGTCATACAATCCTTCACTCCCGCGGAGCGCACGGTCCTCGAGCGGGCGTCCCTGAAGCGGCTTCCGCCGGGCGCCACCCCCCCGCCGGTGGGGGATCTCCTAGGGATCGTCGACGCAGAGCCCCTCAGGAACAGCTACCTGATCACCATCACCGTCCGCCACGAGGATCCCGAGGCGGCGGCGCTGGTCGCCAACCGGTACGTCGAGAAGTTCATGGATTACCTCTTCGAGAGCGTCGGCGGGAAGAACGAGGACGCCGTTGCCTACCTGAAGACCCGCTCCGAGCAGCTCCGCAAGGACCAGGAGGACGCCGAGAACCAGCTGCAGGACTACATGCGCAAGCACAACCTGGTCTCCCTCGACAAGAGCATCGACATTGTCTCCGACCGGCTGAAGACGGTCAACTCGGCGCTGACGAACGCCCGGCTCGACCTGCTCACCGTCGAGGGCCTCGTGCAGCAGGTCGCCGACTTCAAGAAGGACGGCAGGAACCTGCTTGAGATCTCGTACATCGCGACCCACGGCTCCGTGCCGGCGCTCAAGGCGCAGCTGAGCGAGGCCGAGCAGACCCAGGCCCTCTTGATGGAGCGCTATCTCGAGAGGCACCCGAAGGTCATCGACAACGCCGAGAAGATCTCGATCACGAAGATCCAGCTCCAGAAGGCCGTCGACCTCGCGATCGCGGACCTGGACACGCGCCTGTCCGCGTCGCGGGAGAGCGTGCAGGCCCTCGAGAAGGAGTACTCGCTCCAGGAGGCCGAGGAGATCAGCCTGCGCGGCCTCAGCGTCGACTTCAACTCGCTCCAGAGCCGGGCGACCGTCGCGAAGAACTACTACATGGAGATCCTGGACCGGCTGAACCAGACGACGACCTTCAAGAACCTGGACAAGATCTCCCTGCACCCCCTTGACAGGGCCCAGGTCCCGAGCGCGCCCATCTCTCCCAACATCCCGGCCGTCACGCGCACCAGCATCGGGCTGGGCGTCATTGTCTTCCTCGCGATCGCCATCGGGTTCAGGTTCGTCGACGACCGGGTCAAGAGCGCCTGGGACATCGAGTCCTTCATAGGCGTCCACCTGCTCGGGATCATCCCGCAGCTGTCCTCGCTCAAGGACGACGAGAAGATCGGGGTCTCCGAGCCCTCGTCGGGCAACGACACGGGCAACGAGGCCTTCCTCGGCCTATACAGCTCGGTCAAGATCCAGTCGAAGCTTGATTTCCCGAAGTCGGTCCTGGTCACGAGCACGATCCCGGGGGAGGGAAAGACGCTCATCTCGTGCAACCTGGCGTCCTGCTTCGCCCGGCACGGGAAGCGGACCCTCTTGGTCGACTGCGACCTGCGCCGCCCGATGCTTCACCGGCATTTCCGGCAGCAGAACACGACCGGCATCATCGCCTGGTTCGAGCACGGCGCGAGCCTGGACAGCGACCTCATGACGAACCCCGAGCTCGGGATCGCCAAGCTCGGCGACAACCTCTGGCTCCTCACCTCCGGAGGGAGGTCGAAGAGCCCCACCGAGCTCCTCGAGAATCCCGTCTTCCCGCAGCTTCTCGAGCGCCTGAAGAAGAGCTTCGACCTCCTCGTGATCGACTCCCCCCCGATGGGCGCGGTCACCGACTCGATGCTGATAGCGGAGCGCGCTGACGAGGTGATCTACGTGTGCCGCTTCAACCGCGCCTACAGGAAGCACATCAAGCTCTACATCAAGGCCCTGAGGGAGGGCAAGAACGAGATCCTCGGCATCGTGCTGAACGGCCTGTCGCCCCGGCGCATCGAGTACTACTCGAACTACCGCTACTACAGGAGCTACAAGAAGTACTACGGCGCGCAGAGCTAGGCCGCATTCGTCCGTGCCGACGCCCCTTTCAGCGTACCTTCCCGAGACGTTCGACCCCAAGGCCCCGCTGGCGCTGATCGCGGGCCAGGGGATCTATCCCGCACTGGTGGCGAGCGCCGTCCGCGCGGCCTCCATCCCGATCCGGCTGATCGCCTTCGAGGGCGAGACGGACCCGGCGCTCGTGGCCACGTTTCCCGAGGCCGACCGGCACACCGTGCACGTGGGGCAGGTCGGAAGGACGCTTCGCCTGCTCGAGTCGTTCGGGGCTGGCGCAGCGATCATGGCGGGCCAGGTGACGCCGAGGCGCCTCTTTGACGGCCTCAGGCCCGACCTGAAGGCGACCCAGATCCTCCTCTCGCTCAAGCGGCGCAACGCCGAGACCATTTTCGGCGCGATCGCGAAGGAGATCGAGGCCCTCGGCGTGCGCCTCCTTGACGCGCGGGCGTTCCTGGACGGCCAGCTAGCGGAGGAGGGCTGCATGACCGGGGGGCGCTTCCCGATAGAGGCGGCGTACCTGGAGCACGGCGTCCACATCGCGCGCGAGTGCGCCCGCCTCGACATCGGCCAGGGCTGCGTGGTCCGCAAGGGGACCGTGCTCGCCGTCGAGGCCTTCGAGGGCACCGACCTGATGCTCAGGCGCGCCGGAGGGCTGAAGGCCGACGAGACCCTCTTCGTCAAGACCGTGAAGGCCAGGCAGGACTTCCGCTTCGACGTGCCCTGCTTCGGGATGCGCACACTCGAGACGATGCACGAG
>CAZNNO010000114.1:0-10312 GCA_964574435.1 uncultured Opitutaceae bacterium
TGATGATCGTGTCGATCGTGATGGTCGTCTTGCCCGTGCCGCGGTCGCCGATGATCAGCTCGCGCTGCCCGCGGCCGATCGGGATCATGGAGTCGATGGCCATGATTCCCGTGAAGAGGGGCTGCGAGACGGACTTCCTGACGATGATGCCGGGGGCTATCTTCTCAACGGGGTAGAACTCCTTGGCGTCGAGCGGGCCCTTGCCGTCGACGGGATTGCCGAGCGCGTCGACCGTCCGGCCGAGGAGCGCCCTGCCGACGGGCACCGACAGGAGCTTTCCCGTCGTCGTGACCTCGTCGCCCTCCTTGAGCTGGGAGATGTCGCCCAGGACGACGCAGCCGACCTCGTCCTCCTCGAGGTTGAGCGCGATACCGATCGCGCCGCCCGGGAACTGCACCATCTCGTTGTACATCACGTCGGAAAGGCCGTCGATCTTGGCCACGCCGTCGGCGACCGTGCGGATGTTGCCGGTGTTCTTCTTGACCGCCTTGCTGGAGAGCTTGGCGATCTGCTGTTCAATTTGTTCGAGGACGGTGCTCATGGAGCGGATCTTGGGAGTTGGGTGGCGGGAAATCTGAATATTGGGGTGGGATCAGACCGAGGACGCTAGCGCCGCCAGCTGGCTCGCGACGGAGGCTTCGTAGATGTCGTCGCCCACGTGAACTCGCAGGCCCGCCAGGAGCGCCGGGCTCGGCTTCGCGGTCGCGGTGACCGTGCGGCCGTACTTCCTCGTCATGGCCGCGCCGATGGCGCCAAGCATCGCGTCGCTGATCGCGCCCGCGTGCTCGACGACGGCCGCGCTCTTCGCGAGCTCGGTCGAGATCAGGCGCCTGTAGGCCTTGAGGACCATCACCGGATTGGCGGGGCGGTGCACCTCGACGTACTCGAGGACACCGCTGACGCGGTCCGCGGAGACCGTTCCGTCCACAACGCTCATGTTGAAGAGCTGGCGGGCGAACTTCTGGGCGACTTTTGCGTGCGAGGGCATTCTGTTCGGGGGCGTCCTGGCGCGGGTCAGACGTTGGAGAGCTCCTTGGCGGCGGACTCGTTGTAGCGGCTGCGCTCCGCCTCGGAGAGCTCCTTCGAGAGCACGCGCTGGGTCGTCTCAACCACGAGGCGGGCTATCTCCGTGCGGGCCTCGGCCAGCATCTTCCTCTTCTCGAGCTCGATCACCTGCTGGGCCTTCGTGAGCATGTCTCCGGCCTTGGCCGCGGTCTCCTGGCTCTGCTTGTCCAGGAACTCCTTTGCCGCCTTGCGCGCCTCGTCGATGATCTTCGTGGCGTCGGCCTGCGCCCGCTTGGCGCTTGCGGCGCTCTCCTGCTGCACGGCCTCGAGCTTGGCCTTCATCTCGTCGGTGTAGCGGAGCCCGTCCGCAATTTTCCTCTGGCGCTCGTCCAGGGTCGCCAGGACGGGCTTGAAGGCGAACTTCCAGAGGACGATCGCCACGACCAGGAAATTGACGATCTGCGCCAGGATGAACGGCAGGCTGATGCCGAAGTCGTGCGTTATCTTCGTGATGCCGCTGGCGGCCTCGCCATTGTTGGCCGCCGCCTCGGCCGCGGGAGCCGCGGCCTGGGCCAGGATGATCAGAGGGGAGAGCATGGCTGTTGGCTTTGAAAGTGGCCGCGCCGGCCTGCGCCGGCGCGGGTGCAATCGATGGGATTACTTGATGAAGAGCGCGTAGAATGCGACCGCCTCGGCGAGGGCCATCCCGAGGATGCCCTGGACGAGGATCTTTGTGGAGGCGCCGGGATTGCGGCCGACGGCCTCCGCGGCCTTGAAGCCGACGAGTCCGACTCCGATGGCGGCGCCGAGGCAGCCTAGGCCGCCCTGGATGCTTCCTGTGATTTCAGCGAGTACGTGGGTCATTGTGGTGTGTGCTTTGTTTTTGGTGGATTGCCGCCGTCCGCACGCTTGGCACGGTCCCGGCGGGAAAGGGGTTGGCTAGTGCTTGGATTCCTCGTGCTCCTCGCCGTGGTTGCAGATGAGCCCGATGTAGACGCTGACGAGGAGCGTGAAGACGAACGCCTGGACGAATCCGATCAGGAGCTCGAGGAAGTAGAACGGTGCCGGGAGCCCCCACTTCTGCATCCCGCTCATCGCGTGCATGAGGCTTTCGCCGCCGAAGACGTTGCCGAAGAGTCGAAGCGAAAGCGAAATGGGGCGGAAGGCGATCGAGATGACCTCGATTATCCCAACCAGGAAGAAGATGACAAAGAGCGGGTAATAGATGGCCGCGGGGACTTCCTTCTTGTCCGCCTTGTTTCCAAAGATGTCCTTGAGGACGGCGACGGGGCCGGCGTACCGCATGATGAAGTAAAACCATCCGGCTATCGCCACGAAGGCCAGGGCGAGCGTGCCATTCAGGTCGGCGTTGCCGGGCCGGATCAGCTCCATCCACTCGCCTGTCGTGTGGTCCGCCATGTAGATCGTGCCGACGCCAGGGAAAAGGCCGCTCCAGTTCTGTATCAGGATGAACGTGAATAGGGAGATAAGGAGCGGGAACGTCGGCTTTGCCACCTTGGCGCCGACGATCGGCGTGGTGAGGTCGAGTATCCCCTGGACCAGGTTCTCCACGATCGCCTGGGCCCGGGTTGGGATAAGCTTCGGCCTCCTAATGGCGAGGCGGATGACAATGATCAGCAGGAGCGCCACGACCCAGCTGGTCACCATGCTGTTGGTGACGGGAAGCGGGCCGATGCGGAACAGCGGCTGAGCGGCCGTCTCCACTCCCCCTCCTCCCCCTGCGGCAAACGCAGGCACCCCTGCCGTAAGGGAAGCCAACGCGAGGGCGAGCTTGGTTACTCTGTGCATGGTTATGACTGGCAGCTGGAAGAACTTGAAACGTTTAGTCGTAGGCAATGGGGCCTCTCTCCGTCAACAACCGAAACATAAAATACCGGGGGCTAATCCCCTGCAAAGGCGCTTTCATGGCTTTGTTGGCGTCCGCGACCTTCCTATCGTGATGATGGCCACCGCTCCGATGATGACTGCCGACGCAAGAAGGATGCGGAGGTTGAGGGGTTCGCCCAGGATGGCCCAGCCGAGGATCACGGCGACAACGGGATTTACATAGGCATAGGTCGAGACCTTGGCCGGGGTGCTGTGTTCGAGCAACCAGACGTAGACGGGAAATGCCACGATTGAACCAGCAACCACGAGGTAGGAGAAGGCCAGCCACGAATGTGGGGTGATCATCGAGAAATGAAGCGTCCCGCCTTCTCCCAAGATCAAGCCGGTCAACAACATAAATAAACTTCCGCTCAGCATCTGCATCGACGAGGCCATCAAGAGCGGTGTCGCCGTCGCCGAGTGTTTGCTGTAAAGTGATCCCACCCACCAGCTTATGCTGGCAGTAAAGAGAGCTATGATGTCGATGGCGGGTGGCCGGTAACCGGCTGGAATCGAGCCGGGTCCCAGGAGCAAGGCGATTCCAACGATTCCGACGGCCACACCGAACACCAGGCTTGCCGTGGGGCGCCTCCCGCCGGGGCGGATCCAGTCAAGGCCGACCATGAACAGGGGCGAGGAGCCCAGAATGAGCGAGGTGATTCCGGACGGAGTTCGCTGCTCGGACCACGACACGATCGCGTTGCCCCCAAGCAGGAGAAAAATGCCGACGATGACCTGGTCCCTCCACTGCATGGCCGTGGGCCACGACGCGCCTCTGATCATCAGAAAGCTGAATATGAGCACGCCGGCGACGGCAAACCGCATGCCAGCCATAAGAAACGGCGGCATCGTCTCCACAGCCACGCGGATTCCGAGGTAGGTGCTTCCCCAGATCAGGTAGATGGCGGCAAACGCCATGACCAGGGCCGTCCGGGAGGGTGCCGGCTTCGGATTCATGACGGACGAACGCAAGGCGTGCATGCGCCCCTTGCAGCGGTCGACCGGTGGAAACGCGCCAACGCGCCTGCCGCGGGCACACTCGCCTGCGGGGCGAGATCGGGCTGCGAGGCAGTGTCGCGCGCCGCAATGGCGACGGTTCTACTCATGAAAATTTTTTACCCTATCGCCGCTTCGCAACGAGGGTAAAATAGCTCGCAGCTCGCCTTTGAAATACCGTCGGTTCATCGATCGGCCATGCCGCGTCGTCGGTCTGCGACCAGTCATCGTGCGCGGCGACGCTCTCCCTGACTTCGAGGAAATACGGCTCGTGGTCGGTTCTGAAATAGAGGTGGGACCCCTTTTCGGACCTTGCTGCGATCCCCGTGAGGAATCCAGGCTTCATGATCCGCTTCTTGTGATGGCGCCGCTTCGGCCAGGGATCGGGAAAGAGGACAAAGATGGCCTTGAAGCGGGCGTGCTCGGGCATCGAGGCGAGGAAATCCTCAGCCTCGGCGCGGACAAACTGGAGATTTCCAAGGCTAGCTCGGCTGCGCTTGCGGTCGGCGCGCGCGACCCGGTCTGACTCGATATCAATCCCGATGCAGGTCTCGTCGGGATGGGCTGCAGCAAAGGCCGTCAGGAAATGCCCGTGGCCGCTCCCGACCTCCCAGATGAACCGGGCGGTGGGCCCGATGATCCCGGCCAGAATGCTGCGCAATTGCGCGCGCCTCTCGGCAATAATGGAGGTGTGCTCCGGCAGGTGATTTGACCTCAAGCTGTGGACTCCCCATCCCTCCCCGCCTCGATTGCAACCATCAGGAGGCTTATGTCAGTTGGGTTCACCCCGCTCATACGGCTGGCTTGGCCAAGTGTAAGTGGCTTAATTTGAGAGAGTTTCAACGCGCTCTCTCGTCGAAGTCCTGGGATCGCCATGTAATCGATAGCCAAGGGGATGCGGATTTTCTCGACGTGCCTCAGGCGTTCGACCTCACGTTGCTCACGATTCAGATATCCTTGATAGGTAATGCGGTACAGAACCTCATGGCGAATCTGAGGGGATTCCCTGAAAAAATCGCTAGGTAGCTGTTTTGTGTCACCGGACTGACGAATAATTGTTGCCCAAGTAATTCCCTGATAGCGATTTGTCTCTAAAAAAGCTACCCAGGTGCCAATTCGTTCTGCCTTCTCCCGGATTCGAGCTAAGCGGCTCTTGCTGATTAAATTGTGTGTGTCGGCATGCTGCGCGAGCCGAAGCTCGGCGCTTCCATGATTCAGCAGCAAACGGTATTCCGCGCGACTGGTGAACATCCGGTAGGGCTCGTCGGTACCCTTGGTTACTAGGTCATCAATAAGCACACCAATATAGGACTCATGGCGGGCGAGGACCAAAGGTGGCGCTCCCCTAGCCTTGTTGGCGGCATTCACTCCGGCAACAAGGCCCTGGCCTGCAGCCTCCTCATAACCTGACGTCCCGTTAATCTGGCCGGCCAGGAATAGGTTCTCGATCCGCTTGGATTCGAGCGAAGGGAAAAGCTGTGTTGGCGGCGCAAAGTCGTATTCGACGGCATAAGCGGGCCTCAGAAGAACGGCATTCTCCAAGCCGGGGATGCTGTGCACCATGTCGAGTTGGACATCAAAAGGCAGCGAGGTCGAAAGGCCGTTGACGTAGTATTCGTTTGTCGTTCGTCCCTCGGGCTCGAGAAAAAGAAGGTGGCGTGGCTTGTCGGCAAACCGGACAAATTTATCCTCAATGCTCGGGCAATACCTGGGTCCGACGCCTTTGATCTCTCCGCTGTACATCGCAGATTGGTGCAGGTTGGCCCTGACGATTTGAGCGGTGGATTCGGTTGTATGAGTCATCCAGCACGAAACCTGATCCGTCCCTGGAACCCACCCGATCCGCCTCTCTCCGGAATGTTCCACGTGGAACAATTCCTCCGGGTCGCGCGTGTCATGGAAGGCAAAGAGGGTGGGGTCTGGGTCGCCCTTCTGCTCCTGCATCTTGCTGAAGTCTATGCTGCGGCCCAAGATGCGGGGGGGTGTCCCCGTCTTCAGCCTTCGCAGCTCGATGCCGATCTCGATCAGGCTCGATGAGAGCGTCTTGGAGCTGAAATCTCCAAGACGCCCGCCTTCATTCTTGTTCTGGCCGATATGCATCAGGCCCCGGAGGAAGGTTCCCGTGGTCACGATCACGCAACAACCCATGAATTCAATATCGAGGTTTGTGCGACAGCCGACCACCGAGCCCTTGTGGTAGACGAGGCCCGTCACGGTTGCCTGAAACAGGGTCAAGTTGGGCTGGATCTCGAGCGTGTGCTTGAGACGAAACTGATACGCCTTCTTGTCGCATTGGGCACGGGGCGATTGAACCGCCGGGCCCTTGGATTCGTTAAGGAGCCTGAACTGGATTCCGGTCACGTCGGCGTTGATCGCCATTTCCCCGCCAAGTGCGTCAATCTCTCGGACGATCTGCCCCTTGGCCTGGCCCCCGATCGCCGGGTTGCAGCTCATCTGGGCAATCGTGTCTATGTTGCCGGTGAGCAACAAGGTTGAGGCGCCCATCCGCGATGCCGCGAGCGCTGCCTCGACGCCGGCATGCCCGGCGCCGCACACGATCACGTCGAAATGTATCTTATTTATATACAATTGTTTATTGCTAATTCATTCCTTTTGAAACCGGAGCGGTGCCGAGGGCGGCCCTTGCGGCCCCGGTCATTTTCCGATGCAGAAGGACGCGAACAATTGATCGAGCATGCGCTCGTTGTCCACCCTGCCTGAGATCTCGCCCAGGGCGCCAAGGGCCCCCCGCAGGTCGCTCGCCAGAAGTTCCGAGGGTCCATTGCCCTCAACCTTTGCAAGCGCCGACGCGAGGCAGGCGCGCGCCTCCGCCAGATAATGGGCATGGCGGACGTTTATGGCGATCCGCTCCGGGCCGAATGTCTGCTGCAGGCCGTCCGCCAGCTTCTCCAGGCCCGAGAGGAGCGACTCCATCCCGCTGCCCTCGAGCGCCGATATCTGGACCGCCGGAAACCCGGCGGGCGCGGCGGCCACCGGCCGGCCGGGCGCCTTGAGCAGGTCGGACTTGTTCAGGACGAAAAGGGTATTCGAAGGAAGGATACGATCGTGCAACCCTTCGGAGATGGGCGGGGCGGGGCGGGAGGCATCCAGCACGACGAGAAAGAGGTCCGCGCGGGCCGCCCGCTCCAGGGTCTTCGCCACCCCGAGCATTTCCAGCCCCTTGGCGCCCGGGTTCAGGCCGGCCGTGTCCACCAGGCGCAGGCCATGGGGCCCCACGCTGATCCGCTCCTCGATGAAGTCGCGCGTGGTGCCCGGCTGGGGGCTAACGATCGCCCGCTCGCTGCCGACCATCCGGTTGAGCAGCGAGCTCTTTCCGGCGTTCGGCTCGCCCAGGATGACCGTCACGATCCCCTCTCGAAGCAGCGCGCCCGTCCGCTCTGTGGCGAGCAGCTGCTCGGCCCCCGCCAGGACGCCCCTGATGAGCCCGGCGAGCCTGCCGCGGTCCTCTGGGGGGAGGTCCTCCTCAGGGAAGTCGATATGGGCCTCGACTGTCGAAAGCGCGCCGAGCACCGAGTCGACCAGAGCCGCCATGTGGCGTCCCAGGGCGCCCCGAAGAACCTGCTGGGCCGCGGAAAGCGCCCGCTCGCTGCGGGCGTTTATGAGGTCCATCACCGCCTCGGCCTGGCTCAGGTCCATGCGCCCGTTCAGGAAGGCCCGCTGCGTGAATTCCCCGGGCAGTGCCGGCCTGCACCCACGGGCCAGCAGGTCGGCGAGGATCTTGCGGGCTATGAACGGGCTTCCATGGCTGCTGATCTCGAGCGAGTCCTCACCCGTGTACGAATTCGGCCCCGCGTAGAGCGTGGCGACAACGTCGTCCACGACTGAGCCGCCGAGGTCGCGGTAATCTCCGTGCGTGGCGGCTCGTGGCAGGGGGGCGGCGCCGAACACTTCGGCCGCAAGCCTATTTGTATCACACCCACTGATACGAATGACGGCGAGCGCCGCCGTTCCCGCCGGGGTGGCGAGTGCGGCGATCGTGTCCTTTTGGCGCGCCATGGCCGCCCAACCAACCGCCGCGGCGCCGCGGACTCAAGCGCCAAGGGGACGTCGCGCCCGTGGCAGCCCCGGGTTTGGTGCGGAGCGTGCCGCCGGCTCCGCGCAGGCTACCTTGCCGGCTCCCTCCATTCGCAGCGCCAGATGCCGACGTCGTCGACGGAGGCCACGTGGACCCAGCTGCCCGGCAGCTTCCGCAGGGCGTCCCCCTCGAAGGGGAAGAGGACCGCGTAGAGGGGCCTGCCGCGGGCCTCGACGGAGGCGCGGACCCGCTGGGCGACGGCCGGGTCTATCTGCTCGTAGCGCAGGAGCGTGAAATCCGTGAAGTAATAGAGCGCGCCGCTCGCCTGGGAAACGACGATTGCCGAGTTGGCGGGCACATTGGCGTTCAGCCACTTTGAAATCCTGCCGTACTTGCGCTCGCCGTGTCCGATTGCCCAGGTCTCCCGAAGGGGCTGGGTCTGGCTCAGCTCGACGCCGACGGCGGCCGCGAGCAGGAGGACGGGCGCAAGGCGGGACAGGTACTGCGGGCGCCCGCGCCGGGCCCGCTCAAGCCACCGGTTCAGCACCATGAGGCCCGCCACGATCAGCGCGGGAGCCGCAGGCAGGAGAAACCTGAGGAACCACCACTGCTCGTGGGTCCACCGGTAGGGCGAGAAGAACGCAAGGTAGGCGAGGGCCCATGCCGCCAGCGTGGCCGCCAGGCGCGGCCGCTGCCGGAGCAGCGCCAGCACGGCCGGCGCAACGACGACAACCGGGCTCAGCAGCACCGGCAGCCACCTGGCGTAATACCAGAGGGTGCCGGCGATGAGCCCGGAGTGGAATTCGTTTCCGATCGCCCCGTAGCCGCTCTCGAGGGGGTTCCCGTAGGCGGAATGGTTGATAGCCATCCACGCAGCCACGCCAGGGAGGGCGCCGAGAGCCGCCAGCAAGAGGCTTAGGGGCGACATTCCGATGGCGATCGCCACCGGGGCCGCGATCAGGAAGTTGTTGGGGCGTATCAGGAATCCGACCGCAAAGCACACGCCCGCGGCAAGCGCCCAGCCGGAGCCCTCGCGGCTCCTGAGGGCGGCTATCACGGCAGCCGTCGCCCACACGGTCGCGGGCACGTCACTCAGGGCCTGGAGCGACGTGAACAGGTAGAGCGGGCTCGCGGCCAGCACCGCGGCTCCGACCAGCGACCATGGTCCGGACAGGCCGCAGGCCCGCCCGAGGGCAAATGTGAGCGCCAGGCCCGCCAGTGAGTGCAGGAGGAGGAGGAGGTCGCCCGCGTGGCCCCATCCGGCGATGCGAGCGGCCGCAACCAGCAGGAGGGGCATCCCCGGCGAGTACGTGGGAACCATGCGCGCGCTCCCGTCGGCGGCGGGCTTGAAGCCGAGGGGCATGTAGAGGAACCGTGTGGGCCCCTCCGCGGGGAGCCCGGCCAGGGCCCGGACCGGCGCGTGGATCCGGCCCTGCGCCAGCAGGCGCGCCTCGTTGAAATACCCCGAGTTGTCGGATCCGCCCGGCACGGCGCCTATGAGGATGAACAGAAGCGCCGCGTATCCCAGGAGTCCTAGGCCCAGTCCTATTCTGGCTCCTGAAAAGGTCGTTTGGGGCATGGCGGCGGGCACGGCGGCTGCTAACCCGCTGACCCGCCCGCTGACAGCAGGATGGACCGGGGCGCCCTGCGGTCAATGAAACGCATCGGGGCCGCTGCCGGACTACCGGTACGATTCCGCGAGCGAGCGGTGGGTGAGCGAAGCCGCGAGCTCGGCCCTGGCGACCGGATCCGCGAAGCTCACCTGGACGGTGCGCCTCTCGCCCGGGTAGAGGTCAAAGAAGTTGTCGCTGCAGGCGAAGGCCCGGCCGGCAAAGTCGAACTCAAACCTGTGCTGGAACGCGGGCGATGTGAAGCCGAGCTCGGCGCGCCTCGCTGAAATCATGCGGATGGACACCCGGGTCCTCGGCCTCGGAAGGTCCATGAACCGGGGGAGCGTGAGGAGCACGGTGTCCTCGCTCACGCGGGCTCCGCCGGCGTCGAGCGCCAGGCGCAGGTAGATGTTCTCGCGGCCGAACCGCCCGAGCGGTCCGGCCAGGTCAAGCGTCTTCTGCCGGACGCTGCGCAGGGGGTGCAGCAGGACGCGCTTCCTGCCCCCCGCGAGGCGCCGGCCGTCGAGGTGGAAAAGGTCCCAACGGACGAGGGCCCTCGCGCTCCGGGGCCCGTCGTAGCTCGTGTGGATGTGGACGAGGCGCACCGTCGAGCGCCGATAGTTGTTTGTCCCGAAGACCTCGTCCCCGGGGACGTGTGCGCTCACAAGCGCGGGCGCGTAGAAGCGGCGGGCGGCATGGTGGAGCGCCCGCCAGCGCCCGGTGAACTCGATCGAGCTCCAGGAGGCCACGGGCCAGCAGTCGTTCAGCTGCCAGTAGA
>CAZNNO010000115.1:0-9966 GCA_964574435.1 uncultured Opitutaceae bacterium
AGTGCCAGATCATGGACTGGGCCGACGACGCGGCGTACTCGCTCAACGACATCGTGGACGGGGTGAAGGCGGGGTTCCTCACGATCGACCGAATCGAGGCCTGGGCGGACGCCAAGGTCGGCGACGCCCTGGGTGTGCGCCTCCTCGACGAGCTCCTGGACGCCATACGCAAGGACCGCCTGGAGGGGATCTTCTCCTCGAGGATAGGCGCCTTCATAACCGCCTGCCGGCTCAGGGAGCGGGCGAACTTCCTCTCGAGGCGGACAAACCGGTACTGCTACGAGCTGCTCGTCGAGCCGGAGGCGCTCCGCCAGGCCCTTTTCTACAAGGCGCTGGCGAACGACGTCATCTTCGAGAGCCCCCAGCTCCAGCAAATGGAGCACAAGGCGCGCAGGGTGCTCTTCGACCTGTGGGACTCCTGCTGGAGGAACTACGTCGAGCCCGGCCCGCGGGTCGTGCGCATCCTGCCCCCGGCCGTGGGCGGGCTTGTCGACGGCGCAAGGGGCAGGCGGGCGAAGGCCAGGCGGATCTGCGACTGGCTCGCGGGACTGACCGACGGGATGATCGTGCGGACCTACCGGCGCCTGTTCGACCCCGAGTTCGGCTCGATCAGGGACCTGAGCTGAGACCGGGGGCCCGGCCGGCGGCGTCGAGGTGCCCCGAGTCGACCGCGCGCTGGATGAGCCGGGCGGCCGCGTCCCAGAGCCCCTCGGATCCCTCGCGGATGTGGGAGTTGCGCGCCACGACGCGCTCCGCAGTGACCCCGTGGCGCCGCCAGGCGGCGCCCTCCGTGCTGCAGTTGAGGAGCACGGGCTGGAACCGGTCGATCGCCGCGGCGAACCTCGACTCGGGCGTGCCGCGCTCCTCGAACTCGTCCCAGAGGCCCCTGAACTCGGCGCACTGGTCCGGGGGAAGCAGTCCGAAGATCCGGTCGGCGGCCCGCGCCTCGCGGTCGTGCTGGTCCGCCATCCGCGCGGTGTCGTAGGCAAACGTGTCCCCGGCGTCGATCTCCACGAGGTCGTGGACGATGAGCATCTTGAGCACACGCAGCACGTCGAGGCGGGGCTCGTTGGCGTGCTCGGCGAGCACGATCACGGCGAGGCACAGGTGCCAGGAGTGCTCGGCGTCGTTCTCCGCGCGGCGGCTCTGCGTGCAGAGCGTCTGCCTGAACACCTCCTTCAGCCTGTCGACCTCGAGAATGAACCTGATCTGCCGCTCAATCCGCTCGTGCGCCATCCCGCCGGACTAGACCTTGGCGGCGGGGTTTGCGAGTATCGTTTCCGGGACCGGGGCCGCCTGCCGGCCAAGCAGCGCCTGGCGGACGAGCGCGGCCGCGAACAGGGTGCCGACGGCGGCCGCGGCCGTGAGCGTCCGGGAAAGCTCGGTCTCGAAGAGGCCGGGGAACTGCAGGAGGCTCATGACGAGGACGCTCTGCGCCGCGACGACGGCGAGGGAATGGCGCCCGAGGAAGGCAAGCGGCCGCGCGGTCAGGAAGGACGGGAACTGCGCCCCGAAGACCGCGACAAGGTAGGCGACGCAGCCGAAGTCGGCCATCCGGAAGAGCCCGAGGGCGGGCTTGTTGAGGAGGATGCCGAACACACGGTCGGGCCAGAGCCGCGGCCAGTCGGCGTAGTGGAGCCCCAATCCGTAGACGGCCACGGCGGCGGCGGCGGCGAGTATCCAGCGGCTGGGCCGCGCCGCCTGCGGCCGCCCGCTGACGCGCGCATGGCCGATCGCCACACCGACGACGAACAGGAACTGCCAGGCCAGCAGGTTGAAGCTCCCGGTGTTGATGGGATAGAGGGGCGCGCCGTCGACCGGCGGGGCAAACTGGACCGCGAGCCACACGGCGCCGCTCAGGCCGAGGACGAGCCAGCGGTGGCCCGCCTCCAGGGCCTTGATGACGGCCGGCAGCAGCAGCACGAATCCGCAGTACATGGGAAGGAGGTCAAGGAGCCCGGGCTGGTAGAGCATCGAGACGCCGAGGCCGAGCGACATCAGGGGATGCTCAAAGAAGAGGCGGGGCACGGCGGGCGAGCAGAAGCCGAGGATATGCTCGGTCAATTGCACGCTCACGAACGCGGCGAGCACGGTGCCCACCTGCCAGCGGTAGATCGACTTGGCGCGGCCGGACGCCGCCGACCACAGGCCGTGGGCCCCCGAAGCCCTGAATTTGCGCGTGTAGACCCAGCCAGCGATGAGGCCCGAGAGGAAAACAAAGCCCTCGGCGGCCGAGAAAATGCCGAGCGACTGGTCCGTGAAGGCGCGCAGCGCGGTAGGCAAATGATTGATCGTCATGCAGATGAGAAACAACCCGCGCAGCGTGTCGAGCCGCAGGTCGCGCGTGCCTTGCCGCACTTCGATCTTGGAATTCACGTAGGAGAGCCGACACCATGCACCATGAATCGTTCCAAGTCGTGGCGATCGGTGCAAATAGGCGCATTTTTCTTTGCCGCGTGCCTGCGCGGGGCGCCTGCTGACGCCCCGGTGACTGCGCGCGGGACCCAGGTTGACGACTATTTCGGGCAGAAGGTCCCCGATCCGTACCGCTGGCTCGAGGACATCGACTCCGCGCAGACGGCCGCCTGGATAGGCGCGGAGCGCGCCTTCACGGACCAGGCGCTGGCGGCCATGCCCGAGCGCGAGCCCATCAGGGGCCGACTGCGGGCGCTCTGGGACTATCCCCGCTTCGGCCTTCCCCTGAAGCGCGGCGCCCGCGTGTTCTACACCAGGAACGACGGGCTGCAGAACCAGTCCGTCCTCTGCGTGGTCGACCGGCCGGGGGCCGGCCCGCGGGTCCTGCTCGACCCGAACAGCCTCTCCACCGAGGGCACGGTGGCGGCCACCGCGATCTCCCCGTCCGACGACGGCGCGCTCCTCGGCTACGGCCTTGCGTCGGCCGGCTCCGACTGGACCGAGCTGCACGTGCGCGACGTCGCGACCGGCCGGGACCTGCCCGACGTGGTCCGCTGGGTCAAGTTCTCGCGCATCGCGTGGACCCGGGACGGCGCCGGCTTCTTCTACGGCCGCTACCCCGAGGTCCCAAGCGGCGACAAGCTCTTTGGAAGGCTTGCGGGGCGCCGCCTCCAGTACCACCGCCTCGGGACCGACCCGTCGGCCGACCGCGTCATCTTCGAGATGAAGGACCATCCCGACTGGATGTTCGACGGCGACGTGACCGATGACGGCCGCTATCTCGTGATCAGCGTGCTCCAGAACGGAAGGACCCAGAACGCGCTCTTCTACGTCGACCTCGCGGACCCGCTGGCCCCGCGCCTCGACGCCCCCCTCGTCCGGCTCCTCGACCGCTTTGACGCGCATTACGACCTTGTCGGCAACCTTGGGCCGGTCTTCCTCGTCCTGACGACCCTGGAGGCGCCGCGGGGCAGGGTGGTGGCGATCGACCTCGCGAACCCGGCGGCCCCCGCCTGGCGCGTGCCCGTGCCCCAGGGGGCCGACAGCATCGAGGATGCCGTGCTCGTCGGGGGAAGGATCGCCGTCGCGACGCTCCACGACGTCCAGAGCCGGCTCACCGTGCATGCGGCCGACGGATCCTCGAGCGGCGGGATCGCCCTCCCGGGGATCGGCTCCGTCGCCGGGATAAGCGGCACGGCCGGCGACCCGCAGTTCTTCTACGGCTTCACCTCCTTCCTCAGGCCCCCGGCCATCGTCGCGGCGGACGCAGGATCGGGGGCGCAGGCGGTGTTCCAGGAGCCGAGGACCCCGTTCGACGCCTCGGCCTACGAGACGCGGGAGCTTTTCTACGCATCGCGCGACGGGACGCGGATCCCCCTCTTCATAACGGCCCGCAAGGGCCTGGCGCTCGACGGCTCCGCGCCGGCGTGGCTGTACGCCTACGGCGGGTTCGCCATCGCGATGAAGCCCGCCTTCCAGGTGCCCGTCGCGGCCTGGCTCGAGATGGGCGGGATCTACGCCCAGGCCAACATCCGCGGCGGCAGCGAGTACGGGGAGGCCTGGCACCTCGCGGGGACCAAGGAGAGGAAGCAGAACGTGTTCGACGACTTCATCGCGGCTGCGGACTACCTGGTTGCGCAGGGCTTCACGCGCCGGGACCGCCTCGTGGTCGAGGGCCGCTCCAACGGGGGGCTCCTGGTGGGGGCCGTGCTCAACCAGAGGCCCGACCTCTGCGCCGTGGGACTTCCCGGCGTCGGGGTCATGGACATGCTGCGCTACCACAGGTTCACGATCGGGGCCGCCTGGGCCGCGGACTACGGCACGAGCGACGACCCGGAGGGCTTCAGGTACCTGAGGGCCTATTCCCCCGTTCACACGGTCAGGATGGGGGCCAAGTACCCGGCGATCCTCGTCACGACGGGAGACCACGACGACCGCGTCTACCCGGCGCATTCCTTCAAGTATGCGGCCGCCCTCCAATTCGAGGCCTCGCAGGTGCCCGGGTCGGGCCCGGTCCTGATCCGTATCGAATCGAACGCCGGCCACGGGGGCTCGAGCGGCACCTCGCCGGTCTCAAAGACGATCGACGAGTGGGCGGACAAGATTGCCTTCGCGGCCCATTACCTGCCGGCCGGGACCCTGGCGGTGCCGCAGCCGCGCTGAGCGGCCCGGCGCGCCGCGCGCTGTCACCACCCGCCGCCGAGTGCGCGCACGAGGAGCACGGTCGCCGACAGCCGGTCGGCGCGCGCCTCGGTGAGCGCGATCTCGCTCGCCAGCTGCGTCCGCTGGCTGTCGATCACCTCGATGTAGCTGACGAGCCCGGACTTGTAGCGGACGGTCGAGAGCCGTGCCGCGCCGCTCGAGGACTCGGCGGCCCGCTCGAGGATGGCGGTCTGGCTTGCAAGGAGGCGCAGGTCCGAGAGCCCGTCCTCGACCTCCTGGAAGGAGACCAGCACCTGCTGGCGGTAGGTTGCCACGGCCTCCTCGTAGGAGGCCTTGGCCTGGCGGTAGTTGGCCAGGTTGGCCCCTCCGCTGAAAATCGGCAGGGAGACGAGCGGCCCCGCCGCCCACTCGCGGCTGCCCCAGGCGAGCAGCGTGTCGAGGGCGTTGCTGTTGGCGCCTGCGAAGGCCGTGAGGCCGATCGAGGGGAAGAAGGCCGCCTTGGCGACGCCGATCCTCGCGTTTGCGGCGGCGAGCGCGCGCTCAGCCGCCGCGACGTCGGGGCGGCGCTCGAGGAGCTCGCTCGGCAGGCCCGCCGGGATCGCCGGGGCCGCGGCGTCGAGGGGGGCCGCGTCCACGGCGAAGCCCTCCGGGTTCTCGCCCACGAGTACGGCCAGAGCGTGGAGCTGCTCGGCTATCGCGCGGTCGTTCGCCACGGCCGAGCTCTCGACCGTCGCCAGCTCGGTCTGCGCCTGGTAGACGTCGAGGTCGCTGTTGGCTCCCCCCTTGCGCAGCTTGAGGACGAGGTCCAGGGCGTCCCGCAGGAGCGCGACGTCGCGCGCCAGGAGCTCCCGCTGCGAGACCAGGGAGCGCAGCGCGAAGTAATTCTGGGCGACGCCCGCCTGGAGCGTCAGGAGGACGTTCTGGTAGGTGGCGCCCTGGGCCTCGGCCAGGGCCCGGGCGCTTTCGAGCGCGCGGCGGGCCGAGCCGAACAGGTCGACCTCGTAATTGAGGACGAGCGGCAGGTCGAAAGAGTTGCTCGTGTACGCGAAACGCTCGGACGGGAACTCGGCCTGGCGGTTCGCCGAGTACAATTCGCGCGAGGCGCCCGGGGTCAGCGCGAGCGACGGGTAGAGGCTCGAGCGGGTGACCCGGGCCGCGGCCAGGGCCTCGTCGTAGCGCGCGAGGGCCGCCGCAAGGCTGGGGCTCGCCGCGAGGGCCCTCGACTCGAGGCCGTCCAGCACTGGGTCGCGGAAGATCCCCCACCACCGGGCCTTCGGCAGGGCGTCCCTGGGCTCGGCGACCTTCCAGGGGCCGCTCTCCGAGAACGCCGCGGGGGTCGCGACGGCCGGCCGCCTGTAGTCGGGCCCGACGGCGCAGCCCGCGGCGAGCGCGAGGGCGCCGGCCGCGAGGGCGCGCCACGGCCGGGATTTCGCGGCACTCACGGCTTCGCTTGCGCCTCCGCAGGCACCGGATCCACCTCGAGCCCCTCGCTCAGGGCGTCGTTCGGGTTGGCGACGACATGCGCGCCGGGCGCAAGCCCGTCGAGGATCTCGACCCGGGTCCCGAAGTCGCGCCCGAGCTTCACGTGCACGAGGTGGATCCGGTTGGCCTGGTCGAGCGTGGCGACGAGCGTCCCGCCGGCGTTGATGATGGCCGCGTTTGACGGCAGCAGGATGGCGGGCTGGGCCGGCTTGAACCTGAACCTGACCTCGCCGAACATCCCGGGGAAGAGCTCCCCCTTCGCGTTGTCGAGGCGCACCTCGGTGAGGAGCGTGCGCGACGTGCTGTCGAGCGAGCCCGCGAAGCGGGCCACCGCGCCGGGGAACACGCGGCCCGGGAACTCGGGAACAAGGACGTCGGCCGCGAGCCCGACCGCGACCGAGCGGACGTAGGCCTGGGGGACGCTCACGAAGACGCGCAGGACGTCCGTCTCCGCGATGTGGAATATCTCGACGCCGGCGCCGGCGTTGATGAGGGCGCCCACCTGAGCGTTGCGCGCCGAGACGACCCCGTCGTAGGGCGCCGTCACCTGCTGGAAGTCCTTAAGCTGGGCCAGCCGGTCCACGTTTGCCTGCGCGGCCAGGACCGAGGCCTTGCCGGCCTCGAAGTCGGCGACCTTCTGGTCGACGTCCTGCTGGGCGACGGCGCTCTGCGCTCCGAGGTCCTTCCAGCGGACGGCGCTGATGCGCGCCAATTCGAGGCTGGCCTTCGCCTGGGCGAGGTTGGCCCTGGCCTGGTTGAGCTCCTGGTCAAGGTCCGGGCCGTCGATGACCGCGAGGACCTGCCCGGCCTTCACGCGGTCGCCGATGTCGGCCGTCCACCTGGCTATGTAGCCCGTGGTCCGCGCGTAGATGGGCGTGTCCTGCAGGGCCTCGATCGCGGCCGGCAGGGTGACCTCCTGGGAGACGCTGCTCCTCGCCGCGACGACGAAGGCGACGACCGGGCGGGCCGAGGCCGCCGCACGGCCCTCGAGCGCCGCGGCGGCCCGCAGGCGGGGGAGGACCCCCGCGATGACGACCACGGCCAGTGCGGCGAGTGCGATGACGATCGGGATTCGGGCTGACTTCATGGTGGTGATCGGGGTGGCGCTAGCCGCGGAGCTCCACCGCGAGTTCCTCGTCGGGTGTGTGTCCGGCCTTCCTGCGCAGGGTCGCGTAGACGACGGGGACAAAGAGGAGTGTCGCCGCGGTGGCGACCAGGAGGCCCCCGATGACGGCGCGCCCGAGGGGGGCGTTCTCTTCGCCGCCCTCGCCCAAGCCGAGCGACATCGGCAGCATCCCGATGATCATGGCAAGCGCCGTCATGAGGACCGGCCGAAGGCGCGTGTGGCCTGCGAGGAGCGCCGCCTCGCGCGCGTCCTTGCCCTCGACCCTTAGATCGTTCGCAAAGGTGATCAGCAGGATGGAGTTCGAGGTGGCGACGCCGACGCTCATGATGGCCCCCATGAGCGACGGAACGCTGAGGGTCGTGCCCGTCAGGAAGAGCATCCAGACGACGCCGCAGAGGGCGCCCGGCAGCGCCATGATGATGATGAAGGGGTCAAGCCACGACTGGAAGTTCACGACCATGAGCAGGTAGACCAGCAGGACGGCGAAGACGACCCCTATGCCGAGGCCGATGAAGGACGAGTCCATGCTCTGGACCTGGCCCCTCAGCTTGAGGGAGCTGCCGCGCGGCAGGCGCTTCTCGAACTCGGGGATCAGCTTCCGCACCGCCGAGGCGACCGACCCCAGGTCCGTCCCGTCCACGTTCGCATAGACGTCAAAGACGGGCTGCACGTTGTAGTGGCCGACGACCTGCTGGCTGACGGCGCGCTCGACCGTGGCGACGCTTTCCAGGGGCTCCGGCGTGTTCTGGGGGCCCGCGACACCGACCGGCAGGGCCTTCAGGGCCTCGATCGAGTCGATCTTGAACTGGGGGGTCTGCGCCGCCACGAGGTATTGCACGCCCTGGGGGCTCAGCCAGTAGCTCGGCGCCACCTGGGCGGTGCCGCTGAGCGCGATCAGGACGTTGCTCGCGACGGCGCCCTGGGTGAGGCCGAGCTCCTCGGCGCGCGTGCGGTCGACGTTCACGGCAAGGGCGGGGGCGTTGACGACCTGGTGCACGTGGACGTCCACGGCCCCGCGGATCCTGGAGATCCGCGCGGCCAGCTCCAGGATGAGCGCATAGTTGGCGTCCCGGTTCTGGCCGGTTATCTGGAGGTCGATCGGGGCCGGCAGCCCGAAGTTGAGGATCTGCCCCACGATGTCCGCCGGCTGCTGGAAGAACGTGCAGTCCGGCATCTCGCGGTTGAGTCGGGCGCGGATCCTCCGCACGTAGCCCCAGGTGGAGGCGTGCTTCTCCGGGTCGAGCGCGACCAGGATCTCGCCGTCGGCCGTCCCGATGGTCGCCGTGTCGCTCGAGGCCAGGTTCGTGCCCCCGTTCGGCAGCCCGATGTTGTCGATGATGGTCTTGAGCTCCGAAGGCGGGATCACCTCGCGGATGATGTCCTCGACCCGGGTGAAGTAGCGCTCGGTCTCCTCGATCCGCGTCCCGTCGGGGGCGCGCACGTGGAGCCGGAACTGTCCCGCGTCGACCAGGGGGAAGAAATCGCGCCCGAGGAAGCATGCCGCCGCGGCCGCCAGGGCCACGGCGACGAGCATGAGCGCCAGGACGAGCCTGCGCCGGTTGAGCGCGCGCCCGAGGAGCGCCGTGTAGGCCGATCGGAAGCGCTCGAAGTGCCGGTTGAACCTCACGTGGATCCTCCAGAAGATGTCGCCCGCGTCCGCGCGCCCCTTGCCGTCGTCGTGGAGGACGGGTTTGCCGAGGAGGAGGTAGTGCACGAAGGTCGGGACCACCGTCCGCGACAGGAAGTAGGAGGCCAGCATCGCGAACATGACCGCCAGTGCCAGCGGGCTGAAGAGGAACTTCGCCGTCCCCTGCAGGAAGAAGATGGGGACGAAGACGATGCAGATGCAGAGGGTCGACACGAAAGCGGGGACGGCGATCTGCGAGGCCCCGTCGAGAATCGCGCGCACGAGCGCCTTCTTGCCCAGGTGCAGGTTGCGGTCGATGTTCTCGATCTCGACCGTGGCGTCATCGACCAGGATGCCGACCGCGAGGGCCAGGCCGCCGAGGGTCATCGCGTTTATCGTCTGCCCGAGCGCGTACAGGCAGATGACCGAGCAGAAGATCGAGAGCGGGATCGAGGTCACCACGACGAGCGTGTTCCTCCAGGTGCCGAGGAAGAGGAGGATCATGGCGGCCGTCAGCCCGGCGGCGATCAGGGCCTCCTTGATGACCCCGTTCAGCGCGGCGCGCACGAAGACCGACTGGTCGAACGCCGGCTTCAGGTCGAGCTCCGGCGGCAGGGTGGAGATCACGTGCGGGAGCACCGCCTTGATCCGGTCGATGATGTCGAGCGTCGAGGCCGCGCCGTTCTTGACGATCGTCGTGAGTGCGCCCCGGGTGCCGTTCTGGCGGACGATGTTGGTCTGGGGCGCGAAGCCGTCGCGAACCTGGGCCACGTCGCGGATGTAGACCATGGCGCCGTTCACAACCTTGACCGGGATGTCGCCAAGCTGCGCGGCCACGGCCGGGCTGCTGTTGAGCAGCACGTCGTACTCGCGGTCGCCGATCTTCGCCGTCCCCGAGGGGATGGTGAGGTTCTGGGCGGCGAGCGCGGTGTTGACGTCGCTCGGCGTCAGGCCCTTCGACTGGAGCGCCTTCATGTCCAGGTCGACCATGATCTCGCGGACCTTGCCGCCCATCGGCAGGGGGACCGAGGCGCCCTGCACGACGGCAAGCTGGACGCGCAGGAAATTGAGCCCGATGTCGTAAAGGCTCTGCTCGGGGAGGGTCTTGCTGCCGAGGCCGAGCTGGAGGATCGGCACGTTCGAGGCGTTGTAG
>CAZNNO010000116.1:0-9887 GCA_964574435.1 uncultured Opitutaceae bacterium
GCTCGGCGCTGCCGGGGAAGAGCTTGCCCTGGAAGTCGGTGCGCAGGCCGTAGCAGAGCACGGGGATGCGCAGCGTGTCAGCGATGTCGGTGATCTGGCGCACCTGCGCGGGCGTGAGGAATTGCGCCTCGTCGACGAGCACGCAGGCGACGGGCTTCTCGGCGTGGGCGGCCCCGACCATTTCCAGGAGGTCGGCGCCCGCAAGCAGGGCGATCGCGTCTGACGCGAGCCCGATTCTCGACTGGATGCGCCCGTATCCGGCCCGTGTGTCGAGCGCGGGCATGAAGAGCATCGTGCGCATGCCGCGCTCCTGGTAGTTGTAGCTCGACTGGAGGAGCACCGTGCTCTTCCCGGCGTTCATCGCCGAGTAGTAGAAATAGACCTTGGACATCGCTTGAAAGGGCTACGGGACGCCGGCGGCGAAGGCGAGGGGATGCGCCGCGGCCGCCGCGCGGCGCCGGGAGGCGGGGCCGGGTTCGCCCCGCTCCTCGGTTCCCCGCTCGGTCCATCGGTGTTTCGGGTTCATGGGCTTTGGGCGCCGGAAATCCTAGGCAGAGCGGGCCGGCGCCGACAACTCGATTGAACGCGCTCCCTTTCCGCCGGGGCGACCGCCTGGGAAGGCTCGCCGCGCGAGGCTCGACACCCACCGGCCACCCGGTGTTTATGGGAGGGCTCTCGCATCGCCGCGAGGCTCGCCACCCGAGGACCCCATGCTCCGTTTCATTCTCGCAGCCGCCTTCTCCACCGTGTCCACGTCAGCCGAAATCCCCGCCATGGGCCCGCAGGTGCGGGTCGAGGGAAGGTTTGCGGCGACCGCCGGGGGCGGCGTCCGCCTTGGCTTTCCCGGAGTCACGCTTCACCTGAGGTGCCGTGCGAAGTCCCTCCTGATGCGGGTGGATGCCAGCAGCGACGACGTTTATTTTGACGTGGCCGTCGACGGGGGCGAGGCCGGGAGGCTCCGCGCCCTGACGGGCACGGCGGACTATCCGCTCCTTCCCGCCGGCGCGTCCGAAGGCGAGCACACCGTCGAGGTCGTGCGCCGCTCGGAGAGCTGGCAGGGAACCTGCGAGGTCGTGGGCTTTGATGCCGGCCCCGGAGGCGAGTTCCTGGCCCCGCCCGCCGCAAGGCCCCGCCGCCTTCTCTTCATCGGGGACTCGGTCACTTGCGGGGAATTGAGCGGCCTTCGCGAGGACGACCCGCTGGGGCCCGGGGCGAAGACGCGGGCGTACGCGTCCAACGCGAGGCTCTCCTACGGCTATCTCCTCGCCCGCCGGCTGGGCGCCGAAGTCAGCCTGGTGAGCTACGGCGGCCGGGGCGTGTTCCGGGACTGGCAGGGGATCCGCAACACCGCGAACGCCCCGCAGTTCTACGAGCGCGCGCTGCCGGACGACCCGGCTTCGGCGTGGAACCACGCCGCCTACGTGCCGGACGCCATTGGAATAGCCCTCGGCACGAACGACTTCAGCCAGGGAGTGCCGGACGAGAACGAATTCGTGAACACCTACGTCGAGCTGATCCGCAAGGTCCGGCGCGACGCCCCCGGAGCCTGGATCTGGCTGATCGGCTCGCCCATCCTGGAGGACAAGCCCGGGGCCGCCCCCAAGCGCTCGGTGCTCGAGGGCTACCTTCGAGAGGTGGTCGGCCGGGTGGGGGACCCGCGGTGCGCGTTCGCCCCGGTGCGCCACTATCCCGGTGTCCCGCACAACGGACACCCGACGGGGGCCGATCACGCGGCGATCGCCGACGAGCTCGAGCCGGTCGTGCGCGAAGCGCTCCGCTGGTAGGCGCTCGGGCCGGGCGTCATCGCCGACAGCCACGGGCGCAGCTGTAGTTCCAACTTGAACATCCCCATTCGGGGGTCTTCGCTCCATGGGCGCCGGGCGCGGCGCAGGTCCGGAGCCTCGTATCTATTATTCACATACGGTTTTTCCCGATCGATCGCCCGGCGCGAGACTCCCATGCCAAACCCAGACGACCCGGCCGGCGGAGCCCAGAATGGCGAACCGGGCTACGACGAACCGCTTCGCGTGGATGGGTTCAGGGGCACCCAGGAGGAGATCGAGCGTCAGTGGCTCATGCAGGTTTACAAGGGCCGCGGCGACAGCATGCCCCAGCTCACGCTCCGGGCGGTCCTGATGGGCACGGCCTTGGGCGGCGTCCTTTCCCTCACGAACCTCTACATCGGCCTGAAGGCCGGATGGCAGATTGGAGTGACGATTACGGCCTGCATCGTCTCGTATGGCGCCTGGTCGGTCTTCCTGCGGATGGGACTCGCAAAGACGCGCATGACCATCCTCGAGAACAACTGCATGCAGTCGACCTCGAGCTCGGCCGGGTACTCAACCGGCTCGACGCTCGTCTCGGCCTTTGCCGCGTACTACATGATCAACGGCCAGCCGGTGGCGTTCGGGCTCACGCTGGCCTGGGTCTTCTTCCTCGCGATCCTTGGCGTGACGATGGCGATCCCGATGAAGCGCCAGATGATCAACGTCGAGCAGCTGAGGTTCCCGACTGGGATCGCGACCGCCGAGACATTGCGGGCGCTGTACTCAAGGGGCAGGCGCGCCTCGCAGGCGGCCCGGGGGCTCACCTGTGCCGCCCTTGCCGCTGCCGCCAGCGAGTTCTGGACCGACGGGCTCCGGCTGGTCAGTGCGCGCCTTGAGCCCTTCGGCCTGGGCGCGTTCGTCGAGCGCTTCGACAGGCTCGCCTTCGGCAGGGTCTGGATGGGCCGCACCGTGACCCTCGTCTGGGATCCCGTCTTCATCGCGGCGGGAACCCTCATGGGCATCCGCGCCGCGTCCAGCATCCTCCTGGGGGGCACACTGTGCTGGGCGGTGTTCGTGCCCATCATGCAGTCGCGCGGCGTGATAACGGGCAGCGGGTACCGCGAGATCGTCCAGTGGACGCTGTGGGGCGGGGTCTCGTGCATGGTCGTGTCCGGGCTGTTCGCGTTCGCCATGCAGTGGCGCGCGATAGCGAGCGCCTTCGGTGGGCTGCGCGGCATCCTTGGGGGGGCGCCCAGGGCGGAGAGCGAAGTCGACAGGCTGGAGGCCCCCGTCCAGTGGTTCGTCATCGGCCAGCTGGTCTCGCTCGTGGCCCTCTGCTGGCTGGCGAAGGCGAGCTTCAACATGCCGGTATGGGAGGGCGTGGTCGCCGTCGTGCTGTCGTTCTTCCTGGCGCTCGTGGCGTGCCGGGTGACCGGCGAGACGGACACGACGCCGCAGGGTGCGCTCGGAAAGGTGACGCAGCTGGTCTTCGGGGCGCTAAACCCGGGCAACATGAACATCAACCTGATGAGCGCCAACATCACCGCAAGCGCGGCGCTGGCGTCGGCGGACCTGCTGACGGACCTGAAGAGCGGCTACCTGCTCGGCGCGAATCCGCGCAAGCAGTTCATCGCCCAGTTCTGCGGCATCTTTGTCGGGACGGTCGCCACGGTCGTCGCCTTCCGCGTCATGGTGCCGACGGCGAGTGTCCTGGGCTCCGACCAGTTCCCGGCGCCGGCGGCGCAGACCTGGCGCGTGGTCGCCCTCGCGCTCAGCAAGGGCTTCGAGGCGCTCGAGCCCGTCAAGATCTGGTCGATGGCGATCGGCGGGCTCACGGGCCTCGTGCTCGTCCTGCTGCCCCGGCGGTTCCCGAGGCACGCGAAGTGGATGCCGTCGGCCTCCGGGATCGGGCTCGCATGGACCTTCCACTGGTACTACGGGTTGCTCTTCTTCACGGGCGCATTCGCCGGGTGGCTGATGGAGCGCAGGCGCCCGGCGCTGGCGGAACTCTACAATTTTCCCGTCGCGGCGGGCCTGATCGCAGGCGGCTCGCTCATGGGCGTCGCGCTTATCTTCTGGGAGAATATCCCGATAGTCTGGCGTCAGCTCTTCGCAGGAGGCTGAAGGGCTGGGCGGTCGGGGGCGCGTCCGAGGACCTGTCTCGGGCCCGGGGCGCGACCGGACCCGCGGGACACCTCGGGGAAAGGGGCTCCGAGCCAAAGCGCTTGCAACGCCCCGCGTCGTTGGGCGTCATCTCTGACACCGTGGCCCCAAGCCCCCACATGGAAATGCCGTCCCCGCGCTCACTCATTCCGGGCCTGGTCGCGCTTGCCGCCCTCCTCGCGCTCCTGAGCCGCGCCTGCGCCGCCATCCCGCTGCCCGAGCATCCGCGACCCGACTTCGAGCGGGCCGACTGGGCCAATCTCAACGGGATCTGGCAGTTCCGTCCCGACCCGCAGGATGCCGGGGAGAAGGCGGGCTGGGCGGCCGGAAGGATCCCGTTTGCCGAGACCATCACTGTCCCGTTTCCCTGGGGCTCGAGGCTGTCGGGCGCCCCCGACCGGGCCGACATCGCGTGGTACCGGCGCTCGATCCGGGTACCCGACACCTGGAGGGGCAAGCGCGTGTTCGTCGTCCTGGGAGCCTGCAACTGGGTGACCAAGGGCTGGTGCGACGGCCATCCGCTCGGCGAGCATCGCGGCGGCTACACCCCCTTCGAGTTCGAGCTCACTCCCTGCGTGAAGTGGGGCCAGGAACAGGAGCTGGAGCTGCGTGTGGACGACACGCCGCATCCGTTCAAGTTGGAGGGCAAGCAGGGCTACGGCGAGGCAAAGGGGATATGGCAGACGGTCTACCTTGAGGCCCGCCCCGCGCTGCACCTGACCTCGCTGCATTTTGTCCCCGACATCGACGCCGGCAAGGTGACCGTCCAGGCGCAGTTCAGCGAGCCCGCGCCCGTGCAGACCTGGCTGCGCCTGCGCTTCAAGAACGGCGAGGCCCCTGCGAGCGGCCTGTTCGTCGCCGCCGGCGCGAGGAAGGCCGAGTTCGAGGTGGCCCTGGAGCGCGAGCGCCTGTGGTCCCTGGACGATCCCTTCCTCTATGAGGTGGAGGCGTCCCTCAGCTGCGCCGACGGGGACGACCGGGTCTCGTCCTATTTCGGGATGCGCAAGGTCAGCGTCGTTCCGATGCCAGGCACCGGGTTTCCCTACGTTGCGCTCAACGGCAAGCCGGTCTACCTTCAGATGACGCTCGACCAGTCGTACCACCCGGACGGCTTCTACACCTTTCCGAGCGACGCCTTCATGCGCGACGAGATCCTCAGGGCCAAGCGGCTCGGGCTGAACGCGAGCCGGATCCACATAAAGGTCGAGGTGCCGCGCAAGCTCTACTGGGCTGACAGGCTTGGCTTCCTCATCATGGCTGACCTGCCAAACTTCTGGGGCGAGCCCGTCCCGGAGGCGCGCGTGGAGAGCGAGACGGCCCTGCGCGGGATGGTGGCCCGCGACTTCAACCATCCGTCGATCTTCAGCTGGGTCCTCTTCAACGAGACCTGGGGGCTAAAAACCAGCCGGGACGGAACCCAGAGCTACCTGCCCGAAACGCAGCAATGGGTCATCTCGATGTACCATCTGGCAAAGGAGCTCGATCCCACCCGGCTGGTCGAGGACATCTCGGCCTGCAACCACGACCACGCCGAGACGGACCTCAACTCCTGGCATGAGTACCTCCCGGGATACGCCTGGGCCGACGACCTGGACCAGATCACCACGGAGACGTTTCCCGGCTCGAAGTGGAACTTCATCGGAGGTCGGGCCCAGGGCGGGCAGCCTATGTTCAACAGTGAATGCGGCAATGTCTGGGGCTACGACGGGAGCACGGGCGACGTGGACTGGAGCTGGGATTACCACATGATGATCAATCAGTTCCGCCGGCATCCCAAGGTCTCCGGCTGGCTCTACACCGAGCTGCATGACGTCATCAACGAATGGAACGGGTATTACCGATTCGACCGGTCCGAGAAGGTGACGGGTCTGGAAGCATTCGTGCCGGGCATGTCAGTCGCGGACCTGAGCAGCCCGTATTACCTTTCGACGGGCGGCGACCTGTGCCGGGACGTGAAGCCGGGCGAGAGCGTTGCCGTTGATCTCTTCGCTTCGTTCACCACGGACAGGGCGCCCGGAAGGGCCTTGGTCATCCGGACTGAGCTCTACGGGTGGAACTCGCTTGGCCAGCGCGAGACCTACCAGCGCGCGGTGCGTCCCCTGCCGTTCGAGCCTTGGGAGGCCCGCGAGCTCGAGCCGCTGCGGGTGTCGATGCCTCCGCAGCCCGCGCTCGTCGTCCTCGCGATCACGCTCGAGAACGACGCGGGTGTCGTGCTGCAGCGCAACTTCACGACCTTCCTCGTTGCCGACGGCCGGTCGCCGCGCTCGGAGACGCTCAAGACGGGCACCGGCGAGCTTCTGGTCGTTCGCTTCACGCCCAGCTCGTTTGCCTCGGCCAAGTGGTCGCTCAAGCAATGGAGTGTTCTCGACGGCCTGAAGATCGACGGCGCGGGCCACGGCTACTTTGAATACCGCGTTCCGTGGCCGGGCGGGCTCGATCCCCGAAAGGTCTCTGGGGCGTCCTTCATCTTCGAGGCCTCCGCGAAGCAGCTTTACGGGAAGGACCGCGACAGCTCGACGCCCGTGGACGCGGACTACATGCGCGGGAAGGGCAGCCACGACCCGAGCGCAAACCCCAACTCCTACCCGATGACCGGCGATGTGAAGTTTCCGACAATGGTGCGGGTGCGCGCCAACGGGATCTCGGCCGGCGTTTTTTTCCTCCCGGACGATCCGGCGGACCACCGCGGGGTCCTCTCCTGGCACGCGCAGCCGCACGACAGGAGGCTCCGCGAGGCAGGCTCGTACGGGTACCTGGTCCAGGCGGTGCTCCCCGCGGACTCGCTGGCGGCAGCGGCCGCGTCAGGGGAGGTTGTCCTGCGCCTTGAGGTCGACTCCGCCCTTCCGGGCGGACTCGCGATTTACGGCGAGCGCTTTGGGCGCTACCCGGTCGACCCCACGCTGGCCTTCGAGCTGTCGGAGCGGAATGCAAGGCCCTGACCGCGCAGGCGGCAAAGCCAGCGCGCCCTAGCCGAGCTCGGCGACGATCTTGGACCCCTTCCTGAGCAGCCCCGTTGGGACGAGGTTCCCCGCAACCCTCTTGCCGTCGACACTGAGCAATTTTACTCCGCGGTTGACCCCCGACGGGTTCCTGACCTCGATTGCCAGCCTCTTCCCTCGAAAAAACCGGGTGGCCGAGAAGCCCGGCCAGGCCTTGGGTATGCAGGGGTCGATCCGCAGCCCCTCGATCTCTGGGCGGATGCCCAGGATGTGCTGCGTGGCGGTGTAATGGGCCCACGAGGCGGTGCCGGACAGCCAGGGTATGCGCGAACGGCCGGACTTCTTCGATGCGGGCGAGTGCGTGCTCTGGCAGTGGACATAGGGCTCGATCTCGCGCATCTCGGCGCGGTCATTCTGCGCGGACGGCATGAACGCCCTGAAATAGGCGTACGCCTGGTCGCCGCTGCCTCCCGCGATCTCGGCGAGGACGGCCCAGCTCTGGGTGTGGCTGAAGATGCCGCCGTTCTCCTTGTTTCCGGGATTGAAGAGAACGGCCCGCATCACCTCGATCGGCGTGTCCGCAAAGGGCGGCGTGCACAGCGCCACGCCGTACTCGGAGGCCAGGTGCTCCTTCGTCGCGCGAAGCGCAAGCGTGGCCTGTTCCGGAGTGGCCGCGCCGGACATGATGGCCCAGCACTGCGTATTCAGATAGATCCGACCCTCCTTGGCCTTCCTGGTGCCGAAGACGACCCCGTCCTCGCTTATCGCCCAGATGAACCATCCCCCGTCCCAGCACACCTTTGCGATCTTACGATCAAGCTTCTCCAGCTCGGTGAGGGCCCAGCGGCCCTCCCGCGGCCGCCCCAGCTTCTCCGCGATCTCCGCGTAGGTCCGTAGGCCAAGGCGCACCTGGAACGCGACGAACACCGACTCCCCCTTGTAGCCCAGCTTGAGGCAGTCGTTCCAGTCGGCAAGAAGCCCGCACGGGAGCCCGTTCCTTCCGACCCTCTTGAGGTTGAATTCGAGCGCCCGGCGCAGGTGGCCGAACACGGTCGCTCGCCCGCGGTCGGCGTATGGCACGACCTCGTTGTAGAAGCCCAAATCCCCGGTCTCGGCGACATAGGCCGGTACCGTGTTGAAGAACCACTGGCAGTCGTCGCTGCGGTAGAGATGCGGCGGCGTGGGCTTCATCTTTCCCGGGGCGTGCGACCACGGCCGTATCTCGGGCTGGGCCCCACCCGTCGAGTCCTGCCCCGAAAGCATCAGGACAAGGCGGCTTCGCACCGCCTTTGGCAGCATGCCGGCCACGCCGAGCATGTCCTGCACCGTGTCGCGAAACCCGAACCCGTCGCGCTGGTCGCCCGTGTAGACGAGGGAGCACGAGCGCGACCACTCAAAAGTCATCAGCGCGTTGTACGCGCCCCAGACATTCGCCATGTGGTCGAAGTCCGGATCAGGGGTCTTCACCTGCAGGACGTCGATCAGCCCGTTCCAGTGCTTCTTAAGCCGCCCCAGCTCGCGCTCAAAGGCCGCCGCGGATGCAAAACGCCTCTTCAGCGGCCTCGCCTGCGCCAGCCCGCCAATTCCCAATAGGACGAGAACCTCTGCCGACGCGCCCGGCGCCAGCTCAATGTCGCTCTGGATCGCGCCGCACCCATTGTCGGAGAACTGCTCGTGGTTGCCGCAGGCGCCACGCTCGACCGCCTCCGGCCGGTCGTAGCTGCGGTAGACGCCGAGAAACTTTTCCCTTTCGCAGTCAAAGCCCGCTATCTCGCCGCCCACCTGGGTCATCCACCACCAGCGGGACTGGTCCCTTGCCGCGAAATCGCTTGGATAAAAGGGAAGACGGCGGCAGGAGGATGCGATGATGAACCCGTCGCGCCATTCGGCGTCGGAGATGTACTGGGTATACTGCAGGTTGAACGTGTCCTGAGTGAGGTTCCACTCGGTCGTGAACTCGCAGAACGAGAACACGCTCAGGCGGCGCGCGCGGTCTCCCGTATTGGTGACCCGGAGGCGCCAGTACTCAAACTCCTGGTCGAGCGGAACAAAGTACGTGGCCTCGGTGCGGATTCCCCTCCATTCGCTCTCGATTACCGCGTAGCCCAGCCCGAATCGGGTTGTTGTCCTATATTCGTCCAGTGGCTTGCCGACCGGCTGCCACGCCGCGGACCAGTAATCACCGCTGTCCCGGTCCCTCAGGTAGAACTGCCTGCCGGGCATGTCCATGGGCACCGAGTTGTAGCGATGCCTCAGGAAACGCCCTTCGGCGGGCGACTGCGTGAAGCTGTAGCCGCCGGCGTTGTTTGTGATGATGGCCCCATACCGACGCGAGCCGAGATAGTTCGACCAGGCCCGGGGAGTATCCGGCCTCGTGATCACGTATTCGCGTGCAGCGTCGTCAAAATGGCCAAATTGCATATTAGGTGGGGGTTGGGTGACCAGCCTTTGTCAAAGGAGTCACCCTTGGACGGTCACAACGGCGGCTCCACGTTGAAGGGACCCGCGCCTCTTGTCGATTCCTGCCTAGAAAAAAGCGCAGCCATACTGCAATGAGTAGACGTTCTTAGAACGGTGCTTGCGAGCGGTGATGGACCCTTAGGCCTGCGGAAGGGCATCCGAGGCGGCCCAGCAAGAGCTGCGTTTACTCGAATTTGCCCTAGGGTTGTGCCAGATGCCGGCGAAAGGCATTTTCCCCGGACATTGCGGGCCTCCAATTTCATCTTGCCGATGCCCTAGGTGCGCCCGTAGTACCTCCCTTCCAATTCTCGAATCAGGCGCTCCGCGCAGCCTGCCTTACTTGTCGTCTCTCCAAGCTTTTAGTCAAAGCACTATCATGGATGGCGGCCGGTGCGGCGAGCGAAGCAGGGTTTCAAGTTCGTGATAGGCAATGATTTTTGCCCGGTAGCTCAGTGGCAGAGCAGGTGACTGTTAATCACTTGGTCGCTGGTTCGATCCCAGCCCGGGCAGCCATTTAATGGACCACGAGTTACGGAATAAACCCGTTTCCAAATCATCA
>CAZNNO010000117.1:0-9844 GCA_964574435.1 uncultured Opitutaceae bacterium
CATTGGATTCCAGCGATATATGTTTCCGGAGGCGAAATTCCGTCATTTCCCCTCGTGCTGGGCCCTAGCAAAAATGCCCATTTTCGTAGCTTTAAGCCCGGGGGAAAATAAGGTGGAGGCATTCCAACTGTATCCGAGAAAAACGGGAACTCGAAGGGTACCCTGTCGGACACGAAGGAAAAGGTCACCGCGTACGACATGGCCATCCATTGACTGTAAAGGTTGATGGGGTGGCTCCTTGCGGTTACGAACGCGACGATCGTTGTGACGGCGAAGAGCCCAGTCCAGCACCCGCAACTAAGGCGCTCGCGGCGCGCCTCCGAGCCTGGCGGCTTGGCATTCGCCTGAATAAATGCGTGGCTGCCTGCGTGATTGACCTTTCGGAGAATACTGTCGCCTCGCTTGCGCTGCAGCTGGCGGCCGGGGGCTTCAAGGCCACGCATTCCGGGCCGCTCCTGCGCTCGTATTATCGGGGGGAGCTGAGGGCGCGCTCGAACGGACGCCGATATCCGGCGGCGTTGGAGGGGCTGCTCCGGGAGCAGGCCGCGCGTCGGTCGGAGGCGATAGCTTCGCGGCAGGTCGGCGCCGATGGTACGACGAAGCTCCTTATCCGACTCGAGGACGGCCGCAGGGTCGAGTCGGTGTTGATGCCCGACTACAGGATGGACCGGGCGGCGGGTTGTGTATCGTCACAGGCGGGCTGCGCTATGGGCTGCGACTTCTGCGCGACGGCCATGGCCGGATTTGAGCGCGACCTGACGCCGGGGGAGATCGTGGGGCAGTTCTTGTCGCTTCGCCTCGAAGCGGAGGCAATCGGCCGCCGGCTTAGGACGGTTGTCTTCATGGGCATGGGTGAGCCGCTCCTCAATCTGGCGAATGTGAGCACGGCTATCTTGCGGATGGCGGGCAATGAAATGGGGGGTCTCGGATTCCGCCAGATCACCGTCTCGACAGTGGGGATCGTACAGGGAATCGACGCTCTCGCCACTTCCGGATTGAACGTGAACCTGGCCGTGTCGCTGCACGCGCCAGACGACCCGACGCGGGCACGACTGCTCCCTTCGGGCCGTCGCTTCGGCGTCAAGGAGATCCTGGCTGCAGCGGATCGCTACCAGGGCGCCACGGGGAGGCCCGTGTCCATCCAATATTGCCTGCTCAAGGGAGTGAACGACTCGATGGACCAGGCGGATGCCCTGGCCCGGCTCCTTGTGGGGCGGCGGATGCATGTCAACCTGCTGAGGTACAATCCCACGGGCATGAGCCTCCGCGGGGAGACCTACGCCGCGTCGCCAGAGGCGGCTACCGAGGCCTTTACGTCGCGACTGACCAAGCGCGGGGTGGTCGTCCATGTTCGGCGGTCACGGGGAACGGACATCGACGCCGCGTGCGGGCAATTGCGGCGCGGCGCCTCGCCAGGAGCGGCGTCCGCTCTGCCCTGACATCCGTCCCGCGGCGGCGAAGCCCCGTGTCACGCCCGCTCCGCCATGACGCTCGAGATCACGGCGTCGAGGTGGGCAACATCGTAGGGCTTTGCGACGACCGCTCGGAAGCCAAATTCGCGAAAATTGGCTAGCACGGGGTCCTTGGAGTAGCCGCTGGACACGATCGCCCGCACCTTGGGGTCGATCCTCTTCAGCTCCGCGATCGTCTTGATGCCGCCCGCTCCTCCCGGAATCGTCAGATCCATGATGACGAGCTCGAACGGGCGTCCGGAATCAAGGGCGTCCTTGTAGGCGCTGATGCATTCGGTGCCGTCGGCCACGGCCACGGCCTCGAAATTCAGGCGCCGAAGCACCCGCGTGCCCACGTTGCGAATCGTCTCCTCATCGTCCATCAGCAGGACCCGTTTGCCCGTCAGGGGCGCCTTTGCGGGCGCATCCGGTGCGGGAGCGCACTCGGCGGGCTCGGCTGCAGGGATCCAGAGACGCATGGTCGTTCCCTGGCCCGGCGAGGACTGGGCGTCGATGAATCCGTCGTGCTTCTTCGCGATCGAATAGGCGGTGGCCAGGCCGAATTGGTCCCGACCCAGCTTGGCGGCGGAGTACGGGTCGAAGATGCCCGAGAGCAAGTCGGGCGGGATTCCCTGCCCGTGGTCGACGACCGATAGGCGCACGTAGCGGCCCGGTGCGAGCGGGCGGGCCGAGTTCTCGGCGACCATCTCGTTGGCCGCATCCAGCTCGATGAGACCGCCGTCCGGCATGGCGGCATTTGCGCTTGCGACAAGGTTCTGCACGGCGCGGCCGAGCTGCGCCGGGTCCGCGTTCACGAGCCAGAGATCGGGCGGGAGGCTGAACGTCGCGCGAGATTTCGCGCCGGTCAGGGCGAGCGCGACCGACGCCTCTATGACCGACGGCAGCGACAGCGGGCCGCGCACCGGATCTCCGCCCTTTGCGAACGTCAGCAGTTGCTGGGTCAGGGCCTGTGCCCGCTTGGAGCCCGCTTCGGCTTCCAAGAGGCAGTCTCCCGCCCGCTCCATGACCACCTCATCGAGCTTGGCCAGCGTAATGTTGCCCATGATGACAGTCAGGAGGTTGTTGAAATCGTGCGCGATGCCGCCCGCCATCATGCCTAGGGAATTCAGGCGCTCCGCCCGCTCGAGCTCCGCCTCGAGGCGGGCCCTGTCCTCTAGGCTTGCCCGGATCTGCACCAGCTGCTTGCGCACCCTACGGCGCAGAGAGGCGACCCAGAAGACGACAAACAGGGCGCACGCGCCGCAGATGCCGGCTGCCAAAAGCGCCCGCTCGATCGTCCACCACGGCGGGGACTTGATGATCGCAATGTCGGCCGGGGATCGCAGAAGGAGCTCCACACCCGTAGCCTTGTTGTGCTCATCAAAGCGCAGGCGATAGATGCCGGTGACGGAGACCGTGCTGTCCTTGCGCCAGGTTCCGGGTACGACGGGGTTGCTGCCATGTTCAAGGCGTGCCACCACATTGTCGTTGCCGCTGTGGATCGTGAGGAAGTACTCGTCGCCGAAATCGGTGACGTCCGTAAGGAGGCCCTCGATGTGCACGAGCCTGTAGTCGAGCCAGGTGTTTCGCGGAATCGGGCTGCTGAGCCTGCTTGGGTGCGGCTCGGCGTCATGGCCGGTCCTGCGGATGACCGCCTCCCGCAGGACGGAGCGCGTTCCGTCCCAGCCGGGGATTCCCACCACGTCGACAAGGTCGCCGGGGACGACCTCCGTCTTGTCCCGGCTCAGAGCCAGGAGGTCCGCCGTCGTGCTCTGGATCACCAGGAATCGCCCCGGGGCCTGGTACGTCACCGTGCCTGCGGTGTGCAGGAGTCGGATGAGGCCCTGTCCCGAATCAAAGCGACCCAGGTTCTCCAGCGGCGTGAAGGGTATCGTGAAAAGGTCGCCTGCCGGCGCCTCCTCGACATCGATACTTTGGTCGAGAGGCACCCAGAGCTGCACGCCCGTCGCACGGTGAAACTCGTTGGCAATGATGTCGCAGACGCCGTGAATCCGCACAAACGCACCGATCTTGTCCTCCACCTTCGCCGACAAAGGAAGAAGTGCACGGAATTCGCCGGTGGCGGTCGTCAGGTCCATTTGCGCCCATGGCGCCGCGTCTTCCACGGCGCGGACGTAGCCCACCATCTCGACCCAGCGGGCCTCGCTGGCACCGGTCAGCGCCTGCTCGAGCGATATCCGCTGGGCCTCCGGCTGACTCACCGACTCCCCGACGGTGCCCTTCCGATAGATGACCTCCGGAGCGAATTCCCCCATCGCGGTCACGCCGGTAAGGACCATCGCCACCCCGGATGCCGCACCCGAAAATTCCAGCTTGGGGTCGACGATGACGCGCACTCCACCGCTCCTGTCCTGGAGGAAGAAGAATCGTGCGCCGTCGGCGCCCCAGGTCACGACACCCGACAACTCCACGGGCTGCTGCGCGGCGGCCCTCTCCGGCGACAGCTCGAGCACTTGCGCCGCGAGCTTAAGGACCGCCTTCTCGGCTGGAGCCGCTGCGTTCGCGGCGCCTCGGCTGCTGGGACGCCAGAGCACCTGATCGAGATGAAGGTCGCTGGCATCGGCGGATAGGAATCCGATTGCGTCAATCTCGGCACCCACGTGAAGGCCGCGCTCCTGCGGAGTCCGAAGCTCGAGCAGCCCGGTGCCGTCGCGGATCGTCGCTGACCGCCCTGCCGCGAAGGCGTCGATCCTCCCGGAGACGTGGATCCATCCGTGAAGAGGAGCCTTCGCCACGTCGGCAATCCGGGTCGTCGGCAGATCAAATCGCGAGTCCTTGTCAAGCCAGCCGAGGATCGAGAGGTTCTCGGTGCCCTGGACCCTGAGCTCCATGCCGACAAGGCGCCCGTTGATGTCCACGCGGGGAAGGTACATGCCGATCGCGCGGACAATCGCGCCCGACAGCAGCGGGGCCCGGCCCGCCTCGTTGAGCCAGACAAGCGTCTCAATCCGTCGCCCCTCGGATATGAGCGAGAGGCGCTGGTGCTTCATGTCGACCTGATCCTGCCAGTCGACCAGGCCCTCTATCTCGACCAGGCGCGCGTTCAGCGCCGCCCGGTCCTCGAGCCTCCCGCGGGCAGAGAGGACCTCTGCCGACGTTGGCTCGGCAAGCACCTTGATCTCGAGCTTATCCGCACGGAATCCGTTGGCCGGTACGGTCTCGCCGGTGAGGAGGACCCGCTGGCCCGGCCGGACGTCAAAGCGCTGGTCCGCCGGAGGGACCATGAAAAAGGTGTCAGTGCCATCCCAGCCGTAGAATTGGTGCCACAGAGGATCGTAGTAATTGACGATGGCCTCGAAGCGAAAGCGGTGCACCTTTTCCCGTGCGGCGCCTTCCACGTGGTAAACGTCGGCCGAGCGGGTGAGTAGCGGCGTCTCCGGGCCACGCGTGGCGGCTGTCTGCCCGAACACGTTCGAAAACAACAGGATACAACCGATTAGGGCAGCAATTGGAAGGCGGCCCCCAGGGCGCGCACGCCTCCTGGCGGCCTTGCAGTACGTGGTCATTTGATAGGGGTGCAAAGCGTGTCGACCACCCCGTAGACTCCTATCGGCACACCGGGAGGCTTGATAAGAGAACTATTGGAGGGAGAGCACTAAGCGACTCCAAAACAACCGCGCCCGCCCCGGCTGGGGGCGCGGCCGAGGCGAAGGCGCCCTTCCCGAGGGCGCGCCGTGCCGGCAAGGGCCCGCTCCCACCCTTAATGGCCGTGGGCGGCACGGGCTTCGCCTTGTCTTTTCAGTTGGCGTGGGTGTCATGGCCAATTCCGGCGATCGCCGTCCCAACCCCTTGATGAGCTCCAAACCCCGATCCGTCCTGCGTTCCTTCCTCTGGGTTCCGTCGCTCTACCTGGCGATGGGCATTCCCTACAACGTCATCAACGGCACCGCCGTGCGGATGTACAAGTCGCTCGGGTTTGCCGACAGCCAGATCACCGTGGCTGTGGGAAGCATCGGGATTGCGTGGTCCCTGAAGCCGCTCTGGGCGGCCTTTCTCGACATGTACCGCACGAAGAAGTTCTTTGTGCTTTCGATGGAGGTGCTGATCGCCGTCCTCCTGCTTGGAGTGGCCATGAGCCTGCCTGCGGCGGGCTTTTTCCAGATCAGCATAGCGATCCTGTGGATTGCCGCTTTTGCCTCCTCGAGCCAGGACATCTGCGCGGACGGGATCTACCTGACCGCCCTCGACAAGCCCTCGCAGGCCCGGCTGGCCGGCACGCAGAGCATGTTCTGGATCCTTGGCAAGGTGCTGGCCGCGGGAATTCTGATCTCCGTTCTCGACCGGGTGCGCGTCGCGCAGGGCTGGTCGTCGCAGCACATGTGGGCGACCGTGATGGCCACGTGCGCGGTGGGGATGCTGGCTCTCGCCGTCTACCACGTATTCTTCCTGCCGCAGGGCAGCATCACGGACAGGCCGCACAGCGCGGGGCAGGTGGTGGCTGACTTCATAGGAACGGCGACCACGTTTTTCCACAAGCGCGCCTTCTGGAGCATGATTGCGTTTGTTTTCCTCTACCGGCTTGGCGAGGGCCTAATCCTCCAGGAGGGCCAGCTCTTCCTCCAGAGCGCCCAGGCAAGGGGGGGCCTTGGACTCAGCGCCGGCGAAGTGAGCAACATCGAGGCCGTCTACGGCACCGTGACCGGCATCATCGGGGGCCTGATGGGCGGATGGTTTGCCGGTCGCATGGGGCTTAGCCGCTCACTCTGGATCCTCGGCCTTTTTCTGAACATTCCACACTTCACCTACATCTACCTCAGCCATTTCGCTGCCGCCGGCCATGGCCTCAGCTATTCGAGCATCGTCACTATGGTGAGCATCGAAAAGTTCGGGTACGGCTTCGGGATGGTGGGCAACATGATCTATATGATGCAGCAGCTCGCGCCCGGCCGCTGCACGATGACCCACTACGCGTTTGCGACCGCGCTTATGAACCTCGTCCTTGTGCCCACGGCGATGATCTCGGGGCCGCTTGCCGAATGGCTCGGCTTCTCGACGTTCTTTCTCGTCGTGATGCTGGCCTCCATCCCGTCGGTTCTCGCCGCTTGGAACGCGCCGTTCCCGCTGAAGGAGGACGAGGCGTTTGGGGCGGGCGGCGCCAGCCTGGCGATGGTCACCGTCGATGACCCGACCCGGCTGAGCGCGTTGGAGACGAAGGTGCAGGCGCTGGCGGGCCGGGCCTCGGTTTATGCGATGCTGAACATTCTCACGATACTCATACTCGACGCAAAGATCCTGGGGTCGCTCCAGGGCAAGGCGCCCGGCGCGGGAAAGGTGCAATTCGCCCTCCTTCTGGCCGTGCTGGTGCTCAAGGGCTTCCTGGCCCTGAGAACCTACCGCATCGCAGCCGAAGCCTCTTTGGTTGCGGCGCCGGCTGGGGAGGCCAACTATGTTGGAAACGCCCGCGGAGCGAAGGTCGCCACCCTGATCTGCGCGGCGGTCACCGCCTGCATCCTTGCGTTTGCCGCACGGATGGCGTTCTGAGCTGGCGAGGGGATCACGCCGGCAGGGGACGGGGCAGGGTCGGTCCCCCTGCCGCGCTATTCGCGCAGCCAGTAGTAGACCGTGGTCGCCACCAGCGCGAATGTCACCGTTGGGCCAATGACCCAGAGCGGGTTGAACGGCATCGAGTAGTGGTTCACGGCCCAGACGACCACAAAGCTCTTGAGGACGATGAGGCCCCAGCAGAAGTAGATGAGCGTCTCGACTCGCCTGCGGCGCCGCGCCACGTTTTCCGCATCGGTCAGGCTCGCATCGGCGCCGAGGTGGAGTCCTTGGCGGATGAGGGCGCGTGCCCTCTGGATTGTGCTGTCGGCTGTCATTGTGCGCCTCCTTGGGTTTGGGGTGGCAGGGGCTCTGTTCTAATGCCCCGGAGAGTAGGAGGATACGGGCTCGCGTGCTGCGCATCGGTTGCCAATCCCGGCGCATTAATTGGCCCCGCAGGGATCACCCGCTCCATTGCGAATTCCTTCCTGCCCGGCGCGAATGTGCCGATATGTTGGGGTTGAAATGAATGGTGCGAAAGTGCCTCTGCCACAATGCGCAAGGACATACATGCCTATTACCGCGCCCTTGGCCTGAGCGTGGGGGCGGGCCCGGCCGAGATCCGGCGGGCCTACCGGCAGCTCGTCCAGACCTGGCATCCGGACCTGTTCAAGTCCGGGTCGCCCATGCAGATGACGGCCGAGGATGTCACCAAGGAGATTAACGAGGCCTACGAGCAGCTCTATCGAAAGAAGCTCTACCGGAAATTTCCGCCGAAGGCCGAGGCGTCACGGCCCTCTGGCGCAGGCCAGGAGGGCGAGGGCGCGGGCGAACACGGAGCGCCGCGCGCCGAGGAGACGAAGGCCCCGCCCGGCCCGCCCGGCCCGCCCGGCCCGGCCGGCCCGAGCGGCAAGGGGAAGGGCGTCCGCGAAGGCGCATTCCGGCGCGCCCCTTGGATGGCCCGTTCATCGATCCGGGGAATCGCCGGCAGGCTTCGGCACGCCCCGTGGGGCAGGGCGGCCCTTGCCGCCTCGCTCGCGGCCCTTGCCGTCGCCGTGGCTTGGGAGCTGCGGAAGTCCCCGCGCCCCCCGAGGCTGGCTCCGCAGACCCCGTCCCAGGTCCAAGAGACGTCGGAAAGTCCGGCCTCTTCACTGGATGCGGGGGAAACGCCCGGCGCCGCGGTCGCCACCCCGGCTGCAGGGCCGGAGGAGGCGAGGCCCGTCGCGGAGGGGGCGCGTGATGCGCGGGGAACCGGGGCGATTCCAATCACCCGCCACCTAACCCTGGCGGACTCCATCCAGGACTCAGCCGGTTCGCAGACGTCCGTGAACGACCGTGCGTCGGCAGTTCTCTTCGAGAAGGCCGAGACGCTGCTCGACGTGTTTGATGTCGGGGACCCCAAGGCGAAGGTGATCGCAGTGCAGGGCTTGCCCGACGACGCCGGGAGTTCCGTGTTCAGGTATGGGTCGTCCCTCGTGTATTTTGAAGGCGGGCGGGTCACGGGCTGGGCGAACCGCGTCCCGTGGCTCCACGTGCGCTCCTGGTCGGCGTTCAGCCTTGCGTCCCTCGACTCGTTCTCGGTCGGCTCAACTCGTGGCGACGTCATTCGCGCCCAGGGCGAGCCTTCGGAATTCACACCTTCCAGCTACTACTACGGCTCGTCGTACGTCTACTTCAAGAACGACCTCGTCACAGGGTGGATCCGGGGCGACTCCAGCCTGCGAGTCTCCGACGTTCCCATTCTGCCGTTCGCGGACCTTGACGCGCTGTCGTTCTCGCTGATCGGCCGGATCACCTCGAATTGACGCCAAGGTAGTTCCCATACCCCACGGTCAGGGTCGAGAGGATGAGTATCGCTATGCCTGCGCCGATCAGGAGATGGGTGCGCCGGCTTGCGCCCTTCCACTCGTGAAGGATCCAGCCCCACATGGTGCTGAAGATGATGATGCTGGCCATATGCAGGGTCCATGAGGAAAAGCGGAATCTCCCCATCTGGGTCTCGCCCATCGTGTAGAAGAAGAACTGCATGTACCAAGTCGTGCCCGCGAGGCCGCAGAAGATAAGGTTGGAAAGGACCGGGATCCGGAGCTCGGACGACCTGGGGTCCTGTGCTGGCGATTCGGGCCGCAGGAACCGGCTCGCGTACTGGTAGCCCGTCCTGTTGCGCAGGTTGAGGGCTATGCACCAGATGAGGTTGGTCGTGAATCCGCCGAGGAGGACGACGACCAGCTTCGGCAGTCCGGTCCACAGGGGGCGGGTTCCGGCTGCCGCCGACAGCTCGGAAATGGGCGCACCCGCATCGAGGCCATAGGCGAAACACGCGCTCATGATCCCCGAGAACACGGCGACAAGCATCCCCTTCGAGAAGTTGAACTCCCTGATGACGGCCCTCTTCTTCTCCTCGCTGAGCTCGCGTTCCTTCGATAGCCCGGCCAGGGCGGCGATCGCTATGCCGAGAAGGCACACCCCGACGCCGGTCAAGGTGACCCGCCCGGAGCTGGACATCGCGATTGCGACCAGCTGGCCCTTGAAGATCGGCGGCACGAGCGTTCCGAAGGCGGCGCAGAAGCCCAGAGCGACTCCCATCCCAAGCGACATCCCCAGGTAACGCATGGTCAGCCCGAAGGTCAACCCGCCGACGCCCCAGAGAACCCCGAAGAACCACGTGTAAAAGAGCGTGTGGGCCGCCGTGCGGCTCAGCACGCCAATCAGGTCGTCGGTCATCGTCAAACCGAGCACCCAGGGCGCGATTATCCAGCTGAAGAATCCGCCGATCAGCCAGTAGGTCTCCCAGGACCAGTTTCTGACGCGGCGGTAGGGAACATAAAAGGAGCCCGAGGCCAGGCCGCCGAGCCAGTGGAAGCAGACGCCGAGGAAGGGATTGGGGTTCA
>CAZNNO010000118.1:0-9409 GCA_964574435.1 uncultured Opitutaceae bacterium
GGTAGGCCGTGATGACGTGGTCGTCCTTGCCCATGAGCGAGCAGCAGCCGACGGCAACCGCCTCCTGGCCTATGTAGAGGTGCAGGAATCCGCCGATCTTCTTTGCCTGGTACGCCCTGAGGCTCCGCTCCTCGAACCTCCTGATGCGCACCATCATGCGGTAGAGGCCGATCCTCTGCTCGTTTGAGAGGGAGGCGTTGGCGGGACCCCCAGCAAAGCCGGGCTTCCCGGTCCTTGAGTCGCCCTGGCCCTCCGCTGTGGCGCTTGATTTCTTGTTCACGGTGCGTCGAACGGAATAGCTTCCAGTCGGTTACGACGGAAATCAAGCGCGGTTTTCAGCTGGGCCGCGGGATGATCTCCTCCACCTCAACGCGCACCGGTTTCCCAGGCCTGCAGTCGGCACGCAGCGCCACGAAACGGTCGCGGTGGGCATCGTAGGTCGGCCATAGGGCCGTCCGGTCGGTCTCGGGGATCGAGAGGGCGTCCACGGCCTTTCTTGAAAAGAATCCGAATCGGCCTTCGGAGATGTCCGGCGGCAGGCCGGGCAGGGGGCGCCGGCAGCTAAAGAGGAACATGAGCCAGTGCGACTGGCCCTCGTAGGCCTTCTCCGTGATCACCGAGAAGAGGTGCAGGTCGGCCGCCTCCACCTCGAAGCCCGTCTCCTCGCGAGTCTCGCGGACGGCGCATTCAAAGGGGGACTCGCCCGTCCCCATCTCCAGCTTCCCGCCGATCGGGCTCCAGACCCCCCTGTTCGGCGCCTTAGCGCGCAGCAGCAGCAGATGCTCGCCCCCGGCGTTTTCGAGAAAGACCAGCACAGCGATCCTGTAGGGTAGGTCCTTGTGGGCGGGCATCGTGTGGAAAGGGATTACCAAGCTCACCTCAGTATGTGTATCGAATAGGACCACTCTTGGGACAGAGGCTCACCTTCGGCTTTGGCGGGCCGAGACTGACCGGTGATTCACTGAAGGATCAAGGGTGAATCTCGAAGGTATTGACAAAAGCGTCTTTTGGTAATACCCACCTAATTATGCAAACATTGACGCTCAAACTTTCCACTGACACGGCCGCCCGATTGGAGCGCATGGCTACGCGCCGCCGCACTACCAAGTCCGCCGTTATGCGTGAGGCTTTAGAGGACAAGCTTCGCGCGTCTGCCAACGAGCCTTCGGTGTATGACCTGATGAAGGCTTCCATTGGATCTATCGATAGCGGGATTCGGGATCTTGGACACAACCCAGGTCATCTGAAGGGATTTGGGCTAAAATGAATGTTGTATTGGCCGACACGGGCGCCCTAGTGGCGCTCCTCGACCGGCGAGAGAGATTTCACTCTTGGGCGGTAGAGCAGATCCGTACGATACGGCCTCCTTTAGTGACCTGCGAGGCGGTGCTTGCCGAACTTTGCTTTCTTCTCTCCGAAGTTCCTAGAGGGATTGTTTCGGTGCGAGACAACTTCATATCCGGAGCCTGGGTCGTGGATTTTTCTCTGAAGGCGGAGCATGAACGGGTGTTTGCATTGATGGATGTGTATTCAGATCAGCCCATGTCCCTTGCCGATGGATGCCTTGTCCGGATGTCCGAACTGCGGGCCGATTCCAGAATATTCACGTTAGATCGGCATTTCCAAGTTTACCGGCGGAACCGCCGCCAGGTAATCCCATTGATCACGCCGCTAGAGGCCTGACGGCCACTTGAGGGCAGGTCGTCGAGCCTGATCGGATCAGGCCAAGGCGACAAAGCGGCTAAAAGCGGCTATCTTCATGCGTTCGTCCTCGATTCTGCGAGGTTCGAAAATGTTCCCCAAAGGAGCCGCTTCGACCAGCCGCCTGGTCACGCCACCGTCATCTAATGATATCTGCGCCCAGCCTCGATGTGATTCCGCTGCCGGTGAAAAACCAACACCTCAGGAGGCTTTGAAAACGTAGGCGCTTCACTCTCCAGCAGCGAAATTGGACTAAAATATTGCCTCATTTTGGTCACACAGGCCGGACTTAGCTCTAGAGAACCGTGCTCCGGTAGGGCAGGTCCTTGTGAGTCGGCATCGTGCGGGAAGGGACTGGCATTGCGAACAATGAGGCTACGAGGCTTTTGAGCAAGTTTGGGATATCTGGGGCCTAGCCCTTGTTCCGTCCGCTGGTCCTCGAATTGGGAGACCGCATCGATCCATCTTGACACACGCAATGTGTGGCAAACTGTGTGGAAATGCCCACAAATCTCCAAATCGACGACCGTCTGCTCAACAAGGCCCGGAAAATCGGGGGCTTTCGAACCAAGAAGGACACCGTAAACCAAGCCCTCACTGAATTTCTTCAGCGCCGAAAGCAGCGCGCAATCGGGGACCTATTTGGCACGGTGGATTTCTTGCCCGACTTCGATCACAAGAAGCTGAGGGCCAATCGGTGAGGGTCTTGCCTGACACGCCGATTTGGTCGGCTGCATTCAGAAGAGGGGACGGCGCTGCAGGGCCCTATCGGGGCGAGATGCTGAAGTTGGTCAATCAGGGGCTGGTGGAGATCATTGGCCCGATTCGCCAGGAAATACTGTCAGGAATTCGGGAACGGTCGAAATTCGATGTCGTGAGAGATCGCTTGCGTGCGTTTCCCGATATTGAAATCGGGACCGGCGATTGCGAGGAGGCTGCCGCGTATTATAATCGTTGTCGGTCCAAAGGGATCCAGGGATCCTTCACCGATTTCGTCATTTGCGCGGTTGCAATACGGCACGAGCTTGAGGTTTTCACGGACGACAAGGACTTCCTGGGATACAAGACGATCCTGCCGATACGACTCTATCGTTTCGAATAATGAGGCTAATTATGCTTTCGAGATTCATTGGCTGTCCAATAAGGACCCTTTTCTGGGCACCTGAGGTGCTCTCCTGAGAAATCGGGAACCATGTCGCACTGGGATTCCTCGTAGTGTGGCTCAAGCCCCAGGCAAACTTCTCTTTGATGAGGCCGCCTGGCATTCGCGCTTATTGCGGTTCGGCCGAGACCAGCTACGCTTTAGCTGGATGGAATGCTCAAAGGACACAAGCGGTCGAGAGTTGGTAGCTGGAGTGACCGTGCCGGATCGGCATTGTCACTCATCCGCCCATTCCTGGCCAAGCCAGCCCAGTTTTGGTTCGGGTGAGGAATGGGACCACACAAGCTGCAGATACCTCGAGTCGGGCCTCTCCTTCTATTCCGATAGAATCACAGCTTGCGGTGTCGTCCATCACGGCACCGGCACTCCGAAACTCGCCTCCTATGCGGGTGGTCCTGTTCCGTTTGAGGAGATCGCGTTGCGACGAGCGGAATTGATTCGAAACAATCAAATCGGTTGTGAATCCGTGTGCCGAGGTTGCCCGAATCTCATCCGTAAGGTGTGGCCGAAGCCAAGTGGGAAGATCGATTGGCTTGGGATCACCCATTTCAATGCGTGCAACAACTCGTGCGACTACTGCTGGTTGCAATGGGCCGAGAACGGCCGGGGACGCCCCAACCATCCGTCGACAACGTATGCGGTCATCCCGGCGATCGAGCAATTGATCGATGGCGGTCTGCTAGCGGCTGACGCGGTTATCGATTACGGTGGCGGAGGCGAGCCGACGCTCATGGCGGAATTCGATAAGCTGTTGATCCGCTTCGCACGCTGCGGCGCTGAGCAATGGCTCCATACCAATTGCGTGAAGTTGCCCGAGTCAGTGGCGCAGGACCGGCTCGATCTAGGCAGGGTCCATGTCGTGTGTTCGGTTGACGCTGGCACGTCTGCTACGTACCTAGCGGTCAAGCAACGTGATCATTTTGATAAGGTATGGGAGAATCTGACGATCTACCGCGCGCGCGGATCCGAGGTGAATGCCAAGTACATCGTGCAGGAAAACAACTGTTCCTCTCGAGATATTGAGGGATTTATCCGCCTCGTGGGCAAAGCCGGGATCTCCCGCGTGCAATGGGATATAGACCTTCGCTTTCCGGATCCGTCGCCTCAAGTGGTCAACGGGATCGCGTACCTCCATCACCTGGCTCGCGCTGAGCGGCTTTCCGTCACCGCGGCGAACATTGGGCTAAAGTCCGCCGCTCGCGATGAGGTGATCGCCAAGATTGAAGCAGCTTGTCGCCTTTTCGGCGGACCACAGGCTCGGGAGGCCGCGGTCGGCGATCCGCCCACCACTCGTACCGGAACGCGACTCCGTGGGGATAGTCGCGAAGGGAGTCTGAACTCCGCCTTGATGGCGGTAGGGTGACCCCAGGATTCACCGGGTGAGGTTCCGCCCTCGGCTTCACGATTCCAATCAACGTTTGATGGGCCAGCCTTGGGGGTGTGACTATCAAGTGTCTCGAAAGGGACCAATGTTAGCGCACGATAGAATGAGGCCGAACAGGTCATCGCGGATCGATGATGTATCTGCGAAAATGGAGGCTTTTTTGGCTCGGAATAGCGGATTCTCGGGCATTGGTTGTCCTTAATTCGGCCGGTTGCACCCCAAATTCCATGAACCCACTTTCCCGCCGGATCTCATCCTATTGGCTGCCTCCGATCCGGACCCGCGGGTTGTTTCCAATTCTTGGAATATTCGCTTCTTCTTGCCTAGCCCAGGGGCCGGAGCTGGTTGACGTCGGCGACCACAGGCTGGAGATCGCGCGAAGTGGTAGTGGCTACCCAACAGTCGTTTTGGAAGAGGGTGCTGGTGGGACCATTCAAGTGTGGAGTAATATGCTTTCGCGCGTTGGTGAGTTTACGTCCTGCGTTACCTACGCCCGGGCTGGCCGGGGCGCTTCCGATCCAGCAAAGACGCCGCGCACATTAGCCGCGGTTGCAGAGGATCTTAATTTATTGCTGGCGCGGTCCGGTAACAAACCGCCGTATGTGCTCGTCGGCAGCTCACTTGGAGGGATCTACGTCCGAGCCTATGCGACCATCTACCCAAAGGACACTGCTGGCTTGGTACTGGTCGATGGCAGCAACGAGCGGCAACAGGCCGTTTTCGATAGCCACGAAGGCATCGGACCGCAACTTCGCGTTCTTTTGGACAAGCATGCCCAGCCCAAAACGAAGGATGAGAAGGCGGCGGCCCAAGAGTTCGATGGGCTTAGTGAGGTGCTGGCGACCGGCGATCTCGGCCTTTCTGGAACGCTTCCGAATCTTCCGATGGTCGTCATATGCTCAACGCGGCCCGACAACGGCCCCGAAGTCGAAAAATTCTGGCGGGCAGCTCAGACTGAGGTTTTCGAATCGACCACCCACGGTATGCTTATTGTCACAGACAAGAGCGGTCACGGGATTCAAGGAAGTGAACCAGATTTAGTTATTAATGCGATTCGCTGGGTGGTAGATACCGTTCGCGCCCAGAATACTGCCTCCAAACGCTTTGTTTCGGCCCCGAGGGGGACGCTTCAAAGGTACGAGGGTGTTTACCGCTGGAGTCCGACGCAAAAAGTGGAATTCAGGGAGGTGAACGGGCTATTCCTCCTAAGAACCCAGGAGGGCATAACGATCAGACTCGAGGCATTGTCTGCAAAGGAGTTTCTTGCTCCAGATTATGGGATCACCTTCGTTTTTTCACCACCTGTTGGCACAAAAGGAGCGACGGTCTCTTTCCGCAATGTAAACGGTGACGGCATCGAGGCTACTTGGGTTGATGAACGGCTCGACGATCCGCCTACGCCATATGTACTAGTCGACGAAAAGATTTTGGATGAAATGGCTGGCACCTATGAATTTGAGCCGGGGTTTGAGGTAACGGTTAGGCACGTTGGGGCATCGTTGACAGAACAAATAACGGGGCAGTCCGTTACGGACCTGGTTGCGGATACGGCCAAGCGCTTTTATGCGGAGCGGGGAACGGCGGTTTTCGAGTTCAAGTTGAACCCAAACGGGCGGATTGAGGGCTTGGTTCTGCTACAGGCCGGAGTAAGAGTTCCTGCAAAAAAGAAGCGCTAAGTTGTGTCCATCTTCGAATCGCCGGCCGTAATTCGATTTTAAGACGGTGTGCGGAAGCTATCGGCCCGCCTCAGAAAGAAACCGTTCCTTTAAACGCTGGGACGCATTGAAGGTCGTGGGGATAAGGTTTTTCTCCAGACCGCTGATGGGTTGACCAACGTCCAAACGATAGTCGTTGTCGAAATGGCTCCAATGTTCGCCAATTCTTCCACTAGCCACTGCCCTCGTAGGATTGACCTTTCTATCCGACGCCCGCCGCAGGCACGTCTCGTGCGAGGCACGAACTGCACCATTGTTGGCACGGATTGGTGGAGGCCGTAGCGTTTCTGTTCGGAAACCCACTCCTTTTGGGACAGGCTGAGGCTAGGTTAATTGATCCCGGCCATGAGACGATTATACCTCTGGTTTCTCATCATGCGATCGTTTAGGATCCTGAGAAGGTGAGCGAATAGGGTTCAAGGAACCCGACAATACCTTGGCAGAGAAAGCAAAATTCAAAAAACCGACAACATGACGCAGCGGAAAAACCCATTTGCGCAGACACCTTTCTAGAGTTTCCCGATGAGTGAGGAGGTGGCTTCACGCACGTTCGGGAGAACAATAATACAGCATGGAATTCCCGTTCGCCGCACGAACAAGCTGCGGGTCGTCATTTGCCACACGCACCAGGTGAGTCCATCGGGCCAAATCCCTAAGCACAGAACCCAAATGGGAAGTCTCGAGTAAAGCCATGAGCGATCCAGCCTTCTGGAGTCGACTGCAATTCGGCTTCACCATAACCTACCATTACCTCTTTCCCCAGCTGACGATGGGTCTAGCGCCCCTGCTGGTGTTTTGGAAGTGGAAGGCCCTGCGCACCGGCAACGCGAACTACGCGCGAGCCTCGCGGTTCTGGGCGCGGGTCTTCGGGCTCACCTTCGCCGTCGGCGTGGTGACGGGCATCCCGATGGAATTCCAATTCGGAACGAACTGGGCCTCATTCTCAAAGTACTCGGGCAACGTAATCGGTCAGTCCCTGGCCATGGAGGGCATGTTCGCCTTCTTCCTGGAAAGCGCCATGGTGGGTGCCCTGGTCCTAGGAGAACGACGGCTGAGCTCTCGCGTTCATTTTATCGCGTCCTGCGGCGTCTTCTTCGGCAGCTGGCTGTCGGGATACTTCATATTGGTGACGAACGCCTTCATGCAGCACCCGGTCGGCTATGCGATCGGAGGCAATGGGCGGCTCCAGCTCTCGGACCTCGCCGCCTACCTGAACAATCCGTGGGCCTTCGTGATGTTTGCCCACAACCAGGCAGCCGCCCTCGTGACGGGATCATTCTGTGTCGCAGCGGTCGGAGCGTACTACGCCCTGCTTGGAGACCACCTGGACGATGCGCGGCTTTTCATAAAGACGGGGGTGGCGGTTGGGCTGGTAGCCTCGATGACCGTCGCCTATCCGACCGGCGACGCGCAGGGGAAGATGGTGGCGCGCTATCAGGGTCCCGCCCTTGCCGCCATGGAGGGTCGGTTCCACAGCGGCCCGATGGCCGAAATTGACCTGATTGGCCAGCCCGACGTTAAGGATCGCCGCCTTGAGAACCCGATAAAGGTGCCGGGGCTCCTGAGCTTTGTCGCCTTTGGCAATATCCACAGCGACGTGCGGGGCCTGGATTCGTTCCCCGAGAGGGACTGGCCGACCAATATCGAGATTCTCTATTACGCTTTCCACATCATGGCGGGGTTGGGAACGCTCTTCATAGGCCTGATGCTGGTGGCGGCCTTTCAATGGGTGCGGGGTCATCTCTTAAGCAGCCGAGTGTTGCTGTGGCTTCTCATGATCGCCTTCCCGTTTCCCTTTATTGCCAACACGGCAGGTTGGGCCGCTGCGGAGCTGGGGCGCCAGCCCTGGCTCATCTTCGGGCTGTTCCACACCAATGCCGGTGTCAGCGCTTCGGTCAGCAACGGGGACACCGTCTTTACGCTGCTCGGGTTCCTGGGCCTGTATTTCGTGGTCGGGATTGTCTATCTGAACCTTTTCCAGCGCGAGATGCGCAAAGGTCCCGGGGGGGAGGACTCCCATGAGTGAGATTTGGTATGCGATCCTGGTTGGGATGTTAACGGCATTCGTGGTCCTTGAGGGCTGGGACTTCGGGGCGTGTGCCTTGCACTTTGCGGTGGGTCGCAACGAGAGGGACCGGGGCGTTGTGATCCGTGCCCTGGGGCCGCTTTGGATTTGGAACGAGGTGTGGCTCGTCGCTTTCGGCGGGGTCACCTTTTCGGCTTTTCCCGAGGTCCTTGCCTCGGCGTTTTCCGGATTCTATCTGGCGCTCTTCCTTCTTCTGTGGTGTCTCGTCTTGAGAGGCCTAGCGATCGAAGTGAGGGGACACCAGCCCGGCCGCCTCTGGCGCGAGGGCTGGGACTTCACGCTTGCCGTCTCAAATGTGCTCCTTTGCCTCCTTGTGGGGATTGCTCTCGGCAACGTGATCCGGGGCGTGCCGCTCAGGGGGGACGGCACCTTCACGCTTCCATTCTTTTCCAATTTTGGCGTGCGGGGAGAGGTCGGAATCCTCGATTGGTATACGCTCTCCTTTGGGCTATTGACCCTAGTCCTTTTCGGTGCCCATGGGGCCTCCTATCTGGTTCTAAGGACGTTGGGCACGGTGCACGACCGGAGCGAGACGCTGACCCGCTGGCTGTGGCCGGCGGCGGCGCTTTTGATCGTCGTCGTGACCTTGGAGACCTACACCGTGAGACCCGAGATGCTGGCGAACATCCTGCACCGGCCGATAGGCTGGATGGCCGCTGCGGGGGCTATGGTTGGAGGAGCTTTCGTCGGCTCCGGAGTCGCAAACCGGCGCGAGCGCACAGCATTCGGTGGTTCCTGCACTTTGATCGCAAGTCTCATGGCCACCGGCGCTGCTGCAGTCTTCCCAACTATGCTGCATTCGACGCGTGCAGAGGACAATTCCATCACAATCTATACGAGCGGCACAGATACGCGCCAGCTGGGAACGGCGCTTGTGTGGTGGAGTTTCGCGATCGTTTTGTCGCTCGGCTACTTCACCTTCATTTCTCGTTATTACCGGGGCAAGGTCTGCAGCTCGACTGACGAGTCGACAAGCGCGAATTCGAACGGCTCAAAATCGGAGACGGGCAATTAGGCCCATTGCAGGTCCTTAAGGGTTTTCGACTTTTCGCAAACCCACCCCTTTTCAAACACCCGCCTGATCAACGCAACTTCCCAATGACATCCGCACCCAGTCTCGACGTGATTGCTCCGCTCTCCAGGCGCGAAATTGGACTAAGACAACGACTCATTTTGGTCATACAGGCCGGATTTACGTCTGGAAAACCGTGCCCCTGTAGGGTAGATTCCTGTGAGTGGGCATCGTGCGGGAAGGAGCTACCATGACGAACCATGCGGCTACCAGATGGTAGAGATTTCTGAAGATGCGCCAATGTTCGCGTCCCTTGTAATGAGAGGCAACCGATGGATCTTCGCGGTGG
>CAZNNO010000119.1:0-9075 GCA_964574435.1 uncultured Opitutaceae bacterium
GCCAAGTATCCCCGCCCCCTGGAGATCATCGAGGGCCCGCTCATGGATGGGATGCGCATCGTCGGCGACCTCTTCGGCGCCGGCAAGATGTTCCTGCCCCAGGTGGTCAAGTCCGCCCGGGTGATGAAGAAGTCAGTCGCCTACCTGACCCCGTTCATGGAGGAGGAGAAGAGGCAGCTGGTCGCCCAGGGCGGCATCGCCCGCACCCAGGGCCGGATTGTCATGGCCACCGTGAAGGGGGACGTGCACGACATCGGCAAGAACATCGTGGGCGTTGTCCTCGCCTGCAACAACTACGAGGTCATCGACCTCGGCGTCATGGTCCCCTGCGACAGGATCCTGGCGGCGGCGGCCGAGAAGAAGGCCGACGCCATCGGGCTCTCCGGCCTCATAACGCCCTCGCTCGACGAGATGGTCCATGTCGCCAAGGAGATGCGGCGCACCGGCTGCACCGTGCCCCTCCTGATCGGGGGCGCGACCACCAGCGCGGCCCACACCGCCGTCAAGATAGCGCCCGAGTACGGGCCCGGCGTCGTCCATGTGCTCGACGCGTCGAGGGTGGTCAACGTCGTCAGCTCCCTCCTGTCGCCGGAGGCGAAGCCCGGTTTCCTGGCCGAGGTCGCAGCGAAGCAGGAGAAGCAGCGGGAGGAGTTCGCGGCGAGGCGGTCGCGCAAGCCCCTTCTGGCCCTCGCCGCGGCGAGGCGGCGGCGCCAGCGCTTCGACTGGGCCGCGGTCGACATCCCGCTCCCGGAGTTCCTGGGGACCAGGGCGTTCGCGGGCGTTCCGCTGGCCGACATCGTCCCCTACATCGACTGGGGCCCCTTCTTCAGCGCATGGGAGCTTCACGGCCGGTTTCCCGACATCCTGGGGGACGCGGCCATTGGCGCCGAGGCAACGAAGCTCTTCGGGGACGCGCGGGCGCTGCTGGAGAGGATCGTCAGGGAAAGGCGCTTCACGGCGAACGCGGTCATCGGCTTCTGGCCCTGCAACGCCGTAGGCGACGACGTGGTGGTCTACTCCGACGAGGCGCGCGGCTCCGTTGCCGCGACGTTCCCCATGCTGCGCCAGCAGCAGGAAAAGCCCGAGGGCCAGGCGAATCACTGCCTTGCCGACTATGTCGCCCCGCTTGAGTCGGGGCGCATCGACTACATCGGCGGCTTCGCGGTCACCGCGGGCCACGGCGTCGACTCCTTTGCGTCCGAGTTCAGGTCGGCGTCCGACGACTACAGCGCGATCATGTGCCAGGCCCTGGGCGACCGCCTGGCTGAGGCCATGGCCGAGATGTTTCACAAGAAGGCCCGCGAGGCGTGCGGATTCGGGAGGACGGAGAACCTCAGCCACGCGGACCTCATCAAGGAGCGCTACCGCGGCATCAGGCCCGCCCCGGGATACCCCGCGTGCCCCGACCACACGGAGAAGCCGAAGCTCTTCAGCCTCATGGGGGCCGAGGCCGCCACCGGGATTGCCTTGACGGAGAGCTGCGCCATGAGCCCCGCCAGCAGCGTGAGCGGCTGGTACCTAAATCATCCTGAGGCCAAATACTTCGGCGTCGGCAAGCTCGGCCGCGACCAGGTCGATGACTATGCGAGGCGCAAGGGCTGGACGGGCGCGGTCGCCGAGAAATGGCTGGGGCCGTGGCTCGATTATGATGTTGGCTGAGCGGGGCCGGAACTTTAGCATCCGGCCTGCGTCTCACCTAACTGGATGAAACACCCGCGAGCAGTCCTGCGAGCCTCCCAAAGCGTTCTGGCGTGCGCCGCGCTGCTTCTCGCGCTCGGGGCCCGAGCGGCCGATGCCAGGTTCAGCGAGCGGCTGACCCCGGAGGAGCGGTCCGCGTGCGGGATCGCAAAGCTGACGGCCGCCGAGTCGGCCACCCTTGATGGGCTCGTGTCCCATGACGTGACCTCGGCCCACCAGGGGGGCGTCACGGGGTTTGCGTCCGCGTTCTGCGCACGCCACTCGGCGCAGGAGCGGGCGTCCGCAGGCATCGACAGGCTCAGCGAGCCCGAGCGCGCGGCGATCGATTCGCTTGTGGCGCGCGCGCTTGCGCTCGGCCCGCCGCCCATGCAGGGCTTCGCCTACTCCCCGCCGGCCAAGCCGGCCCCGCAGCCGGTCGAGAAGGTGGTATCGGACATTTCGCGCACCCAGGTGCACGGCGACGTCTCGCTGACCGTGGGCGGGGGGGGCCACGGGCAGAACTTCTACGGGACCTCTGCCGACGTGTTCGTCACCGACCCGACGGGGAAGTTCACTGTCGGGGTCGGGGTCGAGGAATTCCGGGGCCGGGGCCTGCTGGGCCTTTATGGCCTGGGCGGTCCCTTATGCCCCGTCTATAGCGGCCGGCCCCTCCTTGGCGATTGGTAGGAGGCGATTCGGCCTACTTCTCCGGCGCGAACGCGGCGAAGCTGTGCGGCAGCACGGTTACCAGGAAGTGTGACTTCGGGGCCTCGTCCGCCATCGGGCGGCGCCGGCGAGGCGCGGCCGGAGCCTCCGGCACATAGGATTCGATCACCTCGCCGGTGACAAGGTTGCGCAGCCTCGCGTAGTCGCCCTTGACGGTGACCCTGACATCGGTCGGGCCCGGCAGGTACGACTCGACGACAAAGGTGTTGTTGTCGTAGGCGAAGAGCGAGACCTGGCTCGCTCCGTCGATCCTGACGAAGAAGTCCCTCATGACAACGTCCTTGATGGCCGTCGTGACGCCGGTCGGCAGGGCATACAGGTTGCGGAAGTTGTCCGGGATGGTCCAGACGTAGAGGATCCCCTTGCTGTACTTGTCCATGAGGAGCACCGGATAGCCGTTGCCGTTCTCGATCGCCCCCACGAGCGCCCAGGCGTCGTTCGTCAGGAAGCGCACCTCGGGAAAGAGAATTGCCGTCTTGCGTTCGCTGCCGCCCGGATCCGTCCGGTTGCCGGCCCCCCAGCCGAAGACATAATCCTGCGCGAGAACCTTGTTGTCGGTGACCTCCGTCTCGCAGATGCTCTCGATACCCTTCCCCTTCAGGGCGCGAAGAAGGCCGGACGTGATGACGACGGACTTGCCGCCCTCAAGCTGCCTCTTGATCTTGGCCACTATGTCGGGGTCAAACTTCGCGGATTCGGTCAGGAGAACGAGCGGCGCATCCGCGGGGAACTCGGGGCGGAGGTCTATCGGGATCCCGATCATGCCGATGTAGTTGTGGAGGAAGTCCTCGCCGGACGACTGGTAGGGCTTGTAGCTCTCGATCCCGACCGGGTTGCCCAGCTTCCCGACAACCGCATCCGCCTGGCGCAGCGCGACGCCCGCGACGGTGGCCCACGAGGGGGTCGCCGGGGCTCCCTCGCCCACGGGAGAGTACTCGGCGACAACCGTGTTGTAGCTGAAGCTCGTCGGCAGGCCCTCCCAATCCCTCCTGTCGCCCGCCTCCGCCTTTTCGAGGATGGTCTCCCACATGAAAAGGGTGATCTCGTGGGCCTTGGCGAACAGGGTGTCCCAAAGCTGCTCCGCGTAGCGGTCGGCGTAGCGCACGTTGTACGTGTCCACCCACCCGCCGCCATTGCCTCCCGGCTTGATGTTCTCGAAGAAGCGGAAGATCTGGTAGCTCTCGTACTGCTGGAGGTACTGGTCGGTGGCGACAGGGTCGCGCGTCTCCGTCCCGGTGTAGATGCCGTCGAAAATCCTCGGCTCCTTGTCGAGGTCGAAACCGAGGCCCTGGAAATGCTCGTACCAGTTCGGGAACTTGATGACCACCTTGATCTTGGGGTTCACGTCCTTCGCCGCCTTCACGACAAGGTTTGCGCCCGCGTCGTCCATGAGGGCCAGCCGGAAGTCGGTCCACGAGCGGTCGCCCTTCGCCGCGATGTCGGAGTCTGTCTTCGAATTGACGAAGAAGAAGTCGTCCAGGATGAACTCGTCAAAATGGCGCGCCGCCAGCTCCGAGGTCTTCTTCACGAAGGCCCTGTCCTCGGGATTCGTGTACGAGAATGACCGGAACTGCTCCGATTCTGCGCCCGTGAAGGCGCTTCCCCCGGCGACCTGCACGCCGCGGCTCACGAAAAACTGCTTCACATCGTCCAGAAGCTTGTCGGTGGCGAGTATCCCGTCGCGCTGGACCTCGATGTAGACCTTGTCGACCTTCACCTGGCCGCTGAGTATGTCCCATTGGGACTGCAGCACCTTCGGGTCGGCAAAGGTGTTCACAACCCTCACCGGGATGTAAACGGCCACGCCGAAGTTCTGGTAGTTGCCGGCGCGGGCGCCTGTTAGCGCCGCCAGGCAAGCAAGGATGCAGAGGGGTTTCTTCATGGGTAGGGGAACCGTGAATTTTAGGCGCACATTGCGGGCATCTCAAGTCGCATTCCCGATTCGGGGAACGATCGGTTGCCTTCGCGCCCGCGGGTCTGGCACCGTGTCCGCCGATGTTCCTCAGGTACCTGCTGCTCTTTCTCGGCGTGTACGCGTGCTCGACATCGGCGGTGTTCATCAGGATGAGCGCGACCGACCCGTTCGTGCTGACGGCGCTCCGCCTGGTCTTCGCCTCGGTCCTGCTTGCGCCCGTCTTCCTCTTGGAGCTGCGACGCCACGGCGGCGCCTTCACAAGGGAGCATATCCGCCGCACGCACGTCCCGGCACTCGTGCTCGCGCTCCACCTCATGCTGTGGACCCTGGGCGCCAGGATGACCGTGGTCGCCCAGGCGACCCTCATCGTCAACCTGGTGCCGGTCGCCCTGCCCTTCCTGCTCCTCTGGATCGCCCGGGAGCGGGTGAACCTGGCGGAGATCGCGGGAACGGCGCTTGCGATCGTCGGGCTCGCCATCCTGTCGGTCAAGGACGCCCTGACGGGACGAGGGAGCCCGGCCGGCGACACGGTGTGCTTTGCGGCGATGCTTCTGTTCGCCCTCTACCTGGCCCTCGGCCGGCGCAATAGGGATTTCCCCTCGATCTGGCTCTACGTGATCCCCGTCTACGCGCAGGCGGCCGTCGTCTGCCTGCTGGTGGCCCTTCCCAGGCTTGGGACCTTCGAGACCGGGTCCGCCCGCGAATGGTCCCTCATGATCGCCCTCGCCGCAGTCCCCACCGTCTGCGGCCATTCGCTCCTCAACGCCGCGATGCGCCGCATCCGCGGGCAGATCGTGAGCCTGTGCAACGTGAGCCAGTTCGTATTCGCGGGCGTCATGGGCTTCCTCCTGTTCGGCGAGGTGCCCCGCGCCCTCTTCTACCTGGCAAGCGCGATTGTCGTCGCAGGGGTCGCCATCGTCGTCTTCTCGGCGCCGGAGCAGGCGGACGGCCCGACCTAGCGGGCCGCGGCGACCGCCTTCACGAAGGCCAGGGCCAGGGGCGGCGTCACGCCCCGGAGCGCGGCGCGCTCGGGCTGGAACAGGACGCCGGCAAAGAAGGGGTGCCCCGGCAGTTCCGCCCCCCGGACCTCGCCGGCGTCATCCCACACGGTGAACCTGAGGCCAGCCGACTCGAGCGCGGCCCTGTACGCCGGATTGAACCCGTAGCTGCATCGGTAGCCCTCGGTGGCGCTCGGAGCCCCGTTGGCCAGCCCGAGCAGGCTTCCCTGCGCGAAATGGACGGTGCCGGTCTTCTCGACCATCGAGCAGCTCAGGCGCGTCACCACAAGCGCGGCCCCGCCCGGGTTCGACTCCTCGTGGTCCGCGCAGGCGACGCCCGCGGCGCCCCGGGCGAACTCGAGGAGCGCATGCTGGAATCCCCCGCACGTGCCGAAGAGCGGGCGGCCGCCCTCCCGGGCCCAGCGGACGGCGCCAAGCGCGCCCTGCATGTTCTCGTAGGGCGTCGCCGGGGCCATCCACACCCCTCCGTAGCCGGCGAGCTCCCCCGCGGCATCGGAAATCCGGCGGGTCGGGATCCATTCCCACCCGACGTCCGCCCCCGACACGGCGCGCGCCAGCTCAAGCGCCCTCGGGATCGCGCGGTGGGCCGTGACCTTCTCCGAGTAGTCCCCAACCACGGCTATCGTGCACCCGCTCATGGCTTCGCCTCACCCCGGGGCGCCCCGGGGGGGAGACCCGCGGCGCCGAGCAGGGACGCGCCAAGGGCCGCCAGGCACGCCGAGACCGCGACGAACCAGTCGCCGTGCTCCACGTAGAAGCTGTTGCGCCCGATCCAGCGCTGGTCACGCGTCACGTTTGCCAGGGCTACGCCGCGGTAATAGATGCTTCCGCCGCCGTCCTGCATGACCCTGCGGATGCTCCCGAACTCGTCGATCCAGCCGCTCCAGCCCGCATTGCCGCAGCGCAGCACGGGCCGGCGGGTCTCGACGGCGCGCAGGACCGAATGGGCGGCATGCTGGTACGCGGCCGCGCCCTCGCCGTACCAGGCGTCGTTGGTGAGGACCACGAGGGCGTCCGCTCCGGAGCGCACCTCCTCGAGGGCGAGGGCCGGGAAGAGGTCCTCGTAGCAGATGAGCACCCCGAAGGCGGCCGCCCCGCGGTCCATGGGGACGACGAGCGGCATGGAGTCCCTGCCGGGGGTGAAGTCGTCCCCCAGCGGCGAGAACTTCGATATCCAGCCGAAGAGGGGCCTCAGCGGTATGTACTCGCCGAACTGGACCAGCCTGCGCTTCGCGTAGTAGGAGGTCTGCACGCCGAGCTGGGGATCGACGACAAACGCGGCGTTGAAATACTCGTCGCCGCCCGAAGCGTTCGCCTCGACGGCGTCGGCCCCGACCAGCATCGGGGCCTTGGTGACGGCGGAGAGCTGCTCCACGAACCTCCGCATCGACGGGTCGCCGCCCTTCAGCGGATAGGGGGTGGTCGACTCGGGCCAGAGAATCAGGTCGGGATGCAGCTCGCCTGCCGCGAGCGTCTGGGCCCTGAGCGTGCCGATGATCTCGGGCGCCTGGGCCGGGTCCCATTTGACCGTCGCGCGGATGTCGGGCTGCACGAAGGCGACGTTCGCGAACGGCACCGCGAATTTCGAGGCATTCGTGCTGTCCATGACGTGGACGGAGAGGCACACGAGGAGCAGGAACATCGCGAGCAGGAACTCCTGGCTGCGCCTGCGCAGGCCGGTCTCGCCCTCGCGCAGAAGCCGGTTCGCGTAGGCCGAGAAGCCGATATTGACGGCGACCAGGACAAACGAGACCCCGTAGGCTCCCGTGTAGGCGGCCACCTGGAGCACGCTCCTCATCCTCTCCCACTGGGTCGCGGCCAGGGGCATCCACGGGAAGCCTCCGAAGAGCCACGTGCGCGACCACTCGATCAGGACCCAGACGCCCGCCAGCCCGAGCATCGCCACCAGACGGACGGGGGTCGGCCGGCCGACCATCCTCGGCATGGTCCACCAGGCCGCGAGGTACCACGTGCCCGTCCAGGCGCCGACGAGCGGCCCGAGGATAAAGAGGCCGGCCCAAGTGACCGGGTGCAGCCAGCTCAGGTTGATCGTCCAGCCCACCGCCTGCGCCGCAAACAGGGTCCAGGCGTAGGTCCGCAGCCTCGGGCGCAGGTACGCCCAGAAAATCCCGGGCACGAGGCAGGCATAGGCGGCCTCCGGCTCGTGGAACGGAGGGAAGGCGACGACCAGCAGGAACGCGCTCAGCAGGCCGACGACGGCCGGGGCGGCCCAATGTGAATGCCGGTCCCAGAACGTCGGGACGGGATCGTAGGGGTCCGGGCTCACGGAGGTCTCGTCAGGCTCCGTGGCAGTGCTTGTACTTCTTGCCGCTGCCGCAGGGGCAGGGGTCGTTGCGCCCCACCTTCGGGGTGTCGCGGCGAATGGTCACCTTGGGAAGCTGGACCTCGCGCTGGGGCGCCGCGGGCGCCGGGGCCGCGCTGCCGTTCGTCGGCGGGGCGGCCGCCTGGGCCGTCTCGGGGCCCTGCGTGCGAGCGCTCCTTGCAAGGATCGAGAGCATGTTCTCGAACGACGAGAGGTTCGAGGCGCTTCGGAAGAGGCCGGTGCAGATCTGCAGGCGCACGTTTGTCATCAGCTCCTCGAAGAAATGGTACGCCTCGCCCTTGTATTCGACCAGCGGGTCCTTCTGTCCGTAGCTGCGAAGGCCGATGGAGCGCCTCAGCTCCTCCATCTCGGTCAGGTGCTCCTGCCAGTGGTGGTCGATCGCATTGATGACGACGTAGCGCTCGAGCGACCCGAGGGCCTCGGGGATCTCGGCGGCCTCCTTCATGGCGTAGGCCTTCTTGATCCGGTCCATCACCATGAGCGTGAGGGTGCCCCGGTCGTCGCCCGCAAGCTCGCCCACCTTGAGCCCGACCGGGAAGTGGGTGTTGACCCATCCGACCAGGCTCTCGATCGCCGCGGTGTTGGGACCGCCGGTCTCGCCAAAGCCCGCAAGCGTCAGCCGGCTCTCGACCTCCTCCTCGACCTGTTCGAAGATGATGTCCTTCGAGCGATCCGCGTGGATCGCACCGTTGCGGATCCCGTAGACGACCTCGCGCTGCTGGTTGAGCACGTCGTCGTACTGCAGGAGGCGCTTGCGGATCGCGTAGTTCTGCTGCTCGACCTTCTTCTGGGCCGACTCGATCGAGCGGTTCAGCCACGGGTGCTCGAGCTCCTCGCCCTCCTGCATCGAGCCCTCCATCAGGCGCGAGGCAAGGTTTCCCTGGAGGAACAGGCGCATGAGGTCGTCCTCGAGCGAGAGGAAGAACTTCGTCAGCCCCGGGTCCCCCTGGCGCGAGCACCGGCCGCGAAGCTGGCGGTCGATCCGGCGGGACTCGTGGCGCTCGGTGCCGATCACGTAGAGGCCGCCCAGCTCGCGCACCCCCTCGCCCAGCTTGATGTCGGTGCCGCGCCCGGCCATGTTGGTCGCGATGGTAACCGCGCCGCGCAGGCCGGCCCGGCTGACGATCTCGGCCTCCTGCTGGTGGAACTTGGCGTTGAGGACCGTGTGGATGATCCCGGCGCGCTTGAGCATCCTCGAGAGGACCTCCGAGGCCTCGACACTCGTCGTGCCGACGAGCACCGGCTGGCCCCTCTTGTTCGCCGCCTCTATCTCGCGAAGGACCGCGTTGTACTTGTCGCGGCGCGCCTTGAAGATGACGTCGTTCTTGTCGATGCGGATGCAGGGCTTGTTGGTCGGGATCACCTGGACGGCCAGGCGGTAGATGTCGTTGAAC
>CAZNNO010000120.1:0-8986 GCA_964574435.1 uncultured Opitutaceae bacterium
CGGTGCGGAGGCAGGGCCGGATGCCGGCGAAAAGGCATAGAGCGAAGAACGGGACAGCGCCGGCGTAGTGTTCCTCCACAAAGGCTATCATTTCCCTCGCCTGCGCGGCAGTGAGCGTGGCCGCACCGCCTCGACGACGGCGAAGCCGACGAGGCGAGATTTTGGTGAGCGGGTTGTCCGCAAGCCAATCGCGTTGCAGAGCGAACTTGAGGAAAGTGGAGACGATGCCGCGTCGGTTGTTGTAGGTCTTGAGGGCAGCCCGCCTGGCCTCGAAATACCCGATGAGCCGCGGGCCGGTAAGCTCGGCGACCGTGGCTCCCGGGAAGTGCCTTTGTAGCCGGTTGAGATCGCGCTTCATGCGGACGAGGTATGGCTCGGAAAGCATGTCCTGCTCCCGTTCGTGTTCTTTCATCGCGACGTATTCCGCGACCGCCTCGGCCAGCAGTTTTTGGTTCATCGGCTCCCGGTGGTTTGCGAGAGCGAAGTCGAGGTAGAAGTCGAGTGGATGGGGTTTGCCCGCGAGGCGGCGAAACGCCGCCTCGGCCTCGCGCAATTGCTCATCGCCGAGGAATGTGGTCGCGGAGCGCAAGCCGGACGTGGCCTGCATGGCCGTCAATTCGAGGGCGGCCTTCTCGGCGGCGGCCTCTTCCTTCGTTTTGAAGTTTTTGCGGATGCGGACGCCGTGAAGCCACCCGGCGACCCGCCAGGAGATCACGCCGTTGCGGTTCAAGAACCGGCTGACAGCGAACGTATTTTCGTGGGACATGCTGAGGTTGCCACGTCAACTGGCAACCTCAGCTTCGGTTTTTCCTCCTCAGAGGAGGAAATTGGCGGAGAGGGAGGGATTCGAACCCTCGGAACCCTTGCGGATTCACATGATTTCCAATCATGCACATTCGACCACTCTGCCACCTCTCCGTGAACCGGAAACCTGTGTTTTCCGTTGGTCGAAGGGGAAGATCAAAGGCCACGGGGTGGGCGAGGGTCAAACGCAATCTCCACGTAATGTAGCTTAGGAGTCGAAACTCGGGTAGCACGGCGTCTGAATCCATCGCACCGGGGAGAATTGCCTGGGTGCCTCGCGGCTTTAGGCCGCGAGTCAGCCCTCCAGCAACGGATCTGCGCGGGCGCCGGCAGGAAGGCGGGAATTGAATCAATGGCAGCCCAATGGCTCGGGGCCTTCTTCAGACAAGTGGCCTGGTTCAGGCCCGATCAAAGGCGGAAAAACAACGGCCGCTGACGCGTTCGGCAGCAAGACCGCGGCGCCTAGGATTTTGGGTCATCGCTCCCCGGCCTCGGACCCGAACGGCGGCGGTGCCAGGCGGCGCGATTGCACTCCGCCGTCCCTGCTCGGCCCCGCCGGTCCGCTCACTGAACCTCGTAGACCTCGATGAGTGCGACTCCGCTGTCGCCGCTGGCCCCGGAAACCTGCGCCGTGTAGGCACCCGGGGGAAGAGTGACGAGGATTGCCGAGTCATTGCTCGACGGTGTGGTCCACGCGAACGCCCCGACCCGGGAGGCCGCGGCCGCAATCTCCGGGTTCCCTCCCCAGGCGTTGTCGGACGCGAGGAGCGTCGTCCCAGAGTACAGGTGGAGAATCGGATCGGGAAGCGTGCCGGCGACGCCGAAGGGCGCAAGCGCCGGGCCGGACGCCCGGATGAGGACCGTCTCCGAGGTCGCGCCGCCGATGACGAATCCCGCGATAAGGATGTTTCCTGCCGTGCCCACCTGAACGCGGGTCGAAATATTCACGAGCCGCGGGCTGGACGGCGTGTACGTGCCGGCCGGCGTTGCATCATAGACCTCGACTAGCGCGACGCCTGTGTCGCCGCTCTGGCCTGCGATCTGGGCTGTGTAGGGCCCCGCGGACAATGATTCGAGCAAGGCCGAGTCGTGGCTCGCCGCCGCATTCCATGCGAACGCGCCGACCGCGGCCGCAGTGTTGGCAATCATGGTGTTTCCAGCCCAGCCGTTGTCTGTTCCGAGCACGCTAGTCCCCGAGAATATCTGGAGCTGCGGGTCGGGAAGCGCTCCTGAGACCCCGAAGGGCACGAGCGCGGGCCCCGACCCGCGGATAAGCAGGGGCTCCTGCCCGGTTGTGCCCGCCCCTCCGACGGCAAAGCCGGCGATCAGGATGTTGCCCCCCGTGCCCACCTGCGCCCGGCACGAAATGTTGATCAGGCGGCCGCGATTTGGCGAACTGACGACGCTAAGCGTTGCCGCGCTGCTTGTCGCGCTGCCGGAGGTGTTTGAGGCGACGCAGGTGTATGAGCCCGCATTGGCCGAGGTAGCCCCGGTGATGACGAGCTGCGGGCCGGTCGAGCCGGAGATGGCACCTCCGTCTGAGAGGGGCGCTCCATTCAACATCCATTTGTACCCGCCCGCGTTCGAGGCGGCCGAAAAGACGACGGTAGAGCCGCTGACGACGGTCTGGGAGACCGGCGCGCTGGTGAACTGGGGCAGCGCCGCCGGCGATTGGAAGACGAATTGGGCCGCCGTCATTGGCGCCAGCGAATAGGTCATCTGGTTATTCGTCAGGGTCGCCGGCGCGCGAGCCGTGATCGACGGACTGCTGCTGTCGAATGCGTACACGCTGGCGCTTGCATAGGGGACCGGGCCCGCAATCTGGAAGCTCAGGTCGGCAGCCTGCGTGTAGCTCTTGTTCAGCACGACGACATGGAGGGCACCGGCCGAATCGACAGAGGCGTAGGTCGACGTGTTCACGGTGTCGGAGTCCGTCTCGGAGACGGAGGTTGCCCCGAATTGCCCGCCCTTGCCGTCGTAGTTCAGGTAGAGGTTGAACGCAGCCGATGTGTAGACGGGCGGCGGCGTGTCATGGAGGATCCAGACGCAGCCAAGGTAAACCCCGAATTTTCCGTAGATTCCAAGGACATCGGCCTGTGCAAGGCCGCCCGAGATGTCGCTTTCCCCGCCATAGCTGTACTCGGTGAACGAGAGCTTCGTTCCCGGGAAGCGGGCGTTTATCGAGGCCTGGATGTTCGGAATCCAGGGAAGGAACTGGGAGTCGTACGCTTGCACCCAGCTGTTCTCGACATAGGTCTTGTCCCAGAGGACGCGCGGGGCCTGGACCCTGTCCATGTCGGTTGCCGTATCCGCGAAATCCGTCTGGGCCGTTATGGACTGGTCAGGGCCGGTCCCCGAGATGTTCTCGTCGCTGTAGCGGTGCAGATCGAACACGTCGAGTAGGCGGGTTTCGGCGTTGGCCGAGGCTTCGCTCATCTGGTCGAGGTAGTAGTCGATGAACCACCGAAATCCCGTCGAAGCCTGGAGCGCGGGCCAGTCTGGCGCGTTCTGGAAGGTGAAATAGGCCTCGCTGCCGTAGAGCACCGGGCCAAGGACCTCTGCCGTGGGATCCATCCGCTTGATCGTCGTGCTGAGAGCCACCGACTTTGAGACCTCCTCGGCGCAGGTCGTCTGGGAGGGATGCAGGTAGGGATGAGTCGAGGGCCAGAGCGAGGGCTCGTTGTCGAGGTTGTAGCCCTTGACGCCCGTTGAACCGGAGCCCGGCCCGTACCTTGAGACAAGAACGTTGAGCACCTCGTCCATGTGCACGATTCCGTCAGTCAGGTTGGGCGACGCAGGAAATAGCCCGCCCGGGGTGTTGTTCTGGACCGCGTCCCAGCGCGACGATGGAGCGCTCTGTGCTGCGGTGACGGGGCCGTCTTCGTCGGCTGCGACAAAGCCCGCCATTTGGAGCGTCAGCACCGTATAGGGAACGCCGAGCGAAAGGGACTGGTCGTGAAACGAGGTCAGCGCGATTGCCGGAATCGACTGCTGGCTGACCGGCAGCTCATCGACAAGGTAGTTGTCGCTGTTGTCTATGTAGTCGGCCCCCGCGTTGGAGGCATTCGTCTCCCAATTGTAACCCGTCAGGCGGTCTCCGCCGAAGCGGCGCACTCCCGGCGTCGTTACCCCTGCCAGATCCTGGTTCGTGCCGTAGACATAGGGGCTGATTGGAAGCCTTCCTGAGCTTGGATCGACGCTGATCTGGATCGATAGGTCAGCCCCGGCTGCCGGGAGGGCCAGGATCAATGCGAGGCAGGCTGGGCTTCTTAATGACATGAGAACGGGGTGGTCCGCGGGGGCGTCCACGGCGTCAATCGGGTCCGTTCGCAACCCTTGGTGAAGTTGGCCTCCGGTTCCACCCAATATTGGACATCGCCGGGAAGCCAAGGTATCGCTAATGAGTCGATAAGATCCATTTGTGGCGCTGCGATGCCGGAGCCGACCCCTTCCCGCGATACCCTCACGGCGCTCCGTTGCAGGCACGGCGCTTGCCGCGCTGCGGAGCCCTGCGGGGAGCCATTCGGCCCGGGCGCGCAGGCTCATGCGTTGCCGGGCGTGCCTCTAGTCGTGGCGCTTCAGGCGGCCGCACTGACGGCTGGAGGCTAACTGCGAAAGTGTGGTGCGGTGGAAGGCAACCGTGCTACAGTTGCCCCATCCCAAGGAAGAAAGACAATCATCATGGATCTCAAACTAACCGATAAGCGGGCGCTTGTGACGGGTTCCACAGCCGGCATCGGCCTGGCGATCGCCGCCTCACTTGCCGCAGAGGGCGCTCAGGTCATTGTCAACGGGCGCACCCAAGAGCGCGTCGATGCCGCCGTTGCCGGGATCGTTAAATCTCATCGCGGGGCGAACGTGCGGGGATTCGCGGGAAACCTCGGCCAGGCTGCGGGAGCGGTGGCGATCACCCGGCAGTTTCCGGACGTGGACATCCTGGTCAACAACCTGGGGATCTTTGAGCCCAAGGCCTTCGAGGAGATCTCGGACGGGGACTGGAGCCGCTTCATTGAGGTCAACTTCATGAGCGGCGTGCGCCTGAGCCGCGCCTACATCGCAGGAATGAGGCGCAGAAACTGGGGGCGGATCATCTTCATTTCGAGCGAATCGGCCGTGAACATCCCGGTGGAGATGATCCACTACGGCGTCACGAAGACAATGCAGCTGGCGCTGGCCCGCGGACTCGCCGAGACGACCGTGAACACGGCGGTGACGGTGAATTCCGTCCTCCCCGGACCCACTGCGTCGGAGGGCGTCGAGGGATTCGTCGAGGGCCTCGCGCGGGCCAAGGGGGCGACGCCGGAGCAGGTCGAGAAGGAGTTCTTCGATAAGATGCGGCCGGGCTCCCTGCTCAAGCGCTTCGCGACGACGAACGAGGTCGCGTCCCTGGTCACTTACCTGGCGAGCCCCCTTTCATCCGCGACAAACGGAGCCGCGCTCCGGGTCGAGGGCGGCGTTCTCCGCTCGATTCTCTAGGGCCGAATTGCCCCGCCGGTGGCGTGGGGACCGCCGGCGCCCCCGTTTCGGCTCCCCGCGTTTTAGCGGCTGGCGCCGCGCTTGAGTTTGGCCCTACGCTGCTCCCGTTCAGCTCTCCCCCCGGCAAACCCAATGAACGCAATCCGCATCCTGTTGACGGCCGCAGCCCTGCTCTCGGCCGGCGCCCTTGCATCCCCCCAGGCCTGGGCCGACGACGCCAGGCGGGTCGTCGGCCTGGACAGGGGCTGGAAGTTCCTGCCCGCGGAGAGCCCCGGCGCCGAGGCCGCCGGATTCGACGACAGCGCCTGGCAGCCGGTTGACCTTCCGCACACCTGGAACGGGCTGGACGGCCAGGATGGGGGCGACAATTACCGGCGGGGCGCGGGTTGGTACCGCAGGCACATGGCGCTCGGCGGCGAGTTTGCAGGGAAGCGGATCTACCTGCAGTTCGACGGGGCGAGCCTGATGGCCGACGTCTACGCAAACGGCGTCTACCTGGGCAGCCACAGCGGCGGGTTTGCGAGGTTTCGCTTCGACGCGACCAATGCGCTTCGAGCGGGCGCGGACAACGTGATCGCCGTGAGGGTCGACAACGGGAGGCTCGGGATTCCACCGACATCCGCGGACTTCACCCTTTTCGGAGGACTCTACCGCGACGTGTCGCTGCTTGCGACCGATCCCGTGCAGGTCTCGGCGATGGACATGGGATCCTCGGGTGTATTCGTGGAGCAGGGCAAGGTTGGGCCCGACTCCGCAAGCATCATGGTGCGTGCGGAGGTTGAGAACCACGGTCGTCTTCCGCGGGAGGTCGACGTGCAGGTCACCGTGTTAGACGGTGCGGGCGCAACTGTGGCCGGCGGCGCGGGCTCGGCCTTCAGGATTCACCTGGATCCGGGTGCGGCGAGCGAGGTTGCCAAGCCCCTGACCCTGGCGCGCCCCCGCCTCTGGAACGCCCGCACGGACCCCTACCTCTACCGGGTCCGGGTTGAGCTGATGCCGGTGGCGGCCGACGGAGCAAAGGGCGGCGTCTCGGACGCCGTGGAGCAGCCTTTCGGAATCAGGTCCTTCATTGTGGACCCCGACAGGGGATTCGTGCTCAACGGCGCATACCTTGACCTCTACGGCTTCAACCGGCACCAGGACTGGCCGGACAAGGGTTGGGCGATCTCGGATGCCGAGGAGGCTGAGGACTTTGACCTGATGATGGACTCGGGTGCCACCGCCGTCCGAGTCTCCCATTACCAGCAGTCCGAAACGTGGTATTCGCGGTGCGACCGCGCGGGAATCGTGGCATGGGCCGAGATACCGTCCTGGGGCCAGGGCCTGCCGACACCCGAATACCTCGATAGCGCCAAGCAGCAGCTTCGGGAGCTTATCCGGCAGAACTTCAACCACCCGTCGATTTGCTTCTGGGGCGTCGGCAACGAGACCTCGGGGCCGGCGGCCGAGTCCGTTATCAAGGCCCTTACCCAGGTCGTGAGGGAGGAGGATCCGTCCCGCCTGTCGACCTACGCCTCGAACCACGACAATGCGGACCCGAAGAACTGGCACACCGACGTCGTCGCCTTCAACCGGTATTTCGGTTGGTACGGGGGGCAGCTGTCCGATTTTGCGGCATGGCTGGACAAAACGCGCGCCGATTATCCAAAGGCCCGGTACGGCATGAGTGAGTTTGGGGCCGGGGCGAGCATCTTCCAGCATCAGGAGAACCCCGGCAAACCGGCGGCCCGGGGACCCTTCCACCCGGAGGAGTACCAGAGCCTCTATCACGAAGCCTACTGGGCTGCCCTCAAGAACAGGCCCTATGTCTGGGCGAAGTTCATCTGGTGCCTCCACGATTTCGCGTCGGACGGGCGGAACGAGGGCGACCACGCGGGGCGCAACGACAAGGGCCTCGTGACCTATGACCGGAAGGTCAAGAAGGACGCCTTTTACTACTATAAGGCCAACTGGAGCAGCGCCCCGGTTCTCCATGTCACCAGCTGCCGGTGGGTTGAACGGACTGATCCGCTGACCGAGGTGAAGGTGTATTCCAACGCGCCTGAGGTGACGCTCGATGTCAACGGGGTGTCGCTCGGCACAAGGAGCGACCCCCGGGGCGACCGCATCTTCCGCTGGACCGGCGTCAGGCTCTCCCCCGGCGAAAACCGGGTGTCGGCGGCCGCACATTTCGGCCCTGCCGTGGCGACCGACTCGTGCGTCTGGACGCTGAAGGCGAGCCAATAGTTTGCGTGAGCGAAAAGCTTCTTGCGCGACCTTGCGGGTAAGGTACGGTGGTGTGGTTTTTGCCCAAATCCAATCATGGTTTCAGCCAACACCGAACTGACCTACAACAGCAAGATAGAGGGGGAGGTCATCGTCTCACGGGCCGATGCGGTCATAAACTGGATCCGAAGCAACTCGATGTGGCCGATGCCCATGGGCCTGGCATGCTGTGCGATCGAGCTGATGGCGGTGGCCGCGAGCCGTTTTGACATAGCCCGGTTCGGGGCGGAGGTGATGCGGTTCTCTCCGAAGCAGTCCGACGTGATGATCGTCTCAGGGACGGTGACCTACAAGATGTCGTCTGCTGTCCGCCGGATCTACGACCAGATGGCTGCCCCCAAGTGGGTGATCGCGATGGGAGCCTGCGCGAGCACCGGGGGCATGTACCGCAGCTACGCGGTGCTTCAGGGTGTCGACCGAATTCTACCCGTGGACGTCTACGTGAGCGGCTGCCCGCCGCGGCCCGAGGCGCTCCTCGACGCGCTTATCAAACTGCAGGAGAAAGTGAAGCGGGAGCCGTCCGCGAGCAAACTGTTGTCAGCCTGATGCCCGCCGCTTTAGACGCCATCAAAGCGCTGAAGGCCAGGTGGTCCGGCGTGGCCGATCGCGCCACCCTCGATCATCCCGCGATCAATGTGCCGGCTTCCGACCTGCTGGCGGTCCTTGGGTCCCTAAGGGACGAGCACGGGTTCGACATGCTTGCCGACGTGTCGGGCATCGACTGGGCCGAGGGGGTGGCGCCGCGCTTCACGGTGGTCTACCATGTCTTCTCGACCTCCAGCCACGACTATGTCCGGGTCGCCGTCGACTGCGCGGACGCCGCCTCCCCGGGGGTGCCGAGCGCCACCGGGCTCTGGCCCGGCGCGGATTGGCACGAGCGCGAGGCCTTTGACATGTTCGGGATACGCTTCACGGGACATCCCGACCTTCGCCGCATCCTCATGTGGGACGGGTACCCCCACTTTCCCCTGCGCAAGGATTTCCCCCTGTCCGGAATCCCGACCGAGCTGCCCGATGCCGAGGTCGTCGCGGAGACCAGGACGGGCGCCATCGCGGCGCCCATGGCGGGCGGCCCATTCGTGGCGTCATCCGGCGGGATCAACATGACCGAGGCCGAGCCCCGCGCCAAGGACGAGAGCTGGACAGAGCGCCGTCCAAAGCCGGGATCCTGAATCCCGAACCGCCATGCCCGTCGAACACGTAATTCCCGACACAGCCGCAAAGAACGCGCACGGTGAGTTCGAGACGGAGAAGATGTCCATCTCGATGGGGCCGTCGCACCCGTCGACCCACGGTGTCCTCCGCCTCCAGATGGAGCTCGACGGCGAGATTGTTACCAAGGCCGACCCGGTGATCGGCTACCTGCACCGCGGCGACGAGAAGATTGCCGAGAACATGACCTACAACCAGTTCGTGCCCTACACGGACCGGCTGGACTACC
>CAZNNO010000121.1:0-8974 GCA_964574435.1 uncultured Opitutaceae bacterium
ACATCGTCGACTCGCCGCCGTAGCTCTGCCAGTTGGTGTTCGTCGTGAAGCTCGCGGCGGTGTTGAAGGCGAGGTGCGGCGCGAGGCCGGGGAGCCCCTGGGGATTGAGCGGCAGGTGGTCCTGGAAGCGCAGGATGAGGTAGGTTGCCAGCATGCCCACGAGGCTGAACATGAGCAGCGACAGCGTGTAGCCGATCCAGCCCTGCTCCTCCGCCGGGTCGATCCCGCAGACGCGGTAGGTGAGCCGCTCGAACGGCTTCACGAGCCAGTCGAGCCAGGTCGCGCCCCTCACGTCGAGCACCTTCACCAGGTAAAGGCCGAGGGGCTTGGTGATGACGAGCAGCGCGCCCACGTAGAGCGCGAATTGAAACCATGCGTTGGGATTGTTCATGGCTGAAGCCCCTCAGAACTTCTCGGGCCGCAGGACGGCGACGACCAGGTAGAGCAGCAGGGCGACTGCGATTAGTCCGAAGATGGTGGTTTCCATGGGATGTGAGGCTTTGAGAGGGCGGGCGCGCCCTCAGCGGACCTTCTCGCAGAAGAAGGCGTAGGCGGCGCAGAGGGCGAAGAAGACGACCGAGATCGCGACAAAGGCGGCGTCGCTCATGGCAGGTCCCCCCGGGATGGGGCGCGGGCGCCCTCGCGGCGCAGGCCCTTCGGAATGTGGCGCAGGTTCATGCCCGCAATCGTACCACCGAAGCGGGAAAGCGCTCAGTTAATAACCCCCGCCAAACCGCTAAGAGTGTGTTAAGAGGACCGGCGTCCCCCGGGGGACGCCCCCCCCGCGGCCTCTACCAGCCGAGCCGGACGCCGGCGCTCGCAAGGCGCGGCGGGGCGACCGTGTAGACGCCCTGGGCGCTGTGCGACGCCTCGATGCGGGCGTCCCCCAGGTTCTCCACGCTGGCGAAGAGCTCGGCGTGCCTCGAAAGGAGGAATCGCGCCGAGGCTCCGGCCACGGTCGCGGGCGCAAGCGCCAGGAGGTTCTGGTCGTCGTCGAACTCGGAGCCCGACCTTCGGACGCGGGCCTCGACGGAGAGCCGGCGACTCGGCCTCCAGGTGGCACCGAGCGAGGCGTTCAGGCGCGGCACCTCCGGCAGCGTCTTCCCGACAAGGCCAGGCGCCACCGCGGCCGCGCCGACGGTGGCCTCCTCGTCGATTGCCGAGACGTCAAAGCTCAGGGTGTCGGTCTCCCTCCAGGAGGCCCCGAGCTGGACGCCCTGGGTGTCGACGCGGCCGAGGTTCAGGCGCTCCTGCCCGACGGCGCCCGCGGCGAGCACGCCGAACAGGGGGAAGGTGCCCGGGCCCTCGGCCAGCGTGACGTTCGACACGGCGTTGCCCAGGCGCGCGGCGAAGCCGGTCGCCGTGGCGGTGAAGGCGCCGCGCCTCCATGCGGCCCCGACCTCCCCGCTGTCGGCGTGCTCGGTCGAGAGATCCGGATTGGCCAGGGTTGTCGTCGAGCCCTGGCGGAACGGCCGGTAGAGCTCGTTCAGCGTCGGCTGCCTGAAGGCATGCTGGCCTGACACGTGGAGCTCAAGCTCCCGGGTCGCCTGCCAGGCGACCCCGGCGCTCGGGCTCAGCTCCGTGCCCGCGCGCGTCGGGTAGGCGTCGCCGAGGAGGAGGTCCCCCGAGGCGATCGCGACGTTCCTCAGGTGCCCGTCGCTGTCCTCCCAGCGGTCAAGGCGCAGCCCGGCCGTCGCATGGACGCCGGGCCCGAGCGCCTGGCTCCGCTCGGCAAAGAGGCCGGCGAGCGTCTGGCGGCCGCCGGCGAAGCGATCCTCGGCGTAGGCTCCCTTCGCGTAGTCGAACGCCTCGCGGGTCTCGCCGCGGACGTCGCGGACGTCGGCGCCCAGGGTCGTCGAGCCGCCCGACGGGTCGGTCCAGGTGGACGAGCCGGCGAGGCCGGCCGCGGTCGCGGGCACGTCGAACTGGTCGCTGGCCGGCGTCTCCACGGTGCGCAGGGCGTTCACCGAGCTGAATGTCTGCGAGGCGCTCTGGCCCTGCAGGTACGCCGCCACGTCCCAGGCCTCGGAGGGGCTCGCGCGCCCGGAGAGGTCCAGGGACCCGAAGAGCTCCTGGAGGGTGTTCTGCTGGTAGGGCGTCCCGTTGTCGCGCCACTCGTCGTAGCGCCGCAGGGTGACGACCGCCGCCACGCCGCCGCCAAGCTCGCCGCGCCAGCGGGCCCATTCCAGGTTGTGGCGGCTCGCGGCGTCGATGTCGACGGGCCCGCGGCTCTCGGGCGCGACGAGGAGCGTGCCGTCCGTGGCGAAGGCCTCGCCGCCCAGCTCAAGGGTCCCCGGCCCCAGGGCCAGGGCCTGCGCGACCTCGGCGCTTCGCGTGGCGAAGTCGCCCTGGCGGACGACGGCCGTGCCGGCGCCGGGGAGCGGCCGGGCCGAGAAGAGCTGGATCACGCCCGCCAGGGCCGAGTTGCCCCACGCCGAGGCGCCCCCGCCGGGGACCAGCTCGGCGCCGGCCAGCGAGTCGACCGGCACGAGGCTCCAGGGCACCCAGCCGCCGAACGGGTCGTTGAGCGGCACGCCGTCCAGGAGCACCAGGGAGCGGCTGGCCCCGCTCGGCCCGAGGCCCCGCAGGGACACACCCTGCGAGGTCGGGTTTGCCGTCATGCTGTCGTTGCGCCTGAAGAGGCTGAAGTCGGCCGAGCTCTCAAGGGCGTCGTCGACGGTCAGCGAGGAGCCGTCGGTGAACGCTCCGGCTGGGATCACCTCGACCGTGAACGGCACCTGGGACTGGGGCTCGGGCGCCCGGGTGGCGCTGACCGTGACCGGGTCGAGGACCGCCACCTGCCCGAAGGACGGGGGCAGGATGGCGAGGATCGCCGCCAGGTACACGTTGCGCACAGTTCCCTTTTTCCAGCCGCCGGCCGCGGGGCAACCAATATCGCCTCAATGCGGACAAGCGGTGTGGACTTTGATTGGAAACCCCGTTTCGTTTGTCGCCTCGAGATCCGACCCCATGGCGCTTGTCACCCCCTCATCGGCCGCGGAAAAATACGACGTCATCGTCGTCGGATCCGGGGCCGCGGGGGGGCAGGCCGCCTACACGCTCACGATGGACGGGGCCAGGGTCCTCATGATCGAGGCGGGGCGCAACTACGACCCGAGGACCGAGACGCCCATGTTCCAGACGCCCGACATGGCGCCGCTGCGCGCCGCCGGTACCCCCGACAAGTGGTTCGGCTTCTACGACTCGACAGTCGGCGGGGGCTGGTCGGTCCCGGGCGAGCCCTACACGAACGCCTCGCTGGAAAAGGGGCGCGAATTCAAGTGGTTCCGCTCGCGGATGCTCGGGGGCAGGACCAACCACTGGGGGAGGATATCGCTGCGCAACGGGCCCTACGACTTCAAACCCCGCAGCCGGGACGGGCTGGGGTTTGACTGGCCGATCTCCTACGAGGATCTCGCGCCCTACTATGACAAGGTCGAGATGCTGATCGGCGTGTACGGCACCAACGAGGGCCTGGAGAACACGCCGAGCTCCCCCGATGGCGTTTTGCTGCCGCCCCCGAAGGCGAGGATCGGCGAGCTCCTCGCGCGCCAGCGGGGCCGCTCCCTCGGGATCCCCGTGATCCCCGTGCACCGCGCCCTGCTCTCGAGGCCCCTCGACCACAGGAGCGTCCCGGCGAAGCTCCACCCGGGCAACCCCAAGGCCCAGAGGATACTGGCCGAGGACATGCAGGGCAGGGCAGCCTGCTTCTGGGCGACGGACTGCGGCCGCGGCTGCTCGATCCGGGCCAACTACCAGTCGACGACGGTGCACCTGCCCCCGGCGCTGGAGACCGGCAACCTGGACATCCTGACGGACGCCATGGCCCGGGAGGTGACGGTCGACGACTCGGGCAGGGCGACCGGCGTCGCCTACATCGACAAGGCGACTGGCCAGGAGCACCGCGCGCTGGCGAGGGTTGTGGTCCTTGCGGCGAGCGCCTGCGAAACCGTCCGCCTGATGCTCAACTCGCGGTCCACCCGGTTTCCCGCGGGCCTCGGCAACTCGAGCGGCCTCGTCGGGAAGTACATCATGGACACGGTCGGGGCAAGCTGGGGGGGGCAGATACCCCTCCTTGAGAGCCTTCCCCCGCACAACGAGGACGGTGCCGGGGGCCTCCACGTCTATGCGCCCTGGTGGCTCTACAAGGAGCAGAAGGCCGGCAGGCTCGGATTCGCGCGCGGCTACCATGTCGAGTTCGGGACCGGCAAGGGGATGCACGGGGGCTTCTCCCCGTACCTTCCCGACCGGGACGGCCGGGTCACCTTCGGCGCGAGGATGAAGGAGGATGCCCGCCGCTACTACGGCTCGCATATCGCATTCACCGGGCGGGGCGAGATGATCCCCAACAAGGACTCGTTCTGCGAGCTCGACCCGAAGGTCGTGGACAAGTGGGGGATCCCGGTCCTGCGCTTCAACTGGAAGTGGTCCGAGCACGAGATCCGGCAGGTGGCCCACATGCAGAGGACGTTTGCCGACTGGATCGAGGCCATGGGCGGGACGAACAGGACCCGGCCCGATCCCGACGGCCGAAACGCGATCGTTTCCGGAGGCTTCGTCATCCACGAGGTGGGAGGGACGATCATGGGCTCCGACTCGTCGAGCTCGGTCACGAACTCGTGGTCCCAGACGTGGGACGTGAAGAATGTCTTTGTCGCCGACGGGGGCGTCTTTGCCTCGAACGCCGACAAGAACCCCACGCTCACCATCATGGCCCTGGCCTGGCGCACTGCCGACCGCATCCTCGACGAGATGCGCCGGGGGAACCTCTGACACCCGCGCACAAATGAGCACGCAGCCCCCCGGGAGAATCGACAGGCGCATCGCGATCAAGTGGATCCTCGCGGCGGGCGCCGGCGCCCTCCTGGTCGAGCCCCGCTGGCTCGGTGCCGCGGCCGCCGGGCCGGCACCTGCCCCGGGGACTCAGGGAGCGGGCTACGGCGTGGATCCGGACCTAATGACGCCCCACAAGCCCGGCGACTTCTGGCCCCTCACATTCACGGAGTCCGACCGCCGCCTCGCGGCCGCGCTCTGCGACAGCATCGTCCCTGCGGAGGGCCAGGCGCCGAGCGCGTCGGCCGTCGGCGTCCACGACTTCATCGACGAGTGGGTGAGCGCCCCGTACCCGGCAAACCGCGAGGACAGGACGACGATCATGGAGGGATTCGCGTGGATCGAGGCCGAGTCGCGGAGGCGCTTCGGCTCCGGCTTCGCCGAGTCCGGCGGTGCGCAGCGCCTGGCGCTCTGCGGGGAGGCCGCCGCAGGAGGGCCGGGATCGGGCTTCTTCAGGCGCTTCAGGGACCTGGCGGCATCGGGATACTTCACGACCCCCGCGGGCCTCAGGGATATTGGCTACGTCGGCAACGTTCCGCTCGCCAAATTCGACGGCCCGCCCGCCGAGCTCGTCCAGAGGCTCGGCCTGGCGGACGAGGTAGTCTGGTGAGGCTAGATCGCCTTCGGCAGCGGCGCCCCGAACTCGATGGCGTGCAGGTAGTGCCGCTTCGCCTTATAGAGCTGCGCCCGCCGGCTGAGCATCCGGTCGAGCTTGTCCATCAGGAGGGAGACCGCCTTGTGGCACTCGTCGGACTCGACGCACGAGTTGAGGGCCGGCCCGTTGATGGTCACGTGGCCCTTGGCCTTGAACCTCGTGGCGAATTTCTCCTTGGGGTCGCATTCCAGCTCGACGCGCAGCCGCAGGATGCGCTCCTCATGTCGGAACAATCGATCGGCCTTCTCCTGTACAAAGATCTTTAGCGACGGAGTGAGTTCGAGGTGTATTCCCGAGACGATCAGTTCCTGACGATTTTGTCTGTTCATAGCTGTGGCTTTGTTTTTGGTTGTGCCCTGCGCGGCCGGAACAAGTACCGGCTGCGAAAATAAAACGCCCGCTCCCAATGCCGTCGCCCGAATCCGCACTTGAAAACATCTCTGCGGTTATAATCACCGGCGGATCTTCCGGTATTGGAAAATCGTTCATCGAGCTCTGCGGGAAGCTCCGCCCGGAATTGGCGTTTTGCAACCTATCTCGGCGCAAGCCCGACATAGACAGTGCGAAGCTTAAATTGCGCCATGTCCCGTGCGATCTTTCGGATCCCACCCAGGTTGTGCGGGCCCTGGGCGAGGTGAGGGCCTTTCTGGCCTCGGATGCTCCGGACGGCCGGATCCTCCTCATAAACAACAGCGGATTTGGGATCTACGGGCGCTATCCCGAACCCGGCACGACCCAGCAGCTTGAGATGGTGGACGTCAACGTGAGGGCCGTCCTCCAGATGACCGGGGCGCTCCTGCCCGACCTCAGGGCCCGCGGCGGGGCGATCGTGACCATTGCCTCGACGGCCTCATTCCAGCCGACCCCGTACCTGGCCACCTACGGTGCCACCAAGGCATTCGTGCTCCACTGGAGCCTGGCGCTGAACGAGGAGCTCCGGGGGACGGGTGTGCGCACGCTCGCCGTCTGCCCCGGGCCCACCTCGACCGACTTCTTCGAGCGCGCAGGCCTGACCAGGGAAGCCGTGCCCAGCATGTTCGGCGAGACGAGCGAGAAGGTCGTCCTGGCGTCCCTGCGGGCCCTCGCCGCAGGCCGCTCGATGGTCGTGAGCGGCTGGAAAAACAAGCTCATGACGGCGTTTGTGACAAAGTTTCCCAAGCCGCTCGTCTCCAGGCTGGCCGGGATCGCCCTCGCGCACTACCGGATGAAGCGGTCCAGGCCGTGACCGATTCAGGCCACATCGGCCCTCGGGCGTCGGCATGGCCGAGGCGCCTCACGCAGGGCCCCTCGCGGATCATCACGCCCGGTGAGCTGGAATCGTGGGTCATCCACGAGGACGAGCGTCTCCTCGTCGTCGACAAGCCGGGCGACGTCGTCTGCCACCCGTCGAAGCACGGTCCTTGGTCGAGCCTCGTCGGGGCCGTTCGCGAGCACTTTGCGCTCGAGCGCACCCACCTGGTCTTCAGGCTCGACCGAGAGACGAGCGGGGTCGTCGTGATGGCGAAGGACCCCCGCATGGCGAGCCTCCTGCAGCGCGCGATGCAGGAGCGCCGCGTGGGGAAGGCCTATGTGGCGATCCTTGCGGGCGAACTCAGTGGGGCGGTCCGTGTCGAGCAGCCGCTCGGGGTGGACACGGCGAGCCCTGTGTTCATGAAATCGGCCGTCTGCCCCGAGGGGCAGCCGTCGGCGACGCGCTTCGAGCCGCTTTCCAGCGCGGGAGGCTTCACGCTCGCGCGGGTGACGACCGAGACGGGCCGCAAGCACCAGATTCGCGCCCACGCTCAGTGGCTCGGCCACCCGGTCGTGGGCGACAAGATCTACGGGCCGGACGCGAGGCTCTACATCGAGTTTGTCGACGGAGGCTGGACGGACGCGCTCGCCCGCAGGCTTCTCCTGGAGCGACAGGCTCTCCACTGCTCCCAGATCGACCTGAGGCCGGCGGGAATTCCGCTCGCCTTCGAGGCGCCGATCCCGACCGACATGAGGGACTTCTGTCTCGGAGCGGGAATTGACCCGATTGCGGCGCAGGCGGCCGGCTAGCGCCGCGGCCCCGCGGTCCGGTCTATCGCGGCCCCCAGGGCCGCCCGGAGCGCGGCGATCCGCGTCGACAGCGGGAGCGCCGAGGGCGACTCGATCGTGTACGAGAGGCGGGTGTGGTGCACCTGGAGATAGATTGACTCGGGCCACTTCTCCCGGCCCGCGGGGTCAAACGGGGGCCGTATGATCCCCCCCCGGGCCTCGCGCCCCTCGATCACCGGGCTCGGATCCACGGGGCACACGCGCGACGCCGAGGCGACCATGGGTTCCGCCAGGCTCGGCCTGCCGTCGGGGTTCAGCTCGTAGAGGTAGAAGCCCGTGCTCTCCCAGTCCTCATGGACGCAGATCGCCAGGTCGAAATTGGGCTGGCGCGCGAGCCAGCCGGCATGCGCGCAGGTTTCCGGAGCGCCCAGGTGGCGGTAGTCCCTGTTGAGGTCCACTCCCGAGGCGTTCTCGCGGGTCCCACGCGCGAGGCCGTCCGGATTGAGGAGGGGGCAGAGGAACCAGACGGCCCGTGCGTCGAGGATGCCCGACTCGACGAGCTCGAGGAGCGCCAGGGGCGGGGCCGGCTCGTCGCCGTGGATGCCCGCGGAGAGATAGATCCGCGGACGCGGGCCCGCCTTGCGCTTCGTGAGCGCGACCAGCGGGAAGGCCCCGACCGAGCCGAAGCGCTCGAACCTGAAGCCGTCCTTCAAGGCGGCGCCCTCAAAGCGCGCGGCCAGCGCCGAAGGGTCGGTGGGAGCAGCTTTGACAGCGGTCACGCGTTGGTTCTTGCTGCTCCTTCGCCCGAATCACAAGCCGCAATCCAAGATCCCCTCCATGTCCCAGGTCCGAGTCCGCTTTGCACCCAGCCCGACCGGGTTTTTCCATATCGGCAGCGCGCGAACCGCGCTTTTCAACTGGCTCTATGCCCGGCACACCGGCGGCGTATTCATCCTGAGGGTCGAGGACACGGACCAGACGCGCAACAGCGACGAGTTCCTGCGGCTGATCTACGACAGTCTGCGCTGGCTCGGACTCGACTGGGACGAGGGCCCCGGGAAGGGCGGGGCGGTGGGACCCTACCGCCAGAGCGAGCGGGCGGGCGTGTACCGCGACTACCTCGGGCGCCTGAAGGCGTCCGGCCGGACCTACGAGAAGGACGGGGCCGTCTTCTTCCGGATTTCGGGCGAGCCGCAGGTGATCGAGGACGCCATACGCGGCAGGGTGGAGCGCACCGAGGAGAAGGACTTTGTCATCGTGCGCTCGGACGGGAACCCGGTCTTCCACCTGGTCAACGTGGTCGACGACATCGCGATGCAGGTCACCCACGTCATCCGGGGCGAGGATCACCTGTCCAACACGAGCAAGCACACGGAGCTCTTCAAGGCGTTCGGGGCCCCGATCCCCGTGTACGCCCACATCCCGCTGATCCTGAAGCAGAACGGACCCGGGAAGATGTCCAAGCGC
>CAZNNO010000122.1:0-8813 GCA_964574435.1 uncultured Opitutaceae bacterium
TCGCGGAGCACGTCGACGTGGTCGTCTGCGACGGGTTTGTCGGCAACATCATGCTGAAGAGCTGGGAGTCGCTTGAGAAGTTCATTCGCGGGATGCTCCGCGAGGAGCTGGGCGCCAACCCGATGCGCCGGACCGGGGCGCTGCTCTCGAAGGGAGCCTTCGCCGCGCTCAAGGACCGGATCAACCCGGAGCGCTACGGCGGCGCCCCGCTGCTCGGCCTTCGCGGCAACATCCTAAAGGCCCACGGCTCGTCGAACCGCAACGCGATCAAGAGCGCGATCCGGGCAGCCGGGGAGATCATCAAGGCGGACATGAACCTGCGGATGGAGGCGGACATCGCCCGCGCAAACGAGCTGATGCTGGCTCCCGTCGCCTAAAGCTTCCGGCATGTCCCAGCGATCGACCGTCATCCTCGGCACAGGCTCCTACGCCCCCAAGCGCGTCCTCACGAATGACGACCTGGCCCGCATGGTGGACACCTCCGACGAGTGGATCCGTGCGCGCAGCGGGATCCGCGAGCGCCGGATAGCCGCGGCCGACGAGGCCACGTCCGACCTGGCCCTCCACGCCGCCCGCCGGGCCCTTGGCGACGCGGGCGTCGCCGCTTCCGAGATCGACCTGGTCGTGGTCGCCACCGTCACGCCCGACTACTCCATGCCTTCGACCGCCTGCGTCCTGCAGCACAAGCTCGGGGTGCCGACGACCGCGGCGTGCTTCGACGTGAACGCGGCCTGCTCGGGGTTCATCTACGCCCTCGACACCGTGTGCGCGATGATCGGCTCGGGGCGCTACAAGAAGGCCCTTGTCATCGGCGCGGAGAAGCTCTCGTCGATCGTCGACTGGCAGGACCGCGGGACCTGCCTGCTGTTCGGCGACGGGGCGGGCGCGGCGGTCGTCGGAACGAGCGAGAAGGCCGGGGTCGGCCTCATCGGGACGAAGCTCGGGGCGCTCGGCGAGGACACCGGCCTGCTCCTCGTCCCGGGCGGCGGCAGCCGGCTGCCCACCTCGGCCGAGTCCTTCAAGCGGGGCGACCACTTCATCAAGATGAAGGGCAAGGAGGTCTTCAAGCTGGCCGTTCGCGTCATGGAGGAGGCGGCGCGCGATATATTGGAACAACACGGCCTCGAGGCCACTCAGATTGGGCTGGTGATACCCCACCAGGCCAACCTGCGGATCATAGACGCCATCGCCCAGTACCTTGAGCTTCCGATCGAGCGGTTCTACGTGAACGTGGACCGCTACGGGAACACGTCGGCGGCGTCGATTCCCATCGCCCTGGACGAGGCCCGGCAGGCCGGGCGCATCAGGCGCGGGGACATCACCCTTCTCGTCGCGTTCGGGGCAGGCTTGACCTACGGTAGCGCCCTGATTCGCTGGTGATTTACGTTCTCATGCAGCTACCTTTTTTCCGCCGCCCCCTACTGCCTTTTCTGATAGCGGCGGCACTCGTGCTGGGCGTTTCCCCGAGGCTCGCGGCTGACTTGACCTGGGAGCCCGGAAAGGGTTGGCAGCTCGAGGGCGGGGCGCTCTCGGGGCTGGCCGGCGCCCAGGGCCGCTCGGCCCTCCAGCAGATGAACAGGGCCAGGAGGTCCGAGGAGGAGGGCAGCCTCTGGACCGCCGCCAGGGCCTACGAGAGGATCGCCAAGAAGTACCAGGGATCCGTCTACGCGCCCGAGGCGCTCTTCCGCGCCGGCAACCTGCGGCTGCGCAGGAGGCAGTTCTACAAGGCGTTCACGGACCTCCAGACCATGATCCAGCGCTACCCGAACTCCAAGAGGTTCAACGACGTCATCGGGGAGCAGTACCAGATCGCCTCGGCCCTCATGGACGGCGTGCACAACAGGATGCTCGGCCTCATACCGGGCCCCACGAACCGCGTCAAAGCCATCGAGTACTTTGCGACGATCGTGCTCAATGCGCCGTACAGCGACTACGCGCCGCTCTCCCTCATGGACGTCGCCCGGGGCTACCAGATGGACAAGGACACCGAGGAGGCGATCGACTCGCTGGACCGGCTCGTGAACACCTACCCCCAGAGCGTCCTGGCACCGGTCGCCTACCTGAAGCTCGGCGACCTGCACGCCTCGCTGAGCCAGGGCCCGAAGTACGACCAGGCGTCGACCAAGGAGGCGATGACCTACTACGAGGACTACATGATCCTCTACCCCTCGGACCAGGCCATCGGCCAGGCGGCCGCGGGCGTGGAGAAGATGAAGACGATCATCTCCCAGAGCAAAATCTACATCGGCGACTATTACTTCTACAGGCGCTCGAATTTCACGGCGGCCCGCGTCTTCTACAACGAGGCCATCACGGCGTTCCCCGATTCCGCGCCCGCGGGCATAGCCAAGAGGCGCCTGCTCGAGGTGGACGCGAGGGCGAAGAAGCAGAGGGTCGGTCCCAGGGCCGCCCCGAAGAAGTGGTTCGGCCTGTTCTGACCCCGGCCGAGACCGATCCCCAATGACGCGAGCATGGGGCCTGATCCTTGTCTGCGCGCTCCTGGCCCAGGGCTGCGAGCACTACAGGCTCGGCGCAGGGCCCGGACCGTCGTTCTCGACGCTCTACGTCGAATTGGCCAAGAACAAGACGAAGCTGCCGCAGTCCCGGGAGCTTGTGAGCTCCATGGTGAGGGAGGCCTTCATCCGGGACGGGCGCGTCGAGCTCGTCGGCAGCTCGTCCGACGCTGACGCCACGCTCGAGGTGACCCTTGTCGGCTACCGGCGCGTCAACTCCGCCAACCGCGAGGACGACAACGGCCTCGCCCGCAAGTTCACGCTGCAGCTGACGGCGAGCTGCAGCCTGCGAGACAACCGGACGGGCCGCATGCTCTTCGACGCCCGGATGATCGAGGTGCAGCGCGAGGCGTTCACCGACAACGGCCTCGGCTCGGTGCCGTTCGGCACGAGCAACGACCAGCTCCAGTCCGAGTACAACACCCTCCCCCTGCTGGCCTCGCTCCTTTCCGACAGGCTGACCCACGCCGTCCTCGACGTCTGGTGACGCGCCCGCGGCCCTCCCATGAACGAACCGATCCTAGCCCCGTCCCTTCTCGCCGGCGACCATGGCGCCGCCGCCGAGAGCGCGGCCCTGGTGGCCGGCCTCGGGCTCAAGTGGCTGCACGTGGACATCATGGACGGCCACTTCGTGCCGAACCTGTCCTTCGGACCGGCGATGGTCGCGGCGCTCCGGCGCCACGGATCGAAGCTCTTCTTTGACACCCACCTCATGCTCTCCGAGCCGCAGCGCTACGTGGAGCCGTTTGCGAAGGCCGGCGCCAGCCGGATCACGATCCACGTCGAGCCCGCCTACGACCACGCCGCGGCCCTGAAGGCCATCCGGGCGCACGGGTGCCGCACCGGGATCGCGCTCAATCCCGGCACGCCCGCGGAGGCCGTCGAGCCTTTCCTAGGCCTTGTGGACCTCGTCCTCGTGATGACCGTCCAGCCCGGCTTCGGGGGGCAGGCCTTCAGGGCGGACACGCTCCCGAAGATCGCGCAGGTCGACCGCTGGCGGCGCGACCGCGGCCTCGACATGAGGATCGAGGTGGACGGCGGCATCGACGAGGCCACGGGGGCGCTCTGCCGCGCGAGGGGCGCCGACACGTTCGTCGCGGGCACCTCCTTCTTCGCGGCCGGGGACAAGGCCGCATTCGCGGCCTTCTTCGCGCGTCTGTAGCGCCCGCGCCCTATTGCCCGCCGCGCGCGATCCGCTCGGCACGTCCGTAGTTCGCGCGGAACGTGGCGCCCAGGTCGCGGGCGAGACCGACCGCGTCCACGAGGTTCTTCGACACGAGGCCCTTGGTGATGGGGCCGAGGGCCTTGTCATAGTCCACAGCCGACATGTCCTGCAAGGCGGCCAGGGCCCGGCTCCGGGCGGGCTCCGGGGCTGCGATGATCGCGCGCCAGGCGCTGACCAGCTCGGGATGGGTGTCCTCGGTCATGACGCGGATGATGAAGGCGAGCTCCAGGTAGAGCGGCCCCGTCCATTGCCTCACGTAGACCAGGCCCCCGGAGTCGCCGTAGGGGTCGATGTCCGGGTCGCTGCGGAACTGGCGCCACTCCGCGTGCGCGTAGAAGTCCCGGCGCACCGGCATCCTGCGCAGCGCGAACGTCGCCGGGCCGCCGGGCGTGCCGACGCGGAAGTTCCAGATCTTCTGGCCGTCCAGCGAGAGGACGAATTCGATGAACCTTTCGGCGACCGCCCGGTGCTTGGCGCCCCGCAGAAGCGCGATCGGGTCGACCGAATACGACGCCCCCCCCGCCGGGGACACGTAACCGATCCGGTCGCCGCCGCCGCGCCGGCGCACGGCCTCCTCCTGCTCGGTCCCGTAGAAATCGATGCACATCCCGGCGGCGCAGTCGCCCGAGGCGACGTCTATCGGGGGCTTCTGCGAGGTGTCGGTGAAGTAGCGGGCGTTGGCCCCGACCAGCTGCAGGAGCCGCATCGCGTCGACCCAGCCCGCCCTCACAGCCCCGCGCGCAGCCGCCGCCGGGTCCCCGCCGGGATCGGCTGCGCGCGCCAGCTCGAGCCTGCGGTGCATCTGCTGCTGCACGACGTTCTCAAAGGCTACCGTTATCGACCCGCTCTTTGTCGGGTCGCACAGGCCCAGCTGGCCCAGGAACCGCGGATCGGCCAGGTCGGACCACTGCGACGGCTCCCGCTCGAAGCCGATCCGCCTGAGCGCGTCGCGGTTGTAGATGATGCCGAAGGAGCTCAGCACGGCGCCGTACCAGAGGCCTCCCGGATCCCGGAACGGCTGGCCCCGGTAGGACGCGGGGAACGCCGCATCCGTGAACCAGTCGGGGTGCCCCTCCCTGACCCCCGAATCCACGAGGCGCCCCGCGAGGGCCTGCTTCGTGAAGTCGGGGGCGCCGCCCCCGAAGAAGAGGTCGACGCCGCAGGACGCGTCCGAGGCGAGGAAGGCCGCCCGGGCCTCCCTCACGGCGGCCGGCGCGTCGGCGGGCAGGAGCCCGTTCTGGGAGCCCGACTGGATCTCGGCGCTCCACTCCCTCCCGAGCTTCGACGTCCAGATGTTCCGGAAGGAGGCCACGTATTCGCCGTCGAGATAGCGCGCGATCTCGCTCGTGCCCCCGATCATGCGCCAGTCGACAAACACGCTGCGCCCGGTCTTCGCCTTGTACCAGTCGCGGAAGCCGCGCGCGAACTCGTGCCGGATTGCCTCGTTGTGGGGAGTGATGATGACCAGCGTGTCCTCGGCCTCCCCAGCCGAGGCCTGGCGGGGCCGCAGGATGAACGGCAGCGCCACGATCGCCACGAGCACAAGGACGATGATCCCCCGCTTGAGCATGGGGGCCCTAGTCCGCCAGGACCACGACGTCCTCGGCCTGGACGCCCGCGAAGAACTCGTCCGTGGCCGATCGGTCGACAAACCGGGGATTGAGCTCCAGAATCTTGAGGGTCGCACCGCCGGAAATGAAGTCGTACTGCGCGTTCTCGCCGAGGTAGACCGACTTGCCGATCCGGCCCCGGATCGAGTTCCCCGCCGCCCGGCCCGCCGAGATCGTCCAGCACTCGGGCCTCACCGAAACCGTGACGGCGGCGCCGACCGCGGGGGGTGAGCCGGGGTCCCCGAGGACCGCGTCAAAGTCCCCGATGGCCGTCGACACCCGCGCGCGGCCCTGCGACAGGGCCTCGAGCCTGCCCCCGATGAAGTTCGTCTCCCCGATGAAGTCGGCGACGGTCCTGCGCGACGGCCTGCGGTAGACCTCCTGGGGGGAGCCCACCTGGAGTATCCTGCCGCCGTCGAGGATCGCCATGCGGTCGGACACCGAGAGCGCCTCCTTCTGGTCGTGGGTCACGTACACGGTCGTGAGCTTGAACTCCTTGCAGATCCGGCGGATCTCCATGCGCATCTCGAGCCGGAGCCGGGCGTCCAGGTTCGACAGGGGCTCGTCGAGGAGCAGGCAGCGCGGCCGGATGACGAGCGCCCGCGCAAGCGCCACCCGCTGCTGCTGGCCGCCGGATAGCTGGTTCGGCTTGCGCCCCGCATAGGCCCCCATGTGGACGGACTCAAGCGCCTCGCCCACCTTGGCGCGTATCTCCGGCCGGGGCAGCTTCCTCTCCTCGAGCCCGAAGGCCACGTTCTCCGCCACCGTCATGTGGGGCCAGAGGGCGTAGCTCTGGAACATCATCCCCGTGTTGCGCTTGTGGGGCTCCAGCCGCGTCACGTCCTCGTCCCCGAAGAGGATGGTGCCCTCCTCCGGGATGTAGAAGCCGGCCAGGCACCTCAGGAGCGTCGTCTTGCCGCACCCGCTGGGCCCAAGGAGGAAGAAAAGCTCCCCGGCCCCGACCACAAGGTCCAGGTCGTGCAGCGCGGTCACCGCGCCGAAGCGTTTGGTCAGGTTCTGGATCCGGATGGATATCATGCCTCGCGCGAAAGGGAGAGTTTCGACCCAAGGACGCCCCGAGTCGAAGTCAAAAGAAAAACGGGGGGAGATTCTCTCAAACCAGCCGTAACGGTTTGCGTCCGGGGCCGCGGTCCTCCTCTCTGGACCCCTCCCCCAATGCCGACCAAGACAAGGACCCCCGCGAAGCACCCGGACCTGGAAAGCGTGATGTTCACCGAGGGGCAGATCAAAAGGCGCGTGCGCGGGCTCGGCAGGGAGATCCGCAGGGCCTACGGAGAGGGCGAGTTCACGATCATCTCGATAATCAACGGCGCCGTGATGTTCACGGCGGACCTGATGCGCGAGATCGAGAACCCCGTGCGCCTGGACTGCATCCGCATCTCGAGCTACGCCAACAGGACGGTCTCGGTCGGCGCCCCGCAGATCGTCAGCAGCCTCACGATCGACATCGCCAAGCGCCACGTCCTGCTGATCGACGACATCCTGGACACGGGCAAGACGATCACCCTGGTCTCCGGGCTCGTCACGAGGCTCGGCCCGGCAAGCCTGAGGACCTGCGTCCTCCTGGACAAGGTGGGGCGCCGCGAGGTGCCCTTCGAGGCCGACTTCGTCGGGTTCAGGATACCGGACAAGTTTGTCGTCGGCTACGGCCTGGACTTTGCCGAGCGCTACCGGAACCTGCCGTGCATCGGGGTCCTCGATCCGCGCCTGCAGAACCCTAGCGCGTGGGCCTGAGGCCGCGCCGGGCGGGCCCCGCCAGCTTGCGGAACTTGCCCGAGCGCAGCGAGTCAATCTGGTCGCGCAGGAGCGCGGCCTTCTCGAACTCGAGCCTGTCCGCGGCCTCGCGCATCTCGTCCTCGAGCTCGGCGAGGACAGCGGCGACGTCGTCGGGACCCTCCAGGGCCACGGCCTCCTCGCGCTCCCCGGGCCCGTCGTAGCCCTGCAGGCTCGCCTGCGCGCCGCGCCTGACGCTGCGCGGGACGATCCCGTGCTCCCGGTTGTAGGCGAGCTGCTTCGCGCGCCGCGCGTTCGTGACCTCGATCGTGCGGGCGATCGAGCCCGTTATCGTGTCGGCGTAGAAGATGACGCGGCCCTTCTCGTGGCGGGCGGCCCGCCCCGCCGTCTGGATGAGGCTCGTCTCGCTCCTGAGAAAGCCCTCCTTGTCGGCGTCCAGTATCGCCACCAGGGCCACCTCGGGCAGGTCCAGGCCCTCCCTGAGGAGATTGATCCCTATCAGCACGTCGAAGTTACCGAGCCGCAGGTTGCGCAGGATCTCGATCCGCTCGATCGTGTCGATGTCGGAATGCAGGTACTCGACCCGTATCTTCGCCTCGCGCAGGTAGGTCGTCAGGTCCTCCGAGAGGCGCTTCGTGAGGGTCGTCACGAGCACCCGCTCGCCGGCGGCGGCGGCCGCCCTGGCCTCGCCGATCAGGTCCTCGACCTGGCCCTTGATCGGCCGCACGGCGATCTCCGGGTCGAGGAGCCCGGTCGGCCTTATGACCTGCTCGGCGACCACCGAGGAGCGCCGGACCTCGAACTCGGAGGGGGTCGCCGACACGTAAAGCGTCTGGCCGGTGATCCGGTCGAACTCCTCGATGTTCTGCGGGCGGTTGTCGAGCGCCGAGGGCAGCCTGAAGCCGAAGTTGACGAGCGTCGTCTTTCGCGAGCGGTCGCCGTTGTACATCCCGCCGATCTGCGGGACCGTGACATGGCTCTCGTCGACCATAAGGAGGAAGTCCTTCGGGAAGAAATCGATCAGGCAAAAGGGCCGATCGCCCGGCCTCCTGCTGCCGAAGTGCAGGGAGTAGTTCTCGATCCCGTTGCAGAATCCCATCTCCTGGAGCATCTCGAGGTCGTAGTTTGTCCTCATCTTGATCCGCTGGGCCTCGAGAAACCTGCCCTGGCCCTCGAACCAGGCGACCCGCTGCTCGAGCTCGGCCTTGATCGCCGAGATCGCGGGGCCGAGCGTGCCGCGGCTCCTTACGTATTGATTGGCCGGGTACAGGTCGAATTTCTCCAGCTTGCGGATGACGTCGCCCGTCAGCGGGTCGAACTCGCTCAGGTCCTCCACGTCGTCGCCGAAGAACTCCACGCGCAGGCCGTGCTCGGTGTACGCCGGCATGACGTCCACGACGTCGCCCCTCACGCGGAAGCGGCCCGGCTTGAGCTCGTAGTCGTTGCGGTCGTAGATGTTGTCGACCAGGCGCTCAAGGAACGAGTTGCGCCCGAGCGCCTCCCCCTTGCGGATCGCGATCCGCAGCCCCGTGAAATCCTCGGGTGAGCCAAGTCCGTAGATGCAGGAGACGCTCGCGACCACGATCACGTCGCGCCTGCTGACGAGCGAGCTCGTGGCCGAGATCCTGAGCCGCTCGATCTCCTCGTTTATCGATGAGTCCTTCTCGATGTAGGTGTCGCTCGAGGGGATGTAGGCCTCGGGCTGGTAGA
>CAZNNO010000123.1:0-8675 GCA_964574435.1 uncultured Opitutaceae bacterium
CGGCGCTCCACGAGATCAACACGCCCGAGCTCAACATCTCGACCAACGAGGACCCGATAGAGATCCAGCTCGAGGGCGTGACCCAGAGCCAGGTGAACGCCACGATAGACCTGAAGTTCGCGAACCTCCTCAGGGCGCTGATGCGGCAGGACCCCGACGCGATCCTGATCGGGGAGATCCGGGACCTCGAGACGGCGAAGATCGCCACAGAGGCCGCGCTGACCGGCCACATCGTCTTCGCCACGCTGCACACCAACTCCGCGCCCCAGGCGATCACGCGCCTCATCGAGATCGGCGTCGAGCCCTACATGGTGGCGCCGTCGGTGATCGGCGTCCTGGCCCAGAGGCTTGCCGCGCGCATCTGCGAGAACTGCAAGGAGGCCTACACGCCGAGCCGCGAGACGCTCGCGAAGTACTTCAAGGACGAGGGCATCACGGACGTCACCTTCTACCGGGGCAAGGGATGCCCCAAGTGCCGGGGCACCGGCTACAAGGGCCGCGTCGCGATCCACGAGCTCGTCCTGATAACCGACGAGGTGCGCGCGCTCATCTCGGAGGGCCGCAGCGTCCAGGAGATCACGCGCGCCGCGGCCAAGGTGGGCTACAAGCCCCTCAGGTACGACGGCCTGAAAAAGGTGCTTCTCGGGATGACGACAATCACAGAGATCGAGCAGAACACCTCGTTTGAGTGGGCGACCTAGGCACGCCCTCCAAAGCGACAAACGCCAGAAAAACCCACCCTACCGTGCCCGAACTTCCGACAATAGACCCCGAGGCAATAGCCAACCTGAAAGAGCTCAATCCGGGCGACGGCGGGGAGTTCCTCCGCGAGATCGTCGCCATCTACATCGAGGACACGCCGAAGCGGCTTGCCGACCTGAGGGCGTGCCTGGCCACGGGCGACGTCACCGGGTTAACGCGCGCCGCGCACACGATCAAGGGCAGCTCCGCGAATGTGGGGGCCCAGGCGCTCAAGGCCATTGCCGAGCGCCTCGAGTTCATCTCGCGCCGCGAGGGCCTAGGCGGGGTCGCCCCCCTGATCGCCGGATGCGAGGCGGAGTTCGCGCGGGCAACGGACGAGCTGCGCAAGATCATCGCCTAGCATATCAGCGGTAGAGCGCGGTCGTGGGCACCGCGGCGAGGACGTTGTACTGCCTCATCGCAAGGCGCCACCACTCGGCCAGCGATTCCGAGGGCAGGCTCCACAGCTCGCGGTGCAGGCGAATCATCGACTGCGGGTCGAGCAGGAGGGCCATCTTCTCCTTCGGCGTGAAGCGCCCCGGCCCCTCCCTCAGCAGGCGGATCTGGAGCTTCGCAAACCACTCCCTGGCCCCGGCGCTCGGACGGCGCTGCCTCAGGAGCGCCACGTGCATGGCGTTGATGTACGGGTCAAGGACCGCCTGCATCAGCCCATAGTCCGCCCTGAGGGGCTCGAACGGCGGCAGGTGGCGGTAGCACTCCGCCAGGTTGAGCTCGAGCATCTGAAGCTCGTGGGGCGGGTTCGTCTCCTCGGGCGTCAGGAAGATCCCGAGCTCCCTGGCCCTGCGGCCGAAGCCCGCCTTGCTGAGGAAGATCGAGAGCGGTATTGAGCTCACGAGGCCGGCCACCACGGGGCTCAGCCATGCGAAGTAGGCGGGGATCAGGATGAGCGAGGAGGCGCCCCAGACCACCCCGAAGAGCGTCGGCGGCCAGTGCGTGATTATTGCCTCCCTCCAGTCCGTCCCGTCCTCCTCCGCGGCGCGCTTCTGGGCGACCCAGCCGACCCCCTGGCCGAGGAGCGTGAAGACGACGAACTTGGTGTTGAAGATCATGTTGATCGGCGCCAGCAGCGTGGAGCCCGCGGCCTCGAGGACGGCGCTCGCCACCACCCTCCAGCGCCCCCCGAACCGGGCCGCCTCCTCCCGCCGGCCGAGGACGACGACGACGCTCACGATCTTCGGCAGGAACAGGAGAAGCATCGTCAGCGAGAAGAGCGTCAGCGCCTCCGGGATCGCGAGCGGGTAGCCGAAGAGCGACGTCGTGTCGACGGGGAGGTACAGGTAGTCCTGCTTGGCGATCGACGACTGGTTCACCATCTCGATCGTGCTCAGGATCAGGAAGAGCAGCCAGAGAGGCGAGGACACATAGGCCATCACTCCCATGAGAAGGTGGAAGCGGTTGGCGGGCCGGAAGCCGCGCGCCGTCAGCAGCCACGCGTGCTGCAGGTTGCCCTGGCACCAGCGCCGGTCCCGCTTCGCGCTCTCGATGAGGGTGGGCGGCCCCTCCTCGTAGCTCCCCTCGACGTCGTGCGCCAGCCACACAGCCCAGCCCGCCTTCCGCATGAGGGCGGCCTCCACAAAGTCGTGGGAGAGGATCCGGCCTCCGAAGGGCTCGATGCCGGGCAACTCGGGCAGCGCGCAGTGCTCCATGAAGGGCTGCACCCGGAGGATGGCGTTGTGGCCCCAGTAGTTGCCCTCGTGCTGCTGCCAGTAGTTGAGCCCGGCGAGGTAGAGGGGGCTGTAGATGCGGTTGGCGAAGGCCTGAAGCCGGCTGTAGAGGGACTCCCCGCGAACCGTCCTCGGCGCAGTCTGGATTATCCCAGCCGAGGGATTGGCCTCCATCATGGTCACCAGGCGCGCGAGCGCGTCGCCGGTCATGACCGAGTCCGCATCCAGGACAACCATGTAGCGGTAGTTCTTGCCCCAGCGCCTCAGGAAGTCGGCGACATTGCCGGCCTTCTTGTTGATCGCCTGGCGGCGCTTCCGGTAGAATATCTTTCCGAAGCCTCCGACCTGCTTGCAGAGCTCGGCCCAGGCCACCTCCTCGCGGATCCACTGGTTTGGCTGGTTCGAGTCGCTCAGGATGAAGAAGTCGAAGTTCTCCGCGCCCTCGATCTCCTGGACCGACCTGAAGACGACGCGCAGGCCCTCGAACACGCGGCTCACGTCCTCGTTGAACACGGGCATGACGACGGCGGTTGAGGCCAGCCGGTACGGCCCGCCCTGCGGCGAGGAAACGGAGATCCGGCTGCCGTCGCCGCCGCGGTTGATGACGTAGAAGCCGGCGATGGCCGTGCAGAATCCGACGGCGATGTGCGCGAAGAGGGGAACGAAGAGGACCAGCAGGACGATCTCAAGGCCTGTCAGGCCGTCGGCGTCGTGCCAGTAGAGGTCCGCCACAAACCAGGTCGCCAGGCAGGTGAGCGTGAATATCGAGGAAAAGAATATGAAGCGCCGCCGGTTGAGGCGCGCCGCGTCCATGTGCTCGGTTATGAAGACCCTCATGTCAGCGCGTCATGTAGAAGATACCCGCCAGGGACGCAGCGAAGAGGACCCACAGGAGGAGCGCGCGCATGACCGGCCACCTCTCGAACCGCTCGAAGGTCTCGCCGGCGGCCTCGGTGATCCGCCCCAGGTCTATCGGACGGGGCACCATGCTCGAAACGGCCAGGTCGGGGCCCGCCTCGAGGTGCCTGCTCACCATGGCCTTTGCAAACTCGGGCGGGGTGTTCCCCTCGTCGAGGAAGGCGTAGGGCCAGCGCTCGGGCCCGTCGCACAAGAGGAGCGCCACCCTGCCGTCGATCGCCAGCCGGTCATGCGGCAGGCCCTTCTGGTTGAGGACCTCGGCGAACCAGGCGTCCATCAGGGCCTCGGTCTCCTCCGCCGCGGTGGTCGTGGGATCGAGGGCCGGATGCTCCGCATGGCGCTTGGCGGCCCGCTCGAGGACCTTCTGGATCAGGCGGCTCTGGTGGAGCCGGTTGTGTATCCTGTGCGCGCGCAGGTAGTCCTCGACGCGGACATAGGCCGCGTTCCACTGCTCCATCGTGCCCGTCCTGGGACGAAAGGCCTCCGGGAGCCCAATGGCCGGCGCTCCCCCCGGGAAGCCCTCATTCACGGCTGCCACAGATAGCTCCACGTCTCGGTGAGCGCGTGGGGCGGCTTCCGCAGGTAGCAGCGCAGCTCGACCGGCCGCCCGGTGCCGTCGGGCTTGATCGCGAACGCCACCCTCCACGTGCCGTTGAACGGATTCTTCTGGATTGTCGAGTTCACGAAGGCCGCGCCCTCGCCGACGGTGACCACGGGCTCGATCAGCGGATCGGGCCCCTGCTTGCTGAGGTAGGCTCCGTCGAAGTCCACGACGAAGCGCTCGAGGTCGGTCTCCTGGGTCGCCGTGCGCCCGAGGCGGGTGGCCGCGACGAAGCCGGCCGGCGGGTGGATCTGGTCGATGAACCAGTGCAGCTTGTAGGTGAGCTCGATCGGCTCGCCCGGCGGCGGGAGCTGGTCGGGCACCCAGAACGCCGTGATGTTGTCGTAGGTCTCGTCCGGCGCGTGCAGCTCGACCAGCCTGACGCTGCCCTTCCCCCAAAGCCCGACCGGCTCGACCCAGGCGCTGGGCCTCATGTGGTAGAACGCCTCGAGATCCTGGTAGCTCTCAAAGCGGCGCTCGCGCTGGATTAGGCCGTAGCCCTTCGGGTTCTGGTCTGAGAACGACGCGACCTGCGTCGCTCCGGGATTGGTGAGGGGCCGCCAGATCCATTCCTCCGCGCCTGTGAAGAGCATCAGACCGTCCGAATCGTGGACCTCGGGCCGGAAGTCGTTGAAGCTGTTGTTGGAATTCTTGCCGTGCCAGAACATGCTCGTCAGGGGCGCGAGCCCGAGCACCGCGGGATTGTGGCGGCAATAGACGACCTCGTGGACCTGGGTGACCGTCTCGGCTCCCGGCGTGATCAGGATGCGGTAGGCCCCTGCCGCGGTGGGGCCGTCCAGGAGCGCGTACACGGTCAGCGTCCTCGAGTCCGCAGCGGGGCGCTCCACCCAGAACTCGCGGAACACCGGGAACTCCTCGCCGCCCGGTTCGCCCGTGTTTACGGCAAGGCCGCGCGCGGACAGGCCGTAGGCCGCATGCTGGCAGAGGAACCTGAAATAGCTGACGCCGAGGAAGGCGCCGAGCTCGTCACCCGGCTTGTTGAGCGGGTAGAGGATCCGGAAGCCCGCGAATCCGGTCGTGGACGGGACCGACGGGACCCGGTTCATCCCGTAGTCGAAGAGCGACGAGGAGAACGGCACCGGCTCGGTGTCCTTGCCCGACAGGATGTTCACCTGGACCGGGCGGTCGAAGCTGAAGCCCGGATGGAAGAACTGCAGCTCGAACGGAAGCCTCTCCCGCAGCCACAGCGACTCGGTCGGCCGGAAGCGGATGTCCCGGTACTGGTCGTAGTTGAGTTTGAGCAGCGCCTCGGGGACCGTGACCGGCCTCTGGAGGAAGGGCTTGGACGCGAGCATCTTCGCGTTGTAGCGGAGCACCTCGAAATCGAACACGCCGTCGGCGAGCCCCTGCGCGCAGGTCGCGCCCAGGAATCCGGCGATCATGAGCAGGCTTCGGTATGGTTTCATTAATTTAGAGGAAGAATCCGCGCTGTTTGTCGGTGATGGGGAGATTGGCGCGCTCCATCACCTTCAGCAAATCCTCCCAGATGAGGCGCTTCGTGCGGTTGGTCGGGTTGCGCAGGATGTAGCTCGGGTGGTAGGTGACCATTAGGGGGCGGCCGCTAAAATCATGCCAACGTCCGCGCACCTCGCCCAGAGCCCCGAAGGCCTTGGCTCCCAGGAGGCCCTTCGCCGCCGTCGCGCCAAGGGCGACAAGGAGCCGCGGGTTCACGATCTCGATCTGGGCCCGGAGGTACGGAAGGCAGTGGGCCATCTCGCCCTCGGTCGGGGGCCGGTTGCCCGTCTGGACGCCGTCGGCTCCGACCGGCAGGTCCGGGCGCCAGTTCATGATGTTGCCGATGTAGACCTCGGCGCGCGAGAGGGCCATGCCGGCGATCATCTTGTTGAGCAGCTGGCCCGCGGGCCCGACGAAGGGCTCCCCCTGGATCTCCTCCTCGGCGCCGGGCGCCTCGCCGACGAACAGGATCGAGGCGTCCAGGCTGCCGACGCCGAGCACGATCTTCTTGCCCGGGCGCACCTTTGCCCTGCAGACGGGATCGTCGAGCACGCTCTGGCGCAGGGCGGCCCACTGAAGGGCCTTGTCGCCCTTCGGGAGCGCGACGAGCGGGGGTGCGGCAGGCGCCTGCGCCGCCTCGGCCATGCGCTCCGGCGCCGCGTTAGGCGCCGCGACGGGCGCTGCGGGCGCGCCGCGCGACACCGACCGCCTCAGTTCCTCCAGCCCCTCCTGCGAAACGGCAACCGAGCCAACGCCGGCCGCCTTCAGTCGGCGCAGCTCCTCGGTGATAGCGTTAAGGGCGAGGCGCATGGTCAGAAGCCGGGGCCCCTCTGGTGCTGGAGGAGCTTCTCCACGTACTTGCCAAGCATGTCGAACTCCAGGTTCACGATGTCGCCGACGCCGCGGATCCGCAGGTTGGTCACCGCGAGCGTGTGCGGGATTATCCAGGCAGCGAAGCTGTCGCCATCCACCTCGGCCACGGTGAGCGAGATGCCGTCGACGGCGATGCTTCCCTTCAGGACGACCAGGCGGCCGCTCCCCTCGGGCCCGCGGACCCTCAGGAAATGGTCGGCGCCACGGGCCTCGAAGACCTCGATCAACCCTCGCCCGTCGATGTGCCCGGTGACGAAGTGCCCGCCGACGCGGCTGTCGGCCCTCATGCTGCGCTCGAGGTTGACCGGGGCGCCGGGCACGATCGAGTGCAGGTTCGTGAGTCGGCGGGTCTCCTCGAGCACGTCGAAGGCGAGCCCGCCCGAGCCGGCGGCAACCGCGGTCAGGCAGCACCCGTTGACGGCGACACTCTCTCCCGGGGCGATCCCGTCGAGCACCGCCCGCGCGGAGACCCTGAGCCTCCACCCGTCCGCTGTCCTCGCGAACGATTCCGCCTCGCCCGTCTCTTCCACGATTCCGGTGAACATGGCTCCGTTCAGCGCAGCTTGATTCTGAGCACCGCGGTCTCGCTGCCGCGGCTGACCAGGAACACCGTTTCCGTGCGCATGAGGTCACTCTCGGTCTCGGAGAGCTTGTCGACCGCAGACGCAAAGCCCTTAATCTCGGCGCCGTCGATCTCCTTGATCCAGTCGTCCGGCCTCAGACCGGCGATGTCGGCGGGGCTGTTCGGCTTGACCAGGTGCGCAACGATCCCGGTCAGATCGTGCGTCGGCGAATGGCGCGCGATGGCGTCGCCGTACACGAATTCCCGTGCCGTGAAGCCGATCTTCTCGAAGTACTTCCTGTCGGCCTCGCGCACCAGGCGCGGCTCGTCGGCGAGGAGCGCCTTCATCTCGACGCGGCTCGAGCCTCGCAGGATGGTGAGCGTCACGCTCTCGCCCGGCTTGCGGCCGGCGATAAGCCGGTCCAGGTAGTCCACGACGACCCGGTCGGGGCGGAAGCGCGGCAGGGGCACTCCGTCGACGCCCAGGATGATGTCGTGCGCCTTGAGCCCGGCCTTCTCGGCGGGGCTGCCCTCCAGGACCTCGCTCACCACGGCGCCCGACTGGGACTCCAGCTTGAGGAACGCCCCCACCTCGCGGTCCATGGGCTCGAGCCCGTAGGCGCCGAGCCACGCCAGGGGGCGGCCGAAGGCGTTCTTCGGTATCCTGCCGATGTAGGGAAGGACCTCCGACGCCTCGAGGAACGCGCTGCTCTCCTCGACGTTCACGAGCATGACGGGCGCCCCGCCCCGCTCAGCCCCCGAGAACTCGAGGAACGTCTGCCCGAAGGAGCTCGCCCCGAGGCCCACGAACCGGCCCTCCCGGTCGAAGACCGGCAGCCCCGGCCCGGCGACCTCCTGCTGGGCGATCGCCGTTCGCTGCGGGAGCTCCTGGATGAGCGCAACGTGGCTCTGCAGGATGTAGGGCATGAAATCCTCGTCCTTGTTGCGGATGCCGATCCCCCACACCTCCTCGGCCAGCGCGGGCTCCCGCGGCGCGCCCGACCCGGCGAAGGCCGTCACGGGAACCAGCCGGCCCCTGACGGATGCGCTCGCCCTGACGAAGTGCCACCCGCTGAAAGCGTCGCGGCCGAGGTACTCGGCGGGCGACCCCTCGGGTTCACCCGGAAGGTAGACTTTGAAATCCTTGATCTGGGCCGGTGAGACCCGCAGGTCTATGGCGGCGGAGGGGAGGATGATGGTCCCCTGATCGTCGACCACGGTGCCGTACGCGACCGTGGGCCGGCGCTCGAGCTCGGTCTGGGTCACGTATTCGACGGCGACCGTGCACTTGACTCGCTCCGCCCAGAGGGCGGGCAGTTCCGAGGCCCGGGCCCCGGAGAAGCAGCAGGCGGCGGCAAGGAGGAAGGAGCGGATTCTCACGGCTTAAGGACCACCAGCGAGACGCGGCGTTCCCGCTGAACTTCGAAGAGCGTCGGCGCCGGCCTAGCGCTGTACGCGGCGTCGACGGACTTTACGACGTCGAGCGAGGCGACCGGGCTCTGGTTGATCTTGGTTATGATGTCGCCGCGCACCAGCCCGGCCACGTCGGCCGGGAACCCTCGCTGGACGCCGATGACGAGGACGCCCGTGTCGTCCGGGAGCTGGTTCTCGCGGGCGAACGCCCGGGAGACCTTCCGGACGCCCATGCCCCACGCGTCGGAGACCCACTCCTCCCCCATGCGGCTCTCGAGCCGGGTCGTGACCAGGGCCACGGACGCCTCCCGAGACCCGCGCTTGTAGTCCAGGGTGAGCGAGGAGCCCACGGGCTGGCTCGCGATCATGTTCTGGATCGGCGGCAGCTGCTCGGGAAAGCGCCCGT
>CAZNNO010000124.1:0-8456 GCA_964574435.1 uncultured Opitutaceae bacterium
CAGGTAGGAGATGATCTCGCGGGTCTCGTTCATCAGGAGCGTGGTCTGGTTCACCACGGCCACGCGGCGCAGGTCCCGCTCGGGCTCGAAGCCCTCCGTGAACTTCCCGGCGAAGAGCGAGCGGAACCGCTCGGCCGCGGCCGGACCGTCGCCGAGGCCGAGTATGATTTCCCCCAGCAGGTGCGCCTCGTCCAGGTTCCTGACGATCACGGCCGGCGCGTGCCGGCGGGTGTTCGAGAAGGTCGCCTTTGTCTCCTCGTGCTCGTGCTTGCCGTGGATGACGACGGTGTAGCCGTCGCGGCCGTAGGCGCGCGCCGCCTTCCAGACCTTCTCGACCAGCATGCAGGTGGCGTCGTGCGGCCGGACGGCGATCCCCTTCTTGACGAGGCGCCGCTTGTCCTCGTCGGTGGCCCCGAAAGCCGGTATGATGACGATGTCGTCGGTCGTGAGCGTGTCCCAGAGGTCCGGTCCGCCCGGGCTTGCCGCGTGGGGCACCCCCTTGTCGGTCTGCAGGTAGCGCAGGCCCCGGCGGATCAGGTCCTCGTTGACGAACGGGTTGTGGATGAGCTCCGACAGCATGAACACCCGCTTTCCCGGGTTCTCGGACAGGGTCTCGTAGGCGCGCTCGATCGCGTTCTTCACGCCGAGGCAGAACCCGAAGTGGCTCGGCACGAGGTAGTGGACGGCTCCGAAGTCGAGCAGGACCGGGGTCGTCGCCGTCCGCTCGTTGCGGCGGGCCAGGGCCTTTATCGCCGAGCACAGCCTCGACTGGTAGATCGCCCCGGCTTCGGCGTCCTGGCCGTAGACCGCGCTGTTGCGCTCCCTCTCGGGGCGGAACTTGTAGATGTAGTCGTTCTCCCCGAGGCTCAGGTAGGGAACCTCGGTCAGGTGCGGGTCGAGCCGCTCCACGACGCCTGCCAGGGACGGCGCGAGCGCGCCCGGCCTCGAGGCGAGCTCGTCCAGCGCCAGGAATTCGACCTCGGAGTCGGCGGGGCGCCCCTCCACGAGCGCGAGGTGGACGCGGTAGGAGCGTCCCCCGGCTTCGGCGTCGAAGCGCTCGACAGGGTGTGTGTGGTCCTTGAATGAGGACTCGAGGCGCGCCAGGGCCATCGCTTGGCTCGAGCCCGTGAACGGAAGCCCCGCCTTGGAGCCCAGGCGGCGCACCGCGAGCCGGTTGTTTCGGTCAAAGGCGAGGATGCAGTCGAGCTGCGAATCGGCGACCCCTGTGGGCGTGGACATCGCTCTAGGGTACCCAGGGTCAGGCATTCGGCAAGGATGCGCTGAGCGCCTCGCCGAGCTTGGCGGCGTCCCGGCCGCCGCCCATGGCAAAGTCGGGCTTCCCCCCGCCCTTGCCGCCGATCGCCGTGCTCACCTTGTTGACGATGGCGCCGGCCTGGTAGCCGGCCTTGATGGCGGCGGGCGAGCAGAAGGCGATGACGGTGGCCTTGCCGCCGAAGGCTGCGCCGCAGCACACGGCGCCCTCGCCAAGGTTCGCCAGCACCTGCGCCCCGAGGGCCCTCAGCGCGTCGGGCGACTCGACCGTGACCAGGGCCGAGACGAACTTCAGGGCGTCGCGCGTGACCGCCCTGCCGGCGAGCTCGCCCGCGAGGTTGGCCGACGCCCGCTGCTCAAAGGACCTGAGCTTCCTCTCCATCTCGGAGCGCTCCGAGATCAGCGACTCGACCCTCCCCGGGACGCCGTCTGGGGCTCCACCGAGCCTGTGGGCGACGAAATCGAGCGCGTCGAACGCCCGGAGGGCGTGGCGCACGGCGCCGTCCCCCGCCACGGCCTCAATCCTGCGCGTGCCCGCGGCGATGGCGCTCTCGTGGACCACCTTGACGAGCCCGACCTCGCCGGTGCTTGCGACGTGGGTCCCGGCGCAGAGCTCCCGGCTGTAGCCGCCGATGTCCACGACGCGCACCAGCTTCCCGTATTTCTCGCCGAAGAACGCGAGCGTGCCCTCGGGCTTCCTGTCAAAGTCCACCTCGTAGGCCTCGACCCGCGCGTTGTCGAGGACCTTGGCGTTCACGAGCTCCTCGACCTCGCGGAGCTGGGCGTGGGTGACCGCCTCAAAATGCGAGAAATCGAACCGCAGCCGGTCCGGGGCGTTGAGCGAGCCGGCCTGGCGGACATGGGTCCCGAGGACCTTGCGCAGGGCCCAGTGGAGCAGGTGGGTGGCGGTGTGGTTGCGCTGGATGGCCCTGCGCCTCGCCGCGTCGACCGACAGCTCCGCGGACGCGCCCGCCTGGGGCACGGCCGCGTCCGCCGCGATCCGGTGGAGGTGGCGGCCCGACTTGTCCTTGACGGTGTCGACGATGGCTATGGACCTGCCGCCGATCAGCGCGTGGCCGGCGTCCCCGAGCTGGCCGCCCATTTCCGCGTAGAAGGGGCTCCTGTCGAAGACCAGGAACGCCCCGTGCTCCGACCGGACGACGTCGGTCACGGTGGCGTGCGTCCCCTGGGAGTAGTCGATGGCGTAGCCCGTGAACAGGGTCGGGGCCCCCGCGGCCGAGGCCGCGCCCTCGGTGGCCGCGACGATCACCTCCCGCTTCTGTGCGGAGCGCCCGCGCTCCCTCTGCTGCTCCATGAGCGCCTCGAAGCCAGCCGTGTCGAGCGCGATGCCGCGCTCCGACGCGATGACCTGGGTCAGGTCGAGCGGGAAGCCGTAGGTGTCGTAGAGCTCGAAGACGACCGGGCTGCTGAGGGACCCGGTCTGCGCGGCCTCGTCGAGGCGGCGCAGGCCCCGCTCGAGGGTCCTGCCGAAGCTCTCCTCCTCCGAGCGGATGACCCGCCGGATCGTCGACTGCTGCCTCCTGAGCTCCGGAAAGACGCCGCCGAGGGACTCGACGAGCGGCTCGACAAGCTGCTCGAAAAAGCCGGGGCCGAGCCCGAGGTTGCGGCCGTAGAGCGCCGCGCGGCGCAGGATCCGCCTGATGACGTAGTTGCGGCCCTCGTTGCCGGGCAGAATCCCGTCCGAGATGGCGCAGGAGACGCACCGCGCGTGGTCGGCGAGGACCCGGAACGCGACGTCGGTCTGCTCCTGGGCGCTGAGGCCCGAGCGCCGGCGGGGCACCGTCGCGCCGTACGATCTCCCGCAGAGTGCGGCTATGCGCGCGAACAGAGGGTCAAACAGGTCCGAGGCGTAGTTTGAGGGCTCGGCGGAAAAGTCGGTGAACCCCTTCGTCGTCGCGTGGATCCCCGCGACGCGCTCAAAGCCCATGCCCGTGTCGACGTGCTTCGCCGCGAGCGGGGAGAACGTGCCGTCGGCATTCGCGTTGAACTGGATGAAGACATGGTTCCAGATCTCGATGCAGCGGGGCGAGCCGGAGTTCACGAGCTTGCGGCCCTCGGCCTCGTCGTCCGAGGGGAGCAGGTTGAGGTTCACCTCCGAGCAGGGCCCGCACGGGCCGGTCTCGCCCATCATCCAGAAATTGTCCTTCTTGCCCCCGCTGACGATGTGGACGGCGGGGTCGAGCCCGGCCTTGCGGAAGAGCGCCGACCAGATATCGGAGGCCTCCTGGTCAAACTCCGACGGGTCGCCCTTCGCCCTGTCGGGCGCATAGACAGTCGCGAAGATGCGCTTCGGGGGTATGCCCCAGACGCGGGTGACGAGCTCCCATCCCCACTCGAGGGACTCCCTCTTGAAATAGTCCCCGAATGACCAGTTGCCGAGCATCTCAAAGAAGGTGTGGTGGTAGGTGTCGAAGCCCACGTCCTCCAGGTCGTTGTGCTTGCCCCCGGCACGGATGCATTTCTGGGTGTCCGCGGCGCGGGTGTCCCTCCCCGGCCTGGCCCCGGCCCAGTGCGAGAGATCCGGGGCGCGCTCGCCGAGGAAGATCGGGACGAACTGGTTCATCCCCGCGTTCGTGAAGAGGAGGCCGGGCGAGTCGGGAAGCAGCGACGACGACGGGACCAGGGTGTGGCCGCGCTCGGCGAAGAAGTCCAGGAACGACTGGCGGATTTCCGAGGAGGTCATAGCGCGGCGATGATTGCGTCGGCCATCGCCCGGGTGCCCACGGAGGCGCCCCCGAAGGCGATGTCGGCGGTGCGGGTCCCGCTGGTGACGGCCCTGCGCACGGCGGCCTCGAGCCGGGCCGCGGGCCTCTCGAGGCCGAAGCTGTAGCGCAGCATGAGCGCCGCCGAGAGGACCTGTGCGCAGGGGTTCGCGACTCCCTTTCCCGCGATGTCGGGCGCGGTGCCGCCGGCCGGCTCGTAGAGCCCGAAGGGCAGCCCGAGGGAGTTGCGGCCCGCGCCGAGCGACGCCGAGGAGAGCATCCCCAGGGAGCCGCAGATGACGGCCATCTCGTCGGAGAGGATGTCGCCGAACATGTTCTCCGTCACGAAGACGTCGAACTGGTTGGGGCTGCGCACGAGCTGCATCGCCGCATTGTCGACGTACATGTGGCTGAGCTCAACGTCGGGCGCATTCCGGGCGACGTAGTCCGAGACGGTCCTCCTCCAGAGCACCGAGGTCTCGAGGACGTTGGCCTTGTCGATGGAGCAGAGCTTGCGCTTGCGCGCGCGCGCGGTCTCGACCGCCGTCGCCGTTATCCGCTCAATCTCGCTCTTCCTGTAGACCATCGTGTCCACGGCCTGGAGGTCGCCGTCGGGCAGGGTGGTGGTCTCCTTCGGCCTGCCGAAATAGAGGCCGCCGGTCAGCTCCCGGATGCACACGATGTCGATGCCGTCGGGGATGCGCTCTGTCTTGATCGGCGAGGCGGCCGTCAGCTCGCGGTACAGGAGGCCCGGGCGGATGTTTGCAAAGAGGGTGAAGTGCTTGCGCAGGGGCAGGAGCGCAGCCCTTTCGGGCTGGTCCTTCGGGGGCAGCTTCTCCCATTTCGGGCCGCCCACCGAGCCGAAGAGGATCGCATCGCTTGCCTCGCATGTCCGCAAGGTGCTTTCCGGCAGGGCCTTGCCGTGATTGTCTATGCCGGCGCCGCCCACGTCCGCCGCCGTTGCCTGGAGGGTGAGCCCCTCCTGGAGCGCCACGTGCTCAAGCACGCGGAGGGCCTCGGACATGACCTCGGGCCCAATATAATCACCGGGCAGGACGGCAAACTTTAGGGTCGGCATTGCAAAGGGTGTATCGGTAGCCGCTGGGCGGCCAAAGGTGAAGGGGAATTTTCGCCGTTGCGGAACGTGCGGAATGTTCTCTCTTTGCGGCGTGAATGTCCATGTATTGCCCGCTGGCCCGATCCAGACCAACGCCTACCTGCTGACCGAGCCCGAGAGGGGCGAGGCGGTCCTTGTCGACGCCCCCGAGGGCGTCTGGGCGAAGGCCGCCCCCATACTCGAGCGGGAGGGGTGCCGACTGGCCGGCCTCTGGCTCACCCACGGGCACTGGGACCACACGCAGGGGGCGGCCGAGGTCGCGAGGAAGGCGGGGGTCCCGGTCTCTGCGCACCGCGCCGACCGGCCGCTGATCGAGACCCCGGAGGTCATGAGGCCGCTCCTCTTGCCGGGACTCGTGGTCGAGCCCGTCAAGGTCGACCGCTGGCTCGACGACGGGGAGCGGATGAGCGCCCTCGGCCAGGAGGTGCGGGTAAGCCACGTGCCCGGGCACTGCCCGGGCAGCCTCATGTTCTATTTTCCCGACGAGGACGCGGCCTTCGCCGGCGACGCGCTCTTCCGCGGGAGCATCGGCCGGACGGACCTGCCCGGGGGCAGCTTTGAGCAGCTCGCGGACTCGATTCGCTCGCGCATCTACACGCTGCCCGACGAGACGCGGGTCTTCCCCGGGCACGGGGTGCCCACCACGGTGGGCCTCGAGAAGGAGGGCAATCCCCATGTCCGGGCCTGAGCACGAGGCCCCCATGCGCCGGGCGATCGAGCTCGCGCTTCAGGGCTGGGGCAGGACCCTTCCCAACCCCATGGTCGGGTGCGTCCTCGTCGAGGACGGCCGGATCGTCGCCGAGGGATTTCACGAGAAGGACGGGGGAGCGCATGCGGAGCGCGTGGCGCTCGCCTCCCTGATGCGCAATCCCGGGCCGGGCGCCGTGCTCTACGTCACCATGGAGCCCTGCTCGACCGAGGGACGCACCGGCGCCTGCACGGACGCCATTCTTGCCGCGGGCATCAAGCGGGTGGTTGTCGGCGCCGCCGATCCCAACCCCGCGCACGCGGGCAGGGGGCTCGAGCTGCTGCGGCGGGCGGGCGTCGAGGTCGTGACCGACGTCCTCGGGGCCGACTGCGCGGACCTGAACCTGGTCTTCAACCACTGGATCACCCGGAAGGAGCCGCTCCTGGCGGGCAAGCTCGCGGCGACACTCGACGGGAGGATCGCGACACGCGCCGGGGACTCCAAGTGGATCACGGGCGAGGAGGCGCGGGGCGACGTCCACAGGTGGAGGCGGCTGTTCCCGGCGATCGCCGTCGGCGCCGGCACGGTCCTGAGCGACAACCCGCGCCTGACCGCGCGGGCCGTGGGCGCTCCCGAGGAGTGCCCGATACGGTTCGTCTTCGACGGGCGCCTGAGGACGGTGGTCGAGCGGAGCCTGCCGCAGGTCTACAGCGACCGGTTCGCGGCCCGAACGGTCGTGGTCACGACCCAGCACGGGGGCATGGGCTACGTCCGCAAGCTGCGCGGCATGGGCGTCGGGGTCTGGGAGTTCGAGTCGGCGACGGGACGGGTCCCCTTCGCCCAGTTCCGCGCCAGGTGCGCGCAGGAGGGGATCTGCGGCGTCCTCTTCGAGGGCGGGGCGCAGCTGATGAGCCGCGCGATGATCGAGCGCCAGCTCGACTACCTGCTCATGTACCACGCGCCGGTCATCCTTGCCGACGAGCGCTCGAAGTCCGTGCTGAGCGGGCTGCGGACCGAGAGCCTGCCGCGGGCGATCCGCCTGGCCGACGTGCGCCGCCAGTCGCTGGGCGAGGACTCGCTCGTGCGGGGCAGGATCGTCTACCCCGAACGGATCCAGATCGATGAAACTCTATTTAGCCTCGGGTAACCTTCACAAGGCGGCCGAGCTGCAGGCCCTCGCCGATGCCCTCCTTGCCGGAAAGGGGTCCCCGGGGGGCGCGGACCGGATTGAGGTGGCGTCCGCGGGAGAGGTGGGCGGGATGCCGCCCGTCGCCGAGGACACCGGAAGCTTCGTCGGGAACGCGCGGAAGAAGGCCCTCGCCCTGCGCGGCCGGCTTCCGGACGGCGCCTGGGCGATCGCCGACGACAGCGGGCTCTGCGTGGAGGCCCTGGGCGGCGCTCCCGGCGTCGAATCCGCCTACTACGCGGGGCCGGCGGGCGATCCGGCGGCCAACCTCGCGAGGCTCGTCCAGACCATGCTCGGGGTGCCCGAGCCAAGGAGGGGGGCCGCGTTCGTGTGCGTCCTGTACCTGGCGGGCCCCGGGGGCCTCGAGCGCAGCTTCGAGGGCCGCTGTCCCGGCCGGCTCCTGGAGACCCCCCGGGGACGGGGAGGCTTCGGCTACGACCCCCTCTTCGTCCCCGCCGGGTTCGAGAGGACCCTTGCGGAGATGCCCAGGCGCGAGAAGAACGCGATAAGCCACCGGGGCCGCGCCTGGGCCGAGCTCGTCGGCTGGCTTGCGGCCAGGCGCTAAACCGTGCTTGGATCGGCCCTTCATGGCCGACTTCTACATCACCACGGCGATCGACTATGTGAACGGTTCGCCGCACATCGGGCACGCCTACGAGAAGATCCTGACCGATGTGATCGCCCGCTTCCGGCGCCTCATGGGTGATTCGGTGTTCTTCCTGACGGGGACCGACGAGCACGGCCAGAAGGTCCAGCAGTCGGCGAGGAGGCGGGGGGTGTCGGCCCAGCAGTTCGCCGACGAGACCAGCGCGGAGTTCAAGGCCATGCTCCCCCGCCTCGAGATCTCGAACGACGACTTCATCCGGACGACCGAGGAGCGCCACAAGCGCGTGGTGCGCGAGCTCCTCCAGCAGCTCCATGACAAGGGCGACATCTACCGCGGCGAGTACCGGGGGTTCTACAGCACGCGCCAGGAGCAGTTCCTGCAGGAGAAGGACCGCAATCCCGACGGCTCGTGGCCCGAGATCTACGGCGAGGTCTCCGAGATCGTCGAGCCGAACTATTTCTTCAGGCTGAAGGCCTACCAGCCCTGGCTGCTCGAGTTCCTGGGGAAGAACGAGGGCTTTGTCTTCCCGCGGTTCCGCCAGAAGCAGGTTCTCGAGTTCCTGAAGGAGCCTTTGAACGACCTCTGCATCTCGCGGCCCAGGGAGCGCCTCGAGTGGGGGATCCCGCTGCCCTTTGACGGCGCGTTCGTCACCTACGTGTGGTTCGACGCCCTGGTCAACTACTACTCCGCGGTGAAGTCGAGGCCGGGCACGTGGCCCGCCGACTGGCACGTCATCGGCAAGGACATACTCGTCCCGCCGCATGCCGTCTACTGGCCCATCATGCTGCATGCGGCCGGGCTCGCCCTCCCGAAGGGGATCCTGGCGCACGGCTGGTGGCTGACGAGCGGCTCGAAGATGTCCA
>CAZNNO010000125.1:0-8436 GCA_964574435.1 uncultured Opitutaceae bacterium
GGATCTTCCACTCGTTGCCGTCGTGCTCGACGATGACGTCGGGCACGACAACCCGGTTCTGGTCGTCGGCGAACTGCCTGCCGGGCGCGGGGTCGAGCTTGCCGATCTCCTCGATGGCGCCCTGGATGTCGTCCGACGCGGCGCCGAGCTTGCGCGAGAGCTCCGGGATCCGCCTGCGCGTCAGAAGCTCAAAGTGGTCGCGGATGATCCGCGCCGCCAGTGAATCCCCGCGCCCCTTGGACGCGAGCTGCGCGACCAGGCACTCGGGGAGGCTCTCGGACCCGATGCCCGCGGGATCGAAGGTCTTCAGGACCGCGACGGCCTCCTGGACCGACTCGAGCGGCAGCCCCGTCTGGAGCGCCGCGTCGGCGGGCTTCACGGTCAGGAAGCCCCTGTCGTCCAGGCTTCCCACGAGGTGGCGCATGGCGTCCATCGCCTTCGGCGACAGGTCGGTCATCTCCGCCTGTCGCATCAGGTGCTCCTGGAGCGAGGTCTCGGTCGCGATCGAGTCGAAGAAATGCTGCCGGCGCTCGGCGTCCTCCTGCGAGTAGGTCTGGCTGCCCCCGGCGGCGGCCATGTAGTCGCGCCAGTCGTCGTCAATCTTTCCGAGGATCTCGAATTCCTTCGAGAAATCCATCTCCTCGCGCTTGCCCTCGGCGGGCTGCTCGGGCGTCCCCTCGGCGCTCGCAGCCGTGTCGTCGCCGTTCGCGTCCGTCTCGCCGTTGTCCGCCTCGGGCTTCTCGGTGCTCATCGCGTCCATCGGCAGCTCCTCGAGCGTCGGGTTCGACTGGAGCTCCTCCTGGATCACCGAGCGCAGGTCGAGGGCCGCCACCTGGAGGATCTTGAGCGACTGGCGCAGCTGCGGCGCAAGCACCAGAGACTGCGTCTGGCGCTGGCGAAGATCCTGGCTGAATCCTCCCGTGCTCATCGGCGTTGAGGCAGGGGTTGCCTCATGGTTCCGTCAGGCGGGGTAGTGCGGCGAGGGAGACCGGGGGCTCGGGATCGACCACTCCAAATAGGTCCCGCAGATAGGTGCCGAGCTTCTCGTTCGTGGGGCCGTAGCGGTCGCTGTAAAGGTAGACCTCGAGGTCGTGGAGCATCTCGGACGCCGCCTGGTAGCGCTGGTCGCGGTTGCGGCGCAGGGCCTTCTGGATGATGCCCTCGAGGCGCGGGTCGATGTCGGAGCGCAGGGAGGAGAACTGCGGGATCGGGAGCGTCAGGATGTTTCGCCGCGACTGGGAGCGGTCGACATTCCTGAAGATGTTCCGGCCCAGGAGGACCTCCGTCAGCACGATGCCGAGCGGGAAGAGGTCGGCGCGGGCGTCCGTCACGGCGTAGCTCGCCTGCTCGGGCGAGAGGTACTCGTCCTTGCCGGCGATCACCTTGCCCTCCTCGTTGTACATCAGATTGAGGGCCTTCGCTATGCCGAAGTCGGTCAGCTTCACGTCACCCTCGTAGCCCATCAAAATGTTCTTCGGGCCTATGTCGCGGTGGACGATGTTCAGGTGGTGGCCGTCGCGGTCCCTCTTCTGGTGGGCATAGGTGAGCCCGCGCGCGACCCGCGACACGATGAAGGCCGCGATGTCCACCGGCACCTGCCGGCCCAGGGCGCGGTGCTTCTCCAGGAACTGCTCCAGGTTCTGGCCGCCCACGTACTCCATGACCATGAAATACTGCCCGCCGATATGCCCCAGGTGGTAGGTCTGGACGATGTTCGTATGGATCAGGTCGGCCACGAGCCTCGCCTCGCCGATGAAGTTCTTCTGGAACTCGGGGATGGCGGAGTACTCCTCCCGGATCAGCTTCACGGCTACCGTCTTCCTGAACTGCCCGGCGCCGAGCTGGTGCGCCTCATAGACGACGCCCATGCCGCCCTCCGCGAGTTTACGGACCATCTCGTAGTTGATCTCGTTGAGGATATGGGTGATTGCGGCCAAGCTCCCCGAATGGAAGCGACGGGAATCGAAGCTTGCAAGTGAACTTTCTTCAATTTCGGCCCGATTTCTGCTGCAGGCCCGCCCGCAAGGGGTTTAGCGGGCGCATTTGACAGGGCAGACACCCGCCTTAACCTGTGGCCATGATTCAACTTACGCCAAGGGCGGCGAACCAGGTGCGAACCCTGCGCGCCGGCGCCGAGGAGCCCAAGTCGAGCCTGCGCCTCTTTATAGAGAACGGCGGCTGCTCCGGAATGCAGTACGGCATGTCATTCGACGAGGCCAAGCCCGAGGATGCGGCGTTCGAGAGCGAGGGCGTGCCGATCGTCGTCGATCCGGCGAGCCTGAGGCACCTCGACGGCACCACGGTCGATTTCGACGACGGCCTCCACGGCAAGGGCTTCGAGATCCGCAATCCGAACGCCCACTCGACCTGCGGCTGCGGCAAGTCCTTCAATTGAGGGCGGGCCCGCGCCGCGCCGCGTGGAGGGCGACGATGCCCAGGGTCATCGGCGTGGCTGTCACGTCCGCGAACCCGGCGCTCCTGATCTCCCCGGAGAGCTCCTCGCGGCCGGGGAAGGCCCCGATGGATTCCCCGAGGTAGTCGTAGGCCGCGCGGTCGCCGGTGAGGAGGCCGGCCACGGCCGGAACGACGCGGCGCAGATGGAAGCCGTAGAGGGGGCGCACCCACGGCCGGGGCCGCGAGAACTCGAGCACGAAGAGGCAGCCGCGCGGCCGCAGGACGCGGCGTATCTCTGAGAGGCAGCGCCCACGGTCGGCCATGTTCCGCAGGCCGAAGGCGATCGTGACCACGTCGAAGCTCTCGTCGGGGAGCGCGAGCGCCAGGGCGTCGCCCTGGGCGAATGCGAGGCGCGGATGGCGTCCCGAGCCCAGGGCCTTCTTGGCCTCGGCCTCCTCGAGCATGGGCGCACAGAAATCAACACCCAGGATCCCCACGGACGGCCCCAGCGCGCGTTCCATTGCGAAGGCGACATCGCCGCTTCCCGTGGCCAGGTCGAGGACCTCGGAAGGGTGCTCCCGGCGTACGCCCTCCACCAGGCGAATTCGCCAATAAATGTCGATTCCGCAGCTCAAAACCCGGTTCGCCAGGTCATACCGGCGGGCTATCCGCCCGAACATCGAATTTACCGCATTGGGATCAGGCACGTTTTAGTGGTGATAAGTATTGACGCAATTCATCCCAGACGAATAATTTAAGATGCCTCAGTAAAGTATATACCCAAAGGAACAATTCATGTCCACGAACCTCACAAAACGCGAGATCGTGTTGGAGATCTACCGGAAGGCTGGATTCCCGCAGAAGCAGATCGTCGATACGGTCCAACAGACCCTCGACATAGTACAGAAGGCATTGTCGGAGGGCAGAAACGTCGAGTTGCGAAACTTTGGCGTTCTCGAGGTCCAAGTGCGGAAACAGCGGGTCGGCAGAAATCCCAACAAGCCCGAAGCGGAAGTCATTATACCGCAAAGAGCCGTCGTTAAGTTCAAGGCGGGCAAGATCCTCAAGCAGCAACTCAAGAAGCTCGACCTGAGCACCCTCGTCTGACCGCGAGCGGTGCCCGAGCCCTTCCTGTTCACCCGCTGACGGGCGTGTGGCACCGTGTCCGTCCCTGATGGCCGCGTTCCAGCCCCTGCCCGGGTTCCGGGACTTCTATCCCGAGGACCTCGCAAAACGCACCCACATCTTTCGCCTCTGGCGTCAGACCGCCTCGGCATTCGGCTTTGCCGAGTACGACACCCCGGTGCTTGAGCCCCTCGACCTCTACCGGGCCAAGTCCGGCGACGAGATCGAGGGCCAGCTCTTCAGCTTCACCGACAAGGGTAAGCGGGAGGTCGCGCTGCGTCCGGAGATGACGCCGAGCGTCTGCCGCCTGGTGGGGGAGAGGGCGGGGGCCCTCAAGCGGCCCATCAAGTGGTTCAGCATCGCCGAATTCTACCGCTATGAGCGGATGCAGAAGGGGCGCGGCCGCAGCTTCCACCAGCTGAACGCCGACGTGTTCGGCGAGGCCGGGCCTGAGGCCGAGATCGAGCTCATCGCGCTCCTGATCCAGTGCCTGCGCGCATTCGGGCTCACCGAGCGGGACTTCTGCATCAGGCTGAGCGACCGAAAGCTCTGGTTTCATTATCTGGGAACCCTCGGGCTGGACGGGGCCCGGATCCACGCCCTCCTGGTGGCGGTTGACAAGTTCGAGCGCAACGGGGACGCGGCGTTCAAGGACTACGAGGCGGCCTTCGGCCCGCTGGACGCAACGCTGAAGGAGCGCGTCCTCGCGTTCCTCTCGATCCGCTCCTTCGGCGAGCTCGAGGGGATTCTCGAGGCGGCCAGCGTTTCCCCGAGCGCCGCGTCGGAGCGCCTCATCGACTGGCGGAAGCTTCTCGGCGGCCTCGGCGCCATGGGGCTCGGCGACTACGTGCAGGTCGACCTCGGCGTCGTCCGCGGCCTGGCCTACTACACGGGTTTCGTGTTCGAGGCCTACGACCGAAAGGGCGAGCTGCGGGCGCTCGCGGGCGGAGGCCGCTACGACGACCTCGTGGGGAAGCTCGGCGGCGCCGAGCTGCCGGCGGTCGGCTTCGCGATCGGCGACATGACCTTCGCGCTTCTCCTCGAGGAGCGCGGGCTCGCGCCGGCGGTCTCGGGCGCACCCGACATCTACTGCGTCATCGGCGGCGAGCGCGAGCGCCGGGCGGCGTTCGCCGACATCCATGCGCTGCGCTCGGGCGGCTACCGGGTCGAGTACCCGCTCAGGGAGGTGGCCTTCGGGAAGCAGTTCAAGGCGGCGGCCGAATCCGGTGCGAGGATCGCGCTCATTTACGGCGGCGACGAGCTGGCCAAGGGCGTCGTCAAGCTGCGCGACCTCGGCAGCCGCACTGAGCGCGAATTCCCGGCCTCCGAGGTCGGGGCGGCCGTCCGCGCCTTCTTCGAGGCAGGCTAGGCCAGGTCGCCCGGCCCGAACGCGCCGGGCAGGAGCGCCGGCATCCGCGTCTCGATCCGGTTCTTCGCGTCGCAGATGCTGATGACGAGCGCGTCGGGCCCGAACTCGTGGATCACCTGACGGCACGCGCCGCAGGGCGGCGTCGGGAGCGGGGTCGGCGTGTAGACGGCGACGGCCCGCACGGACTTCTCGCCGGCGGCGACGGCGCTGAAGACGGCGGTGCGCTCCGCGCAGTTGCACAGGCCGTAGGAGGCGTTCTCGACGTTGCACCCGGCGTAGATCCGTCCCGATCCCGCCAGCACGGCCGCGCCCACGGGGAACTCCGAGTAGGGGGCGTAGGCGCGCGCGGCCGCGGAGCGGGCGGTCCTCTCGAGCCGGCGGATGGCTGCGTCGGTGATCTTGGGCATTTCGGGCGGGCTATTTGGGACGGACGGCGGGCCAGCCTGCAAGCTCCTTGCGCGTCTCGGCGAACGCGCGGATCGCGGCGTCAAGGTCCTCCCGCCCGTGGGCCGCGCTCACCTGCGTGCGGATCCGCGCCGCATCCCTCGGGACAACGGGGTGGAAGAAGCCGACCACATAGACCCCCTTCTCGAGCATCCGCGCCGCGAAGCGCTGCGCCAGCTCCGCGTCGCCCAGCATGACCGGCACGATCGGGTGCGAGCCGGGCCGGATCGCGAGTCCGGCGCGCGTCAGGCCCTCCCGGAAGTAGCGGGTGTTCCCAAGGAGCTTCTCCCTGAGCTCGGGCGTGCGCGTGATCAGGTCGATGGCGGCGATCGAGGCGGCGGCGACCGCCGGCGGGAGCGTGTTCGAGAAGAGGTAGGGACGGGAGCGCTGCCGCAGGAGCTCGATCACCTCGCGCCGGCCGCTCGCGTAGCCGCCGGCGGCCCCGCCGAGCGCCTTGCCAAGCGTGCCGGTCACGATGTCGACCTTCCCGGTGACCGCGAAATGCTCCGGCGTGCCGCGCCCCCGCGGCCCCATGAAGCCGACGCCGTGGCTGTCGTCCACCATGACGATCGCGCCGTGGCGCTCCGCCAGGGCGCAGATCTCACCGAGCGGCGCCACGGTGCCGTCCATTGAGAACACGCCGTCGGTGACGACGAGCTTGAAGCGCGCCCCCGCCGCGGAGGCCTCGGCGAACCTCGCCTCGAGGTCGGCCATGTCGCGGTTGCGGTAGCGGTAGCGCCTCGCCTTGGAAAGGCGGATCCCGTCGATGATGGAGGCGTGGTTCAGCTCGTCGCTGACGACCGCGTCCTCCTCGCCGAGGAGCGCCTCGAACACGCCCCCGTTCGCATCGAAGCAGGACGAGTAGAGTATCGTGTCCTCGGTCCCGAGGAACGTGCTCAGCCGCGCCTCGAGCTCCTTGTGGATCTCCTGGGTGCCGCAGATGAACCGGACGGAGGCCAGGCCGTACCCCCAGCGGTCGAGCGCCGCGTGCGCGGCCGCGACGATGTCGGGATGGTCGGCGAGCCCGAGGTAGTTGTTGGCGCAGAAGTTGAGGACCCGCTCGCCGCCCGCCACGGCGATTCGGGCCCCCTGGGGCGTGGTGATCACGCGCTCGGCCTTGGAAAGGCCGCTGGAGCCGATCTCGGCCAGGAGTCTCTTCAGGTGCTCGCTAAAGTCGGGGGGCATGCGCGCCTAGGCCCAGTTGAGGATGATCTTGCCGCTCCTGCCGGAGCGCATGAGCTCGAAGCCCGCCTGGAAGTCCGCGTAGGGCATCCGGTGCGTGATCACGGGCGAAATGTCGAGGCCGCTCTGGATCATCGCCGTCATCTTGTACCAGGTGTCGTACATCTCGCGTCCGTAGATCCCGCGTATCGTCAGCATGTTGAAGACGACCTTGTTCCAGTCCACGGCGGCCGCGCTCGGGAGAATCCCGAGGAGCGCGATCCGGCCCCCGTGCGCCATGTTGTCGATCATGTCGTTAAGCGCCCTCGGGTTGCCCGACATCTCGAGGCCGACGTCGAAGCCCTCCTTCATGCCGAGCTCCGCCTGGACCTCCTGCAGGCGCTCGCGGGACACGTCGACGACGCGGGTCGCGCCCATCTTCGCCGCGAGGGCCAGCCGGTCCGGGTTCACGTCGGTGACGACGATCTTGCGGGCGCCGCAGTGCCGGGCGATGGCGGCCGCCATGCACCCGATGGGGCCCGCGCCGGTCACGAGGACGTCCTCCCCGACCAGGTCGAACTGGAGCGTCGTGTGGGTCGCGTTGCCGAGGGGGTCGAAGCAGGAGAGGACGTCGAGCGGGATCGAGGCGTCGACCGGCACCGCGTTCGACGCCGGAATGCAGAGGAACTCCGCGAAGGCCCCGTTGCGGTTCACGCCGACGCCCTTCGTGTCCTTGCACAGGTGCCTGCGTCCCGCGAGGCAGTTGCGGCAGACCCCGCAGACGATGTGGCCCTCGCCGTCGACAAGGTCCCCCTTCTGGAACCTCTGCACGGCCGAGCCCACCTCCTCGATGGTCCCCACGAACTCGTGGCCGATGACCATGGGGGCCCGGATCGTCCTCTGGGCCCATTCGTCCCAGTTGTAGATGTGCACGTCGGTGCCGCAGATCGAGGTCTTCCTGATCCGAATCAGCACGTCGTTCGGGCCGGGAACCGGCACGGGCACCTCCGTGAGGTCAAGCCCGGCTCCCGGCTTCAGCTTCGAGATGGCCCGCATCGTCTTCGCGCTCATTTGGGTAACCCACAGGTTGTCCCGGAATCCCGCCGAAACAACCCTGAACGGGAAGCGGGCCCCCCCGGATGCTCCCCTGGCACGGGGGGGCGCGGCGGACCCCCGGACCCCGGGGGCGCCCCGCTCGGGGATTGCGTCCCGGGCCCCGGCGCTGTGCTCTGGTCGGCGCCGCGCATGACCAACCGATTCTACGGAGCCTTCGACAGCGAGACCCCCGGCGGGGAGCGAAAGACCGACTACCGCAACGCGTTCCAGATCGACCGCGACCGGATCATCCACGCGCACGCCTTCCGCAAGCTGCAGTCGAAGACCCAGGTCTTCCTCTCCGGGGAGTACGACTTCTACAGGACCCGGCTCACCCATTCGATGGAGGTGGCCCAGATCGGGCGCTCGATCTGCCAGTACCTGCGGACGCTCGAGGGGCCGCTTTCGGACGACTTCTTCATCGACGCGGACCTGGTCGAGGCGGTCTGCCTGGCGCACGACCTCGGGCATCCCCCCTTCGGCCACTCGGGTGAGCGCACGCTCCAGGAGCTGATGGGCCGATGGGGCGGCTTCGAGGGAAATGCGCAGACGCTCCACATCCTCACCGGGGCCATGTACCAGGACGGCTCCGGGGTCCGCGGGATGCAGCCGACCCGGGCCCTCCTCGACGGGGTCCTCAAGTACAAGACGCTCTTCGGCCAGTACCGGGAGCCGCCGAAGAACCACTTCCTCTACGACACCCAGAAAGACGTGCTGGCCTTCGTGTTCGGGGGCGCTCGCCCGCCGGCGAGCCTGGCCCCGGGCGAGAGGCTCAACCGCTTCAAGAGCGTCGAGTGCCAGATCATGGACTGGGCCGACGACGCGGCGTACTCGCTCAACGACATCGT
>CAZNNO010000126.1:0-8280 GCA_964574435.1 uncultured Opitutaceae bacterium
GCCTGCTCGTGCAGGTCGAAGAGCTCCTGGCGCAGCGAGCGCTCCTCGCGGCTCGGGCCCGAGCCCTCCTCGTACTCGATGGCCACGCCGTAGCGCTGGCCCAGGGTCTCGACGGCCTCCGTGAACGACAGCTGCTCGGTTTCCCGCACAAACGTGATCGCGTCGCCCGCCTTCCCGCAGCCGAAGCACTTGAAGAAGCCCTTGTCGGAGTCGACGTTGAAGGAGGGGGTCTTCTCGTTGTGGAACGGGCAAAGGCCCTTCAGGCGCGACCCGCCCGACTTGCGGAGCGCCACCACCCGCGAAATGACGTCGGCGAGGTTTACGCGAAGCTTTAGGTCGCGTATACAGCTTGGTTTGATGACGGGCATGGACTGCACGCTGGGCCCTCCGTGAGCCCTGCGCCGCGTGAGAAGAATCCACTTTCAACTGCACCGGGAGGCTGTCAAGTTTCCGGACCGCCCGGGGCGCAAAGTCAGCCTTTTAGGAAACTTTGTCCCGCCGCAGGCGACTACTAACCTATCAGACCATGCGAATATCCACCCTGACGGCCGCCGCGGCTGCACTGATTTCGGCCGGTGTCGCCGTATGCAGGGCGGAAATCGCCCCGGATGCGAAACATCCCCCCATGGAGCCGGTGTGGGAGGCCCATCTGCCGAGCTTCTCGGACGCCGACTACGGCATTCAGGTCGAGAAGCTCATCTCGGCCTACGAGAAGGCCACGGGGCGCAGGATAACGCCAGGGGCCAAGAAGAAGGTCGGCCTGAAGATCTACTCGGACTCGGGGCCGGGAATGGCGACGCCGACGGGGCTGGTCAAGGCCGTCGTCGCGTCGCTTGAGAGGCGCGGCTACAGGAACGACAACATCTTCCTGGTCGGCCTCAACCAGCTCAGGCTGCGCATGACCGGCTACCTGCCGTCCCTCGTGACGGGTGAGACCATGTTCAAGGGAAACCCGGTCTACGTCCTTGAGTCCAACCGCTATTACGACCCGGGCTGGTTCTACGAGAGCATAATCCCGGAGCGCTTCGACCCGATCTTCGCCGCGCACCAGACCGAGGGCGTGCCGAACACCTCAACGAAGGCCGACGACCGGAAGAGCTTCCTGGCCACGCCCCTCTTCCTCGACGCGGACTTCTGGATAAACCTGCCTGTCTATACGGACCACCAGGTGCTCGGGGTGAACGGTGCGCTCGTGAACGCGACCCTGTGGAACGCCTCGAACACCGCCCGCTTCTTCCGCTCGCCCGCGACGGCGCCGGCGGCCGTTGCCGAGATGAGCGCGATCCCGGAGCTCCGAGAGACCTGGCGCTTCACGATCACGAGTCTCGAGCACTACCAGTTCATCGGCGGCCCCTTCTTCAATTCGCTGTACACGAAGTCCGAGCCGCTCGTGTGGCTTGGCACCGATCCCGTGATGCTGGACGCGCTCATGCGGGCAAAGATCAACCTCTGGCGCAAGCACGAGGGCTTTGAGCCGATTTCGGACGAGATCCGGACCCTCGAGTTCGCCGAGATGCTCGGCGTCGGCTCGACGCTCATCGGCGACGCCAAGATGATCGACGTGGACTGACCGGTTGGGTCACAAACGTCTTGTCACCCAAAGTGAGCGCACGCAGGCTTGGAATTTCCCCATGACATCGGCCGCCTACCTCCCGTTCGTGATCCAGGCGGTGCTCGCCGCGGCGATCACCGGGGTGATCATCGTGACAAGCCACCTGCTGGGCCAGCGCGCCCGGCACACCCGGATAAAGGACTCCGCCTACGAGTGCGGCGTGCCGGGCGAGGGGATCGTCCACACGCGCTTCTCGGTCAAATTCTACGTCACTGCTCTCCTGTTCATGCTCTTTGACCTGGAGATCGTCATCCTCCTGCCTTGGGTGTTCATCTACCGGGAGTTCCTCCACCAGCACATCTCCATACTGGGCCCGATCCTCTTCTTCATCTTCGTCCTTGTCCTTGGGCTCGTCTACGAGGTCAGGAAGGGCGCGCTCGAGTGGGAGCGCTAGAAGCCGGGTCCCGACATGCGGCTCGACAAGATAATCGCCAGGAGCCGGATCATCGACCTGCGCAGCTTGACCCTTGAGGCGGCTCTCGAGGAGCTGCTCGACGTCTGCATAGCGAGGTTCAAGGACCTGAAGAGGGACGTGATCCTAAAGGGCCTTCTCGCCCGCGAGAGCTCGATGACGACGTACCTCGGCCTCGGGGTGGCCCTTCCGCACGTCCGGGTGAAGACCTCGCGCCGGTACATCCTCGCCATCGGCAGGAGCCGCGCCGGCATGCGCCACCACGGGGCGATGTCCGACGAGAGGGTGCACCTGATCGTGATGCTTATCGCGGGCGAGTCGGCGCGCGACACCCTGCAGGTGCTCGCCGCCATCGGGCGCCTCGTCCGGGAGCAGGAGCTCGTGGACAGCTTCGTGCATGCACCCGACCTCGACACCCTCTACGAGCGCCTCCTCGGGGGGTTTGGCGGCATCCGGCCGATTCAGGCGCAGCAGAACCGGGTCAATCGGCTCATGTTCCGCCAGGCCGAGCACGTCGCGAAGGGGGCGGGCTGCAGCGCCACCATGGTATTTGGCGACACCTGCATCGGCGGCCTGGAGCCGGGCATCCTCACGCCCAAGCTGAAGACCATCCTCGTGACCCGCAACCCGATCGAGGCCGAGGACGGCGCCAGCAAGTTCACGGACACGATCCAGGTCCGCTCCTTCTCGAGCCAGCGCCTGGCGCAGCTGCGCAGCGCGCTGCTGGTCGCGCTTACCCGCGGCCTCATCTCCTTCAACGACAGGATCTGCTGCATCGGGGGGATCACCGGGAGCAACCAGTTCGACACGATCGTCGTCGCCGAGATCGAGCGCGAGTTCCAGACCCTGCTTTCGGGCTCGGCGACCGACCTCCTGCCCGACGACGTCAAGCCGGAGGTGCTCGAGCGCGTCCTGGCCGTGGCCACAGAGCTTGCGGTCGAGGGCCGGGAGGGCAGGCCGGTCGGCTGCCTCTTTGTCGTCGGCGACACGAGGAAGGTCGAGGAATACACCAAGCCGCTCGTCCTCAATCCCTTTTACGGCTACAAGGAGGAGGATCGCAACATCCTCAACCCGTTCATGGACGAGACCATCAAGGAGTTCTCGTCCATTGACGGTGCGTTTGTGATCCGCGGCGACGGGGTGGTGGAGGCGGCGGGGAGCCTGGTGCAGGCGCCCGGCAACAGCTTCACGCTCCCGAGCGGCCTCGGCAGCCGGCACGCGGCCGCCGCGGCGATCAGCGTCACGGCGAACTGCATCGCCATAGCCGTCTCCTCAAGCACGGGCCAGGTGACCCTGTTCAGGAGGGGAGTCCTCCTTCCCCTCACGGAGAAGCGGCGGTAGGGCGTTTGGGGGACCGCCCGAACTTTGGGGTTGCGCGTCGTGGCCGTCCGGTTACTGCTGACCCCTCAACCGCTTAATTCTTATGCAAGAAGTCGTAACACTGGAGTGCACCGAGGCCCGCAAAGAGGGCAAACCCGTTTCCCGCTACCTCACGAGGCGCAACAAGAAGACCGTCACCGAGCGCATCGAGAAGAGGAAATACAATCCCCACCTGAAGCGCCACACGCTTCACAAGGAGATCAAGTAGAGGGGCTTGGGGAGGCCGGGATCAGCACCGTTTGTCGCCGGCCGTCGAGAACGGCGAGGCGGACGAGCCCGGGGTCGAAAGGTTCTGGCGGCGTGCGGCGCGCCAGCCCTCGCGGTGCTTGCGGATCCAGTCGAGCAGGGCGCGCTCAAAGCCGATGTCATAGCCCAGGCGCTCGGATTCGAGCCACTTGTGCTTCAGGATCTCTTCCCTCTCCGCCAGAAACTCCTGGTAGAGGCTCGACTGCTTCACAAATTCACGCGACGACGAGGCAACGGGCTCTTTGGAGTGAGAGGTCATTCAACGCGTCCGGTAAATTGAAGGATGTGGTGAACGCCCGCTGTCCTGTCAATGCCGGCAATTTCTCCAGAATGTTACATTGGTCTTGACCCGACTTTGGCCAGCATTTCCAGCAGCGCCTCGGCGATGCCCGTGAAGACGGCGGCTGCCTCGCCTTTGGGCTCGCCGACAACGATGGGAAGGCCCTTGTCCCCCCCCTCGCGTATTGCCGGGATGAGGGGCACCTGGCCGAGCAGCGTCGTTCCCAGCTTCTCCGCCGTGGCGATCCCGCCCCCCGCGCCGAAAATCGCGACCCGCTGTCCCGAGGAGTCGAGGAAATGGCTCATGTTCTCGGCGACTCCCAGGATGGGCACGTTCACCTTCTGGAACATGAGCCCGCCCTTCAGGGCGACCTGGGTCGCCGCCGGCTGGGGCGTCGTGACGATGATGGCGCCGTCAAGCGGAAGGGTCTGCACGAGCGAGAGCTGGGCGTCCCCCGTGCCCGGGGGCAGGTCCACGAGGAGCACGTCCAACTCGCCCCATTTCACATTCTGGACGAACTGCTGCACGGTCTTCATCACCATCGGCCCCCGCCAGACGACCGGCGTGTTGTCGTCCACCAGGAACCCCATGCTCATCACCTTGACGCCGTGGCGCTCCATGGGGACCAGGCAGGAGTCCTGGCCCTCGCCCTCGATCTCCGGCCGGCCCTTTAGGCCGATCATGATGGGCACGCTCGGCCCGTAGATGTCGACGTCCATGAGGCCGACCCTTCCCGTCCGGCCCCGTGCGGTCAGGATCCGGGCCAGGGCGCAGGCCAGGTTGACCGCGAACGTGCTCTTGCCGACGCCGCCCTTGCCGGAGGCGATGGCGACCGCCTTTTGGATCCCCCGCGACGCCCCGGGCTTGCCACCGGCCTGCCCGGGCGGGCCCGCCGGGGCACGAGCCGGCTGCACCGCAACCTCGACCGTCGCCCGGCCCACGCCGGGAATCGAAAGCAGGCACCGCTCGACGTCGTCCTTGAGCTGCTTCGGGACCTTCGGGTCGCCGGTCGCTATCACGAGCGAGACCAGGGCGACCCCGTCCGCGAAGGACGCCGATTTCACGAGGCCGAAGGAAACGATGTCCCGGCTGAACCCCGGATACTTCACATTCCTGAGCTGTTCCAGTATAACTTCGGTGGTCACGGCGCAAATAAGAGTTGTTATGAGCGGCCCGCGCGCAAATAGAAATGGAGCACAAGCGCTCCATTCATGCAGAGACACACAAAGTTTGTCCTAGCCGCATTTGCAATAGCCTCGCAGGCCCTGGCCCAGCGCGACATCGGAACCGTGGAGGTCACCGCCGACAACCGCACGATCCCCGTGCGGGTCTCGGGCGCCACCCCGGAGCTGAACTCGCTCGCCCTCCAGGCCTTCGGCTCCAACGGTCGCTACCACGTGGTGGCGAGCGGGTTCATCTACGACATCCGCTTTGCGCCGGCCGGGGGCGCCCAGGTGCGGGTCGACGTCCAGCGGGGATTCGGGGGTGGCGTCGTGGCGTCCGAGGTCGCCTCGGGCCAGAGCGAGCGCGAGGCGCTCCTCGCGGCGGCCGACGTCGCGGTCGCGAGGACAAACGGCCTCGGGCTCCGGGGCTACTTCACGTCGAAGCTCGTCTTCATAGGCGAGCGGACGGGCCACGAGGAGGTCTACACCTCCGACCTGTTCTTTGGCGATGTCAGGCAGATCACCCACGACCGGGCCATAGCGATGACCCCGCGCTGGTCGCCGGACGGCGAGAGGATAATCTACACGAGCTTCTTCAGATCGGGGTTCCCGGACATCTTCCAGATCGACCTCGGCACCTACCAGCGGACGACCTTCGTGAGCTTCAAGGGGACAAACAGCGGGGCGCGCTATAGCCCGGACGGGCGCCAGGTGGCGATGGTCCTTTCCGGCGAGGGCGAGCCCGAGATCTATGTGAGCAATGCGCAGGGGCGGGGGGTGTCGCGCAGGACCCACTCCGACCTGACGAAGGCGTCGCCGTGCTGGTCGCCCGACGGCTCGCGGATCATCTTCGCCATGGAGCCCGGCCCGCAGCTCTACGTCATCCCCTCGTCCGGGGGGATTCCGCAGCGCGTGAGCTACAACACGGGCTCGAACTACTGCGCTGAGCCCGACTGGAGCCGGACGTCCCCGGACAAGGTCGCCTTCACGATGAAGGTCGGGGGCAACTACCAGATCGGCGTCCTCGACGTCTCCCGCAGGCACGCCGAACAGGTGTCGAGGGCCCCTTTTGACGGGGTCGAGCCGTCGTGGCTGCCCGACGGCCGCCACCTGGTGTACACGGCCCTCACGGCGTCGACGAGCCGGGTTTGCATCCTCGACACGGAGACCGGCAAGAGCACGCCGATCAGCCCGCTGAGCTTCGGGCCGGCCCGCCAGGCTAATGTTTGGTCGCGCTAGGGGCGCTAGGCCGTTGCCGCGGCGAAGTTCGCCTCAGCGGTGTCCCAGTTGGTCACGTTCCACCAGGCTGCGATGTAGTCGGGCCGGCGGTTCTGGTAATTGAGGTAGTACGCGTGCTCCCAGACATCGAGCCCGATGACGGGCTTCCCCTCGATTCCTGCGACCGCCTTGCCCATGAGCGGGCTGTCCTGGTTAGCCGTCGAGCCGATCGCGAGCTTCCCGTCGGACGCCACGTAGAGCCATGCCCAGCCCGAGCCGAAGCGCCCCAGCGCAGCCTTGGCGAATTCCTCCTTGAACCTGTCGAAGGAGGAGAAGGTCGACGCAATCGCAGCCGCAAGCGCGCCCTTCGGAGCACCGCCCTTGCCCGGCCCGAGGATGGTCCAGAAGAACGAGTGGTTGCTGTGGCCCCCGGCGTTGTTGCGGAGCCCGGCGCGTATTCCCTCCGGCACCTTCGAGAGGTCCGCGATCAGCGCGTTCACATCCAGCGCAGCGAGTGCCGGATGGTCGGCCAGGAGCTTGTTGGCGTTCGTGATGTAGGCCTGGTGGTGCTTCGTGTAGTGGATCTCCATCGTCTTGGCGTCGATGTGGGGAGCCAGCGCGTCATAACCGTAGGGTAGTTTAGGAAGTTCGTAAGCCATGCCCAAAGAGTTGCACCACTTGCAGGATGCGTCAACTGCCACCGGCCCTTATGACGCGAGGCCGCCCCTCGGGCTCAGAATCCCCCTGGTTCCAGCCGCTTCCGGCGGAAGAACGCCTGGATCAGGTCGCGGCACTCGTTTTCCAGGACGCCGCCCGCCGTGACCTCGAAATGATGGTTCGACCTCGGAAGGCCGTTCAGGTTGGCCGCGCCCCCGAGGCAGCCCATCTTGGGGTCCTGGACGGCGAAGCAGACGCGCTTCACCCGCGCCATGACCATGGCGCCGGAGCACATGGGGCAGGGCTCCTTGGTGACGTAGACCGTCGCGCCCTCGAGGCGCCAGTGGCCGGTCTTCGTGGCGGCCTGGGTCAGGGCGAGCATCTCGGCGTGCGCGGTCGGGTCCTGCGATCCCTCGACCCGGTTGTGGGCGCAGCCCATCACCTCCCCGGCGACCGTGATCACGGCCCCGACAGGAACCTCGTCCTCGCGCCACGCGTCTATTGCCTGGTTGTAGGCAAGGCTCATGAAGAACGCGTCGTCGCGCACAAGCTGCGAGGGGAATCGCTTTTCGAAGGGACAGGCCGGGTTTTCGGGAGCGGGCACGCGATCCTGGTAAATCGAAAATGGCCGCCGTGGGCAAACCCTGGGTGCGGACGCCCGCCCGGGCCTTGGGAACGGTGAAAATTGGGAATTGAAACCCTGCGCACGCGGTGCATTCACAGGACTGCCCGGCGCGCGTGGCGCGGGAGCGCCCTCCGACCCCCTTTCCATGAAATTCACCGACGGTAACTGGCTCCTGCAGCCTGGCGTTGTCGCCCACTACCCGGCGGAGGCGCACGACGCCGCGGTCAGCGGCCGGGGCCTCATCTTCCACGCCCCGGTGAGGCCGATCCGGCACAGGGGCGACACGCTCCAGGGGCCTCTTCTCGCCGTCCGGATTGACTCGCCGATGAGCGACGTCATCCGGGTGCGGGTCGAGCACTTCACCGGGGCGCCCGACGCCGGCCCCCATATCCCGCTTTTTCCCGAGAAGAAACCCAAGGTGTCGATCAAGGTGACGGAAAGGGAGGCGATCCTGCGCTCGGGCGGCCTGTCCGCGCACGTGGTCCGCGGCGGGCCTTGGGGAATCACGTTCCAGTCGGGCGGCCGGACCCTCACGGCCAGCGCCGCCCGCGCCATGGGCTACATCGAGTGGCCGGGCCACGGGAACTTTGTCCACGAGCAGCTGGCCCTCGGCGTCGGGGAATGCGTCTACGGGCTCGGCGAGCGCTTCACGGCGCTCGTGAAGAACGGCCAGGTGATCGAGAACTG
>CAZNNO010000127.1:0-7957 GCA_964574435.1 uncultured Opitutaceae bacterium
CGAAGTCTCCCAGGCCGGGCAGGATGTACTTGCGCTCGTTGAGCGCCCGGTCGAGGACGCCGACATGCACGGAGGCGTCGGGATGGTGCCTGGTGACCTCGGCGACCCCCTCGGGGGCCGCAATAATGCACACCAGGCGCGGCGCGACGGCTCCGTTCCTCTTGACGACGTCGATTGCCTTGGTCGCCGAGCCGCCGGTCGCAAGCATCGGGTCGACTATGAAGATTCGCCTCCCCGCGAGCGGCGGCAGCTTGCAGTAGTAGCTCCTTGCGACTGCGGTCACGTGGTCGCGCTCGAGTCCCACGTAGCCGACGCTCACCTCGGGGAAGACGTCGAGGAACGGCTGCACCATCGAGACGCCGGCCCGCAGGATGGCGACCACGACTATCGGCTGGCGGGTGAGCACGTGGCCGACGGTGCTCTCCAGGGGGGTGTCGATCGGCTTCTCCTCGGTGGCAAGGTCGCGGGTCGCGTCGATCGCGAGCATCAGCGTCAGCTGGTAGGCGAGCGTGCGGAAGGTCGCGGGCTTCGTCGTCTTGTCGCGCAGGTGCGTGATGATGTGGTCGGAAAGGGGGTGTTCGAGCACGCGCAGCATGGCGGAGTCAGATGAGGTCCCTCTGCACTTTCCTCTCCAGGTGGCGTTCGAACTCGCGCCGAAGCGCCTTCTCCTTTCCCCGGAGCCCCGGCATCAGGGGAAGCCAATTGTAGATCTCCTCGCGCAGGTGCCTCGGCATCGCCGGCGGTATCGTGCGGACCCGGTCGAACGCCCGCACGACGGCCGCGGCGATGTCGTCGCACATCCGCTGCGCGTCGGCCGAGCTGTGCTGGCCGGCAAGCCGGATCACCTCGTCCAGCTTGCGGTGGCGCCTCTTGAGAATCTGCTTGTACGCGCCCAGCCCGTCCAGGACGACGAATGCCGTGCGCGGGTAGAAGTTTGCCATCGGGTTCCACTGCGACGCCCGGGCCCCGGCGCCGCGCCGGTCGGTCCGGAGGATGACGGACGGGATGTCCGCGAACTTCGCGATCATGAACTCCGTCAGGGTCCCGCTGTCGAGGTCCGGGCCGTCGAAGCTGAAGAGCGCGAGGTCGCATCCCACGAGCGAGCGTATGTGGTGGTCGCGAATGGTCCTCGGCGCCGTCCCGCGCGGGTCGAAATCCTGCGGGAGCGCGCACAGGTACCGCCCGTGCGACCGCTCGTAAATGGCCTCCGCGAGGTACGCGTTGCCGATCAGGTGCTTGATGTTGAAGAGTTCTCCCCCAAAAAAAACGTCTAGGCTGCGCTGTTTTTTCTTCATTTGCGCTTGGGACTGACACTAAGCCGCGTAGCCCTCCCGCGGACAATTCAATTCATTCGGCCCGCGTCCGGATCAGGGGACGAGCTCGAGCGTGTGCTCCGCGGGCCCCGGCAGGAACGGCGTCGGGTCCCCGTGGACCCAGGCCTCGTGGCCCGCGCGGAAATAGGGCGAAAGGGGATTTGAGCATTCCCCTCCGGGCATGTGGAATATCCCCTCGTCCTCATGGCCCGGAGAGACGACAAAGCGCTCGCTGGCGCCGAAGGAGGGGTGCTGCACCCGCGGCATGTTCGAATCGCCCGGGAGCGGATCGGCCGGCATGGAGAGCCACGAGGAGGCCCAGCGGGGAATGAAGTGGGCGAACGGGTGCTCGATCCTCGCCGCATTGAGCCGGCCCCAGGTCGATGTCCTCGGATCGATGCCGCCCTTGCGATACTGCAGGGACACGTCGTCCGCCGCCGCGGTGAGCAGGTCGTCCCAGGTCCCGAAGGCGGGGTCCAGCAGATGGGGGGGCCTCGCCTTCAGGATCGCCTCAAGGGGCTGCTCGTAGTTGAAGCGGATCCACGTGAAGTCCGGGTCGGCCTCGACGCACGGCGCAAAGATGGGATCGAACACGCGGTGCGCAACCGCGAGGCGGAAAGCGCCAACGACCCCGTAGCCGACCGAATCGGCGTCCGCGCGGCCCACCCATTTCTGCGCGGCCTCGAGGAGCGCCGCGCGCTGGGGCGTCGAGGCGACCGAGCCGCGGCGAAGCGTGTCGACGAGAAGGCTGTGCCACATCTCAAGCAGAACGGCCCGGTCGTCCAGCTGGACGGCCAGCAGGTCCTTGGGCTCGATCGGCCTCTTGGCCCCAAGGAGCGCCTGGAGGTCGTCGCGTATCTGGCGGGCCCGGGCCGGCAGCTCATAGCCCGAGTCGCCCAGCGCCGCCAGGGCCTTCCCGCCGAGCGTCCTGTTGTTTGCCGTCCAAAGCACGCCGTCCGCGGGGGAGAAGATCGACGGCACATCGCCTGGGGCAAGGTACCCCTCCCAGCGCCGGTCGCCAAAGGCCCAGTCGACCGGCAGGCGCCCGTCGTAGCCGATCCTCTTCGGGAGGAACCCGGCCACCGTCCACGCGATGTGCCCCGCCGAATCGGCGACGACGAAGTTCTGCGCGGGAATCCCCATGTGGTGGGCGATCGCAATGGCGTCGCCGACACTTGCCGCGTCCTCGAGGTCGATTATGTCGAGGTTGATGGCCGCCGGGTCGTCCGCCGTCCAGTGGAACACGAGCTGGCGGCCCCCGGATCCCTCGCCGACGACGGGGCCCCAGACGGTCCACTGGACGTCCAAGGTGACGGGCTTTGAGCCCCGCACCTCCACGGTGTCGGTGCGCTTCTCGTAGGGCAGCAGCCCCGCGCCCTTCGGGCCATGGTAAAGCTGGGGGGACACGCTGGGGTCCACGACCACGACGTCTCCCGTCCCGGCGTTCGAGTTCGTGAAGCCCCACGCGACCTTTCCCGTGCTTCCCGCCACGAGCATCGGCGCCCCGGGCAGAGTCACGCCCGTCTCGTCATGCCCGGGCCACCTGAGCGACATGCGGTACCAGATGTTGGGGACCCCGAGGTGCAGGTGCATGTCCGCGGCCACAGTTGCATTTCCGGCGGCGCGGGAGCCCGCGACCGCGAAGCAGTTTGATCCGGGCGTCTCGCGGTCCCGCCACGGCCCGCCGGGCAGGGCTGCCGTCTCCGCTCCCGGCCCGACCTCGGGCGCGCCGCGGCTTCGCAGGTCCACCTCTGACGCCGGGGGCACGGGGGCCGCCTCGCCCTCGCTCCCGTCAAGCGCGGCGTCCTGCGTGGTCGAAAGCGGGTCAAAGAAGGCGAGCGACGCGGGCCCGAGCTCGTCGCGAACTGCGGAACGGGCCCTGATGTAGTTGCCGGTGCCCTCCTGCAGGTCGAGCGTCATGGCGTAGACGATCAGGATGCAGTCCTCGGGTGCCCAGGCCCGCGGCTCGGCTCCCAGGACCAGGTATTCCCAGGGTTTCGAAGCCAGCGAGCGGAGCCCTGCGTTCACGCCGTCCGTGTAGGCCCCGACCAGCTCCCGCTTCGCCGGGCTTTCCCGGGCGAGGACCTCGCGCGCCAGGCGCCTGAACTCGTGCGGCCTGGCCTCCCGATCCAGGGCAAGCGCGGACGACCCGAAGATCCCGGAAAGCTCTCCGGCTCCCCGCCTCCTGAGCAGATCCATCTGGAAGAACCTGTCCTGCGCGTGGAGCCAGCCCGTCGCCCGCGCGACGTCCTCGCGGCTCGCGCCGGCGACGGTCGGAATGCCGAGGGCGTCGCGCGTGACCCTCACCCGGGAGGCAAGCCCGCCGAGCTCCACAGTTCCTTCAAGACGGGGAAGGCAGGCGCCTATCCTGCTCCGCAGCCACAGGCCGCCGGTGGCGGCGCACACTGCGGCGACCGCGCAGGCGAGGCCCGCCGCGGCGAGTAGGCGCTTGCCTGTGGAGCGGGCCGTCACGGCAGGCCGATGGTCGATTGTATTCTATTCACAATTACATCGGGCGCCTGCCCCGGGTCCAGCGTGAGCGCGTCGGCCGGCTCCTCGAGGTCCCTGAACTGCGACTCCAGCAGGGTCTCCTTCATGAAATGCCCGCTACGCCCGCCAAGGCGCTCCCTGATGAGGGCGTGGTCCCCCCGCAGGTAGGCGAACCTCACGTTCGCGGGGTCGGGCGCCAGCACCAGGCGGTAGGCAAGCTTCAGCGCGGAGCAGGCGACGACCACCCTGGCTCCCCGGCCCGTGCGCGCCTCGATGTCCGCCCGCACAGAGGCGAGCCACGGGGCGCGGTCAGCGTCGCCGAGCGCAACGCCCGCGGACATCTTGGCGATGTTCCCGGGCGAATGGAGCAGGTCCGCCTCGAGGAATTCCCAGCCCAGCGCCTGAGCGAGGGAGCGTCCGACGGTCGTCTTGCCGCATCCGGAGACCCCCATGACGATGACGACCGAGACCGGGCTCGGCTCCCACGAGCGTGTGGCGCCGGCCGGCCGCCCCTCGTCGAGGTCAAGGAGCTCGAAGCACGTCTGCGGCTCCGCCTGGCCGAGGCCGAACTCGGAAGCGCGCTGGCGGAGCGCTTCGCTGCGGTTGTCGCGCCAACCGATCTTGGTCATGAAGCGGTTCCAGATCAGGCAGTCCTCGTCGCCGCGCGGCGTGCCCTGCGCTTGTGCCCAGGAGAGTATCTCCTCGTCGCAGCCGCGTTCGAGCGTGCGTGCGCGCAGGTCCGCATAGGCCACGCCCAGGAAGCGGCAGCACCGGGCGTCGAAGAGATGGCGCCGGGCCTCTCCAAGGTTGGCCACGTAGGCGGGCGGAAGCGCACCGCGCGCGTGGAGTCGAATCTTGTCGATCACGCGGCCGAAAAGGACGACGCGCCCAACCTTGGCATGGGGGCTCCTAAGGCCGATGACGGGTGGCATGGTCTGTTCTTGTCCGCGGTTCAGTCCCGAAGCAGGTAGACCGCGGTGCAGAGACCTGCAAACACGACCGTTGGCGCGATCACCCAGAGGGGGTTCACGGGGACGTGGTAGCGGTCGAAAAGCCACACGACCACGACGCTCTTCAGGGCAATCACGGCCCAGCAGATCGTGATAGTCCTCTCGACCCGCAGGTTCCTCGGCGCCCTTCCCCGCACCCTGACCTCGCGCACGAAGCCCTTATCGTAATCGACCGGAGGGCGCCGGCTTATGAGTCGGACGAGATTGGCGAACATGGCGGGAATCCTGCCGGCAAAGTACGCTAAGAGTGTGCCAGTTTCAAACGGTTGTGACCGGCCCGCCGGGCGGGCCTCCGGGCTCTTCGGGTTCCCGGCCGGTGAGCGCCGCGAGTTCGGCCAGGTAGGTGGTGGCCCCCGTTGCGCCGAGGCGCTCGACGTCCCCGTCGGCGAGGCGCCAGCGCCAGTTTCCCTCCGGCTTTCCGGGCGAATTGAAGCGGGCCTCGGACCCCAGGCTGAGGAGGTCCTGCATGGGGAGGATCGCAACGTCGCATACCGAAGAATAGGCCGCGCGAATGAGATCCCAGCCGGCGTCCCTGCCGTCGACGCGGAGGTAGCGACGCACGTGGTCGCGCGCCTTCTCGCCGGCCGTGGCGTACCAGCCGAGCGTGGTGTCGTTGTCGTGCGTTCCGGGGTAGACGACGCAGTTGCGCCGCAGGTTGTGGGGCAGGTAAGGGTTCTTCGCATCGGAGCCGAACGCGAACTGGAGGACCGCCATTCCCGGGAGCCCGGTGTCCCTGAGGAGCCTTTCCACAGACGGCGTCAGCAGCCCGAGGTCCTCGGCGACAATGCGGGCGCCTGGAAACGCCTTGCCGACCGAGCGGAAGAAATCAAGGCCAGGGCCCGGCCGCCATTCGCCCGACTTCGCGTTGCTGGCGGGAAGCGGGATCCTCCAGTACGAGTCGAATCCGCGGAAGTGGTCGATCCTGACGACATCGCACATGCCGAACGAGGCGCTGAGGCGCTCCTTCCACCAGGCATAGCCGTCAGCGGCGTGCGCCTCCCACCGGTAGAGCGGATTGCCCCAGAGCTGGCCGTCCGAGGAGAAATAATCCGGGGGAACGCCCGCAACCGCTATCGGCCGCCCGCCGGGGCCGAGCTCGAAGAGATCCGGGCGCGCCCAGACGTCGGCGGAGTCGGCCGCGACAAATATGGGGACGTCGCCGATTATACCTATCCCGCGCGCCCCTGCCTCGGCCCTGATCCGGCGCCACTGCGTGAAGAACGCATATTGGTAGAACTGGTGGGCCTGCGCGTCGTCGCCAAGCTTCGCGCGAAACGAGGACTTCAGGCCAGAGAAAGAGCGCGCCCCCGCCGGCCACTCCCACCAGGCGCGGCCGCCGAAACTGTCCTTCAGTGCCCGAAACCACGCGTAGGGCTCGAGCCAGGAGGCGTGCGCTGCCTTGAATTCCCCGAATCCCTCCGGGCCCAGCGGCGGGGAGCCCGCCCGCCTGTGGCGCTCGAACGCGCGGCGCAGGAGCGGCCACTTGAGCTGGTAGAGGGCGCCGAAGTCGACCGCTCCCGCCCCCAACCGTTCCAGGGGCGCCAGGTCGCCTGCTTCAAGGAGTTTCCTGGCGACCAGATCCCTGAGGTCAACCAGGTAGGGGTTGCCGGCGAATGCCGAGAAGCACTGGTAGGGCGAGTCGCCGTAGCCGGTCGGCCCAAGCGGGCATACCTGCCACCAGGACATCCGTGAAGCCTGGAGAAAATCGAGGAATCGGAGGGCGTCGTCGTCGAGCGTGCCTATCCCCTGTGCCCCGGGCAGGCTGGTCGGGTGCAGCAGGACGCCCGCCGACCTGGACGAAAGCCAGCCAGCCACGGATTCACCAGGGGAAGGATTCTGCGCCATCGGGACCCATCTTGTCGTGCCGGTCGCCGGGGCGAAGCCCAAAAGAGCGCCCGCGACCGATATGGGGGTGGGGGTATGGACAAATCCGCCTTCCGGTCTATATTTGGGCGGTTACTCTGGATCAGGATACATCCCCAACAACGCAACCCGGTTCAACGGGACAAGGAGCCCGGCAACATGAGACACCTACGACTGCTTCCCTTCATCCTCGGAGCTGCCGCGGCATTCGCGCTTCGCGCGGCCGATGCCCCCAAGGTCGCGTCCCAGACTGACGTCGTTTTCGATCACCCCGAGAATTTCACCGATGTCAAGGACGGCAGCATCCCGACGGACCGGGGACGCGACGCCATCCTGTCGAAGATACGCGAATTCCTCGTCGCCCGGTCGGCCTTGAAGCTGCCCGAGGGATACAAGCTCAGGATAACATTCACCGACATTGACCTGGCCGGAGATTTCGAGCCGTGGAGGGGGCATGGCGAGTGGGCCGACGTGCGCATCATCAAGCCCATCTACCCGCCCGCCTTCAAGTTCACCTACGCGGTCGCGGATCCCTCGGGCAAGGTGGTGAAGGAGGGCTCCGAGAACATCCGGGACCTGAACTTTCAGCTGAGGGCCGTGAGCACCGACGACGACGACCCCCTGCGCTACGAGAAGGACATCCTAAGCGAATGGCTGAACGCGACCTTGCGGAATCTGGCGAAGGCCTGAAAGACCGGGACGCGGATTTGGAAGGGATCTTATTTACCTTGCACCCTTCTGGCATGCGTGCATGGTTGCGCCCATCGTTAGAGATAGCGTTTTGGTGACAGCATCTGGTGAGTCGTTGGCTGAGCGGTTTGCTCAAGTGATGATTTCGAAACCCGACGGTGGGAACGGACTGGCAGCGGACGGTGGCTCTACGAACATCACATCATGAGCAATTCCAAACTATACGTTGGAAACCTCTCGTTCAAAACGACTGAAGACGAGCTCCGCTCGCATTTCGGCCAGTTCGGTACCGTTACCGACGTTTACGTCGCCATGGACAAAATGACGGGCCGCCCGCGCGGCTTCGCATTCGTAACCATGGGAACGGCCGAAGAGGCCAAGGTTGCGGCTGAGAAGGTCAATGGAGTCGAACTCGGAGGCCGTCAGCTGACGGTCAATGAGGCCCGTCCGAAGGAAGACCGCCCGGGTGGCGGCTTTGGCGGCGGCGGCGGCGGTCGCGGCTTCGGCGGCGGCGGCGGCGGCGGTCGTGGCTTCGGCGGCGGCGGCGGTGGCGGCGGCGGTCGCAGCGACCGCGGCGAGCGCCGTTACTAA
>CAZNNO010000128.1:0-7923 GCA_964574435.1 uncultured Opitutaceae bacterium
TGCTCAAGGAGCGCGGCGTCGACGGGATCATCTCGTTCCGCTCGATGCTCCTCGACCTGATCGAGAAGATCGACGCCAACCGCAACTACGGAAAGAGCGACACCCTGCAGGTCATCCGAGTGCTTAAGATCTATGACCTCCTGAAGGACGCCCAGCTTGACCTGCTCTCGGACCGGATGCAGACGGCGCGCCGGGCCAGGGCCACCCAGTCCGCCCCCGCCCAGGAATAGCCCCCGGAGGGCGCGCAGCCTGCAAATCGTTCTCGCCCTGCGGGCGGCCAATTTTGAGATTAATGCCGATGAAGCCATCGATCCACCCAACGGCAATCGTCGAGCCGGGCGCGCAGCTCGGGGACGGATGCGTCATTCACGCGGGCGCCATCGTCAGGTCGGCGGCCATCCTCGCCGAGAGGGTGGCGGTCCATCCCTACGCCGTCGTGGGCGGGGACCCCCAGGTCCTGCGGTTCGACCCGGCGACCCCGACCGGGGTCAAGGTGGGCGCCGGCACGATAATCCGCGAGTACGCCACGATAAACAGGTCCACGGAAAAGGGCGCCCACACGCTCGTGGGCTCGAACTGCCTGCTCATGGCCTGCTCGCACATTGCGCACGACGCCGTCGTCGGGGACAACGTCGTCATTGCCAACGCTGTCCTGATCGCCGGTCATGTCGTCGTGGGCGACCACGCCGTGCTGGGGGGAGGATCGGCCTACCACCAGTTCACAAGGGTGGGGGAGGGCGCCATCGTGGGGGGCATCGCACGCATCACCCAGGACATTCCCCCCTTCGTCATGGCCGCGGAGCGCGACGAGGTGGCCGGGCTGAACCTGGTCGGCCTCAGGCGAAGGGGCGTCGCGCGCGAGGCCATCAAGGAGCTGAAGGAGGCCTTCCGCCTCGTGTATTTCACGCCGGGGAACATCCGCGACATCGCCGCCAGGGCGCTCTCCGGGGGCGCCTTCAAGTCCGCCGAGGCCTCGCGGTTCCTCGAGTTCATGACGAAGGGCACGCGCGGGATCGCCCGCGCCAGGCGCGAGGGCCCCCCCCGTGAGGGGGAGGCCGACTGAGCCCCGCACCCCTTGAGCGAGCGGATCGCCATAACCTGCGGGGACCCGGCCGGTATCGGGCCTGAGATCGTCGCCGATTGGGTCAGGGCGAATCCGGGAGGCTCGCGCGGCGTGGCGGTCATCGGCCCGGCCCGCTGGCTCGCGACGCTCCCCGTCGGCCCGCGGCCGATCGCCGTCGGAATCGACGATTACGCCGCCGTGCCGGGGCGGCCGGACGGCGAGAGCTCGCTCGTGGCCTGGGCGGCGCTCGAGCGCGCCGCCTCCCTGTGCGCCTCCGGGGAGTTCGACGGCGTGGTGACGGCGCCTGTCAGCAAGGAGCGCATGGCGTCCATCGGCTGGAATTTCCCCGGGCACACCGAGTTCTTCGCGGCCCGCTGGGGCGGCGTGCCCACGATGGCGTTCTGCGGCGGGAAGCTGCGCATCGCGCTGGTCTCTTGGCACATCCCGCTGCGCGACGTCCCGGCGTCGCTAACCGCGGCGAACATCGCCCGCACGGTCGGCGCGGCCGACGAACTGGCCCGCTCCGAGGGTGTGGCCTCGCCGCGGATCGGCGTCTGCGGGTTGAATCCCCATGCCGGCGAGGGGGGCCTGATCGGCACCGAGGAGCGCGACACGCTAGACCCGATCCTCGACGGACTGCGCGCGAGGTACCCGGGACTCTCGCGCTGCCAGCCCGCCGACACGCTCTTTGGCAGGCAGCTTAGGGGCGAGTTCGACGTCTCGGTGGCACTCTACCACGACCAGGGGCTCGCGCCTCTCAAGGCCATTGATTTTGAGGAGTCGGTGAACGTGACGCTCGGCCTTGGGCACGTGCGGACCAGCCCCGACCACGGCACCGCCTTCCCCATAGCCGGCAGGGGGACCGCGAACCCGCGCAGCTTCTCGAACGCCGTTGCCGTAGCGAGACGCTTGATAAGCGCCCGCATTGGGCGATAGTGAGTCCATGCCCGAGACAGCCTCATTGACGCCGCCGCCCGCCTCACCCGCTGTCAGGGAGGGGGGCGAGGGCCTGGTCCGCCTGACCGAGCCGGCCGGCAGCAAGGTGCGCGCGTTGATCGCGCGCGAGAACCAGGGCGAATACCTCCGGGTCGCGATCACCGGCGGCGGTTGCAACGGCTTGAGCTACAAGCTCCGGTTCACGCCGGAGCCCAGGCGCGGCGACATCCTGGTGCGGACGGCCGGGGTCGCCGTACTGGTCGACCCGAGGACGGCGCTCTACCTGAAGGGCACCGTCGTGGACTATTCGAACCAGCTGATTGCGGGCGGGTTCAAGTTCGGGAATCCAAACGCGAAGGCGAGCTGCTCCTGCGGCGAAAGCTTCAGCGTTTAGGTGTTGTGTTCGAGTCTGTTTCAGGCGAGCTTCGCCGGATTCTACACACCCAGCAGCGTAATTATTGATGGCCATACCGACTCCTTCGGCCGCCCCAGGCGGCAATCGTCCAAACGGACAATTTCAGCGCCGCAACAACGATCCGTTCGCGAGCATACGCCGCAACCACCGAATAAAGGTTCCCCAGGTTAGGGTGATATCGCCGGAGGGCAAGCAGCTCGGCATCCTTGACACGCCGAAGGCTGTGAACTTGGCCCTGGAGGTCGGGCTCGACCTGGTCGAGGTTGCGCCAAACGCGACGCCGGTGCCCGTCTGCCGGATCATGGACTTCGGCAAGTACGTCTACGAGGAGTCGAAGAAGCATTCCCACGCGAAGTCGACGGCCAGCAAGATCAAGGAGATCGAGTTCACGGCGCGAATCGCGCCGAACGACTTCAACACGAAGCTGCGCCATGCCGAGGAGTTCCTGGCCCACGGCAACAAGGTCAAGCTGCGCCTCAAGTTTCGAGGAAGGGAGATGGCCCACACGGAGCTGGGCTTCGAGGTGATGAAGAAGGCCGTGGTGGAGCTTGCGGGCATGGGGCACCCCGATGCGGAGCCGAAGCTGATCGGGCGAAACATCCACGTGATGCTGACACCGCTTCCTGCGAACAAGCGCAAGTCGAAGTTTCACGTGAAGGGCGACGAGGACGGCGACGAGGCGCCGCCCTCCGCCTCGCAGGGCGCGGACTCCTGAGTCCGCCGCGCCCATGCGCCTGGCGGCACTCCTCCTGTTCTTCCTGCCGGTCCTCCAGGGAGCCGGCCCCCCCGGCGCGCTTCCGGGCATCCGCAACAAGGGGATCGACTACGTCAGCCTGGATGACGGCGCCGTCCGCCTGGGCCTGCGCCTCGTGCGCCTGGTCGGGCCCGCCGCGGTCATCCTGAGGGACGGAACCCAGCCCGTCGCGCGCCTTGCCGATGGCAGCCGCGAGACCGACATCAGGGGCCTGAGGGTGTTCTTCGGGGATCCGGTTATTGAGCGCGGCGGGAAATTCTACGTGAGCCGGATCGATTTTGAGACCCGCCTGCTGCCGCGGCTGCGCCCCGAGCTCTGCGGCCCCCCGCCGCGCGTGCCCCGCGTGATCGTGATCGACCCCGGGCACGGGGGCTTGGACAAGGGGACCGAGAACCCGAAGCTCGGCACAATGGAGAAGACCTACACGCTCGACGTGTCGCTCAGGCTGAGGAAGCTCCTGGAGAAGGCCGGCTTCACGGTGGTCCTGACCCGCGACTCGGATGTCACCGTTGACAAGCAGATCCGATCCGAGATCGCAAACCAGGCCGGGGCGGACCTCGTTGTCAGCGTCCATTTCAACTCGCTCTACCCGAACACGAAGACGACCGGCGTCGAGCTGATGATCTTCCCGCCCAGGACCCAGCGGTCCGCAGACTCGTGGAGCCCGGGCAAGAAGGACGACTCCCAGGCCACGGACTCGCCGATCAACGCCAACAACGTGTGGAACACGGTGCTGGCCGGGCCGCTGCACCGCAGGCTCCTCGACGCGATGCGCGCCGGCGACCGGGGCGAGAAGTTCGAGCACCTCGGCGCCCTTCGGGGCCTGAAATGCCCGGGCGTCCTGGTCGAGCCAGCCTTCCTCTCGAGCGACATCGAGGGGGCGCTCCTCGCAACCCCCGCCTACCGCGACAAGATCGCGGCGGCAATCCTCGCGGGAATCCAGGACTATGCGAGCCTGCTAGCCAGGCTGAACCCCGAGGCAGCGCCCCCGAAGGTCGCTCCTGCGGCCGCGGTTCCGGCCCAGGCTGCGGTCCCCGCATCGTCGGCGCATGCGCAGCCCATGCGGCCGGCGGGCGGCCCGTGAGGCCGGCCCTGCGGATCTCCCCCCTCCAGGCCCGCCGCTTCCTCAGGCGGACCCATCTGATCGATTCCCGTGCGCCCGACGTCGGCGCCGCGCTGGCGCACCACGGTTACATCCAGATAGACCCGATAAACGTCTGCGGGCGGATGCACGACCACATCCTGAGAAACCGCGTGGCCGGCTACTCCGAGGGCGGCCTCATGGGGCACCTCCATGGCGACGGCGCGGACGGTTGGCTTCCCGCGGAACGCAGGACCGCCTTTGAGCACCATCTTCCGTCAACCGGAATCCTGGTCGCCTTTCCCCTGGGAGCCTGGCCCCACCTCCAGTCGGCGATGCGCGCGCGCGCGCGCAGGGCGAGCGCATGGTCGGGCCGGCTGACGCCGCGCGAGAGGGAACTCGCGGCGCGGATCATCGAGCGGTTCGCCGGCGCCGGGGCCCTTGGGCCCGAGTCCTTTGCGGACGATCGCAAGGGCAGGAGGGTTTGGGGGGCGGCGTCGCTCGCAAAGGCGACGCTCCAGAAGCTCTTCTTCCATGGCAGGCTCCTGATCGTGGGCCGCCAGAACAACAGGCGCCTCTACGACTTGCCCGAGAGGGTGCTCCCGCGGGAGGTGCTGGCCCTTCAGGCGGCTCCGGAGGAGGAGGCGGCGCGCTGGCTCGCGCTGTCGCGCCTCCGGCAGCACCGGCTGGTGGCCCTGAAGCGAAGCGAGTTCCCGCTGGTCGAGGACCTCGCGCAGCCGGTGAGCGTCGACGGATGCCCTGCGCTCTACTGCCTCGTGAGCGACCTGCCCCTCCTCGAGGCGCCGGGCGGGGAGGCAGCCGGGGAGGATACGCTGCTCCTGGCTCCCCTCGACCCGATGATCTACAACCGGCGGGTGACGCGCCATGTCTGGGATTTTGACTACACGTGGGAAGCCTACGTGCCCGCCAAGAGGCGGAAGAGGGGCCACTACGCCCTTCCGGTGCTTTCCGGCACCCAGATGGTGGGACATGTGGACCTGAAGGCGGACCGCGCGCTCGGCCGCCTGGGCGTTGTCTCGCGGAGGGTCCGCCGCGGCCATGCGACCGCGTCGGCGATCCGGGGCCTTGCCCGGTTCCTGGGCCTGGGGAGCCCGTAGGCTACGAAGCTGCGGGGGCCACCTGGCCCTCGCCCCGGGACGGCTCAAACCAACCGGTGGGATCGCTGTCGCGCGCAAACTCCGGGCAGTGCTCCTCCAGGCGGCTGCGCAGGCGCTCGCGCGCCCTTGCGATGCGGCTCTTCACCGTGCCGACGTTGATCCCTAGCACCGAGGCGATCTCCTCGTACGATTGGTCAAGGACGCTGCGCATCGCCAGGATGCTCCGGTGTGAGGGCTCGAGCTTCTGCATGCAGGCCTCCACGGCCTCGACAAACTCGTTGCGGGAGCTCTCCTGGGACGGGTCGCAATCCGGTGTCGAGATGAGGTCGGAAAAGGTGCATTCACCGGACTCGCCGAGCGCGACGTCAAGCGAGAGCGTCGACTGCCGGCGCCTGCGGAAGAAATACCAGTAGCGGTTTCGCGCGAGGTTCACCGCTATGCGGTGGAGCCAGGTCGCGACCGAGGAGTCCCCGCGGAAGTTCGCGAGGCCCCTGTGGGCCCGGATGAACGTGTCCTGGGTGATTTCCTCGGCGTCGGAGTGGTTTCGCAGGAGGGCCATCGCGGCCGAAAAGATCCTCGTCTTGTGCCGGTTCATGATCTCGATGAACGCGGACTCGTCGCCGTCGATGAACCTGCGAACCAGGCCGGCGTCTTCAATGGCTTCGGCATTCATGTTGACTCGGTCCGTACCCTTATCCGTGCCAAACGTCCGGGGCGCGTCGTAACGCATTTAGCCGCTTTGTCTTATACTTTTCCGCGTGGGATTGGTCGGAATCAGGGCAAAAATATCGTGCATATTGCGGCCGAAAACTTGGCCGAATTCCGCATATGGCATGAAGCTAGCTGGCACATGTCGGTTACATTTTAACGTCACCAAAAAACGCGCACCTTCGATGCTTGACTGATGCGGCGATGGCCGATGTGGCTATGCCAACCAGCAACCGTGCGGTCTCCTTACCTAGGGAGATTGCATGCAGAAAAGTTAGTCCAAGTTAAACACCTATGAAACCAATGTTCCCATCCTGGAGATGGACCTTGGCCGGGGCGGCAGCCCTGGCTTTTGCAGCGACAACGACAATGTACGCCCAGGGCGTGACGACGTCCGGGCTCTCTGGCTTTGTGACGGACAAATCCGGAAAGCCCATTGCCGGCGCCACCGTGACGGTTGTCCAGGACGCCACGGGCGCCCGGTACGTTGCGACGGCGCGATCGACCGGCCAGTATTCGCTGTCCGGCCTTGCCGCCGGCGGCCCCTACACGATCACGGCTACCGCGACGGGCCTTCCACCGGCCGAGAAGAAGGATGTCTACCTCAACCTGGGAGAGACGGGCACGGCGGACCTCGAGATGTCGTCGGAGGTCGTCCGCCTGGAGGCGTACCAGGTGACCGAGAGCGCGGCCAACAGCACCTTCGACGTGGGGGCCATGGGCACCGGCTCCACCTTCACGCCGAAGCAGATTGCCCAGGTGAGCTCGATCCGCCGCGACCTTCAGGATTTTCAGAACCTGGACCCGCGGGCCGTCGTTGAGCAGGTCGCCCCCTCGGACCCGGCCTATACGTTCAGCGTCGCGGGGCAGAACCCGCGCGAGAATGCGCTCCTCGTGGACGGCGTGTCCGCGGCCGACAACTTCGGCCTGAACTCGAACGGGTACGCGGGCCTGCGCAACCCGGTGCCGCTTGAGTGGATTTCGTCCGCAACACTGGCGATCAACCCCTACGACGTCGTCTACAGCGGCTTCCTGGGAGCGGTCACCGACGTCTCGCTCAAGTCGGGGACCAACGATTTCCACGGGTCTGCGTATGAGATCTACACCGGCACCAACTTCCGGGGCCCGGACCCGGTCGTCGGGCTGCTCGGGCCGCACGAGCCGACACAGCAGCACACGACCGGCGCGACGCTGGGCGGCTACCTGATCAAGGATAAGCTGTTCTTCTTCGTGGGCTACGACGCATTCCGCCAGATCGCCGCGGCACCGGCCCAGGTCTTCAATCCCCTGGCGTCGGCGGCGGGAACGGCGGAGGTGAACCAGATCGTCTCGGCCCTTGAGGCAGGCTACACGATCGGCGGCAAGACCTACACCTACGACCCCGGCAGCCTCGCCGCGGTGAGCCACACCTGGGAGCAGAACTTCGTCGGCAAGGTCGACTGGAACATCTCCGACTACCAGAAGTTCACGTTCACGTTCCGGCACACGATCGGCGACGCGCCGGTGTTCTACGCCTACACGAGCAACGCGGAGACCTCGTTCGACACCTCCTGGTACAACTCGAACCGCAGCGACCAGTCGTACACGGCCCAGCTGAACAGCGACTGGAGCCCCTACATTTCGAATTTCCACACGGAGATCGAGGCGACCTACAAGCGCTACAACGGGACAGCCACGCTCAACGGCCCGAAGGGTCCCGCTCTGACCATCGACTCGATCTCGGGCTTCCAGCAGACGACCAACTCCATCGTCACCAACGGCGCTCTGTTCTCGGGGACCTACTACGCCTACCAGGACAACAACATCTACACCTGGGAGCAGGAGGAGCACGCCTACGGCGACTACTCG
>CAZNNO010000129.1:0-7830 GCA_964574435.1 uncultured Opitutaceae bacterium
AGCCACCGCGTAGAAATATTTCTCCGGTTTGACGTTCGGAACCGTGCGGATCGGGAACGTAACCTCGGGACGGCGCTTAGCAGCGAGGGGCATAGCGGCACGAGGCTGTAGCGTAGAAAACGGCCGTTCAAGAACTTCTAAGGGCAATTAGAGCGTCTTAAGCATGCTTCAGGATTCCGGCCCGGCCGCCCTGCCTGGTGCCCCAAGCAGGCGTTTCACCTGGTCGACAAACTGTGCCGTTGGCAGCGCACCGGAAAGCCGAATCCACTGCATCCGCAGGAACTCGTCGGGTACGACCGCGTTCTGCTCGCTTGTTTCATCGATCGCGACGGGCACGATAAAAGGCACGCCTGCCGCCATGTCATGGGTCCGCTCCGCGCCGAGCTTCCATTCTCTACGGAAATAGCCTTCGCGGCGCTCCTGTGTGCGCGCCGAGATTACCGGCATGAACAGCGCGCATTCCTTGATCTGCCTGCGGATCTTTGAATCCCACGAATCGCCCCCTCTCAGCCCGTTCTGGTCGAACCAAACCTCCACGTCGTGACTGCTCAGCGCCTCTGCTATGCGTCGGGCGGTTGCAGTGTCGTCGCGGGCGTAACTTAGGAAGACCGCTCCTTTTGCGGTCCCGGTTTGGGCGCTGTCTGGCATGAAGCGTGAGGCAGAAGTCATGTTGCTGGCGGCGCTAGGTGCTTGCCGGATCAAAGCGCGTGGCCGTAAGCGGGAGAGCGAACGCCAGGTCAATCTGGGCGGTTGCGCAAGGCCAGTCGCCAGGGGAACCGCAACCGGATCGAGGGCACTCCACGGTGCCCGCTTCCAAAAGGGATGTCTTTGGAGTGCGGACATTGACGCCGCAGACGGTCGTTCGAGGGGCGCGGGCGAAGTCGGTTGTGTCCGAAGTGACCAGTTAATCAGCGCCACAACCGATGGCCGAATAAATCACCGGCTTGTCTTTCGTGGCGTCGAAGACACTGGGCCTGTCGATCACGTAAATCGATCCGTCAGCTTCAAGGTCCGGCCGGATAAGGCGGTTCCAGCGGGTTGCGCCGGAACGATGCTTGAACACGTTCCTTTCGACTTCGGCCACGCAATAGCCGACCGTGATGAGTCTCCACCCGCCATCAGTCTGCGCCCGGTCATGACGTGGGACAATCCCGGGCAGCGGCTTGAAGGAGTAAAGCAGATCGGGAAATACACGTGACGATTGCATAAGGGTTGCCGGCAGCAGCGCCCGGGGAAGCTCGATGCCTGCATCTGCCGCTTCGCGGAGTGTTGAATTGAACGCCGAATCCCGCGGCTTCTAGCCGTGGCAGCGCATCAGGCGCCATTCTCACCTCTGGTGTGCGCCCACCTGGGCAAGAATCCTTCGGGCCATCTCGTTGTTGGGCTGCAGGCGGATCACCTCGCTAAGGTGCGCGAGCGCCTCATTCTCCCGACCGGGGTCCCTAAGGAGAGCATAGGCCAGATTCAGATGGATGGCGGCGTCGTCCGGCCTCAGGCGAAGCGCCTCCTCATATTGCGCGATCGCCTCGGGCACACGGCCCAGGGAGATCATGTCGGTCCCGATATTGGAGAGTGCCTCAACATAACCGGGTCTCAGGCGAAGCGTCTCCTCATACTGGGCTATTGCCTCGTTCATCCGGCCGGGCAGATCGTCCAGGGCGCAGCCCAGGTTGAAATGTGCCTCGGCAAGGTCGGGCTTGATGCGAAGGGCCTCGTTATAGTAGCCGATCGCCTCGTTTAGGCCGCCCGGCTTCTTGGCAACGGCGCAACCCAGATTGAAGTACGCCTCGGCATAATCAGGCCTCAAGCGGAGCGCCTCCTTGTACTGGGCTATTGCCTCGTCGGTGCGGCCTCGAACCGCGTCAAGGGCCGATCCAAGGTTGAAGTGCGCCTCGACCAAACTGGGTTCGAGTAGCAATGCCTGCTCATATTGGCCAATCGCCGCAGCAGATTGCCCGGGGATTTTCAGAAGGGCGTTGCCGAGGTTGAGATGGACATCGGCGTAGCCCGGATTAAGGCGGATCGCCTCATTGTACTCCGCCACCGCGTCGTCCAAGCGCCCCGGCAGGTCCTGGAGTGCGATGCCGAGGTTGTTGTGGGCGCGCGGGTTCATGGGAGCCTTGGCGACCGTGTCGGCCCATATTCCCGGCAAGGTCTGGTAGGTCGTGTTCCTGCGCCACGTAGCCGCCAGGAGGAGGCTGGCGAGGACGAGGCACGTGGGTAGGGCGAGCCGGCCAAGGCACTGGCGGAGCGCAACCACCGCCAGCACGGAGACTGCAGCAAGCGGAAGGTACATCCTGTGCTCCGCCACGGTCTGGGCGCCCAAGGGGATCACGCTCGAACTCGGTGCCAAGATCATGAAGAACCAGGCTCCCACGAAGCCCAGGGCAGGCCGGGCGACCAGCGCCCACCCAGCGCCGGAAAGGAGCGCCAGGATGAGCAGGCACTGGGGCCAGACCGATGCCAGTCCCGGCACGAGGCCGGTTCCGTAGTCGAGGACCAGCGGGTGGGGCCAAACGGACAACCTCAGGTAAAGGACGACGGCGCTGAACTGGGTCAATAGGTAGCTCCAGGAGCTCACGCCCCGGCCAAAACCTGCCGCGCCGCCGCGGCCGCCCCCGGAGTGCACGACGAGGAATGCGAGGGCGATCCACGTGGCGGCAAGGGCCAGGTGCACGCGGCCGTGCCGGCGCCAGGCCTCGCGCAGGCTCCCGCTCAGGAATGCGCGGTCGTACAGGATGACCATTATGGGCGCCGTCACCATCACCTCCTTGCACGCCATGCCGGTGAGGCAAGAGGCGACTGAGAGCGCCGCCCAAGCTCGGCCGGCTGGCGCCGCCCCGGCGTACCGGATGAACGAGTAGAGAGTCAACGCATAGCATAGCCCCATCAGCAACTCCGTTCGCTGGATGACGCAGGTGACGGACTCGGTCAGGAGCGGATGGACGCTCCAGAGCAGGGCTGCGGCGAATGCAGTCGGGATCGGGGCGAGCAATCGCGCTGTCCGGGTCCCACGCCCCGTGAGTTCAAACGTCCGGCGCAGGATTCCGAACATTGCAAGGGTGGCGCCAATATGGATCGCCAGATTGAGCGCGTGGTAGCCCCTGGGGTCCAGGCCGCCGAGGGAATAGTTGACCGCGAGCGACAGGTTTATGATCGGCCGGCCGGTAGCGGACGACACTTCGCGGCCGGAGGATGGGGGCGAAAGCACCGACACGATGTCGCCCAGATGGCGGATTGATGCGTTGTCCCGGATTGCCGGGAGGTCGTCAAAAACGAACGGCGCTGACAAGGTGCCGATGTAGGCTGCGAGCGCCGCGGCTGCGAGAACCGCGCAGGCCGCCGCGACGGTCCAGCCCGCGCGCTCGCCGGGAGCCGGGGGCGATTCGGTCGGCATTCGCACTGCCTGGATGCGCATTGGGCGGAACATACAAGATTCCGCTGCGTCCGCTATTCCGCAATTTCAGCGATTGCAATCGATCTTAATGCGGGCGAGCGAACCGCAGTGAAGCGCGGCATCACGGGGGCATTGGGGCGCGGCCGGCGCAACTGTCTGCAACCATATCAGTTTTTCGCTCGGCGGCGAGGCTGGCCTCGGCGGGGAGGAGCGCCAGAAGGGCGACTTCTGCGAGCAGGGGACGGGGCTGCAGGCCCAAAATCGATGGGGGGATCGACAGGCGAATTCGCGGGCTTGCACGCCCCACCCGGACGGCGGAAAATTTCCCTCCGGTACGGCTCACTTGACTGTCCGAAGCGGGACGCCCTTCACAGCCCGGCGCAAAACGGCAACACTCCGCAGCCAACCCCCCGAACGGCGTCCGATGTACCCCGCACATTCTCTTCTCGCGGCGCTGGCCGTCCTCGCATGCGCGCTGCAACCGGCCCTCGCATTGGACCGCCCGGACGTCACCTTCAAGGTCTTCCAGTTCCCGCCGGACAGAATGCCGCGGATTGACGGCGACCCGTCGGACTGGGCCATGGTGCCGGACAACTACGCGGTCGGCTCCGACCAGCTGATCGACGACTCGGGCGAGCACGGCAGTCCCGATCCGAAGGAATTCAGCCTGCGGGTGAAGGTGGGGTGGGTGAAGGGAATGAACCGGCTATACTTCCTCTACGAGGCCGACAAGGCCTGCTGGGATTTCGCGCAGCCCGGCCTCCACAACGACACGTTCGAGGTCGTCGTGGACGGCGACGCCTCGGGCGGCCCGCTGATCGACAAGGGCCATGCGGAGTTCTGGAACGGGGGACACGTGGGCAAGGACGCCGCCGTGCCCGACGACCGGATCAGCGTCGACGAGGCGCACTGGGCGATCCATGGCGTCCAGGCGCAGAACTACCACATCTTCACGCCTGCGTTGGAGAAGGACTGGTGCATGGCCTGGGGTGCGCCGACGTGGATCAAGGAGCTGCCTTACGCGAATGCGGCCACCCGCTACGCGTTCCGGCCGGGCGAGTCGGGCCACCTGGTCCTCGAGTTCTGGATAACGCCCTTCGACTACGCGGGGCCGGAGGGGCCGCAGCGCGCGGTCGAGTCCGTCTTGCGGGAGAACAAGATCATCGGATTGTCCTGGGCGGTAATCGACTACGGGGACCCGGGCGCCCGCGCGAGCCGCCACTTCTGGAACCTCTCGCGCCACCACACGATGTACGGTGACGCCTCGGAGCTATGCGCATTCAGGCTCATGCCCCTCGAGCCCCAGTTCCGAAAGCCGATTGAGGCGCAGTGGTCGTGGAGCGTCGTGGACATGGACCGCCGCCTTGTAGCCTTCAAGGATCTCTCGGCCGGCGAGGTCACCTCGTGGAAATGGGACTTCGGCGACGGCTCAACCTCAACCGAGCGCAATCCCATGCACCAATACCAGAAGCCCGGAAACCTCGTCGTCATCCTGGAGGTCTCGGGCCCGGCCGGCTCGTCGCGCCGCTCCAAGGTTTGGGACGTTCAATTGCGCTAGGCGCCGGGGTCCCGAGGAAGTCCCGCTTCGCTCCCTACGAACATGAGCCAATCTCCCCATGAAAACTGACCCAGGCGCCCGATCGATTCTTGCCTGCGCCCTGGCGCTTGCCGCGGCCTCCGCCCACTCCCAGGCTGACCCGGGCGTCGCGCACCTTGAGAGGCGCGGAGCGGCGACCCAGCTCGTCGTCGACGGCCGGCCGTTCCTCGTCCTCGGCGGGGAGCTGGCGAACACCGCGTCCTCAAACCTCGGCTACATGGGCCCGGTCTGGCCGCGGCTCGCGCGGATGAACCTCAACACGGCCCTCGTTGGCGTCTCTTGGGCCCAGGTCGAGCCCGTGGAGGGAAAGTATGACTTCTCGATCGTCGACGGGCTGCTGGAGGGAGCCCGGGACAACGGCCTGCGTATTGTTTTCATCTGGTTCGGCAGCTGGAAAAACGGGATTTCGAGCTTCGCTCCGGCGTGGGTGAAGTCGGACCAGGAGCGTTTCCCGCGGGTGAGGGTCAGGTACGGCCGCTCGATCGAGGTCCTCTCAACGCTAAGCGACGCGAATCGCGACGCCGACGCGAGCGCTTACGCCGCCTTCATGCGGCACCTGCGCGAGGCCGATTCCCGGCAGCATACCGTCCTGATGATCCAGCTTGAGAACGAGGTCGGGGTGCTTGGCGACTCGCGGGACCGATCGGCGGCCGCCGACGCAGCCTTCGCGGGGCAGGTGCCGGCGGAGCTCACGGGCTACCTTGCCGCCAACCGCAGCCGGCTCAGGACCGAGCTGCGGACGGCCTGGGAAGGCGCCGGCGCCAGGGCCGCGGGGACCTGGGAGGAGGTCTTCGGCTCCGGCCCGGCGACCGATGAGCGCTTCATGGCTTGGAACTATGCGCGCTACATGGACCGGCTGGCGGCCGGCGGGAAGGCGGAGTATCCGGTGCCCGTCTTCACGAACACCTGGATCGTCCAGCCCGAGGACAAGGGGCCGGGCGACTACCCGAGCGGCGGCCCCGAGCCGCACGTTCTGGACCTGTGGCGCGCGGGGGCGCCGCACATCGATTTCAACGCGCCGGACATCTACCTTCCCAACTTCGCCGAGTGGGTGGGGCTCTTCAACCAGGGCGGCAACCCGCTGTTTGTCCCCGAGTCTCGTGGCGACGCGGCCGGGGTGGCGAATGCGTTCTACGCGATAGGCCGGCACCTCGGCATCGGCTATTCACCGTTCGGCATAGACGACACGAACCGGCTTCTCGCGCTCCGGCCAGACGGCAGCCAGGCGCCGCCTGCCGCCCTCGAAGGCCTGCCGCTGCCAAAGGGCTATGCGGTCCTGCGCCAGCTAACGCCCGCGATCCTGGAGGCCCAGGCGAGGGGGGTGATCTCCGCGGCGTCGCTCACCTCCGCCCATCCCATGGAGGACCTGCGCGTGGGCGACTACACGGTCCACATGAATCTCCTGCGCAACTTCCGCCACCCGGACGACGCCCCTCCGTTCGGCTACGGACTCGCCATCGCGACGGGGCCCGACGAGTACCTTGTCGCCGGCTGCGACGTCCAGGTCACCTTCTCGCCCGCGAAGCCCGGCGCGCCCATCGCCGGGCTCGCGCGCGTCGAGGCGGGTGAATTCGTGGAGGGGCGCTGGACCCCGGGAAGGATCCTCAACGGCGACGACATCCTGCTCAATTACCATCTTGCCGAGGCCGCGGCGCAGGGGCAGTCGGGAAGCGGTCTTCGCTTCGCCCCCGCCAACGGACCCGCCATCCAGCGTGCGCTGCTGTACCGCTACGGCCCCTGAGCCGGCCGCCGTCATGAACGCGTTGTCGTCCCTGCAGCCGATGACGAGGAAGGCGCTGCCGCTCGGCTCCCTCTGGGTGTGCCTTGCCCTCCAGTCGAGCGCCGCGCAGGCCTGGCGGGCGATCACCGTCCCAACGGTCGCTCAGGCCGCCGCCGCGTTCCCGGCGCCGCCGCGCGAGTATGGAGCCATCCACTGGGCCATCTGGGGCGGCCCGCAGACCCGGGAGCGCATCCTCGCCCAGGTCGAGCAGCTCCACGCCAACGGCGCCTATGTCATCATGCTCAACGCCTCGAGGGGCCTCCAGCCCAAGTATTTTTCGGCGGAGTACATGGGTCTCGTCAGGTTCCTGGTCGACGAATGCAAAAAGCGCGGGATGAAGGTCTGGCTTGAGGATGACGGGGGCTATCCCAGCGGATTCGCGGGCGGCGCGATCAGCAGGGACTATCCGGGGCTTGCGATGCAGGGCATCGTGGCCGACGGGCGCTACCTGGTCGCGGCCGGGCAGACGCTCAGGCTCGCCGTGCCTCCCGATACACTCGGCATCCTTACCTACAACCGCCAGGCGGGTAGCGCGGTCATCCCGGTGCCCCCCGACGGGCAGCTGGCGTGGACGGCGCCCGACCCGGGGATGTCGGTACTCGTCTTTGTGCGGCATGTGTACCGCAGCTCTCCCACGCGCTACACCAACCGCGCGGACGGCACCAACGACAAGGACAGCCTCTACTCGCTCATCGACTACCTGGATCCGGAGGCGACGCGCGCCTTCCTCAAGACAATCCACGAGGGGTACGAGAAGGTTGTCGGCGACGAGTTCGGTAAGACGATCCTCGGGTTCCGAGGCGACGAGCCGGACTACACCGGGTTCATGCCCTGGACGCCCCGGCTCCTGGAGATATTCAGGCGGACAAAGGGCTACGACCTCCAGCCCTACCTACCGCAGTTCTTCGAGCCGGAATTCACCCAGGAGGTGCTGCGCGCGAAGGCCGACTACTGGGACGTCTGGAGCGGGCTGTTCCGCGACAACTTCTTCAAGCCGCAGTCCGACTGGTGCCGGGCGCGCGGAATGGAGTATATGGTCCACCTGAACCACGAGGA
>CAZNNO010000130.1:0-7504 GCA_964574435.1 uncultured Opitutaceae bacterium
CTTCTCGAGGTCGGCGAGGCTCGCGCTGCCGTAGATCTCGGGCTCCCGTTTGCCGAGGCGGTCGAGGTTGGGCCCATTCAGGATTGCGATCTTTTTCATGGCCGTGGGTGGACTCTGTCTAAAGGGGATTTTCGGTCGCAATGAACTCCCACGGCAATCCAAACTTTTTCGACACCTCCGCCGCAAGAGCCCTGACGGCGTGGACCTCGGTGGCGTAGTGCCCGCAAAGGTACAGGTTGAGGCGCCCCTCCTGCGCCGCATTGAACCACTCCTCGCGCAGCTCGCCGGTCACGAGCGTGTCCACCCCGGCCGCGGCGAGCGCCGGCACCGCGCTGTTGCCGCTCCCGCTGCAGAAGGCCACCTCGGCGGGCCTCGGCGAGCCGAACTCGATCGCAGTGACCCTCGGGTAAAGGGCCTCGAGCCTGCTCCGCAGGGCGGAGCGCGCCAGGCGCGTGGGCGCGATGCAGCCGATATGGCCGCCCTCGTTTGGCAGGAACCCCCGGCGCGGCCGCAGGCCGAGCTGGCGCGCGAGGAGCGCGTTGTTGCCGATCTGCGGGTGGGAATCGAGCGGCAGGTGGCTTGAATAGAGCGCGCAGCCGGCCTCGAGGAGCGCCGCCGTGCGGCCATAGGCAGGGCCGGTCAGGGGGCGCGGCATGTCCCAGAACATCCCGTGGTGGACGATCAGGAAATCAACCCCGGCGCGGGCCGCCTTCTGGAAGGGAACGAGCCCGGCGTCTACGGCCGCGCCGATCCGGGTGACGCGGCCGCCGTTGGCGAACTGCAGGCCGTTGAACGCCCCGGGGGCGTCCTTGAACGCGGCCCGGCGCGTGCGCTTGTCGCAGTAGGCAACGAGGTCCTTGAGTCTGGTCATGGGTTCACAGGCCGAGCCTGCAGCTATGTGCGCTAAAGCCTGCGCCGAAACTCACGAGCCAAAAATCTCCCGCCGCCCCGGGGTTCGGGTCCTTGAGGGCCTCCTCCAGCGCAAAGAGCACGGACGCGCTGCTCATGTTCCCGTTGTCGCGCAGCGTCCGGGCGCTCGCTTCGAGGGAGTGGGGCGCCACCACGGGCGCGACCGCCTCAAGGACGTCGCGGCCGCCGGGATGGGCGACCACGCGCGAGACCGGCCTCCGGCCCCGCGCGCCCCAGAGGCTGCCGACGGCGCCGGCGGCGAGCTCGGGCACGCTCCGGTGCAGGAGGTTGCGCAGCTTGCCGCCGCGCTGCTCGAAGCGCAGCTTGTCGCGCTCCCGTGGCAGGTGGAGCGAGGCGAAGTCGAACGCCCTGAGGCCCGTGGGCCCGGGCTCCGACCGCCAGAGCGTCGCGGCAGCGCCGTCGCCGAAAAGGCAGGCGCTTATGATGACGCCGGGGTCGTCGTCCAGGTAGAAGGCCGCGGAGCAGATCTCGACGGCGACGCAGGCCACTGTGGCGCCAGGACTGGCCGCGAGCAGGTGGCTTGCCGCCCGCAGGGTGGGTATCGCGGCGCCGCAGCCGAGGCCGACCATGTCCTGCAGGACCGCGTCCTGGCGGATGCCGAGGCTCTCGGCGACATAGCTCGTCACGCCGGGGCAGAGGTACCCGGTGCAGGTGCAGACGAGGAGCGCGTCGATGGCGCCGGGCGCAAGCGCCGCCTTGCCGAGGGCCGCCGAGAGCGCGCGCCCGGCGAGCGCCGGCGCCTCCTCCCGGAAGCAGAGGTTCAGCTCGTCCGAGGTCCGGTCGAACACCTGGTCTATCTGCGGCAGCGCGAAGTGCCTGCGCGCGATGCCGTGGTCGCCCCTGAGGATGCTCTGAAGGATGAGGTACGAGCGCCTCTTCAGGCGCGTGCGCGCGCTGGACCGCTCGACGATCGTCCAGCACTCGGGCTGGGTGAAGGACGCGGGCGGCACGGCTGTGGCAAGCGCTTGCAGGAACATGGGTGGGATCGCTAGCGGAGGGCGGCGTAGAAGGCGCGGAAGGGCACGAGGCCGGAGCCAACGAGCGCCGCGAGGAGCGACTGGCGCCGGCGCCCGAGGAAGAAGGGGTGCAGGAGGCTGGCGAGCAGGAGCCGCCGCCGGAAGCGGGCGCGCTGCGCCGACGCGATCGCCTCGCGCGCCTCCTCCCAGCTGGCCTCGCCCGATGAGTACGCCCGCAGAGGCCCAGCTGCCAGCTCGGCGCCCTCCAGCGCCATCGCGAGCCCGTTTCCAGTGAACGGCGGTATGCTCGCGCAGGCGTCGCCGATGCGGACTTGCACGGACGGAGCGATCGTGCGGTCTCCGAGCGACGCCGCGCTCGCACAGAACGAGTCCGGGTCCGGCTCCGCGCCGCTCAGGCGCCCGGCAAGCGCCGCCAGGCCGGCCCCCTTCAGGTAGGCGAGGAGGAGGCCGAAGCCGCGCTCGGAGCGCGCCTGCGGCGCGAAGAGGCCGCAGGCGTTCACCGCCCCTGTCTCCACGCTCGAGAGGCCCAGGTAGCAGCGTTCGCCGAGATGGACCTCGAAATCCGTGGCCAGCCGCAGGTTTCTCAGGTGCACCTTGAGGCCAACCCAGAAGGGGCCCGCGCGGCGCCGGCCCGCGGCGAACACGCGGCCTGGGGGGGCCTCGGCCTCGTCGGCCCGGGTGCCGGTCCTGAGTGTCCCGCCCTCGGCCGCGAAGGCGCTTGCCAGGCGGGCGTCGAGGGTGCGGCGGCTGATCCCAAGGGCGGGGGCCGGCATCTCGAAGGGGCGCAGGGCCCTGTCGCGCAGGTGGTAGGTCACGCTCCGGTGCGGGAGGGCGCCGGCCAGGAACTCCGCGAGCCCGAGGCTCTCTGCGGTCCGCTCGCCCAGGCCCGAGATGAATTCGCCGCACACGCGGTGGCGGGGATAGGCCCCCGATTCGAAGATGGTTGCCGGGACCCCGCACCTTCTGAGCGTGAGGCCGAGCGCCAGGCCCGAGAGCCCGCCGCCGACAATCTCGATGGGGAGGCGGTCCGTCATCCTCTTCGGACCGCGACCATGCGAAACGCCCCGAGTGTCGTCGTCCCGCAGGAATAGTCCCAGGCTCCGTCGTCCATGCCGAGTGCGACGGGAAGCTCCTCGCCGACGAAGCCCGCCGCGATGCTGACGCGGGCGTCGTGCATCGTCACGTGGTTGGCGCCAAAGAGGGGGGCCACGGCCCTCATCACGGTCTGTGACACCTCGCGGCGCATGGGCTCGCAGGCGAGGACGACCCGCGCCCGGCGGCGCAGCCTCGCTCCCAGCTCCCCGAGCTCCCCGTCCGAGAACTGGTGGAAGATCAGGTTGCCGATCACCGCGGCGTATTCCCCGTAGCCGGGAAACGCCCTCAGGTCGGCGGTGTGCCACGCTCGGCCCGGCGGCCATAGCAGGGGGCGCGGCCAGAGGTCGAGGCCGTCCAGGGGAATGCCGCGGTCATTGAGGCGCCTGCCCATCTCGCCCGTCCCGGCCCCGATCTCCAGGACCCGCTCGCCCGGGCGCAGGAGCGGAGGGAGCGTTCGCTTGAACCACGCCCTGTTGCGCATGAAGAGGTTGATGAGGCGCAGGTCGCGCCGGTTGTGGACCGCGTCGGGGTGGTCCGGCGGCAGCGAATCCAAGAGCTCGGGCTCGCAAGCTCGGTTCATGGCGCCAAGGGGTGCCGGGGGGGCTGAAAGTCGTTGGTCACGGTGGGCGTCGTTTTGCGCAGGGAACCTTTCCGGCCCCGCGGGGCGGCGCAGTCGAGGGTTGCCCGCCCGCCAGAGCATGTCCAGAGTTCGGTCCACCGCAAATGTGCGCCGCCAAGAAAAGCCCAGTCGACCTCATAGCGCAGGCCGCCCGGAGGTTTACCCGACGTCCCTCTTGGGACGAGTATTTCATGGCGGCCGCCGTCCTGATCGCCACGCGCTCGAACTGCGAGCGGCTGCACGTCGGTTGCGTCATCGTTTCGGGGGGGGAGCGCAAGAACCGCCTCGTGGCGGCGGGCTACAACGGGTTCCTTCCGGGAGCCCCCCATGTCTCACACGTGCGCGCCGGCCATGAGCAGGGGACGGTCCACGCCGAGCAGAACGCGGTCGCCGACGCGGCCAGGCGCGGCAGTTCGGTCGGGGGCTGTGTCGCCTATGTGACGCACTACCCCTGCGTGAACTGCGCCAAGATGCTCGCGGCGGCCGGCATCTCCGAGATCAGGTACCGGAGCGACTACCACAACGACCCGATTGTCGGGCGCCTGATGGGCGACGCGGGCGTGGCCGTGACAAAGCTCTGAAGCGGAACCGCGGAACCCATGCGCCAGAGCATGCACAGAATCTCCCAATCACTCGCCGGTTCGCTCCTTCTCGCCCATCCGGTGCTGCGCGACCCGAATTTCCGCAGGACGGCGGTCCTCATGTCGACCCACGGACCCGAGGGCGCGATGGGCGTCGTTCTCAACCGGCCGCTTGGCAAGCGCCTCGGCGAGCTGAAGGGCGACTTCGCCCTGGGGCCGCTCTCGGCCACGCCGATATTCAGCGGCGGGCCGGTGCAGACCGAGCAGCTGATTCTCGCCGCCTGGCAGTCCCGCGACGACGCCTTCCAGCTGCATTTCGGGATAGACCCGGAGAAGGCGGTGCAGATGCTCTCGGAGGAGTCCACCCATCTGAGGGCCTACCTCGGCTACTCCGGCTGGTCCGCGGGCCAGCTCGAGAACGAGCTCAGAAGCGGGACCTGGATCGTGGCCAGCCCGCCCGCCGACCTGTTTGAGCGGCCCATGAAGGACGCCCTCTGGCGTTCGCTGCTCGCCGACGAGGGCGACGAGTGGCGGCTCCTGGCGGACGAGCCCGAGGAGCCCGGGAAGAACTGAGTTGACAGGGTGGGCGCACGCTCTCTGTTTTGGTGCCTTTTATGAAAGTCGTTTCCTCCATCAAATCGGCCAAGAAGCGCCACCCGGACTGCCAGGTGGTGCGCCGCCGCGGCAAGATCTACGTCATCAACAAGACCGACCCGCGTTACAAAGCGCGCCAGGGCTGAAGCTTAAACCCCTTTCCACGTGAAATCCGAAGGTCATCCGACGCTCAATCCGGTCTGCTTCCTCGATGTCGCCACCGGCAAACGTTTCCTCACGCGCTCGACGATGAAGTCGGCCCGCAAGGAGACCATCGACGGCCAGGAGTACTATATCGTGCTTCGGGATGTCACGATGGACTCCCATCCGGCGTACACCGGCGAGAAGCGCCTGGTCGACACGGCGGGACGCGTCGAGAAGTTCACGTCCAAGTTCAAGCGCAGCACGAAGAAATAGCCCCCGGCTGTTGAAGCTGATCTGTTTTGACTGCGACAATACGCTGAGCTCGATCGAGGGTATCGACGAGCTCGCCCGGATTCGGGGCCCCGAGCTCTTCGCCCGGGTGGAGGCGCTGACGGCGGAGGCGATGAATGGGAAGATTCGCCTTGAGGATATCTTCGGCCAGCGGCTGGAGGCGATCCGGCCAAGCGCCGGGGATGCCGCGGCCGTCGGGCGCCGCTATGTCGAGAGCGTCGAGCCCGCGGCAAAGGAGGCCATTGCGAGCCTGGCCGCGGCCGGCTGGACCCCCGTCATCGTTAGCGGAGGGTTCAGCCAGGCGATCAGGCCCCTGGCCGACTACCTGGGGGTGGCCCGGGTCGAGGCCGTTGACCTGTACTTCGCCCCGGACGGCTCCTACCGGGGCTACGATACCTCGTCTCCGGCGACCCGATCCGGAGGTAAGGCGGAGATCATCAGCCGGCTCAGGTCCGAGCTCGCGCCAGAGAGGGTCGTCATGGTGGGGGATGGAGTGAGCGACCTGGAGACCCGCCCCGTGGTCGACCTTTTCATCGGCTACGGCGGGTTCGCCGCGCGGGAGCGGGTCATGCGCGAGGCCGCGGCCTTCGTCGTGTCGCTGGCGGCCGTCCCGGCGCTCGCCTGAGCGGCCCCTACGGGAAGAGGCCTCGCTTCTGCTTCGCCTCGGCGACCCGGCCGATGCCGAGCGTGAGCGCGGCCAGCCGCCGGCCGAACTTGAACTTCCGCTTCTGGTACTCGACCGACTCCTTGGCCCTGTCCAGCATGCCCCGGAGCTTCTCGAGCACCTCCTCGCGGCTCCAGTAGAAGCTCTGGAGGTTCTGGAGCCATTCAAAGTAGGAAACGATGACGCCGCCCGAGTTGCAGAGGACGTCCGGGATGATCTCGATGTCCCCGCGGTCCTCGATTATGCGGTTGGCCGCGTTGGTCGTCGGGCCGTTGGCGGCCTCCGCCAGCAGCCGGCACCTGAGCCGCGGCGCATTCGCCTCCGTGATCACCCGCTCGAGGGCGGCAGGAACGAGGACTGTGCACTCGAGCTCGAGCAGCTGGTCGTTCGTGATGGCCTCGCCGCCGTCGAAGTCCCTGAGGACCCCCGCGTACTGCACGTAGGCGAGGGCCTTCCTGACGTCGATCCCGGCCGGGTTGTGGACCGCCCCCAGGTAGTCCGACACGGCTATGATCCGGGCCCCCATGGCGGAGAGCGCAACGGCGGTCTCGCTGCCGACGTTTCCGAAGCCCTGTATGGCCACGGTCGCTCCCCCGATCGGGACATTCATGTCCTCGAGGTATTTGCGCACCAGGTGGGCGACCCCCGCGCCGGTCGCCTCGCGGCGGCCCTGGGATCCCCCGAGCGCGATCGGCTTGCCGGTCACCACCCCGGGCGAGATGTAGCCCACGTGGTTCGAGTACGTGTCCATCATCCACGCCATGATCTGCTCGTTCGTGCCCATGTCGGGCGCCGGGATGTCGAGCTGGGGCCCGACGAACCCGATCAGCTCCTGCATGTAGCGGCGCGAGAGGTGCTCGAGCTCGGTGGGGGAGAGCTCCCTCGGGTTCACGATGACGCCGCCCTTGGCGCCCCCGTAGGGGAGCCCGACCAGCGAGCACTTCCAGCTCATCCACATCGCTAGGGCGGCGACTTCGCCGAGCGTGACGCTCTCGTGGAAGCGGATCCCGCCCTTCGAGGGGCCGGTGGAGATGTTGTGCTGGACGCGGTACCCCTCGAAGACGGTCACGCTCCCGTTGTCGCGGCGCACCGGCAGCGACACCGCTATGCACCGGCGCGGGTACTTGGTGCGGTCCCTGATGTCCTCGGGCAGGTTGATGGCGTCGGCGGCCTGGTCAAACTGCCGGCATGCCATGCGAAAAACATCCGAATCGTATAGGCTAGATACGACAGCCTTTGACATGGGTCCATCCTGCCCGATGTCATGGGGGTTGGCCATGCTATTTAAGCTCAGTTCCGACTACAAGCCGACGGGCGACCAGCCGCAGGCGATCGAGAGCCTGGTCGCGTCGATCGCGGCGGGAAACAGGTACCAGACGCTGCTCGGCGTCACGGGCTCCGGCAAGACCTTCACGATGGCGAACGTCATCGCCAGGAGCGACCGGCCGGTGCTGGTCATCTGCCACAACAAGACGCTGGCGGCCCAGCTGTTCTCGGAGTTCAAGGGCTTCTTCCCCGAGAACGCTGTCGAATACTTCGTGAGCTACTACGACTTCTACCAGCCCGAGGCCTACATCCCCTCGAGCGACACCTACATCGAGAAGGACTC
>CAZNNO010000131.1:0-7397 GCA_964574435.1 uncultured Opitutaceae bacterium
ACGGCTACAACGTCGCGACCGACAAGTACGAGGACCTCGTGAAGGCCGGCGTCGTCGACCCGACAAAGGTCACCCGCACGGCGCTGCAGAACGCGGCGTCGATCGCCGGGCTCCTGCTCACCACCGAGTGCATGATCACCGAGATCCCCGAGAAGAAGGAGGCGGCTCCCGCGCATCCTCCGGGCGGCGGAATGGACTACTAATCCGGCCCTGAAGCATAGTTTCAAAGCGCCCCTGCCGAAAGGCAGGGGCGCTTTTGTTGGTGCCTTGGTGCCGCTCCGGGGCAATCCTTTCGCCCAGACAACATGGAAGTGATCGTTCTGGGAAGCGGCACCTCGCAAGGGGTGCCGATGATCGGGTGCTCCTGCCCGGTCTGCACCTCGGCGGACCCGCGCAACAAGCGCACGCGGGCGTCCGTGCACGTCGTCATGGACGGCCTGCACATCCAGGTGGACGCCGCGCCCGAGTTCAGGCTGCAGTGCCTGAAGGAGGGCGTCGACCGGCTCGACCTCTTCATCCTCACGCATGGCCACTCGGACCACATCGCGGGGATGGACGACCTGCGCCGGTTCTGCGACCTGCTCGGGGGCAGGGCGCTGACCGTCTACACGACCCAGGAAGGCATGTCGCGGGTGCTCTCGATCTACCCCTACGCCATCATGGAGCGTCCGGTCGTGCGCGGGTACCCCGCGTTCCGGCTTGCGGAGATGCCGGCGGTCATGGAACTGGCCCAGGGAACGATCCAGTCAACCCTCCTCCCCCACGGGGGCGCGCAGACGATCGGCCTCATCTTCACCGAGAAGAGCAGCGGCAGAAAGTTCGCGTATTATACCGACTGCAAATGGCTCCCCCAGGAGGCCATGAACCTCGCTCGGGGCTGCGATGCGGTGATCCTGGACGGCCTGCGCCCGCAGCCGCACCCCTCCCACATGAGCATCGACGAGGCCGTCGGGGCCGGAGGCGCGCTCGGGGCGGGCCACGTCTGGCTCACCCACCTGACCCACCTGACGGAGCACGCCACCGTGGACTCGGTGCTCCCGAAGGGTTTCAGCCTCGCGTACGACGGGCTTAGGATCAGGGTCTAGGGGCGCCCCCGGCGCCGCGGTCATGCCCCCCTGCGCAAGAAGCCTTCTCGCGTGCCTCCTCCTCGCCGGGGCCGCGCCGCCGGCGCGGTCGGCCGACGTCGCAGGAATGCGCGTCGTCGAGGGGACCGTCCGGCTGCCGGACCCGGGCGGGCGCACCATCGGGCGGGCCCTCATCGTGCGCGCGGCCCTGACGCCCGCCGAGTTCGCCGCCCCGATTGCGTTCTCGGTGTCGCTGCGGATGCGCGACCTGGCGGGGCTCGAGGCCCGCGTCGCCTCGGGCGCCCTCGTCCCTGCGGCGCAGATGGAGGCCGACTACCTGCCGCTCCGGGGCGACTACGCCAGGGTCGCGGCGTGGCTCACTGCGCAGGGCTTCACGCAGACGCTGCGCGACCGTGCGCACACGACGGTCTTCGCCACGGGAAGCGTGGCGCAGGTCGCCCGGGCGTTCGGGGTCCGGTTTGCCCGCGTCTCGGTCAGCGACGGGGAGTACACCTCGGCTGTCTCGGAGCCGTCGGTGCCCGCCGAGCTGGCCGGCGTCATCCTGAGCATCAACGCCCTTCAGCCCCAGTTCCGCCTGCGCCACCTGGATGCCGCGGTCCGGCCCGTCCCGAGGGACCTTGTGGGCGGCTACATTTATGTGACGCCGGACAACGTGGCCTCGGCCTACAACATACCGGCCACGGCGACCGGGGCCGGCCAGATCATCGCGATCGTCGGCGAGGCGCCCGTCCTGGCGAGCGACCTGACGAGCTTCTCGACCGTGACCGGCGGCGCGCAGCCCGCCGGAGGCGTGACGACGGTCAACGTCGACGGCGGCCCCGGCGCCAGCCCGACAACCGGCGAGACGATGGAGAGCGCCCTGGACGTCGAGTGGGCCGGCGCGCTGGCGCCGGGTGCGGGCATCCGGCTCTACCTCGCGCAGAACGTCCTCGAATGCTTCAGCCAGATCCAGGGGGACCTTCAGGACTACCCGGGCCTGTCGGTCATCTCGGTGAGCTACGGGAACACCGAGGGCAACGACGGGCCGGCCATCCTCCAGGCGTACTCCCAGGTGGCCGCGTCCCTGTCTGCGGCCGGCATCACCGTCGTCGCATCAAGCGGGGACGGGGGCTCGAACCCGAGCGGCGGGATCGGCGCCGGCTCCTACCTGGCCGACGCGCCGACCGACGTCTCCTACCCGGCAAGCGATCCCAACGTCACGGGGGTCGGCGGCACCACGGTCGGCTTCGCCGGAAAGTGGGGCTACACCGGGGAGGTCGTCTGGGATGAGCTGAGCAATTCGAGCCCGAGCGCCAGCGGGGGCGGCGTGAGCGCGTTCTTCGCCAAGCCGGCGTGGCAGGTCGGCGGCACCCTCCTTGCAGGCGAGACGATGCGGTGCGTCCCCGACGTTGCCGCCATTTCCGACGCCGACCTCACGAACGTGGACATAGGCTCGAACTACCTTCCGGCCAACGGGACGGACATAGGCGTCTTCACTTTCATCAACTCGGCGGCGACCGCCTCGAGCGGCACGAGCCTCGCTTGCCCGGTGTGGGCGGCCGTGGCGGCGCTCATCAACCAGGCGCGGGCGGCCGCGGGCCTGGGGCACATCGGGCTCCTCAATCCGCACCTTTACCCGATCGCCGCATCGAGCGCCTTCAACGACGTCACGAGCGGGTCGAACGGGGCCTACAGCGCGGCTCCCGGCTACGACCTCTGCACGGGAATCGGCAGCCCGAACGTGGCGAACCTCATCGCGGAGCTCTCGGGCCAGGTCCCCCTGAAGCGGCTCGCGAACATCTCCGTCCGCTCTCTGGTGGAGACGGGCGCCAACATCACGATCGCAGGGTTCGTGATCCAGGGGCCCGCCGGAACCAGCAAGGACATTCTCGTCCGGGGGATCGGGCCCGCCCTCGCGGGCTTCGGCGTGACCGGCGTGCTCGCGAGCCCGGTCCTGTCGGTCTACGACTCCTCGTCGACGCTGATCGCCAGCGACAGCGGCTGGGGAAACGCGCCGGTGGCCGGCACCTCCGCCGTGTCCGCGACCTACCGCCAGGCGACCGCCGCGGACATGGCGGCAACCGGGGCGTTTGCGCTGCCGGCCGGCTCAAGCGACTCGGCGATGGTGCTCAGGCTGCCGACCGGCAACTACACGGTCGAGGTCGCCGGGGCCGCAAACACGGCCGGGGTGGCCCTCTCCGAGGTCTACGAGCTCGACACGTCGAGCCCCGAGGTCCTCACGAACATCTCGTCACGCTGCTTCGTGGGAACGGGCTCGGGCGTCGCGATCTCGGGCTTCGTGGTGGAGGGAAGCGAGTCCGCCACGCTCCTGATCAGGGGGATCGGCCCGGCGCTCGGCGGCTTCGGGCTGACCGGGACCCTGGCCCAGCCGACGATCACCCTGGATGACTCGGGCGGTTCGACCATCGTGAGCAACACGGGCTGGGGCAGTGCTCCCGTTTCCGGGACATCCACGGTCGCGGCAACCTACCGGCCCGCGACGGCCGCGGACATGAGCGCCGTCGGGGCGTTCGCCCTAGCAGCGGGCTCCGCGGACTCGGCTATCGTGGTGACTTTGCCCCCGGGATCCTACACCGCCATCCTGTCCGGCACAGGTCAGGGCACCGGAACGGCGCTGGCTGAAGTTTACGAAATATCAGGCCCTTAAGGGCTTAGCGGATCTCCGGCTGAGGGGAAGCCGACGTTTTATGACGCGCAGGGGAGAAAGGACTTGTGTTAAACCATACTTAATTAATGTAGATTGAAAACTTGACTCCATGAAACTGTCCAAGAAAGGCGAGTATGCGCTCCGCTCCCTCATCAACCTTGGGATCGCCGTCGAGATGAAGCGCAGGCTGGTGCAGGTCTCGGAACTGGCGGAGAGCGAGCAGCTGCCTGTAAAGTTTCTTGAGCAGATCCTGCAGGCCCTGAAGGAGGCCGGCATCGTCGAGAGCGAGCGCGGAAAATTCGGGGGCTACCGGCTGGCGAGGCCTGCCAACAAGATTTTCATCGGCGAGGTTGTGCGGCTGATTGACGGCCCGCTTGCGCCCATCCGCTGCGTGTCCCAGACGGCCTACGAGCCGTGCACCTGCCCGGACGAGGCCCACTGCGGCCTCAGGATGCTCATGCTCGACGTGCGAAACGCGATCGCCGACATCCTCGACCGCTACACGCTGGCGGACGTCGTCGAGATCACGCTCCGAAAGATGCGCCGCGACAGCGTGTCGCTTCCGTTCTCCCTGCAGCCGGCCGCCGGGGAGGGACAGGCGCGCCTGCCCGCCCGCATAGCCCGGGAGCGGCTTGCCCGCCGCGGCCGCGTCCCCAGGCGCATCAAGACCTCGCCCGCCGAGGGCGTCCTGCACCACATCCTCGGCGAATACTCCATCTAGGACCCAGGTCGCATCCCCCCATGGCCACCGAATCAACCGAGAAATCCGCGCAGGCGACCGCCGAGCCCGAGTGGCTCGCCCTCGTGCGCGCGCAGGTCCGGGACCTGCGCTACGGCGTCGTGCAGCTCGTCGTCCACGACGGCCGCGTCACCCAGATCGAGCGCACCGAGAAGACGCGCCTGGCCTCCGAACGCCAGGAGCGCGCACCCCGGTGAGCGGCCGCAGACGAGCGATCCCCCCCGCCTTTCGCCGACCGGACAAGCCGGAGAATCCCACCAACACCTCAGGAAGCCGTCTTACCGGCCGACCCGGCAGCGGGATGGCGAACGGCGCCAGGAATCCAAATCGACCATGATCCACACTTCAAGAATCCGCCCGGCGCGGATGCTGTCAGCGACGCTGGCCCTGTCCGCGTTCCTCTCGTCGTTCGCCGCCTCGGCCAGGACGATCGAGCTCCTCAACGTCTCGTACGACCCGACCCGCGAGCTCTACGTCGACTACAACGCGGCCTTCACCAGATACTGGAAGGCCAAGACCGGCGATGACGTCGTCATCAAGCAGTCCCACGGCGGCTCCGGGGCGCAGGCGCGCTCCGTGATCGACGGGCTCGAGGCCGACGTGGTGACGCTCGCCCTCGCGGCGGACATCAACAGCCTGCACGCGCACGGGGACCTCCTGCCGGCGGACTGGCAGTCCAAGCTGCCGCAGAACTCGACGCCGTACACGAGCACGATCGTCCTTCTCGTGCGCGCGGGCAATCCGAAGCACATCAAGGACTGGGATGACGTCGTCCGCCCCGACGTCTCCGTCATAACCGCCAATCCAAAGACCTCCGGGGGCGCGCGCTGGGCCTACCTCGCGGCCTGGGGCTACGCCGAGCGCAGGTACGGCAGCAGGGACAAGGCGCGCGAATTCGTCACGGCGCTCTACAGGAACGTGCCGGTGCTCGACTCGGGCGCGCGCGGCTCGACTATCACCTTCGCCCAGAAGGGGATAGGCGACGTGCTCCTCGCCTGGGAGAACGAGGCCTTCCTCGCCCAGAGGGAATTCGGCGCCGGGAAGTTCGAGACGGTCGTCCCGTCCTCGAGCATCCTGGCGGAGCCGCCGGTCGCCGTCGTCGAGAAGGTCGCCGCCCGCAAGGGCACAACCGAGGTCGCCAGGGCCTATCTCGAGTACCTCTATTCCGACGAGGGGCAGGACATCGCGGGGCGCAACTACTACCGCCCGCGCAACCCCGGGGTCGCGGCGAAGTACGCGGGCGTCTTCCCCAAGCTCGAGCTCTTCACCATCGACGCCGTGTTCGGCGGCTGGACCGCGGCCCAGCAGACCCACTTTGCCGACGGCGGCATATTCGACACAATCTACCAGAAATGAACCCGCGGTGCGGCCGGCCCCCCGGGGGCCCGGCCGCATTCCCCACAACGATCATAACCTCCGAAGCCATGAGCACCCACTTTCGAGGCGACACGGCGTCCCGCGCTTCCCTCGGCGGCGCGCCCGCCGACTCGCTGCGCTCGGACCTCAGCGCGCTCTACGCGCTCTCCCAGACGTCGCCGTACGTCTTCGCGTCACCCGTCGGGCCCTTCCTCGCCGGCGGCAAGCCGACCTACCTCCCGCGGTTTGTGTTCTTCGGGCCGCACGCGTGCGACGAGTCCTGGCGCCTCTCGTTCCTTGCGGGGTTTGACCACCGTGACCTGCGCGCCTCCCGCGCGCTCCTGGCGCTGGCCACCCGGCTCGCCTCCAGCAGCGAGGCCGGCCACGCGCTCAACCTCTCCTTCTTCCCGCTTGTCGACGTCGCGGGCCTCTTCTCCGGGGCGGCCGGCCGCTCGCTCGCGACAGCCCGCTGGGGCCGCGGGGCGCCGCCCGAGATCGAGCTCCTGGAACGGGACGCCCGCCAGCGCGTCTACCACGGGTTTGTCCGCGTCGAGACGGGCCCGCGCGACGACGAGCTGATCGCCCTGCGCGTGCGCGGGGCCTTCTCCGAAGCGCTGACGCCGGACCTCGAGCTGATCACCTCGGAGGAGACGCGCTCCTTCCCCGTGCGCTTCGAGGCGCTGGCCGGCGGCGCGGCCGCCGACGGCCCGCTCTGCATCGCGGACGACCTGCCGCTGCAGCCCTTCGAGCTGACGCTGCGCATTCCGGCGAGCTGGTCGGACGAGGCCTACCAGCACGCGGCGGTCACGCTCCTCGAGCGCTTCCTGCTGCGCTACCGGGCCTTCCAGGCCTACGGCCAGCACCTCTGACCGGCACCCCATGGACCGCACGCCCCACACGGTGACCAGCGCCCGCAGCTCGCGCACGGTCCTCCCCGGCTTCGGGCTGTCCCTCGGATTCACGCTGGCCTACCTCGGGCTGATCGTCCTCGTCCCGCTGTCGGCGGCGTTCCTGAAGACGGCCGGCATGGGCTGGCACGACTTCATGTCCGCGGTGGCGTCGCCCCGGGTGCTTGCCGCCTACAGGCTGAGCTTCGGCGCCTCGCTTGCGGCGGGCCTCGTGAACATGGTGTTCGGGCTCGTGGTGGCCTGGGTGCTGGTGCGCTACTCGTTTCCGGGCAAGCGCATCGTGGACGCGCTCGTCGACCTGCCGTTCGCGCTGCCGACGGCCGTGGCCGGGATCGCGCTGACGACCCTCTATTCGACGAACGGCTGGGTGGGGCGCTGGCTCGAGCCCCTTGGCATCCGGGTGGCGTTCACATGGACGGGGGTCTTCGTCGCCCTCACGTTCATCGGGCTGCCGTTCGTCGTCAGGACCGTCCAGCCGGTGCTCCAGGAGCTCGAGCCCGAGATCGAGGAGGCGGCCTCGACGCTGGGAGCGAACCGCCTCCAGACGATCGTCCGGATCCTGCTGCCGCAGCTGATGCCGACCCTCCTGACGGGGTTCGCGCTGGCCTTCGCGCGGGCGCTCGGCGAGTACGGCTCGGTCGTCTTCATCTCGGGCAACATGC
>CAZNNO010000132.1:0-7341 GCA_964574435.1 uncultured Opitutaceae bacterium
GCTTCAGGTTGCTGATCTCGTCGATCGGGGTCGCCTGCCTCCAGAAGACCAGGAAATCGGGATCGTCGTGGACCAGCGCCTTGTACGCCTCGAATCCGGCGCGGCTCATTTCCTCCATGAGATCGCGCCATTCCTGGGGCGCCGTGGCCTGCCTCTCGGCGGCGTGGATGCCGAGAAGGACCCCGTAGGTCATCTGCTCGAGTATCCTGTGGGCCAGGTCGGGGTCGTGGTAGCGCGTCGAGAGCACCTCCCCCTGCTCGGTCACCCGGATCTTCCCGTCGTGAAGCCCCGCGGGCTGCGCGAGGATGGCCTTGGCCGCGGGACCCCCGCCGCGCGCAATGCTCCCGCCCCGCCCGTGGAAGAGCGTCAGCTCCACGCCTGAATCCCGGCATACGCGGGAGATCGTCTCCTGGGCCTTGAAGAGGGCCCAATTTGCCGTGATGTAGCCGCAGTCCTTGTTGCTGTCCGAGTAGCCCAGCATGACGTGCTGGTGCGCGGGCTTGCGCCCGGGCAGGCCGAAGAGCTCGGCTAGCACGTCCGGGGCCCGAATCAGGTCGTCGAGGGTCTCAAAGAGCGGCGCTACCGGCAGGGACGAGCCCGCGAGCCTCTGGAGCAGCTCGACCTCTAGGATGTCCGACAGCCCGTCCGTCATGCTTATGATGTAGATGCCGAGCGCCTGCGCGCCGATGACCGAACGCGCCTCGGCCGCGAGGACGAGGGGGTCGATTATGTTGCGCGTGGGCTCCGAGAGGCGCGCAAGCGCCTCCTGCCCAAGCCTGCCCGAGGCGGCAAGCGCCGCCAGGAGCACCGCGCGCTTCCCCTCCTCGTCCAGAGCCGGATAATCCGGGCGCCCGAGGAGCTCGGCTACGGCGGCCTCGTGGAGCGAGGAGTGCTGGCGCAGGTCCAGGCGCGCCGTGTGGAGGCCAAACACCTCGAACTGGGTCTCGATCGCCGCCAGGTCGCCGCCCACGAGCATCCCCGCCCTGCCCGCCTGCAGGCCGGCGCGTATCGTGTCCAGCGTCGCCGACACGGTCTCGCGGGACAGGCAGGAGCCGACCACGGCCCCGCCGAGGAGCATGCGGCCGTCAAACAGCTCGTCCCTGGCCTGCTGCAGGCGCTCCTGCAGCACCCCCAGGAGCAGTCGGTAGGGTTCGTGCGGATACCTTTTCTCGAGCTTCTCGAGGTGCTTGGAAAGATGGAGATCCTCGCGCAGGGTGCGCTTGAGCGCGGGGACGACCGAATCGCGCCGGTCGCTCACAGTCAGCATCCAGCTCAGCTCGCCCGCCGAGACGCGGAGCTTCTCGAGCGCCAGTCGCCGGTTCAGAAGCAGCACGTCGGCGGTGACCGACGTCGTGACCTCGGGATTGCCGTCGCGGTCGCCGCCTATCCACGACCCGAACGTCAGCCAGCGGGCCGGAGGCCGCACGCCCGGGTAGTGGCGCTTGAGGGCCCCCACCATGTCGCGCTGGAGCCGGGGCATCGTCTCAATGAGCGTCCGGTCGAAATACCAGAGGCCGGTGCGGGCCTCGTCCTTCACCTCGGGGCGCACGCTGCGGCTGCGGTCCGTCAGCCAGAGCGCCGCGATCTCGCTCTCCACGGTCTCCGCATCGAGGACAGCGGTGTCGGGGGTCGACTCCGGCTGGCCCCGGGCCCGGAGGATCCGCGAGAGCCGCCGGAGCTTGGCGAGGAGCGTCCTGCGCTTGGTCTCGGTCGGGTGCGCCGTGAGCACGAGCTCGATCCCGAGCTTGTCAACGAGGCCCTGCATCTCGGGGGCCTCGACGCCGGCCGCCTTGAGCTCCCTAACCGCCGCGTCAATCGACTCCCGGATCGGCCTCCCGTCGTCGGTGCCGAGGGCGTGCGCGACGCGCCGGCGCCTCAGCAGCGTGATCCGGAAGTTCTCCTCGGCCAGGTTCACCAGCTCGAAGTAGAGCGTGAAGGCCATCGCCTGGTTGAAGGCCGACTCGGGCTCCAACTGGGCGACGGCCCTTTCAAGCAGCCGGTCGGCCCCGGCCTCGCCCGCGCGGCGCGCCTTGGCAAGCCTGCGAAGCTGCTCGACCGTGTCGAATGTCTCCCTGCCCTCGATCTGGGTGATCACCCGGCCGAGCGCGGCGCCGAGCCCCCGCACCTCGGACCTCAGCGGGGCCATGTCGCGCATAGCCTTGGACATGCGGGTGGATCGTTTTCTTGGCATGGCGGCCCGACACGATGGAGAGCGCCGGGCCGACTAAAAAGCCAAAAGTGCGCGGCCGCTGAAAATAGGCGCCCCACTTCGCGGGCTGAGAGGCTTGCTTGCTCGGGCCCCGGCGCATTTGCTCTGGCCGAGCAATGCGCCGTCTCGCCCTCCTCATCGCCCTCTCCGGAGCGCTATCCCAGGCCCTCCGGGCCGACGCCCCTGCGGCCCGCGCCGACGCCCCCTCGGACCTCTCATGCGACGGCCCCATCACGGTCGACGAGGCCTCTGGCGATCTCTTCGCGAAGCCCAACGCGCGGCTTGCCGGGAACGACTTCCTTCTTACCGCGGATGAGATCCGCTACAACCAGAGGACGCAGGTCGCCGTCGCGAGCGGCCACGTGGTCCTGGACCGGATCGGCGACCGGCTCCTCGCCGACAGGGTGACCATCAGCCGCATCTCGGGCCGGTTCACCGCCGCGAACCTGCGCATCGGCAGGTTTCCCTACTATATCGAGGGGCTGACTGCGGAGGGGGACAGGAACGAGGTCGTGGTCCACGACGCAACCGTGTCCTATCGCGAGCCCGGGTCGTGGCAGCCCACGATCCATGCGAAGACCCTGACCTGGTCCCCGGGCCACTACCTTCGCCTCGCCAGCGCCGACCTGGGGATAGGCAACTACCGCCCGCTGCCCCTCTCGCGCCTCGGCCAGGACCTCACCCGCGCCTCGGGCATCGAGGACTACACCGCGGCGGTCGGCTACCGCAGCTCGCTCGGGGCCTGGGTCGACGTATCGGCGCTCGCGCCCCTGGCGACCGGCTTCAGCGCCGGCCCCGAGCTTGGCCTCTACACGTACCGCGGCCTGATGCTCGGACCGGCCGCCAGCTACGACATCACGAGCGGAGACGACAACGCCGTCGGCTACCTCAAGTCCGGCTACATCTATGACTACGGCAAGCGGCTGACGGACATTCTCGGCGATCCGGTGCCGCCCAACCGCGCCTTCGCGGAATGGGTGCACGAGCAGTCCATCACCCCGGACCTGACCCTCTCGGGCGACATCAACTGGTCGACCGATTCCGAGGTCATCCGCGACTTCCACTCGAAGGACTTCATCCCCGTCCAGGAGCCGGACAATTACCTAGAGGCAGTGTATACGGGTTCCGACTTCCTGGGCTCGGTATTCACGCGCTTCCAGCCCGACTCGTTCTATCCCGTCCAGCAGAGGCTTCCGGAGGTGAGGTTCGACCTCGTGCCGACACCCCTCGGCGGCGGCATCTACGTGCGCTTCGACTCGGGGCTCGTCCGCCTCGAGGAGGATCCGCCGCTCGGCGGCGCCTACCTGGCGAGCGACCGCTTCGACTCCTTCCTCGGCCTCGCGCGCCCGTTCTCCTACAAGGGGATCGTCGACTTCACGCCCGTGGCCGGCGGGCGCTTCACGGAGTACTGGGACACCGTGGGAGCGCAGGATCCGGGCGGCGCCGGCCGGGCGCTGGGGGAACTGGGCTTCGACGCGGACCTAAAGACGAGCGCGGTCTTCGACTACGACAACAAGCTCTGGGAAATCGACGGCCTGCGCCACCTGATGACGCCCACGATCAGCTACCGGTACATCCCGGACGCGGACAGGTCCGCGGGCTGGATCCCCCCGATCGACCGGAGCACGTTTAGCACCTACCTGCCGGTGATCGACCTCGGCGACATGAGGGCGATCGACCAGCTGCAGGCGACGAACGTGGTGCGCGTCGGCCTAAACAACACACTCCAGACCCGGGACAAGACCTACGGGTCGAGGGACCTCCTGACGCTCAACATTGACGAGGACTTCCGATTCCAGCGGGCGCCCGGCCAGACCGACTTCTCCGATCTCCATGCGGAGCTCGTGGGCACTCCCACGCACTGGCTTGAGCTGAGGGTTGAGGACGCGGTCTCGGCGACCAGCTTTGCGCAGCGGGCGATCGACACGGACATCACGGTCCACGAGGGCGAGATCTGGATGGCCCGCTTCGGGGTCGGCTACCTGTCCGACAACTACGGGACCTACTACGTGCCGGGACTCGGCTACAATCCCATCGTCGGCCTCGACACCTACCACCTCGAGGTCCGCGTTCGGCTGAACGAGGTGTACTCCGTGTTCGCCCGCGGCGACTACGACGAGCGCGACCACATCTTCGTCGACCAGTACTACGGGTTCAGCCAGAGGATTTCGAACACGTGGAACGTCGAGTACATGGTGGCGTTCTCGCAGGGTCCAAACAACGGGCAGGGTCATTTCGGCCTGGAGGCGAGCATCGACCTGATCCGCTTCTAGTCGCGGCCGAGCCCTTCAGCGCCAAACCAGTCGTGAGCCGCGCCGGCAGCCAGCAGCGAACCCTGCTTGAGATCCTCGGGCGGGTGCGCTCCCACTGGAGGAGGGACCCTGGCCTGCCGGCTAGGCTCGACGCGCTCCTCGGCGGGGACCGCCGGCTCGGCTCGCGCGACCGCAGGCTATACCGGGAGATGACCTACACGGCGCTGCGGTACCTGCCATGGGTCGAGCCCCTTCTCGACACCGACCCGTCCGAGGCCGTCAGGCGCATCGCCTGGCTGGCGGCGGACTCTCCGGCGGTCGGCGCCTTCCGCAGTGAGGTCGCCGGGGGCCTTCCCGAGTGCCCGGCCGGCGCTGACGAGAAGGGCCGCGTGCTCGGCGCAGACCCCGGGTCGCTCTCCCCGGGCTGGCTCCGGGAAGAGTGCCCCGGCGCGCTGCTCCCGCCTCTGCGAGACGTGCTCCTGACTAGGGCGCCCCTTTGGCTGCGGTTGCAGGGCAGTGATCCCGGCGCCGTCCTGCGTGAGTTCGACGCCCTCGGATGGGAGTGGCGCCGCAGCGCCCTGCTCGCAGGGGCCGTGCAGGCGCCGACCGGCGCCGAGGTAGCAAAAACGGACGCGTACGCCTCGGGAAAGGTCGAGATCCAGGACCTGGGCTCGCAGCTCGTCCTGGCCTCGGTCGCCATCGCCACCGGGGGCCGCTGGCTCGACGCCTGCGCGGGCTCAGGGGGAAAGACGCTCCAACTTGCCGCCATGCTGGGGCCCGGCGGCCGGGTCTGCGCCCGCGACTCGAGGCGCAGCGCCCTGGACGAGCTCGAGCTTCGCGCGGCGCGCTCGGGGATCGCCGAGCGGATAGCGGTAGGCCCTGGCGAGGACCCCTCCGGGGGCTACGACGGGGTGCTTGTCGACGCTCCGTGCTCGGGCTCGGGCACCTGGCGCAGGGCGCCGCACCTGCGCTGGGTAACCTCGCGCGAGGCAATCCTAAAGGCGGCCGCGCTTCAGCTGCGGCTCCTCCAGGAGAACGCGCGGCTGGTCCGCAGGGACGGCCTCCTCGTCTACGCCACGTGCTCCCTCTGCACGAGCGAGAACGAGTCGGTCGTGCGGGCATTCCTCGGCTCCGTCCCGGGCTTCCGGCCGGAGCTTGCCGGCTTGCCGCTCCTGCCCCACGTGCATGACGGCGACGGATTCTTCGTCGCCTCGTTCAGGCGGGACACGGGTTGACCTCAGGCCCCGTTCGGGTCCTTCGCGCCAGCGCGCTGCGCGCGGACCACGACGCGGAACATCTGCAGCGTGAGCCAGAACACGGCTGTAAGGCACGCCGAGCCCATCGCGCCCCAGAAGAGGATCATCCGGTGGTCCTTCGAGGGCACATGCGTGGAGGCCACGCCGTACATGTAGAAGAAAAAGACGATGACAAGGACGGCATCGACCGCCAGGCTGGCGGGCGTGACAAGTTTGCTTTCCTGCTGTTGCATGTGCCGACAAGAAAGCGCAGGGTTCCTCGGCTTGTCCATGCAAAATGCCGAAGGGACCCCCGCCGGGCTCGCCCCCGCGGCGGAGCCGTCGCGCCCATGAATCTCGTCCGCCTTGAGAAGCCGGGGCACCTGGCCCTCATGGATGCCCCCGCGCCTGCCGCGCCCGGGCCAGGAGAGGCCCTCGTGCGGGTGCACCGGGTGGGGGTGTGCGGGACGGACATCCACGCCTTCGGGGGAAGGCAGCCGTTCTTCACCTACCCGCGGGTTCTGGGCCACGAGCTGGGCGTGGAGGTTCTCGAGGTCGGCGTGGGAGTCGCCAACGTGGGGCCGGGCGACCGGTGCTCCGTGGAGCCCTACGTCAACTGCCAGAGGTGCGTCGCCTGCAGGCGCGGGAAGCCCAACTGCTGCGCCGAGCTGCGCGTCCTGGGCGTCCACAGCGACGGCGGCATGTGCGAGCGCCTGGTCGTCCCGGCGCGCAAGCTCCACCCCTCGAGCCGGCTCACCTTTGACCAGCTCGCCCTAGTCGAGACCCTCGGCATCGGCTGCCACGCCGTCGAACGCGCGAGGCCCGAGCGCGGCGAATTCGTGCTTGTTGTGGGTGCGGGCCCCATAGGCCTCTCCGTCGTGCAGTTCGCCGTCGAGGCGGGGGCCAGGGTCATCGTCCTCGACGTCAACGCAGACCGCCTGGGCTTCTGCAGCCGCCAGCTCGGCGTCGCCCACGCCGTGAACGCGGCCCTTGAAGACCCCCTTGAGGCGCTCCTGAGGCTGACGGGGGGCGACCTGCCGACGGCGGTCCTCGACGCCACCGGGAGCCCGAAGTCGATGGCTGCCGCCTTCGACTTTCCAGCGCCGGGCGGCAGGATGGTCTTCGTGGGACTCTTCCAGGGCGACGTCGCGTTCAGCGACCCCAATTTCCACAGGCGCGAGCTGACGCTCATGGGAAGCCGAAACGCCCTGCCCTCCGATTTCACCAGGATCATCGGCCTCATCGAGGCGGGCCGCATTGACACGACCCCGTGGATAACCCACCGGGCCCCGCTCGCGGGCGTCCCGGACGCGTTCCCGACCTGGGTGCGACCCGAGACGGGCGTGGTGAAGGCCATGATCGAGCTCTGACGCGCGCCTTTCCCCCCGAAGCGGCGCCCGGTCAACGTGACGGTAAAGTACCGCCAGAATCGTTCCCGTGCCGCAGCGGCCTATCTAAGTGAGCCCATGACCCCAAACCTCGTCCGCGGGGCAGCGATGCTCGCCCTGCTCGCCTCCCCTGCCCTCGCGTCGACGCAACCCGACACGCTCCTCACGGTCCACCTGGACCAGTCGGGGCCGGTCATCAACCGCAACATCTACGGGCAGTTCTCCGAGCACCTCGGCCACTGCATCTACGGCGGCAT
>CAZNNO010000133.1:0-7310 GCA_964574435.1 uncultured Opitutaceae bacterium
AAAAGTGTTACCCAATTACCCGCTAAAGTGTGCCTATAATTAGGTTGGTAGCACAACAATTCGATTACGATCCCTATGGCCGGGCGACTCAGATTGCTGGGAGCATGACGGCGGATTTTGGATTTACAGGGGATTATCACCACGCCGCGACCGGGCTGAACCTAACCATATATAGGGCGTATGATCCGAATCTGGGGAGATGGCTATCGAGAGATCCAATGGGAGAGAATGGAGGGATCAATCTTTACCAATATTGCTTTAATGATCCGATTAATCTGTGGGATCCGTCAGGTTTGATCGCTCCGCCTGCGATACGGGGGCGGACACCTGAGCAGAATCAAGATTCTCTTATTCCAGATTACGGCAATTGGGGAGGTCCTGATTACAGCGGTGGGTGGAGACCGAGTCAACACGGGGGCCAAAACGGCCCCGAGGGGCCAATCGATCCAATGGATCAATTGTTCATGCAGCATGATTTAGCGTATGGTCAAGCTGGCGTCACTCCGCGGACTCCAAATTCAAATTGCGATCAGCTTCCAGATCCCTGTGAACGGAAAAAGTGTGAGGCAAAGCGTAAGGCGGACGAGCAACTGTACCTTGGTCTACAGAACCTCCCAGACTCTCTATACAACCCGTCCGATTATGGATACTGGTATCGAAAGGGAGCACTCGCGTTCTTCCCTTGGCCCAATTGACGAAAATGCCCCCGGAAATGAAGTCAGCTGCGGCGGTCGCTATCGATGAAGCGTCGATTCGAGGGTTTAAAGCGTTTTTGTTTGGCTGGCTCCTGCCGTCGTTGCTCTTTGTGGCCGGCGCCGGCGGGGAAATCTGGATTAGTGCCACGGCGCACACATCGAAATCCTACGGTCCTTTTGCTGGCGCAATGTACGCGCCGTTGTTGGTGCTGGTGGTAATGATCATGAATGCATGGGTGTTCCTACGGCGATGGCGGACGATTGTTGGCATTTTTCGTGCAGCGATTGTCTTGCCAGTGTTTTTTTTGATCGGTCTTGGAGCGATACTTTTCTTAGGCTAGGTGGTTTGCTCAGCGGCGGCTGGCTTGATCGACCCGCAGCTCGGCGTCCAATCCGGCGTCATGCGAACCCGGCTTCGTGCGGGCTGGCGCCCGCCCGCCAGGCCGTCGCTTGGGCGGGCCTCGCTCCGGGCCTGACCGCCCGGTTAACATAACGCGTGATTGGGCACTTGCGGCGAACCTCTCCATGCCCTAGTTTGATGCCCATGGACGAACTTGTTTTGGTAACGTCCGGATTGTTGCGCACAGGTAACTTGTTGCGCATTGGGAGCAATCAACCTCGCCGGCCAGAATGCGATAGCGACCGGGGCTACCACATTCGGCCGCTCATTAGTTGGATTCTCGGAAATTGCCACAAGTAGGCTGTTCTTGCTTGGCAGTTTTCTTACGGGATTTGCCACGGGCGCTGAAGCCGCTGCATGGTTTCATTGCAATCCACCCCAAGGGGAGGTAGATTACTCAATACTGTCGGCCGGTTCGCCGTGAACGTGCGACGTTTTCCCCTAAAGGATGGAGATCAATCTCGATGATTGAGACTGTCGCAAACACCGTTGCCATATTTTGCATGACATTGGTCATATGGATTAGCCTTTGGGGTGCTGGTAGGCTAACGCCTGCAGATGCATCAATTTGGGCCTTTCCCATTTCAGCATTCGTCGCTGCCGTGGGTCTATATCATTGGCAAGGCGACAATGGATCGCGAAAGTTTGGACTCACCGCCTTTTTTTGGAAGTTCCTAGTTGGAGCAATCGGAATAGGTGTGCTGGTTTTTCTGGATGCGCTGATTGCTCAGGTAAATATCTTTGATCGGTCAAATTGGCCTAGAATGTGGAAAACTAATGCTTCTATGAGTATAACGCTTACTGTAGGATTGGGAGTCAGCATGTTGCTTGTCGGTTTTGGTGGTTTGATTAGAAGCATAATCTTCTTTGTCTTTGCCGGCAAGACTCCAAGCGACGAGAAATCTATGGACGAAAAGATCTAACCGCGGCACTCGAAGGCGGCGAGGTGGCTATCCATGGACCCGATTGGGGAACGAGGGCCTGACGGACCAAACCTATATTCGTACGTTCGAAATGATCCGATAAACTTCACTGATGTTTTGGGGCTTAAATGTCACGGAAAAACCTGCGGACAATGCTGGAGAAATTGCATGACGGCAAACGGAGCGGGTTGGGCATTGGGAGCGCTCGGCCTTTCGGCTCCTGCCGTTAGCATACCAAAGCTGGCTTATGCGGGTGCGCTTGGATCTAGCGAATATACAACGGCGCTGAGCGTAGCCAAATTGTATTCTGGCATTGCCCTGCGGCAAATCGGTCGCCGCCTAAACCCGTTTGCTAACATCGTCGCAGCCGGTGCAGGAAGCTATTTATTGGGGCTGTCGGGCACCTGCAGCGTTATGTGCGCAAACGATCCAAACTCATGGTAACGACAATTGTCATTGCGTCGATCTTTGGAGTCGCGTTGTGCGCAATTGCCGCTTGGCGTTTTGAATCGAAGCGGTTGCAGAAGAAGCGCTCGCGTTTCTCGGATCGAGAGAAGCTCAGCCTCGATGAACTTTATTCGAAATACTTCGAACCGACTGGGCTGCAAAAAGACGTCGTTGTTACCTATTGGCAGAGGGTGGCTGACACGATGGGCTTGGAGGCCGGTCGCCTTAGACCAACGGATCGCTTTGATTCCGAGCTCAGGCCGGTCGCTGGTCACTTGGTTGAGGACGAGATAGCTGACCTCAACCAATTCTTTGAACTGGAAGTCAAGCGCAGGAAACTTGTCGTCCCGGGAAAACCGAAGACGCTAGGTGACCTAATGAATGTGCTTGCGGCCGGAAAGTAGGCATAGACGGTGACCCGCCGCTCTTCGTCCAATCCGACGTTATGTGAACCGGGCTTCGGGGAGGCTGTGAGCCTGCCCGCCAGGCCGTCGCTTGGGGGTCCTCGCTTCGGACCTGATCGCCCGGTTAACATAACGCGTGATTGGGCGCTTGCGGCGAACCTCTCCATGCCCTAGTTTGATGCCCATGGACGAACTTGTTTTTGAGGTTACGCAGGAGGGCGACGGAGGTTTCGTTGCCGAGGCTTTAGGCGAAAGCATCTTCACGCAGGCCGACACGTGGACGGAGCTGCGCGCCCATGGGCGCGAGGCGGTGACGGCGTTTTACTTCGACCGGCCCGCTCCTAAACGGGTGAGGCTGCACTTGGTGCGCGACGAAATGCTTGCGTGAAGATCCCGCGGGACCTCTACGGCCGGGACCTGGCGGCCGTTCTGTGCCGGCGCTGATACTGGGATTACAAGCAGGTGAACCAGGTGGGCAGCCACATCATCCTCCAGACCGAAGCGCCAGGGCATCACCGCCTCCCGATCCCCGACCACAAGCCGCTGCGCCTTGGCACCCTAAACGCCATCCTGCGCTCCGTAGCCGCTGCCAAGGGCGTCAGTCGCGAAGACCTGCTTGCTCCGCTCTAACGGCGGCAAATACGGCCTTCCGTTGGAGCCGGACCATCAAATACTAGGTTGGATTGCTACGGCGAGAGGTCTTGCTATGGGCATCCTGATTACATTGATAGTTTCTGGTCAGCTTATTGGTACGCGACGGAATACTTGACAGCGATTGATCGGAATTAGCATTCAAGTTTGAGCCCCGCATCAACGACTCTGGCTGAGAGGACTTTCTGGCTATCAAGGGACCCAATCGGAGAATCAGGGGGCCTCGACCTATACGAATACGCCCAGAATGAACCAATACGCTATATCGATCCGCTGGGATTAGACGTACGGCTCGAATATACAAGTCACGTATACGGTTTCCATGAGAGAGTCTCCGTTGACACGCCGTCAGGGCCATATGGCCAATCTTTCGGCTTAAACCCTGGAATGCCCATGGCCAGTTCCTGCGCTGCTGGGGTGGATCCAGGAGTCGGAACTCCGGGGGACGGGTCTGTCTATCCGGATTCTCCGGCGGCGGATCCAACTAGAAAGATCGTGAAAGATTTTCAGACAACGCCGGATGAAGATGCACTTGCACTGGCAATCTTAAAATCGGACCTTGGAAAGACGGGGCCTTACAACATAACTTCGAACAGCTGCCGTTGCTATTCGCAAAAGGAATACGACAAAATAACCAGTGCAATTACGCAATACCGGCAGATTCAACAGGCGTGGGCAGAATTAAGTCCCTGGTTTGGGTATTAGGCCGGCAAACTCGCACCATGAATAGATTGGGAATACTCCTGACGGCGATGATATTAGCGTCTTGCAGTGGGATTTACGGGGGACCTCGCACCGTCGAAATCGCAGCTGCGCCTACTGCGAAAATCCAATGTCTCCGATATAAGGACGAAAAGGGGAATTACAGCGCCAAGAAAGAGGAATGGAAGACGTTGACACCTCGGGCGCGCGACAAGCTCATCAACTGGCTAAATGCGAAGCACGATTGGCGGGGAAGCTTTGTGACGTATGCTCCCGACTTGGTTTTTAAGGGCGCCGACTTTAATTTAAATTGCGGTTCTGGGTACCAGAAAATCGCTGTGATGAACTACAGGAGGTACAAGGATGTCTGGGAACAGGTCTATACAACATGTAATCCCGACGATTGGAAGCTCTTGAATTCATTGACCACGACGAAATAGCATACGGACCCATCGAGCATCCATATTCAACCCGAAGCAGATTAGATGATGGCTAAGCAGGGATCCGTTAGGGGCACGGGGCGGGCTAACTCTTTGCGGGCACGGCGGGAATAACCCAATTAGCGGTATTAATCTGCTGGGCCTTTTGTTTTTATGATCCCGACTAAAGGGGAAACATAGCACCCGTTGTGGACCCGACAAATTTGGAGGCCAACGGTAGTGTTCTCATTCACGCTCCACTTTAATAAAAGGACGGTGGCTATGGCTTGGGGCGACCGCGTTATCAAAACGGTCCTTCGTGTCCTTGATGCGATACGAGAAAATGTATGTTCCTGGGATCCGCTCGCCGGGCGGAGGCGCATTCGGATAAACAACCCCGTCCGGGTCGAAGAACCAGATTGAGTGTGCCAGATCGACGTCCAATGGCGGGACGAAATAAATGCGCATCGGGCGAACCGTTTCCGGCGACAGGACCAACCGGTTGAACTCGTCGCACACCTCGTCGTAATCGTCCATCGTCTCGGGGCCATAGAAGGTACGCACGAGGAAGACCGTGCAAGCACCGGCATAGACCATATAGGCCATCGAGAGACTGAGTGCGAACTTGATGATCCGGAGCGTTGAGTTGGCGCCCTCGGCTTCACCGAAATGGCGTGCCAGGACGAGAACAAGACCAAGCCCAAGCGGGGGCAGAATGATCAGCGCCCGATGCAGGTCGCGCCCCGGGGAATCCAGATTGGACCCGACAAATGTCAGGCTGGCGAAAGCCACTGCGAGCGCCCACAGGCAAATGACCGGGAGGCGGAACTCCCGGTAGCGCCAGCTCAGATAGAGCCCAGCCACGGCCGCGATGGCCAGCGGCGCCGGAAGGAGCGCGTGATCGAATCCGGCCAGCGCCCGAAGTCCCTGGGCGTAGCGCAGGATGCGGTCGCCGAGGGTGAGATGATCGGTCCCCATGCTGAATTTCCCGGCCAGGGACGCCTTGTCCCCACTTTTAACGACAAGGTAGGCCACCCAGAGGGAAACGATTCCATAGGCGATGCTCACGGTAAATATGCGGTGCCTCGATCGCACGATGAGATAGAGCAGGATCCCCAATGCCAGGACCCAGCTTCCGAGCGCCGGTGTGTAGCATTCGGTGAAGAAGCCAAACACCCAGGTCATCCAGAGAAATCGGAGCGGAGTCCGCTCGACCAAGAAGAGCAGCATGGCGCCAAGGAAGAACAGGGTCGCCCCGATGGGCATCGTCGTTTGCTCAAATTTTCGGGCGTTGAGAAGGGTGTATTCGGCAAAAGCGATCATGATGCCGCAGTAGCCCGCCAGGAACAGGGCGGCGGACACCTGTCTATGCCTCAGATAGGCAACTAGCCCGGAGAGGAAGAAAAGATAGGAGCCGATGAAAAACAGTGAATTGCCGAGCCGCAGCGTCCACAGGCTCGCCCCAAAGAAGTAACTCGGCAGGCAATTCAACACGTACTGGCGCGCCGGGTAGGTGAAATAGGCCATCTTGTACACGCCAAGACTGGGGTCGTGCCTTACCAGATTGATACCTGCGGCAAGCTGTTCGAGCCCCTCGGCGTCAACGTGCGTGAAGTATGTGCCCCCTCCGTCGATCAGAATGAGGACCGGGGGCAGGAGAAATGCGGTCAGATACCAGGCACGATCCGGCAGGCGCCAGAATGTGCGGTCAAGAAGCGTGGAAAAGGAGTAGATCCAGGACGAAAGGATAACCGTTGCGGAACATCCTAACCAATAAAGCGCCGCGTCCCTCTGCAGCCGGCTGCCCGGTTCGAGAAAATAGGCGGCCTCCACCCCTATCAGTCCGAAAATTAGAATGAAAGCCGCGGCCCATTCGAGGCCGCGCATGCGGGCTGGGCGTCTTCGAATCGGCGTTTCCAAGCGGGGTGGTGGGTTGATGAAAATGCCGGTACAAGCCGTTTGCAAGGCCACGATAAACCTAAAATCCGCAGTTGAGGCGGTGGTCTGAGTACGGAAGATGCTGCAAAGGACTGCCATGGAGACCCGAAGCCAGACGGAGGCCATTCACCCGCTGGGTGATGGAGAGTTCGCATTTCCGACACCGGGTGGACGGGTGCGACTTTCCGTGACCAACGACAGCTTGACGCCGTTCGGAGGTCTGGTCCCGTGGGCTGCCTATACGAAGCATATAGGGATTATAGATCAGCTTGCTGCGGACTGCCCAGTCGAACGGACGAGCCCCAATGCGGCTCCGGTCTACGACGTGCTCCAGTCGTTCATACTGACGGCGCTAACTGACGGGCGCAGGTGACCTGACCCGGTAAAATTGGACACGAAAGATCAGAAAGAAGGCGGAAAGCGGTCTCAACCATGAAAGGATTGGGACATGAAAGGAAAGCGCTACAGCCAGGAGCAGAAGGTCTATGCCCTGAAGCAGGTGGAGGCGGGAACGCAGGTGGTGGAAGTGTGCCGCCAGCTGGGGGTCAGTGTCGCGACGTTTTACCAGTGGAAACGGACGCTCGGGTCGATGGGGATCAGTGAACTGAACGAGCTACGGGTGCTTCGCGACGAGAACCAACGCCTCAAGCGTCTGGTCGCGGATTTGACGCTGGATAAGCACATCCTGCAGGAGGTGGTCTCAAAAAAAGTCTAAAGCCTGCCCGTCGCCG
>CAZNNO010000134.1:0-7262 GCA_964574435.1 uncultured Opitutaceae bacterium
AGATAGAGGAGAACACGTTGGTCTGCATCATCGAGGCGATGAAGATCATGAACGAGATCCAGGCCGAGACCAAGGGCACCATTGTCGAGATATTGGTCGAGAACGGCCAGCCGGTTGAATACGGCCAGCGTCTATTCAAGCTGAGGCAGGGCTGAACAAGGCCAAAAATACGGCCGATTCCGAACAGGGGGCACCCCTGGGGTGGATCCGCCGTCTAACTGCCGACTCGATGATCCAAAAAATCCTTATCGCCAACCGCGGCGAAATCGCCCTGCGAATCGTACGCGCCTGCCGGGAGCTGGGCATCAAGACGCTCGCAGTCTATTCCGAGGCCGACGTGCAGTCCCTGCACGTCCAGCTGGCCGACGAGGCCATCTGCATCGGGGGGCCCCGCAGCGCAGACAGCTACCTTAGGGCCGACCGCATCATCAGCGCCGCCGAGATCGCGGATGTGGACGCGATCCACCCCGGATACGGCTTTCTCTCGGAGAACGCCAAGTTCGCCGAGCAGTGCGAGTCGTGCAATATCAAGTTCATCGGTCCAAAGTCCAAGTCCATCAAGCTGATGGGGGACAAGTCGGTGGCGAGGGAGACGGTCAGGAAGGCCCACGTCGTCACGGTTCCAGGCAGCGACGGCCCCGTCGATTCCGAGGCGGAGGCCGTCAAGATTGCGCGTTCAATCGGCTACCCGGTCATCATCAAGGCGGTGGCGGGCGGCGGGGGGCGCGGTATGCGCATCGCCCACAATGACGTATCGTTCGCAAAGGAGTTCCACGTTGCGCGCAATGAGGCCGAGAAGGCGTTCGGCGACGGGCGGGTCTACCTGGAGAAGTACATCGAGCGGCCGCGGCACATCGAGTTCCAGATCCTAGCCGACAGCCACGGCAAGGTCATCCACCTCGGCGAGAGGGATTGCTCCGTCCAGCGGCGCCACCAGAAGCTGATCGAGGAGGCCCCCTCGCCGTTCCTGACGCCGGACCTGCGCAAGAAGATGGGAAAGGCTGCGGTGCGGGCTGCCGAGGCGGCCGAGTACGAGAACGCGGGGACGATCGAGTTCCTCGTGGACCCGAAGGGCAATTTCTACTTCATAGAGATGAACACCCGGGTCCAGGTCGAGCACCCGGTCACCGAGGAGGTCACCGGGATCGACCTGATCAAGCAGCAGATCCACATCGCCAACGGGGAGAAGCTCGAGTTCGACCAGAGCGACATCACCTTTGAGAAGCACGCGATCGAGTGCCGGATCAACGCCGAGGACCCGGCCCGCAACTTTGCACCTTCGCCGGGCACCATCGGCCTCTACTACGCACCCGGCGGGCACGGGGTCCGGATCGACAGCCACGTCTACAGCGGCTATGTGATCCCCCCGTATTACGACTCGATGATCGGCAAGCTGATCTGCTTCGGCTCGACCCGGAAGGAGGCCCTCGAGCGGGCCTACAGGGCCCTCAGCGAGTACCTGATCCGCGGAATCAAGACGACGATCCCCCTTCACAAGGCCATAATGGCCGACCCCCTGTTCATCGAGGGCAAGGCGACGACGGCCTACATGGAGGAGTTCCTCACCCGGACCACCCCCGAGCTGTTCTCCTGAGGCCTAGCGTGCCGGACGGCGCAGGCACAGGTCGCACCACTCGCCGAGGACGCGCGACTCGACGGACCATCCGGGTGCTAAAGGCGCAAACGCGCTCCTGACAGCGCCGGCCTCTGATGCAAGGATCCCGCTCATCGCGAGGAGCCCGCCCGGCGCGACCGCGGCCGTGAGCGCCCCGGCATGCCGGATGAGGATGTCGGCCTGGATATTGGCCAGGACGGCACCTGAAGGCTCGCCCGCCAGCCCCTCGTCGAGGCCGGCGGCCGCAAACCGGACATCCGCGGACAGGCCGTTCATCCTCGCGTTCTCAACGCTGACCCGGACGGCCTCGGGATCGAGGTCAAAGCCGCGGACGCCCCGAAACCCCAGGAGGTGCGCCGAAAGGGCCAGGATACCGGAGCCGCAGCCGGCATCGATGACGCTCAGGTGGGCCGCAGCTGCCGGGCCGCCGCCGAGCCCGGCCTCAAGCTTGACCAGCCGCTCGATGCAGAGCCTCGTCGTCTCGTGGTTGCCGGTGCCGAACGCCATCCCGGGGTCGAGCCAGAGGACCGAGTGCCCCGGAGGGAGCCTGAACGCGCCCCGCTCCCAAACGGGCACCCAATGCAGCCTGCCAAACGCCCAGGCCTTGAAGTGCTCCCGGTAGCTGTTCTTCCAGTCGGCTTCCGGCAGGCGGCGCGGCGGGCTCTCCCCCGCCGGCGCGCGCGGCAGGATCGCCCGCAACTCCAAGCAGCGTTCCACGGCATCGGCCTCGCTTGCGAAATACCCGACGATCCAGGCCTTCCCGGCCACGGCGTCCTCTTGAAGCGTCCAACCCGCGGCCCCGGACTCAAGGAGCGCCTGCTCCGTGGCCTCGGCGGCGTCCGCGGGGACGCACATCCTGATCTCCCAGAGCTCCACGGCGCTCAAGACGCGCCCCGCGTCTCGCTCAGCCTCGCGATGACCGAGGGAAGCAGGGCGTGCTCGGCCGCGTGCACCTTCGCGGCGAGGGAGTCGTGGGTGTCACCCTCCTCGATCCGCACCTCGCTCTGGCCGAGGATCGGGCCCCCGTCCACGTCGGCCGTCACATAGTGCACGGTGCAGCCGGTGACCCTTGCGCCCGCGCGCAGCGCCTGGCCGATCGCGTCCAGGCCAGGAAAGCGCGGAAGCAGGCTCGGGTGAAGGTTGATTATCCGGCCCGCAAATGCGCCCAGGAACCCGGGCTTGAGCACCCGCATGAAGCCCGCAAGGACGACCAGGTCGGGCCGGGCCCCGGAGACCGCGGCCACGAACCGCGCCTCGCCCTCGCCATCAAGCTTCGTCCTGAACGGCGCCGGATCAACGTGTCGGGCCGGGATGCCGAACCTCGGGCCGAGCTCGAGGATCGGCGCATCGGCCACGTCCGAGAATATTGCCTCAACCCGGGCCCGGCCCAGCCGACCCGCCGCCTGGGCAAGAAGTATGGCCTCGGCGTTGGAGCCCCGGCCCGATCCGAGGATGGCGATGCGCATGCGGCTTGGGCTCGGCTTCAGGGAGAGCCCGCTGCCTTGATGCGCCGGATGAGCCTCGTCGTGCTGAAGCCCTCCAGAAAAGGCAGGAACACGATCCTCGAACCGGAGGCCTCGAGCGCCGCCCGCTCCGAAGAATCGAGACTGGCGAGCGTGTAATCGCCCGCCTTGCAGTAGATGTCGGGCCGGAGGGCCGCTATCTCGCGCGCCAGCCTCTTGCCCCTGAAGATCACGATCCCGTCCACCGAGCGGAGTTGCCCCAGCGTGTAGGCGCGCGACGCCTCGTCCAGAACCGGGCGCCTGGGGCCCTTCAGCCTCCTCGCGCTCGCGTCGGAATTGATGGCCACAAAGAGCATGCCCTTGCCGCCCGCCAGCCTCCGGGCCTTCTCGAGGTAGGACACGTGCCCCGGGTGGAGGAGGTCGAAGACACCGTTCGTCAGGACAAAGGTCGCGCCGCTCCGAGCGGCCTTCCTGCGGATCGCGACGGCGCGCCGGAGGGAGACGAGCACGGGGCTTCGGGGCGCCGGGGCGGGCATGTCAGAAGAACTTCTTCGCCTTCTCGAAGAACTTTCGGGAGGTGGGCTCATGGGCGTCGCCGCTTACGCGGGCGAATTCCTCGAGGATCTTGCGCTGCTCCGAGGAGAGCGACGCCGGCACCTCGACGTGGACTCGGATGAGCTGGTCTCCATGGCGGCCGCCGCGCAGGGATGGCATCCCGCGGTCGCGAAGCCGGAACGTGGTGCCGCTCTGGGTGCCCGCGGGGATCTTGAGGCTCGCCTTGCCCGAGAGCGTCGGGGCCTCGATCGTGCCTCCCAGGGTCGCCAGGGTGAATTTGATGGGGATCTCGCAGAAGAGGTCGTCGCCCTGGCGCTCGAAGAGCTCGTGCTCCTTGACCGTCAGCACGAGGTAGAGGTCGCCGGGCGAGCCCCCGGCGCCAGCCGCGGCCTCGCCGTTACCCACCGAGCGGAGCCGGGAGCCGGAGTCCACCCCGGGCGGGATTTTCACGTTCAGCTTGGTGTTCTTCGCGACGCGGCCCTCGCCGCGGCAGACGCTGCACGGCCTGTCGATCTTGACGCCCGCGCCGCCGCAGGTCGGGCACGTCTGCGTGAACACGATGATCCCGCCCGAGCGGCGCACCTGCCCCGCGCCCCGGCAGGTGGGGCACGTCACCCGCTTCGAGCCTGGCTCCGCGCCGGACCCGTGGCAGTGCTCGCAGCCGACCAGCTTGCGGAACGAGATCTCCTTCTCGACGCCGCGCGCCGCCTCCTCGAGCGTGACCTCAAGGTCGTAGCGCAGGTCCGCGCCGTCGCGGCCGCCGTCGCGGGCCCCGCCCCCGAACATCTCGTCAAAGATGCCGCCGCCGCCGCCGCCCTGGCCGAAGACCTCGCGGAAGATGTCGAACGGATCGTGAAATCCCCCCGCGGGGCCGCGGGCGCCGCCGCCCGGCCCCTGGAATGCCGCGTGGCCAAACCGGTCATAGGCCGCCCTCTTATCCGGGTCCTTTAGGGCCTCATAGGCCTCCGAGACCTTCTTGAACATCTCCTCGGACTCCTTGTTCCCGGGGTTCTTGTCGGGATGGTACTGGACCGCCTTCTTGCGGTAGGCCTTCTTCAGCTCCTCCTCGCTCGCGCCCTTGGAAACGCCGAGAAGATCGTAGTAGTCTTCCTTCGCCATGTCCTAGTGCGCCCCCTCAGCCGGCTTGCCGCTTGAAACGATGACCGAGGCGGGTCGGAGCAGGCGCCCGTTGAGGACATAGCCCGTCCGCACGACGGTGAGCACGTGCTCGGCCTCGACGTCCTGGCTCGGCGCATGCGAGATCGCCTCCTGCTGGTGGGGGTCGAACGCCTGGCCCGCGGGGTTGATCTCCTTAAGGCCGTGCGAGGCGAGGGCGCCCTTGAGCTGCTGCTGCACGAGCTCGACGCCGCCGGCCAGCGCCTTCAGGTCGGCGTTCGGCTGCTTTGCGGCGGCGAGGCCGAGGCTCAGGTTGTCGAGCGCCGGCAGGAGGTCCTCGAGCAGGCGCGACGCAGAGAAGAGCCGCAGCTCCTCCTTCTCCCGCACCGTCCGGCGCCGGAAATTCTCGAGGTCCGCTACGGCCCGCAGGTAGCGGTCGTGGTTCGCAGCCGCCTCCTTTTTCGCCGTGGCGAGCTCGTCGGCGGGCTCCGGAGCCGGCTCCCTTTCCTGTGCGGAAGCCTTGGGGGCGGACTCCGCCTTGTCCTTCGAAGGCTGTTCTTTCGGGTGTTCGGTCTTGGAGCTGGTCATGGCAAAGACCGTCAATCAACTACGGCTTCGCCGTTTGTTCAAGTTTGTCGAAGAGTCCCTTCAAATATTCTCCGGTCTTCTTTTCGGCGTCCTTCAGCTTCCCGCCGACCTGCGCCACGCCCCCGACGGCTTCGGCCAGGGCTCGGCCGAAGTCGCCCGGAAGCAGCTTGGCGGTGTCCTGGCGGAGGCCGAATGTGTATAGGCTCCTGACCACGTCGGGCACGAGGAGCTGCCGGGGATCGGACACGTCGGAGAAGGTGTGGTCCATGTTGAGCCTGTAGGCGGCCTCATCGTGCCGGCCGCCCGAGTAGTCGGCGATGACGAGCTGCTCGAGGCGGATCCGGAGCTTCCGGATCAGGTACCTCGCCGGCTTGCCCTGCGCCGCGCCGGGCGCGCCCGGCGCCCCGGCCGGCCTGGAAAACGCCGCGGCAAACTCGCCCAGGTTCGAGGTCCCGTCGGCCCTGCGTACGATCTCCACCTTCGGGACGTCGACAAAGAGATCGTCGACGACGATGCGGTCCGTGAAAACCCACGAGAAGATGCTCACGTCGGCCTGGAGCTCGCGCAGCTGCACAAAATCGGGCGCAGGGTACGTCGGCGGGTTCCTCGCGGCCAGGCCCCTGACCACCACCCTGCCGGTGAACGGGTTCGCCGCGAGGACGTGCACCCGGACGTCGAAGCCGGTGACCGCCCGGAGCTCGCTCTCGACCACGGCCGGCAGGAACGCCATCCATGCGAGCGCGGCCAGGGCGAAGAGGCCGCCCAGAATGAGGCCCGCCTTCGCCATTCCGCTCAAATGAACCCCTCCGTGACGAGCACGATCGCCGGTCCCGGCGCGACGAACTCGAGTTCTGCGGACCACGGCAGGAGGACGTTTTCGCCGAAGGAGAGCGGTTTCGCGCCGGCTCCGGCGCCGGAAAGCGCCAGCTCGCCCGCAGCCACACTGAGCAGCCTCGGTTGCTCGCCCTTGGCGAACCGGAGCGCCTCGCCCTTCCCCAGGACCACCCGCCTGATGGAGAATTCGTCGCAGGAGGCGATGACGCCCGAGGTCGGCGCCGCCCGCACGAGCTCGGGTGGGCCCTGGTCCCAGAGGATCGAACGGAGCGACTCCTCCACGTGGAGCTTGCGCGGCTTCCCGTCGAGCCCGAGGCGGCCCCAGTCGTAAAGGCGGTACGTCGTGTCGGAGTTCTGCTGGATCTCGAGGATCAGGTTTCCCGCGTCTATGGCGTGGACCTGGCCGCTCTGCACGAGGACCGAGTCGCCGGCGGCCACCGAGACCTTGTTGACGCAGCCCTCGGCGGTGCCGTCGGCAACGGCCTTGGCGAACCTTGCGCGCGTGATCCCGGGCTTCATCCCGACGAAGAGCGAGGCGCCTGGCGCAGAGTGCGCGACATACCAGTTCTCGGTCTTCGGCTCGCCCCCGAGGGACGCCGCCACCGAGGCGGGGGGATGGACCTGCAGGCTGAGCCTTTCGGAGCAGTCGAGCCACTTCACCAGCAGCGGGAAGGTCGCCGACGGTTTCCAGGCGGGCCCCATGACCTCGGCCGAATGGTGCTCGATAAGCTCGCGAAGGGTCGAACCTCCGAACCGCCCCTTTCTTATCCGGGACTGGGCCTCGGGTCGGTCGACGATCTCCCAGCTCTCCCCGATCGGCGGGCCGGGCGGGATCTCGCGGCCCAGGAGCGTCTGAAGCCTGCGGCCGCCCCAGACGCGTTCCTGGTAAATAGGCTGGAATTGAAGAACTTCTCGCATGGGTGTAGATATCGAGATTATTGTAAAAAAGGCCGGGAGGGGTTTACATTTGTCCAGCCCGGATACTAGCGTCTAATCCGCAATTCGCTGCGCCCGGAAGCACAGATGCCCAAATCAGATAGTTCAAATCCAAACGGAGGCCCTTCGTTTCAGGGCCCCCGTTACCGCCCCAA
>CAZNNO010000135.1:0-6959 GCA_964574435.1 uncultured Opitutaceae bacterium
CGCAAGCACCCGAACCAGGAGTACATCCAGGTCAACACCTCCAACATCCTTTTCATCTGCGGCGGGGCGTTCGTGGGACTCGACCAGATAGTCAAGAAGCGCCTCGGCCACCGGTCGATAGGCTTCCACCTGAACGCGGAGGACAGGGATATCCCGCCCGACGAGATGATGCGCAGCATCGCCCCCGAGGACATGGTCCGCTTTGGCATGATCCCCGAGTTCATAGGCCGGCTGCCGGTCGTGACCGTGCTCGACCAGCTCAAGGTTGCGGACCTGGAGAAGATCCTCCTGAAGACGAAGAACGCGATGGTGAAGCAGTACTCCAAGCTTTTCGCGATGGAGGGCGTCCGGCTGCGCTTCACATCGGACGCGGTGAAGGCCGTCGCCCTGAAGGCGATCGAGCTTAAGACCGGCGCCCGCGCCCTCCGGGCGATCCTCGAGGGCGTGATGCTGGAGATCATGTACGACCTTCCGCAGCGCGATGACGTGACCGAGGTCATCGTGGATTCGGCGGCGGTGGCGGGAAAGCGCCGGCCGACCATCAAGCGGGCGCCGAAGGCGGCCGCGAACGAGAACGCAGCCTAGGCGTCCGTCCGCCTACCAGCGGCGGTAGTCGCCCTTGGCGATGCCCTTCGCGAACTCGACGAAGAGCTTCACGCAGCGCTCGACGTCCTCCAGGTCCACGACCTCGCTCGGCGTGTGCATGTAGCGGAGCGGGATGCTGACGACCCCGGTCGCCACGCCCCCGCGCGCGACCTGGATGGCGCGGGCGTCGGTTCCGGTGGGCCGCGGGTCGCTCTCGACCTGGTAGGGGATCCGGAGCTTCTTGGCGGCCCTGACCAGGGCGTCGTAGACCTTGGGGCTCGTGTTCGGGCCCCTGCATAGGATCGGTCCGGCACCGAGCTTGGTCTCGCCGTACTTGCGGTTGTCGCAGTCGGGGTGGTCCGTCGCATGGCCGACGTCGACGACGAGGGCCACCTGGGGATCGACCGAGTATCCGGAGCCTATGGCGCCGCGGGTGCCGATCTCCTCCTGCGACGTGGCGACGGCGACGACCCGGGCCGCCGGCCTCTTCGGTGCCTTGGAGAGGCGGATCAGTGTCTCGCCGACGACGTAGGCGCCGACCTTGTTGTCGAACGCCCTCGCCGTCCCGATGCTGCCGTGGATGAGCTCAAACTCGTGGTCGTAGGTTGCGGCGTCCCCGATCGCGATGCGCTCGAGCGCCTCCCCCTTCGACTTCGCCCCGATATCGATCCAGATCTCGTGGATCTCCGGCACCTTCTTCCGGTCGGCCTCATCCATGAGGTGAATGGCCCGCTTTCCCGTGACGCCCTTCACTATGCCCTTCGCCGTCTGGATCAGGACCCGCCTGCCCGAGATCACGGTCCTGTCCTGGCCGCCGATCGTGTCGAAATAGATGAACCCGTCCTTGTTGACATAGGTAATGAGGAGCCCGAGCTCGTCCAGGTGGCCGGCCATCATGAGGGTCGGGTCGCCGGAGGGATTGAGCGTGGCGATCCGGTTGCCAAGCGCGTCGCCCGAGTAGGCGTCCGCGGCCGGCTTCACGTGGCGGTCGAACACGGCCTGGGCCTCCCGCTCATAGCCGGAGGGAGAGCGCGCATGCAGGAGTTCGGTGAGAAATGCCGGGGGGGGATATTTCGCCATCTTTGGATCTGGATGAACGGGCAGCCTCGCCCGGTTTGCCCGGGACCGCAACGGGGAAAAAGGCCTTGGCGCCGGGGCCGGGACGTGGGAGCGTCCGCTCCCCATGACCATTTATCCCGCGATTGACATCAAGGGCGGCCGCTGCGTCCGCCTGACGCAGGGCCGCGCCGACAGGGAGACGGTCTATGCCGAGGACCCGGCAAGGGTGGCGGCGGAATTCAAGGCTTCGGGCGCGGCTTGGGTCCACGTTGTCGACCTCGACGGGGCCTTCGCGGGCGAGCCGCGAAACCTCGATTCCGTGGCGAGGATAGTGGCGCTGGGCCTCAGCGTGCAGCTGGGCGGGGGCCTGCGGTCCCGCGGCTCGGTCGACCGCGCCCTGGCGATGGGAATCGCGCGCGTGGTCATCGGCACCCGCGCAGCGGAAAGCGAGGCCTTCGTCTGCGAGCTTGTCGGCGCCTACGGGGGAAGGATAGCGGTCGGGATCGACGCGAAGGACGGAAAGGTCGCGGTCAAGGGCTGGGTCGACACGACGGAGGCCTCGGCGCTCGAGCTTGCGCGCCGGATGGACGCCCTCGGTGTCGCGACAATCATCCACACCGATGTCGGCACGGACGGGATGCTGACCGGGCCGAACCTCGAGGCCCAGGGAGCGATGCTGGGCGCCGTCCGAGCAAACGTGATCGCTAGCGGAGGGATAGGCCGGCGCGAGGACGTCATCCGCCTCCTGGCCGCGGCGAAGGGCAGCCCGAACCTCGAGGGCGTGATCGTCGGCAAGGCGATCTACGAGGGGCGGGTCCTCCTGGCCGACCTGCTGGGCCTCAGTGCCGCAGGGAGCGCGTAGCCCTTCGGCCCCCCGCAGGCCGGAGCCTGTCGGCGATCGTCTCCAGCGGATAGGTGACGATCTCGGAGAGGGTGGGGTGGTACCACGGGGCCCGGAGCATGTCGTGGACCGTGGCGCCCATCGCCAGCGGGGTCGAAAAGCAGTGGATCAGCTCCCCCGCGTCCCTGCCCACGATCTCGGCCCCGAGGATCCTGCCGCCGGGATCCGCCGCGACGACCTTCACGTAGCCGTAGTTGGCGTTCATGAGCATCGACCTGCCGTGGTCGTTGAAGGGGTAGCTCGCTGCGACGTAGCGGGTTCCCCTCGCCGAAAGGTCCCGTTCCCGCCAGCCTATGGCCGCTAGCTGGGGATCCGTGAACACGACTCCGAGCAGCATCGCGTCGTCGACCGGCCTCAGGCCCCCGAGCCCTGCCGCGTGCCGGGCGGCCAGCTCCGCCTGCTGTATGGCGACATGGACGATCTCATGGGGACCGCAGCAGTCGCCCGCGGCGTAGATGTGCGGCGCGCTCGTCTGCTGCCAGCGGTTGGTGATGATCCGGCCGTTCGGCGCCGTGCGCACGCCCGCCGCCCCGAGCGCAAGGCCGGTGGTGTCGGGCTCGCGGCCAAGGGCGTTCAGGAGGTGATCGGCCGACCGGGTCATGACCTTGTTCCCCTCCCTGAACCTGACCGACGCCGCCCGGGGGCCCCTGCGTATCCCGAGCACCTGCGTGTCCGTGTGGACCTCGATCCCCTCGTCCTCGAAGGCCCGGCGCACGACCTGGGCCGCCTCCGCCGACTGCTCTTTCAGCAGGTTCGCGCTTCGCTGGATGAGGCACACCCTGGCGCCGATCCGGTTCAGGAACTGCGCAAGCTCGCACGCGACGACGCCTCCACCGAGGACAACGACGCTCCGGGGCTTGAAGTCGAGGTCGAGCACGTCGTCGCTGGTCCAGAACCGCGACTGCGCGAGACCGGCAACGGGTGGCACGCTCACCCTCGAGCCCGTGGCGACCAGGAAGTGGCGCGCCCGCACCCTAACGCCGCCCGCCACCTCCACCGTGTGCGGGTCGACAAAGCGCGCCCGGCCGCGGATGAGGTCGAACCTGCCGGACTCGAGCTGCCTCGCCCGGTCGAGGGCGAACTCGGCTATGAGGCGCCTCTTGCGCTCATGCATCGCGGGCATGTCGGCCGAGGCCTCGGGAATCCTCAGGCCAAACCCCCTGCCGCTTCGCGCCAGATGGAGCACCTCCGCCGAGTAGATCAGGGTCTTCGACGGCATGCAGCCCCTGAGTATGCAGAGTCCGCCGAGCCTGCGAGCGCCCTCGATGACGGCGACCCGCTTGCCAAGGGCAGCAGCGACGCGGGCCGCGTTGAAGCCCGCGGAGCCGCCTCCGATGGCCACGAGATCATAGGGGCGTCTCATCCCTCAGCGACCCTTCTTCATGAGCATGACATGGACGGTCTTCAGAACTATTGACGCGTCGAGCATGAACGAGAAATTCCGGATATAGTACAGGTCGTACTCAAGCTTCCTGAGCGTGTCCTCGATGCCGTCGCCGTAGCGGTAGTTCACCTGCGCCCAACCGGTTATGCCAGGCTTCACGAGGTGGCGGAAGTGGTAGCTCGGGATCTCCTTCTCGTACTGGGAGACCAGGCGGTCCCACTCGGCGCGCGGACCTATGAGGCTCATCTGTCCCCGGAGCACGTTCCACAGCTGGGGAAGCTCGTCGAACCGGATCGACCTGAGCACCTTGCCGACCCGGGTTATCCGCGAGTCCCCGGGCCTCGTGTACGGGTCGCTCTGGTCCGGGGATTCGCGCATCGTCCTCACCTTGATCAGCTTGAAGTGCTCCTTGTGGCGCCCCACTCTCGTCTGGGCAAAGAAGACGGGTCCCCCGTCCTCCAGCTTGATGGCGACGGCGGCCGCGGCGACCACGGGGACCGACAAGAGCAGGCCGACGACGGAGAACCCGACGTCGGTGATCCGCTTGATGCGCTCAAACACCGGCTCCCGCGCTATCTGGAAGCCCTCCTGCAGGAGCCAGATCGGGTTGATCCTGTAGAGCGGGATCTTCCGCCAGTACACCTGGTGGAAGATCTCGAGCGTGTAGGTCGGGATGCCCGAAAAGTACAGCTGGACGAGCTTCATCGGGATGTCGGCGGGAAGTGCCCTGCCCGACTCCTTGAGCACGATCGCCTCCACGGCGAACCTCTCCCCGGCTATCGACTCCAGAACCGACTCAAACGTCCTGTAGCCCTCTCCCGAGTCCGCGTGCACCAGGGGCGACCGCGTTCCCATACGGGCGCATTCGGCGCTGAAGACCTCGAAGTCGGCCGCCTCGCCCACGAAGACGATCTTGCGCTCGCCGCGCCGCACCCTCGACCGCGAGTAGTAAAGGCGCCGGTAGGCCAGCGACACGGTGCCGAGAAGCCCGAAGCTCAGGATGATCGCAGCGCGGCTGGACTGCAGCTCGAAGCCGGCGGGTATGAAGGCGAAGGTCAGGAACAGGGTTGCAAGGGCGGCGGAAAGGCAGGCGATCAGGTGGAGGCTCGCATAGTCGAGGCTCATCATGTCCGAGCTCGCACCGTACCCGTCTATCAGGTGGAGCGACACGACAAACACGAGGGCGGGCGCCAGGAGCGGCCATCCCACTGGCTCTGAACTGACGCCCCTCAGGTAGGTGACCAGGTTGAAGACCACCAGCACCAGAACGACGTCGGAGGCGAACAGGACCAGGGCGGTCTTGCGATGTGCGTTGATGGCCACTAGGGGTTTTCTCGGCCTGGGGCGCTAGCTCGCCCTTGCGGGGGGTGACACCCTCGACCTGGCAATTTCCTCGGAGATGAATCGTTCATAGCGGGTCAGGAGAATGCAGTACCGCAAACCCTGGGCCCCGTCGAGGAAACCGCGTCGCAGGAGGTACTGGTAGACGAAGCGCAGGGTCGGCCGGAAGGGTACGGCAAAGCTGATCCGCTTGAGCGCGCGGCGACGAGCCAGCGGGTCCGCCGAGAGGATTCCGCGCCAGGAGCCGTCACCCGATGCGGCGGCCAGCGCAGCGGCCTCCGCCCGGGCGTACCTCCGGTGCTTCTCAAGCCACGCCTGCCGCCCGTAGACGGAGAGGTCGTGGAGATAGCCTTCGCGCAGGTTCTCCATCCTCATGGACGGGTGCTCCCGCTGGCCGTGCCCCACCTGGACAAACTCAAACTGCGGCGCCCGGACAAACCTGGCCTGGAAGGCGGGATAGTCCGTGCAATGGGGGATCCAGCGCCCCTCGAACATCATCCTGGGCGCCACCCGGAATCCGTCGAGGTCGGCCCTGCCAGCGGCCGCCCGGCACGCGCCCGCCAACTCGGGGGTCATGCGCTCGTCCGCGTCGAGATGGAACACCCAGGGGTTGCGGAACTCGATGTGGCGCTGGGCGTGGTTGCGCTGGCCGGCAAACGTGTCGAAGGCGCGGCTGTAGACCCGCGCGCCCGAGGCCGCGGCCAGCGCGAGTGTTCCGTCCGTTGACCCGGAATCGAGCACGACCACGTCCGTGCATCCCTTAAGGGAGGCGAGGCAGGCCGGGAGGGCCTTCTCCTCGTCAAGGGTCAGTATCAGCGTCGAGAACATGCGTCAGTCGCCGGCCGTGCGGTCCGCCTGCAGCCCGGTCAGCCTGACATACTGGATCGCGCACATGAAGGACACCCACCAGGAGAGCACGACGGCCACATTGCCGAATGGAAACTCAACCCAGGCGTAGCCCGCGACCAGGGCGCAGCCCGTCAGCAAAAAATACGGGATGGGCGTCGCCCTCAGCCTGCGGACGCCGGCCAGGGGCAGGGCCACCGCGGCGCCCACGAGCGCGGTGCCGAGGAGCCCGATCTCGGACGCCGATTGAAGCCAGTCTGAGTGGGCATCGTGGTAGACGATCGGGATGCGGTCGCTGCGCGGCTCCTGGGTGTTGTACAGGCTGAACACCGTCGGGAAGCTCCCCATTCCCCAGCCGAAGAGGATCCGGTCGCGCGCCATCCTCCAGGTGTCGTGGTAGAGGGTGCTGCGCGAGCCGATTCCTCCCTGGGCCCACATGGACTCGATCTGCTCCCTGGTCTTCTCCGCGCGTGCGTGGATGACGTCGCCCGCGACCATCCACATCCCGACCCCGGCCGCGAGCGCGGCCGCCGCCATCCCGGCGAAGGCGCCGACGGAGGAAACGCCCGAGAAATGCAGGGCGAGGGAGATCCTCGGGACGCCACGGACAAGCGCAATGACCGCCAGTATCGAAAGAAGCAGCGAGCAGGCCCTTGAGCCGCTCAGCGGGACGGACACTCCCATCAGGCAGAGGGCGACAAAACCCGTGAGCGCCGGACCCTGAAAGAACCCGCGCCCCCTCGTGCCGTGCGCGTACCTGAGGATGAGGCCAACGCACATGCCGGACATGAGCACGATGAAGGCGCCCCAGTGGTTGTCATAGACGAAGGACGCGAAGAAATG
>CAZNNO010000136.1:0-6901 GCA_964574435.1 uncultured Opitutaceae bacterium
CCGAATTGAATCCAGTTACCTCTCTTCGGACATGAAGGGACGGTACTTGTCCTTGCTCAAGGAACGTCAAACCCGGCTCGGCCTGCTCTAGGCACGATGTTGACAAATGGCGGGATGGACGGGACTCGAACCCGCGACCTTCTGCGTGACAGGCAGACGCTCTAACCAACTGAGCTACCACCCCATAAGGGAAAGAAGGGTCATTTTCCGGGGGACTCTAGGTTCGGTCAAGAGGTAATTCCTCGGCCGCCCGGCCGTTTGCGCTGAAATGGTTTTCTCTGCGCGCTTCACCGGACCGGACGGTGTGGCTGCCGTGGCCCCGCGCGTGGCTCCGGATCTATCTTGTCAACCAAGGCCCACAAATCTAACCGGGAGCGGTGTTTGGGGATTCCCCGCGGTGGTAGCTCAGCTGGACAGAGCAACGGTTTTCTAAATCGTCGGTCGCGAGTTCGAGTCTCGCCCACCGCGCCAAATCCCCTCAGCGGCCGAGATGGGAGAGGACATCGCTCCAGAGCGCCGCCTCGCCCGGCATCCCGTGCCTGCGCAGGCGAAGGCCGATCTCCTTCACCGCGGGCTCTCTGACATCGTGCCTGGGATCTCCCGGAAGGCCCGGCATCGCCTTTCTAGCGAGCGCCCAGCAGGCCCAGGCCCTCCATCGGCGCTGGTCCTTTCGAGGCTCGTTCATCCGGTCGGCGTAGTGCTGGAAATGGACACGGGGATTGCCGATGAAAACGCCCTTTGGCACGTGACGCATGAGCCAGGCCATCGCCTCATAGGGCATGGGCCATTCCCCGAGGACGGGCTCGTCGCCCTTCAGGTCCGCACCCATCGCCCGGTCGAGGCAAAGGATCGCCCTCGCCGCGAATTTTCGCTGCCAGAGCGCGTGACCGTATTCGAGGCACGCGTGGTAGAAGCGCTCGCCGCGGTCGCCGGGACCGAACGCGTTCAGCGTCCGCCAGTCGAGTCCCGGCCTCGGCGCGGGCAGATGGGGGCAGTCGGGAAGCATGCCTCGTCTCCGTGCCTGCAAATCCCGCGCCCGTCAATGCGGCTCGACAGGCACGCGTCATTTGCGAGACAAGAGCGGGGCTGAATACATCCCCCGAAAGACCGGTTCACACGATCCCCTTGTGGCAGCGAGTCGCCGTATGGCCGGTCGCGGCGGTCATCCGGCTATGGGGCCGGACGATCAGGATCAGCATGCCGGAGCCCGATCTTGGCGTCATCGAGTCCCAGAGCCAGCCCACCATCTTTGTCCTGTGGCACAACCGCCTGTTCATGACCCCCGAGATCTTCCGCCGCTACCGGAAGGGCAGCCGCCTCTACAGCCTGATCAGCGCCAGCCGCGACGGCGCCTGGCTTGCCGCGCTCTTCTCGGCGATGGGCATGCACGCCGTGCGCGGCTCCTCAAGCCGCCTCGGGCGCGAGGCGGCGACCGCGCTCCTCGAGATGCTCCGAGCGGGCTTCGACGTCGGCATCACGCCCGATGGCCCGAGGGGCCCGGCCTACGAGATGAAGGCCGGGGCGCTCATCGTCGCGCGCAGGACCGGGAACCGGGTCGTCCTCCTTGGAATGGACTTCGAATCGTCGTGGAGGCTGTCGAGCTGGGACGGGTTCCACCTCCCTAAGCCCTTCTCCCGTGTCCACATGCGTTTCGAAGCGGTCAGCCTGAACTCCACCGAGGAGCGCGACGAGTCCGCCCGCCAGCTTGGCCGGCGGCTGATCGAGCTGAATCCTGACCGCAGCCCGCTTCCCGTCAGAAGGCCGGGGTGACGGTCACCGTGTCGCCCGGCGCGGCGTGGTAGTCGTCGCCCGCGCTCCAGGCCTCGTCATTCCTCAGAAGCTTGAACGCGAGCGGCTTCTCGACGCTCGGCAGGACGATGCTCCAGGTGTCGCTTGAGGCACAGTCAAGGGGCGTTCCCTTGTTCCAGCTGAGCCCGGCGCCTTCGCCGCGTATGAAGAGGGCGTTGCCAAAGCCGACGTCGACCTTGGCGGTGATGGTGACTCGGGAGCCCTTCGGCTTGGTCAGGGCCGCGGTTGCGGTCGGCAATGGGGCAGCTGGCTTCTTGATCTTGGGCGCAACTGCGGATTTAAGCGCAGGGGCGGGCGCAGTGAGCTTGGTCGCCGGGGCGGGCGTCTTTACTGTCTTAGTGGTCTTTTTCATGATGAGACGATGGATTACCCTGGGTACAAACAGCCCCACGGACTCCTCTAATCCGTAGCATTTGCAACGCCAAAACGCAAAGGCGCCCGGAATTTCCGGGTCCGCCACTTGTTTGCCATTGGACTGTCACAACCTAACCCGATGGCCTCACCTCACCTGCAGGGTGTCACCCTCGAATTCGAGCCCAAGTGACGGTATCGAAACTGCCTTTCGGCCGCCGTCGCGGCGCACCTTCCCGGCGACCCAGGCGTCGTAGCCCGAGACCCGCGCAGCCTCGAGCGCAGCCGACGCCGCACCGGGCGCAACATAGACTGCAAACCCGATTCCCATGTTGAAGGTGGCGTAGGCCTCCCTCGGCGCGACCGGTCCCGCCTGCATCAGGAAGCTGAAGATCGCAGGGTGCGGGCGCGGGGCCGTGATCTCGTAGACAAAGGGCTCCTCGAGCCTCATCAGCTTGCGCCAGCCGTGCCCGGTCACGTGCGCCGCGTAGTTCAGGCGGACGTTGCGGCGCTGGCATTCGCTCACGAAGGCGACGTAGAGCGTCGACGGCGCGAGGAGCGCCTCGCCGAGCGTCAGGCCGCTCGCGATGCGCGTCGAGTAGCGCCCCGGCAGGCTCTCCGCAATCTTGCGGCAGAGCGTGAGGCCGTTCGTCTGGACTCCGGACGACGCCAGGAAGATGATGGCGTCGCCGTCGCGCACGTCGCCAACGATGCGGAGCGATTTCGGCGAGATCCTGCCGATGGCCGATCCGGCGAGGACGATCGCCCCCGGCTCGATCAGGCCGCGCAGCGCGGGCGTCTCCCCGCCGCCCCAGACGGCGCCGGCCGAGCGGCAGCCCTCCGCGAAACCCGCCACGAGTTCCTGCGCCCGGTTCTCGTCGGCAAACCAGTCCGAGCTTCCCACGGCGGCATGCATGGCGACCGCGATCGGCAGCGCGCCGCAGGTCACCAGGTCGTTCGCGATCGTGGCCACCGTGTCGATGCCGATCGCGCGGTAATGGCAGTGGCCGCTCTCGCTCTGCACGGCGTCCGCAACGAGGTTCTTGGTGCCCAGGCCCTCCTCCACGTGAGCCAGGAACTGGTCCCCAGCCTCGATCAAATACGCGCTCTCGCCGCGCACGGTCGCGGGTTCCTTGAAACCGTGCCCGGCCAGGAGGTCGGTCGTCGTCAGCGCCGCCTTCTGGCAGGCCCGCTTGAACGCGTCGAGGGGGCCATACCTGACCCCGGAGGACTCATAGGAAAGCGACATGGCCCCGGGGTCAGTAGGACCTTCCCTCGTTCTTCTCGTAGTAGTTCACGTACGCCTGGTTCACGACCCGGTAGCCCCCGTCGGTCGGATAGCGCCCCGAGAAGTACCAGTCGCCCGTGTGGTTGGGAACCGCCGCGTGCAGGTTCTCGATCGTCTGGAAGATGATCTCGATCTCCCCCTGCCACTCGATCCTCGGCGGCCGCACGAGCCTCGAGATCCGCGCCGAAATCTCCTCCGCGGTGAACGGCTCGTAGAGCTTGCGCACATGGTTGACGGTCCCCTTCCTCTCGACCTCCTCGCGGCAAAGGCCGTAGACATCCCGCAGGAGCTCCGCGCGCCCGCTCTCCTTCAGGAGGTCGACCACCGCCTCGAACGCGACGAACTTTCCGATCTCCGACATGTCGATGCCGTAGCAGTCGGGGTACCGGATCTGCGGGGCCGTCGAGACAATGACGATCTTCCTCGGGTTGAGGCGCGCGAGGATCCTCAGGATCGAGCGCCGGAGCGTCGTGCCCCTGACGATCGAGTCGTCGACGCAGACCAGGATGTCGACGCCGGCCCGGACGGAGCCGTACGTAATGTCGTACACGTGGCTCGCAAGCTGGTTCCTCATGGACTCCTGCCCGATGAAGGTCCTGATCTTGATGTCCTTGCTCACGACCTTTTCGCCACGTGGCCAGTTTCTCAGGATGAGCTCGTCCAGGACGGGCTCGGTGAGGCTCCCGTCGCCGGCCGCCTTCAGGATGGCCTCCTTGACCTCCCCCCTTCTCACCGTCCGAAGCGCCGACATGAGCCCGTAATAGGCGACCTCGGCCGTGTTGGGGATGAAGCTGAACACCGTGTCGGCCCAGTTGCGTTCGATCGCCTTCAGGACCTGGTCGGCAAGCCTGCCGCCGAGCGCCTGGCGCTCCCGGTAGATGTCGACGTCGTTGCCGCGCGAGAAATAGATGCGCTCAAACGAGCACGAGGCGCGCTTGAGGGGCGCGGTGAACGGCTGCGCCGAGATCGTGCCGCGGCGCTTGATCACGACCGCGTGCCCGGGCTCCACCTCCTTCACGTCCCCCACCGCGAGGTCGAACACCGTCATGAGCGGGGCCCTCTCGGAGGCGAAGGCCACGACCTCGTCGTTCTGGAACCAGTGGCACGGGCGGATGCCGGAGGGGTCGCGGGCGACGAACGCATCGCCGTTGCCGACGAGGCCGCAGAGGACATAGCCGCCGTCCCACTTCTGTGAGGCGCGGGAGAGGACCCGGGTCAGGTCCAGGTCCTCGCTTATCCTGCGCGACACCTCGTCGCCGGCCAGGTCGCGCGTCCTCAGGTAGCGGTAGATGTCCTCGTGCTCCTCGTCCAGGAAGAAGCCGATCTTCTCGAGGATCGCCTGCGTGTCGGTGGCAAACACGGGATGCTGGCCGATCGCGATCAGGGACTGGTTCAGGTCGGCCGTGTTCGTGAGGTTGAAGTTGCCGCAGAGGGCCAGGTTGCGCGTCGACCAGGGGCTTCGCCTGAAGTACGGGTGGCAGGCGCTCAGGTTGTAGCCGCCGCTCGTGCCGTAGCGCAGGTGCCCGAGGAAGAGCTCGCCGCCGAAGTCGAAGTTCTTTTTCACCGTCTCGGGGAATTCGGGGTGGATCACGCCCGACGTCACCATCTCGTTGTACTGCCCGAGGAGATCCTTGAAGATCCTGTCAAGCGGGTTGGACTTCACGTTCCTCTCACGGAACATGAACGGCTCCCCCGCGGCGACGTCGAGCTTCACGCAGGCGACGCCGGCGCCGTCCTGGCCCCGGTTGTGCTGCTTCTCCATCAGGAGAAACAGCTTCGTGAACCCCCAGAGCGGCGTCCCGTACTTCTCCTGGTAGTAGGAGAGAGGTCGGAGCAGCCGCACAAGGGCGACCCCGCATTCATGGGAGACAAAATCGCTCATGGCGCGTCAGCCGATTCCCGGGCGCTTCATCGCATTCTCTATGCTTGATTCCCAGCCCGTTCGCAACACGGGGACGGCCCACTCGAGCGCCCCCGACGCCGTCCTCACCGAGAGGGTGTCCCCGGCCGTTACGGCTCCGATCAGCTCCGCGGGAACCCCTGACACCCTGGCCGCCTCGCTCACAGCGCCCACGTCGGCCGCGCCGACCGAAATCACCACGCGGCCCTGGCTCTCGCCGAAAAGGAGGGCGTCAAGCCGAGGCGCCCCGAGGCCGGTAAGGTCGAGGTCGGCGCCGAGCCTCGCGGGCCCGAAGAGCATCTCGCTCACGCAGACAAGGAGCCCGCCCTCGCTCAGGTCGTGCGCCGAGCGGACTCGTCCGGCCCTGATCTGCCCGAGGAGCAGGTCCTGGAGCCGCTTCTCGGCCGGAAGGTCCACCTGCGGCGCGTCGCCGGTCTTCTTGCCGTGGACGAGGCCGAGGAACTGGCTGCCCCCGAGCTCGGTGGGGGCACCGCCGAGGAGGACCACGGCGGCGCCCGCCTCCCGCGCGAACTGGCGGGTGACATGGGCCTCGCTCTCGATGAAGCCCACAACCGACACCGTGGGGGTCGGGTCGATCGCCCCCTCCGGGGACTCATTGTAGAGGGAGACATTGCCCCCGACGACCGGCACGTCAAAGAACCGGCATGCCTCGGCGAGACCCTCCACGCACTCGCGCAGCTGGTAGAAGTTCTCGGGCTTGTAGGGGTTCCCGAAGTTGAGGTTGTCGGTCATCGCGAGCGGCGTCGCTCCCGTGCAGACGAGGTTTCGCAGGCTCTCCACGAGCGCGATCTGGGCGCCCCGGCGCGGGTTGAGGTAGCAGTACCTCCCGTTGCAATCGTTGCTTATGGCGATGAATTTCTCACCGGCTCCGAGCCGCAGGCGCACCACTCCGGCGTCGCTTCCCGGCGCCACGACCGTGCCATGCTGCACCATGTGGTCGTACTGCCTGAAGATCCACCTCTTCGACGCGATCGTTGGATGGGAGAGGAGCCCCGGGAGCGCCGCCCTGGCGCCGGCCGCGTCAAGGTCCGGGAGCCCTCCACCCTCCGGGGTCCAGCGCGAGGTCGCGTCAAGGTAAGCTGGCCTCCTCGCCTCCCGCCGGTACACGGGGGCGTTGTCCGTGAGCGCCGAGGCGGGGATGTCGGCGACCACGATGCCGTGCTGGCGCACCACCATGCGGCCCGTGTCGGTCACCGTGCCGACATGCGCGGCGTGGAGGTCCCACTTCTCAAAGACCTCCTCGATCTCGCGCTCGCGACCCCGCTGCACGATGACGAGCATCCGCTCCTGCGACTCGGAGAGCATGATCTCGTAGGAATTCATGCCGGTCTCTCGCTGCGGCACGTGGTCGAGCTCGATCTCAATGCCCGCCCCGCCGCGGCTCGCGGTCTCGCACGTCGAGCAGGTGAGACCCGCCGCGCCCATGTCCTGGATGCCGACAACCAGTCCGTCTACGGCCATCATCTCGAGGCACGCCTCGATCAGGAGCTTCTCCATGAACGGGTCGCCCTTCTGCACGGCCGGCCGGTCCG
>CAZNNO010000137.1:0-6889 GCA_964574435.1 uncultured Opitutaceae bacterium
TGCCACCGTCCTTTCCCCGGTCGCCCGGGATTATCTCAGCCGTGCTTTCGAAGGGTTTTTCAGGCCTTCGCGCTGCGACTGTTCTATCAAGGAACGCGGTGATGTTGCGGCGCGGTTACGAATTGGTGAAGCTTTTCTTATCCACATTCCCCTCACAGTCGGATGCTGTGAATAACTTGAGAGCAACTTAACTCACCGGTTATTCACATGCCCCCAGCGCTCCACAGCGACCTGCCCGTCTACGAGCTCGAGGGCCACATCCTCGCCTCACTGGGCGGCTGCGGGAGGGTCGTCGTGCAGGCGCCGACCGGCTCGGGCAAATCGACCCAGATTCCACAGATGCTCCTGCGCGGCGGGTTTCTCGAGCGCGGCCAGGTCGTTGTCCTCCAGCCCAGGCGGCTGGCCGCGAGGATGCTGGCCCGCAGGGTCGCCGAGGAATTGGGAACGGACCTCGGGGACCTGGTGGGCTACCAGATCAGGCTCGAGTCGCGCGTCAGCGAGCGCACGAGGATCCGATTCGTGACCGAGGGAATCCTCCTGAGGCAGATGACGTTCGACCCAGAGCTGCGCGGGGTGAGCGCCGTCATCTTCGACGAATTCCACGAGCGCCACCTCTACGGCGACATCTCGCTCGCAAGGGCCCTTGAGATCCAGCGCACCGTCCGCCCGGACCTGAAGCTCGCGGTCATGTCGGCGACGCTCGAGTCGGGCGCCCTCAGGGAGTTTCTGGCGCCGTGCGACGTCCTCGTCTCCCAGGGCCGCGCGCACCCGGTGCGCGTCGAGTACCTCGCCCGGAGCGCGAACTTCGACGCGGAGCCTGTCTGGGACGTCGCCGCCCGCGAATGCGAGAGGGTTGCGGGCGCCACCGGCGGGGACATGCTGGTCTTCATGCCGGGCGCCTACGAGATCGGGCGGACGATCCAGGCGGTCCAGGGCGCGCGCGGCCTGAGGGGCTTCGCCGCGCTCCCCCTCCACGGGGAGCTTCCGCCCGAGGCGCAGGACCGCGCCGTGGCGCGGGCCGACGGCAGGAAGATAATCGTCTCGACCAACGTTGCCGAGACCTCGCTCACGATCGACGGCGTGACGGCCGTGATCGACAGCGGGCTCGCCCGGGCCGCGCGCTTCGACCCCGAGCGGGGGATCAACACCCTGCTGGTTGAGAAGATCTCCGCGGCGAGCGCCGACCAGCGCGCCGGCCGGGCGGGGCGGACGGCCCCGGGGATGTGCGTGCGGCTCTGGACCGAGCGCGAGCACGGCAAGCGGGCCGCGCATGAGGTTCCCGAGGTGAAGCGCCTCGACCTCTCCGAGGTCGTCCTGACGCTCAAGGCCTCGGGCATCGTCGACGTGGCGGGCTTCCGCTGGTTCGAGAAGCCGGACCCGCGCGGCGTCGAGCGGGCCGAGGCCCTCCTTGGCGACCTTGGCGCACTGGCGGGCCCGGGAGGGGCCATAACGGAGGTGGGCCGGCGCATGCTGCGCTTTCCCGTGCACCCCCGCTACGCCCGCATGTTCCTCGCGGCCCAGGAGCGGGGCTGCGTCCGGCCGGTCGCCATGATGGCCGCCCTGACCCAGGGGCGCAATTTCCTGCTGAGGGGCGTGCCGCGCCAGGTTGCCGAGGCTCGGGAGGAGGTGCTGGGCGAGGAGCACGAGAGCGACTTCTTCCTGCTCATGAGAGCGTGGCGCTTCGCCGACCGCAGCGGCTATTCCCTGGATGCGTGCCGCCGCCTCGGGATACACGCCCAGGCGGCCCGCCAGGTCGGGCCGCTCTTCGAGCAGTTTGTCGCGATAGCCGCCGCGGAGGGCCTCGAAACCTCGGAGCGGCGCGCCGATGGCGTGGCGGTGCGCAAGTGCGTCCTGGCCGGCTTTCCCGACCACCTGGCGAGGAGGCTCGACGGCAGCACGCTTCGCTGCGAGCTGATCCACGGCCGGCGCGGGACCCTCGCGAGGGAGAGCGCCATTGCAAAATCGCCGCTCCTCGTGGCGGCCGAGATCACCGAGGTTGGCGGCCGCGCCGGCGAGGTGAGCGTCCTGCTCAACCTCGCGACCGCGGTCGAGGAGTCCTGGCTCGGGGAGCTCTTTCCCGGCGAGGTGCAGGACAAGCGCGAGGTTGCCTACGACGGCCTGGCAAAGCGCGTGGTGGCCAGGCGGGAGCGCCGGTTCAGGGACCTTGTCCTCGAGTCCAAATCGGGGTCGGACGACGTTCCGGGCAACGAGGCGGCGGCCATCCTTGCGCGCGAGGTCGTCGCGGGCCGGATCACGATCGACGCCTGGGACGAGTCGGTCGAGCAGTGGATCACCCGCGTGAACCGCCTGGCGGAGTGGTTTCCGGAATTCGAGGTGAGCCCGGTGAGCCCGTCGGACCGGATCACCCTTGTCGAGCAGGTGTGCTACGGCGAGACGTCCGCTCGGGGGGTCAAGGGCAAGGACGTCATGCCGGTCCTCAGGGACTGGCTCACGTCCGAGCAGCTGGCGGCCATGGACGAGGCCGTCCCGGAGCGGCTCACGATGGCCAACGGCCGGCGCTCGCGCCTCACGTATTCCAAGGACGGCCCGCCCGTGCTGAGCGCCCGGATCCAGGAGCTCTACGGGATCACGGGCCGCTTCTCGCTCGGGCGGGGCCGCGTTCCCGTGAGGATAGAGGTGCTGGCCCCGAACCAGCGCCCTCTCCAGGTGACCGACGACCTGACGAGCTTCTGGCGGGAGATCTACCCGAAGCTAAAGCCCGAGCTGTCGCGCCGGTACCCGAGGCACGAGTGGCGCTAATCGACGTCGACCGCGGCTGACAGGATGATGTTGCGCGACGACGAGCCCACCTCGAGCGTATAGGAGCCGGGCTCGACGACCCAGTCCCCCTTCGCCTCGTCGAAGTAGGAGAACGCGTGCCGGTCAAGCTGGATCGTGACCGTCATCGTCTGGTCCGTGGCAAGGTGCTCCCGGCTGAAGCCCCTGAGCTCGCGCACGGGCCGGGCTGCCCTCGAGGAGACCGGCGGGCTCACGTAGATCTCGGAGATCTCGTCCCCGTCTGCGGACCCGTTGTTCGTGACCTCGAACGTGGCCGCCCAGTGGCCGTCCGCAGTCGGGTCAACGTGGAACTTTCCGTAATGGAACGTCGTGTAGCTGAGGCCGTAGCCGAACGGGAAGAGGGGAGCGATCCCCTTCGTGTCGAACCAGCGGTATCCCACCAGGATGCCCTCGGCATAGTTCACCTTCCCCTCGGAGCCCGGATAATTCCCGTAGGAGGGGGAATCCTCCCTGCGCTTCTCGTAGGTTATCGGGAGCTTGCCGCTCGGGTTGACCTGGCCGAGGAGGACCTCAGCGACCGCCCGGCCTCCTTCCTGCCCGGGATACCAGGCCTGCACCAGCGCCGGCACGCGCCCTATCCAGTCGGCGGTCGCCACGACGCCTCCGGAGTTGAGGACGACGATAGTCCGCGGGTTGAGCGCCGCAGCCCTCTTGATGAGCTCCTCCTGGTCGTTGGGGAGCTCATAGGTCCGGTCGGCCCCCTCGCCCTCGAGCATCAGGTTGAACCCCGCGCAGACCACCACGGCGTCGGCCGTGTGCACGCGGGCGGCTTCGTCGTCGGTCAGGATAGGCGGCGCCAGGCCCCAGGCGAAATGAACTCCGGGCGGGCCCTGGTTGTCGTAGTGGGCGGTGACCTCCAGCGCATAGGACTTCCCGGCTTCGAGAGGCGCCTCGGCGAAAAGCGCGTCGTAGGGATTCGACCAGCTTGAGATGATCTGCTTGCCGTCGAGCCTCACCGTGGTGTTCCCATGGTTCTGCACCATGAAGATGAAGTTCCCGCTTGCCGGCGCCCTGATTGCGCCTGTCCACTGCGCCGAGTAGCCGGCAAGCGCGACGCCCGGGGCGGGCGCCTCGCCGCGCCAGTCATGGTCGATCTTGGAGTCGGCAAGGGTCGCCACCACCTTGCGGTCGCGCCAGCCCCCGGTCGTGAACTGGAGCCTGAGCGGGCCCTCGTAGCGGGTCGTCTCGAGGAGGCTGCGCAAGAGCTCGGGTCCGGGACCCGGGATCGCGTCGACGTGGACCTTCGGGCCGGCCATCTTCACCATCCCGTCGAGGACGCTCACGTAGTGGAAGGGCTCGACATGGGCGCTGCCGCCGCCCGCCGGAAAGCCGGCGGCATTCGGGCCGATCACGACGATCCGCTTCACCTTCTTTCCGGTCAGGGGCAGGGCGAAGTGGTCGTTCTTGAGGAGCACGATGGCCTCCCGGGCAATCCTGAGGGCGACGGCGGCGCTGCGGGGGTCATCCTTCGGCGCCAGCGCGATCGCCTGGGGGCGGTCGAGGAACCCGTTTGCAATCTCGAGCCTCAGTATCCTGCGGACCTTGTCGTCGATCGTCGCCTGGCTGACCTTTCCGGAGTCGATGAGCGGCTGGAGAGCGGCCGGGTTCATGTAGCGCCCAGAGGGCATCTCCAGGTCGAGGCCGCCGTTCGCCGCGCCGAGCGTGTCATGGGCGGCGCCCCAGTCCGACATGAGGACCCCCTGGAACCCCCAGTCGCCCTTGAGGACCTTGTCGTTGAGCCAGTCGTTCGCGCTGCAGTAGGTTCCGTTCAGTCGGTTGTAGGCGCACATGACCGCCCCCGCATGGCCCTGCTCGACGGCCACCTTGAACGCGGGAAGGTAGATCTCACGCAGGGCCCTCTCGCTCACCCGGGCGTCGATGGTGCCCCGCTCGGTCTCCTGGTTGTTTGCGGCGAAGTGCTTGACCGTCGCGACAACGCCCCGGCTCTGCATTCCCACGACGACCTGGACGGCGATGGCTCCCGCCAGGTAGGGGTCCTCGGAGAGGTATTCAAAATTGCGCCCGTTCTGGGGCACACGGATGATATTGACCGCGGGCCCGAGCATGATGTTGACGCCCCGCGCCCGGGCATCGTTGGCCACGGACGCGCCGAAATCGCGGGCGAGGTCCGGGTCCCATGAGGAGGCGAGGCCGATCGTGGCGGGGTAGGCCGTCGACGGCCCGTAGTTGCGGACTCCGAGCGGTCCGTCGGCCATCTTTATCTCGGGAATGCCAAGGCGCGGGATTGGCCTGATGTAAAAATCCCTGTCGCCGCCGATGAGGGAGAGCTTCTCGTCCTGCGTGAGCCTCGGGAGGAGGTCGGCGAGCCGGGCCTCGACGGAGGCTGTCTTATCCTGGTAGACGGCGGGGGCGTCGGCACGGGCCGCGAGGGCGGCGCCGCCAAGGCCGAGCGCCAAGAGAAGGGCTCGCAGCGGGGTTGGGGTCATTTCCTGGGGTTCTTTCGCGGTGTTGATCTCTCGATGTTCAGGTAGGTCTTCGTGAGCATCTGGCTCTCGTAGACCTCGAGGAGCCTTACTCCTTCTCGAGGCTTTACCATGTCCTTGCGGGTTGCCGCGTCAATCTGGGCCTTCATTCTCCTGCAAAGGTCCTCCTGCTGGTACTGGACGCCCTCGATAACGTCGGCGATGCGGCTGCCGCTGAGCGCCTCCTCGATGTAGAAGCCGTTCGGCTCGTCGTTCTCGAGGAACACGTGGACTTCGTTGACCCGCCCGAAGAGATTGTGCAGGTCGCCCATGATGTCCTGATAGGCGCCGGTCAGGAATATGCCGAGGTAATAGGGCTTGTTGTTGAGGGGATGGAGCGCCACGTAGTCCTTCACATCCTGCAGGTCGATGAAGCTGCCGATCTTCCCGTCCGAGTCGCACGTTATGTCCACCAGGATTGCGTTCACGGTGGGCCGCTCGTTCAGCCTGTGCAGCGGGGCGATCGGGAAAAGCTGCTTCAGGGCCCAGTGGTCGAGGAGCGACTGGAAGACCGAGAAGTTGCACACGTACTGGTCGGCGAGGACCTTTGATAGGTCGTGAAGCTCTTCGGGTTGGTAGCCGGCCTTCACGCCCTCCTTGGCGATCTGCTCGCAGATCTGCCAGAAGATCTGCTCGGCTGCCGCCCGGTTCTCAAGGTCTAGGTAGCCCAGGTTGAAGAGCGAGAAGGCCTCGTCCTTCTTCTGGAGTGCGTCGTGGAAGCGCTCCAGGCGCCCCAGCTTGGCCTTGTTCTTCAGGAGCACCTCGAGGTCGGTCACTATCTTCTGCTTCTCCTTCGGCTGGTGCTGTTTGCCCAGGGACTCGCGCTTGTTGATGCGCTCGAAGACCTCGACGACGAGCATCGAATGCGGCGCGACCACGGCGCGCCCCGACTCGCTCACGATGTCCGGCTCGGCTACCCCGGCCGACCGGCAGATCTCGCGGACGTTGAAGACGACGTCGCGGGCGTACTCCTCCATCGAGTAGTTCATCGAGCTCTCGAAGTTCGACCGGGACCCGTCGTAGTCGATCCCGAGCCCGCCCCCGACGTCGATGTAGCCCATGGGAAACCCCATCTTGGCGAGCTGGCAGTAGAAGCGGGTGGCCTCGATCACGGCGTTCTTGATCGTGATGATGTTCGGGACCTGGGAGCCGATGTGGAAATGGAACAGGCGCAGCGAGGCCTTGAGCTTCGCAGCCTTCAGCTTCTCGCAGGCGAACAGGATCTCGGCCGTGTTCAGGCCGAACTTGGCGTTGTCGCCGGTGGACAGCGCCCACCGGCCCTCGCCCCGTGTCTGGAGCTTCGCGCGGAAGCCGATCATCGGCTTGACGCCCGTCTCCGCGGAGATCCGGATTATGTCGTCAATCTCTGAGAGCTGCTCGACCACGATTATCACGCGCTTGCCGATCTTGCGGCCGAGGAGGGCGAGCCGGATGTAGTCATGGTCCTTGTAGCCGTTGCAGACGATCAACCGGTTGGGGCCCTCGTTCATCGCGAGCGCGATCATGAGCTCCGGCTTTGAACCCGCCTCGAGGCCGTAGTTGTAGTCGCGGCCGGCCGCGACGATCTCGTCGACCACCTCGCGCAGCTGGTTCACCTTGATCGGGAA
>CAZNNO010000138.1:0-6747 GCA_964574435.1 uncultured Opitutaceae bacterium
GGTTCGCGCACACCTACCGGTTCTCGCGCTACCGCAAGGCGTTCCTGAACGGGGAATACCGGAGCACGGGGTGGGTGCAGTTCTTCCCGTACACGACGGCCGTGAAGACGCCGCTGGCGCTCTTCGGGCTGATGGGCCTCGCGGGAATCTACGCGCTCAGCCGCCGCCCCGGCCCCGCCGGGTGGCGCGGGCGGCTGTACGAGTGGGCCCCCCTCCTCTCCCTGTTCGCGGTCTACTGGGCGTTCTCGCTAACGAGCGGCCTCAACATAGGCCACCGCCACATCATCCCGGTCTATCCCGTCCTCTTCGTGATGGCGGCGGGGGCCGCCGCGTGGGTGAGCTTTCCGCTGCGCTGGACGGGCCTCTGCGTCGCCGCGCTTGCCGCCTGGTTCGCGGGCGAGTCGTTGTGGATCCGCCCCCACTACCTCGCCTACTTCAACGAGCTGGTTGGCCCCTCAGACGCCTGGCACCACGTCGTCGACAGCTCGCTCGACTGGGGCCAGGACCTTCCGTCCGTCAGGAAGTGGCTGGACGCACACCCCCCGGACGGCCCCGTTCTCATCTCCTATTTCGGCTCGGGCGACATCGTGTACTACGGGATCAAGGCGACGCGCATCGGCGACGCCAACTTCGACATCCGCCCGAGGAAGGCGCCAGCCATCCTGACGGGTGGGCTCTGGATCATCAGCGTGACGCAGTTCCAGCAGGTGTACACGGAGGCGAGGGGCCCGTGGGACGCGGCGAAGGAGACCCACTACCACCAGCTCCTCGCCCGCGTGCTCGATCTCGAGAGGACCCATGGCAAGCTCACCTACCAGGAGGGCGTCGCGTTCGAGGAGTACCAGTTCGCCCGGCTCTGCCACGCGCTGCTGGGCCGCGCCCCCATCGCGCAGCCGGCCTACACCTTCCTCATCTTCAAGCTCACCGACGCCGAGGTCATGAAGGCGCTCTACGAGCCGATGGCGGTCCCATGAGCGAGCCCGACCGCAGGACCTGGGTCTGGGCGGCGGTGGCGTTCCTCCTCGCGCTGCACTTCACGATGGCGGTGGCCAGCAAGCTTCGCGAGAGCACCACCTCCGACGAGATAGTCCACCTGACCGGCGGCTACAGCTACTGGAGGTTCAACGACTACCGCCTGCAGCCGGAGAACGGCAACCTTGCCCAGCGCTGGGTCGCCCTGCCCGCGTGGATCGCCGGGGCCGCGTTCCCGGACCTGGACCAGCCCTACTGGAGGAAGAGCGACGCCTGGGTGATCGGCCACGAGTTCTTCTACGAGACGGGCGAGGACCACTTCCCGAGGCTGATGGCCGCGCGCGCGATGACGGCCCTCCTCAGCGTGGCCCTTGGCCTCCTCGTCTTCTGCTGGTCGCGGGGCCTGTTCGGCAACGCGGGCGCCCTTGTCTCGCTCACGTTCTACGCATTCAGCCCGACACTGCTCGCGCACGGGGGCTACGCGACCTCGGACGTGTGCATGGCGTTCTTCATGCTGGCGTCAGTCGGGGCCTGGTGGCGCCACCTCGGGCGCCCCGGGGCGGGCCCGTTCGTCCTGAGCTCGGTCGTGTTCGGCCTCGCCTGCGTCGCCAAGTTCTCGGCCGTGCTCATCCCGCCCATGATGGCCCTGTGCGCCCTGGCGCACCTCGCACGGTCGCCGCGCGACTTCCGCCGCGTGGCAGGCTCCGCCGCGGGCCACGCCGCGGTGGCCTTCGTGATCATCTGGGCCTTCTACGGCTTCAGGTACAGCGCGTTCAACCCGGCCCTGCCGGCCGCCGACCAGTTTATTGAGGCGTGGCCCGAGATGTACTCGCGCACGGGCCGGATAGGCCAGGCGATCCACTTCCTCGCTGACCTGCACGCGCTTCCCGAGGGTTTCCTCTACGGGGCCGCGTACGTCGTGGAGACCTCGCAGCAGCGCGGCGCCTTCCTCAACGGGGAATACAGCATCCTCGGCTGGCGGAGCTTCTTCGTCTGGGCGTTCGTGCTGAAGACCACGCTCCCCTTCATCGCGGCGTCCGGGCTGTCGGCCTGGCTCGCCATCCGCGCCAGGATCCGGCCTGGCGCCGACATGGCCGGGCGCCTGGGAGGACTCCTGCCCCTGGTCCCGCTCCTGTCGCTGTTCGCCGTTTACTCGGCGGCCTCGATCATAAGCCACCTGAACATCGGCCACCGCCATCTAATGCCCGTCTACCCCGTCCTCTTCATCCTGGCGGGGGCGCTGGGCGCGTGGCTCGCGCGGCCCGTCGGGGCGAGGGCGCTCGTCGTGGCCGGCCTGCTCGCCTGGCACATCGGCGAGTCGGTCTGGGTGTCCCCCCACTATCTCGCCTATTTCAACGAGCTCGCAGGGGGGCCCGCCGGGGGCCGCAACCACCTTGTCGACAGCTCGCTTGACTGGGGGCAGGACCTGCCCGGCCTGAAATCATGGCTCGAAGCCAACAGGCGCCCCGGGGAGGACGCCTACCTCGCGTACTTCGGGACGGGGGAGCCCCGCTATTACCGGATCCGTGCGAAGCGGCTGGCGTACATCAACGGATTCCACGAGGACGAGCCCTACATCCCGCTCGGCCCGGGCCTCTACTGCATCGGCGCGACCATGCTGGAGCAGGTCTACAGCACGGTGCGCGGGCCGTGGACGCTCGAGCTCGAGAAGGAGTACCAGTTCCTGCGCACCTTCGAGCCGGTGTTCCGCACCTACGCCGAGGATCCCGCCGCGAGGGCGAAGCTCCAGGGCGAGCTCTCCCCGGAGAAATGGACCGCGAGCCGCGACCGCTTCCTGCATCTGCGCTTCTCGCGCCTCTGCTACTTCCTGCGGGTGCGCAAGCCCGACGCCGTCGTCGGCTACTCGATCTACGTCTACCGCCTGAGCGAGGACGAGGTGAGGGCCGCGACCGCCGGGTCGCTCAGCGACTGGAGCGCGCTTATCGTGCGCAGCGGCGAGGGCGCGGACGGCCGCTGATCGGACTTCCTCGGCTTCTCCGGCTCGGGGTCTATGGAAACGATCCTGCTCATCCGGTCCAGCCGTCCCCCGAACCGCTTCTCGGCGATCTTCTGCAGGTGGAAGCTGGGGGGCATCAAGTCCTCGGGATCGACGCCCATCTCCCCGTTCGCCGTCGTCGGGCGGATCGCCTGCGTCACGATGACCTCCTTGAAGGTCCCCTGGCCCATGTGGTAGCGGATGTCCTCGCCCTTCTGCACGGCGATGTTGTTGAGGATGCACTCGATGTGCCAGAGGATGAACGGTATCGTGGACTTGTTCGAGATAACGAGTATCGGTCCGGGGCGGGAGGTGATGACCGAGCGCTCCCAGTCGAGCTCCTGCATCCCGAGATTCTCGTTCGTGTAGAACTTCACGTTGATCGCGGTCATCCCGCAGGCCAGCAGCCATATCCCGAGACCGGCCCAGGCGATCCTCAGGGCGGGCATGCGGCGCGCGGCCAGCGCCCGCACCAGCGCCGCGGCGAGCACGGAGAAGGCCAGGCACATCGGCAGGGCGAAGCGCGAGGCCATCAGGTCGTTGAACTTCGCCCACCAGTAGAAGAGGAGGACGATGAAATGCCCGGCGACGCCGGCCCCGAACGCCAGGGCCACGACGGTCGCCGCGGGCAGCGGTGGACGCGGCCTCAGGCGGGCCCGCCTCCACGCCTCGAAGAGGAGCCAAGCCAGCCCGGCGACGCCGATGGCCGAGAGGAAGAAGGAGTTCGCAAGCCCGGGGCCCGTGTTGAAGAGGAAGTCGACGTCGCCCCTGAGGTTGTCCGCGACGTTCTCCAGGCCGAAGGCGGAGGTCTGCCCCTCCTTGAGCTGCCAGAAGACCGGCTCGGCCTCGAGCACCCGGTGATGCCAGACCCAGGGGACCAGGAGCAGCGGCGCGATCACGGCCGGCCACGGCAGGTACACCCGCCCGGCGCGATACCAGCCGACCGCGATAACGGCCGCAGTCGGGAAGACAAAAACGACCGACTCGTAGCGGCTCTCGGAAAGCAGCACCGCGCCCAGCACGAGGAGCGAGAGCCTGTCGTCGGAGGGCGACCGGAGGTAGATGAGGGCGAGGCAGGCGACCAGGGCCAGCATGGCGAGGTTGTGGAGGTCCATCGACGCTCCGGTCGCGTTCTGCCCGAACAATGGCATCGTCGCCATGAGCGCCACAGCGAGGAGCGCGGGCCCCCTCCCCGCGAGCTCCCGGGCGAACCAGTAGAGCAGGGCCAGGAGCGCCGCGGCGCACGCCACGTTGAGCGCGAACATGTTCGCGATCCTGTATCCCGTGAAGTCGTGCATCAGCGACACGAGGAACGGGAAGAAGTAGGGCCGCTTGTCCAGGTACGTGTCGATCGAGAGCCACGTTCCCCCGATGTCATAGGCCCGCAGGATCGTGCTCACCTGCTTGGTCACGTGCATCTCGTAGGCCGTCCCCTGGATCACGAACTCGTCGTAGAGTATCTTGTGCCTGAAGGAGTCGGACCAGACGGCGAAGAGCGTGCCGGCCGCAATGGCGAGGCCCGCAATCCCGGGCCTGCGGATCCACCCGCGCCACACCTCGCGCCTCGCGCGCGCAAGCCTGAGCGCGTAGCAGGAGAAAAGGGAGAACACGCCGAGCATGTAGTAGTAGCCCCACCAGATGATCAGGTGGCCCGCCGTGATGGGCGAGACCGCATAGCGGCCGAGGTAGACGGCGAGCGCCCCGGTGAGCGCGAACAGGGCCCCCCGGCGCGACGCCGTACCGTCCCGAAAGAGGCCCAGCAGCCGTTTCATGGGAGCCGCTTCAGGAAGTTCTCAAGGTATGCCGCCCTCGCCTTCTCGATCTGCGCCTTGTCCTTCGGGACGACCTGGTCGGGCGCGGGCTGCGAGATCACCTTCTTGCCGTCCAGGATCTCGACCAGCCGGCTGATCCTGGTCTGCGTGAGGGTCATCAGGCGCTCGGCCCGAACGGGCTCGAGGACATAGTTCGGGCCGAGGTCGTCGCCGTCGCGCAGGGTCATCTTCCCGGTGTCCGCGTCGATCAGGTAGCGCTGGAACACGAATATATTCGAGTAGGTGTGGGTGCGCATGAAGAACGCGAGGTCCGCGCTGCGCTTCCTCGCCTCCTCGACGGTCGTGGCCGAGACCTCGTGCGCCACCCAGAGGATTGAATCGTTGTCGATGACCAGGTAGTCCTTCCTGGGCTGGTCGGCGATGAACTGGCGGCGCCACGCCGTCTCCAGGCCCGCCAGGTACTCCTGGTTGTAGGCGTGGGCCGCCATCGACGGCACGCCCTGAGCGAGTATGCCCAGGACGACGATGCCAAAAAGCGTCTTGATCACCGCCGGCTTGGGGAACTGCGGGAGCACGGCGAATATCGCCACCACCATCCACAACTGCGTCGGCAGGCTCAGGCGCCGGATGATCGCGTCGTCGAACTGGCCCCAGAAGTAGCACATCATCAGGGCGAACTGGGCTGCGAACCCGACGGAGAAGAAGATGGTCGCCACCGAGATGGGTGTCTCGTTGGATAGCACCCTCAGCTTTTTCGACACAAGCAGGGCGAAGAAGAAGAGCGCGACGCACCCGAGCGCGGACAGCACGTAGGAATTGGGCTGGTCGGTGGGCTTGCCAAAGAAGTACCAGAGGGCGTGCACGATGTTGTTCGGAACGTAGGAGACGGAGAACGGCTTCGAGAACTCGGGCTTGCTCTGGAGCTGCCATGATGAGGCTGTTATGTCGAAGATCCGCGTGTGCAGGGCGCAGTGGATCATGAGCGGCGGTATCGTCATGACCGGCCAGGACAGCGTCGCCCTCGCCTCGCGCCGCCACACCCAGAGCGTGATCGCGGCCACCGGGATCAGGAAGATCGCAGACTCGTAGCGGACCTGCGTCAGGAGCATCGCCGAGAAGCAAAGCGCGGCAAACGACGCGTCGTCGCGGCGCTCGATGAAGCGGGCGCTGAGGAGGAGCGTCGCCAGGATCATGACCAGGTTCAGGAGCTCGAATCCCCCTCCGGTCGAATTCTGAGCAAGGAGGGGAAGTCCGGCGAAGAGCGCGACGCCGAGCCAGCCCGCAGTCCGCCCCGCCAGCTTCCGCCCTGCCGCGTTGACGAGGCCGAGGAACACGAAGGTCAGGATTATGTTCAGGGCGAACGCGTTCTCAGGGCGGTAGCCGGTGAGGTCGTGCAGGATTGACACGAGGAACGGGAAGAACAGCTGCCGCTTGTCCAGGTTGCCCCCAAGGATCACGAAGGCGCCCTGGATGTCGCCTCCCCGCATCGGCGTGATGACATTCCGGTCGAAATGCATGCTCATGGACGTCCCCGCGAGCATCACCTCGTCCATCACGATCTTGAACCCGAACGATTCATGGACGATGAGCACGGTCCCGCCCAGGGCGACCACCGCGAGCGAGGCCCAGTCGAATCCCCGGAGGCCGGCGGCACGGACGGCGGCCAGGTCCCCGCCGTACGTGCGCCAAAGCGCATAGACAAACAGGACGAATGCCGCGAGGACGCACCAGTAGCCCGTATGCGTCACAATCAGGAGCGCCAGCCTGTCGGGAACAAGGAGGAAGCCCGTCGCCGCGGAGACCAGCGAAATGGCCGCAAACAGCCAGACCCGACGGTCCGAAATGACCGGCGCAAGGGATGAACCGCTCATGAGAGGTTAGATTCGGGACCCAAAAAAGCCGCCCACACGGTGCGGGCGGCTTTGAATCTGAGGAATTCCTTCCGAATGTCGATTACGGTGCGTACGTGATCGTGCGCACGCCGGCGACGCTGCCGATCGTGATCGT
>CAZNNO010000139.1:0-6618 GCA_964574435.1 uncultured Opitutaceae bacterium
CCGAAGGGGATCCTGGCGCACGGCTGGTGGCTGACGAGCGGCTCGAAGATGTCCAAGAGCTCGGGCAATGCACTGAACCCGCTCGACCTGGCGGAGGAGTTCGGGGCCGGTGCGCTCAGGTATTTCCTGGTGCGCGAGATGAACGTGGGCCAGGACGGAGATTTCTCCCGGGAGCTTTTCCTCACGCGCTACAACAGCGACCTGGCGAACGACCTCGGCAACCTGGTCAACCGAGTCCTCAACATGACCACGCGCTTCTCGGGCGGCGTCGTTCCCGCCGCGGGAGCCGACGGGGAGGCCGAGTCCGAGCTGAAGCGGCTCTGGGATTCGACCGGCAGGGACTATGTGGCGCTCTTTGAGCAGTTCCAGTTCCACACCGCGCTCGAGCGCCTGTTCGCCTTCATTAGGTCGATCAACGGGTACGTCGAGAAGCGCGCCCCGTGGAAGCTCGGCAAGTCGGCCGAGGCCGCGGACAGGGCGCTATTGCTGACCTCGCTTGCGACGATGGCGGAGGCGCTCCGGCTCGCCTCGGCCGCGCTGCGGCCGGTCATGCCGGGTGCAACCGACAGGATAAACGGCGTCCTCGGGTGCCAGCCCCGGGGCGCGTGGCTCGACGAGCTCGTCTGGGGCGGCCGGATGGCCGGTGCAAGGGTGGCGCAGTCGCTCGTCCTCTTTCCGAGGCCGGTGCCCGCCGCGGGCAGGGCGCCGTGACGATCCTGGCCCTAGACCCGGTCGCCAACGCCTCTCCCGAGGCGCTCACCGGCTTCCTCCTCGAGTGCCGCGACGCGGCCGCGCAGGCGGGCCGCCCGATCCTCGTCAGCATCACGATCCAGGTCGAGAGCCTCGACCCGCTCGCGGTCCTCGAGTCCATCTTTGAGTCCGGCGAGAGGCACTTCTACGCGGAGCGGCCGGCGGAGGGCTGGGCCATAGCCGGCGCTGAGTCGGTTCTTTCCTACTCGGCCGGCGGGCGCGGGCGCTTCGCCGCGTGCCAGTGGTTCATCGACCGCACCCTCGAGGACGCAATCGCCGTCGGCGACCAGGAGGCGCCCAACGGCGGGCCGCATTTCTTCGCGGCGTTCTCCTTCCTGGACACGGTCGGCGAGGGCGAGCCCTTCGAGTCCGCCTGCGTCTTCGTGCCGCGCTGGCAGGTCGCGCACAGGGACGGGAGGACGACGGCGGTCGCGAACCTCGTCCTCGAGGGGGATTCCCCGGTGGAGGCCCTGGCCGCGCGGGTTTGGAAGGCGCACGCCAAGTTCCGCTCCTTTGACTTCCGTGCCCCGGCCCTGCCGCAGGAGCGCCTCCCGGCCTCGTCGGTCAGGGAGGTCGGGGGGCGCAGGAGCTACGAGAGCGCCGTCAGCCGCGCCCTCGAGCGCATCGAGAGGGGCGAGATCGAGAAGGTTGTGCTCGCAAGGGCCAAGGACGTTAAGGCCGCCGGGGCCCTGCATCCCCTGGGTATCCTGAACGGCCTTCGCCAGCGCTTTCCCGACTGCACCGCGTTCTCGCTCGCGAACGGGAGGGGCCAGAGCTTCATAGGCGCAAGCCCCGAGCGCCTGCTGCGGGTCGAGGATGGGGTGGTGCTCACCGAGGCGCTCGCCGGGTCGACGGAGCGCGGGGCGACGGCGAGCGAGGACGCCTCACTGGGGCGGCGCCTGCTCCAGAGCGAGAAGGACCTCCGCGAGCAGCGCATCGTCCTCGAGTCCATCGTCCGCAGGCTGGCGCCGCTCGGGCTCGACCTGCGCTTCAGCGAACGCCCGAGCCTCAAGCGCCTGTCCAACGTCCAGCACCTGCACACGCCCGTCGAGGCCCGGATCCCGAGGAGCGTGCGGCTCCTCGAGATGCTGGAGCGCCTCCACCCCACGCCCGCCGTCGGGGGCACCCCCCGCGAGCAGGCCGTCCCGCTGATCGCGAAACTCGAGGCCTTTCCCAGGGGCCTCTACGGGGGGGCGGTCGGCTGGATCGACTCCCGCGGCGGAGGGGAGTTCATCGTCGCGCTTCGCTCCGCGCTTGTCGACGGCAGCCGGGCGAGGATCTACGCCGGGGCCGGGATAGTGAAGGGCTCCACGCCCGAGGAGGAGCTGGCGGAGACGGAGCTCAAGTTCAGGGCAATGCAGGACGCCCTCCGGGGGTCCTGACCCCGCGGCGAACCGGACCCATGAACCCACTCTCGCTCGACTTCCGAAACCCGAACGCGCTCTGGGGCGGCGTCGTGGCGGAGACGCTCGCGCGCACCGGCGTGCGTGCGGCCGTCGTGTCCCCGGGGTCGCGCTCGACTGCGCTGGCCTTCGCATTCGCGGCGCACCCGGGGATTGAGGCGATCCCCGTGCTCGACGAGCGATCGGCGGCCTTCTTTGCGCTCGGCATGGCCAAGCGTGACGGCAGGCCGGTCGCGCTTCTCTGCACGAGCGGGTCTGCCGCGGGCAACTATTTTCCGGCGCTCATCGAGGCCCACGAGGCAGGGGTTCCCCTGGTCGTGTTCACGGCGGACCGGCCTCCCGAGATGCGCGGCTGCGCATCGGGACAGGCGATCGACCAGCACCGCCTCTACGGCCCCTACGTCGGCTTCTACCACGAGCTCGCCCTGCCGGAGCTGGACCTGGCGCGCCTCCGCTACCTGCGCCAGAGCCTGGCGCACGCCGTCGAGCGCTCGCAGGCGCCCTTCGCGGGCCCCGTCCACCTTAACGCGCCCTTCCGGGAGCCCCTCGTGCCGGCGGATGACGGCGGAGCGACGCAGGCATTCGCGGCGTCCGTCGACTGGGAGGGCTTTTTCGAGCACCTGGCGCCCCCGCGGCCGGTGGTCAGCGTTTCCCAGGCCCCGGTCTTCTCGCACGCGGTCCACGGCGTCATCGTGGCCGGGCCGGTGCCCGCGGCGGACGCCGCGTCCCACGCGGCGGCCGTGGGCGAGGTTTCGAGGCGCCTCGGATGGCCTGTCCTCGCGGACGGGCTCAGCGCGGCGCGCAACCACGAGGCGTTGGTGCCCCACCTGGTGACGCGCTACGACGCGGTGCTGCGCGCGGAGGCTGCGGCCGAGGCGCTGCGCCCCGAGGCGGTCCTCTGCCTGGGGGAGTGGCCGACAAGCAAGATCCTGCGCAGCTGGATCAACGCGAGCGGCGCCGCCATCTTCTTCGTGACGGAGCGCCCCGACAACCGCGACGCTCTGCACGGGCGCACGCGCAGGGTGGTCCTTCCCCTGCAGGCGTTCGCGGAGGGCCTGCCGACGACGGACGCGCCCAACGGCTACGAGCGGCTCTGGGCGGCCCACGAGGCGCGCGCGCGGGCGGCGCTGGACGCCACGCTCGCCGCCGAGGAATCGCTGGTCGAGCCCAAGGCGGCGTGGCTCATGGGCAGCCGGCTGCCGAAGGGGACCCCCGTGTCGGTGGCGAACAGCATGCCGGTCCGGGACATGGAGTTCGTGTGGCCGGCCAACGACCGGGGTATCCGTGTCTTCTTCAACAGGGGCGCGAACGGGATCGACGGCACGCTCTCCACGGCGATGGGGGTGGCCCACGGGGGCGCCCCGGCGGTGCTCCTGACCGGCGACCTCGCCCTGCTGCACGACTCGAACGGCCTGCTGATCACCCCGAGGCTCCGGGGAAGCCTCACCATTGTCCTCATCAACAACCACGGGGGCGGAATCTTCGAGCATCTTCCGGTGGCCCAGTTTGACCCCGTGTTTGAGGAGTTCTTCGCGACGCCCCAGAAGATCGACTTCGCCAAGCTCTGCGCGGCGCACGGCGTCGGGCACATCCACGTGGAGGACTGGCGCCATTTCGAGGCGCTCGTCTCGAGCCTGCCCTCCCAGGGGGTTCGGGTCCTCGAGATCACCACCGACAGGAAAAGGGACGCCGCCTGGCGCAAGGAGGCGTTTGCATCGGCGGGAAGGCAGCCTTAAGCGTCAATCCCATCCCATGACCCCGAAATGGAAAGCCTCAAAGGTCTACTCCGACATCCTCTACCACAAGGCGGACGGAATCGCCAGGATCACGATCAACCGGCCGCACAAGCGCAATGCGTTCCGCCCTGAGACAATATCCCAGCTGATCGACGCTTTCGCGGACGCGCGCGACGACCAGCGTATCGGGGTCGTGCTCCTGACGGGAGCGGGACCGCACACCGACGGAAAGTACGCGTTCTGCTCCGGGGGCGACCAGAGCGTGCGCGGGAGCGCCGGCTATGTCGGAGGCGATGGTGTGCCGCGGCTCAACGTCCTCGACCTGCAGAAGCTGATCCGCTCGATCCCAAAGGTTGTGATCGCCCTTGTTGCCGGCTACGCCATAGGCGGCGGCCACGTCCTTCACCTGGTCTGCGACCTCACGATCGCCGCCGACAACGCGGTGTTCGGCCAGGTCGGCCCGGCCATGGGCAGCTTCGACGCGGGCCTCGGCTCGAGCTACCTGGCCCGGATCGTCGGCCAGAAGAAGGCGAGGGAGATCTGGTTCCTCTGCCGCAGGTACGGCGCGGCCGAGGCCCTCAGGATGGGCCTCGTGAATGCGGTCGTCCCGGTGGGCTCGCTTGAGAGGGAGGGGGCCAAATGGGCGGGCGAGATCCTGCAGAAGAGCCCGCTCGCCATCAGGCTCCTCAAGAGCGGCTTCAATGCCGAGCTGGACGGCCAGGCCGGAATCCAGGAGCTGGCCGGCAACGCCACGCTTCTCTACTACATGAGCGAGGAGGCCAAGGAGTTCCACGCGGCCCAGCGCGAGAAGCGCAAGCCCGACGCCCGCAGGTTTCCCTGGCTGCCCTGAAGGCGCCGGCGCCCGGGACAGCGGCGCTCGCTGGCGGTCAGGATGTCGGCGCTAGCCCCGGTGGTCTCCCGGGCATGGCGCCCCTGTCGATCCATCTGCCTTCTCGCAGGCCCCAGATGACCCGGTCCAGCACCTTTGCGTCCCTGTAATAGAAGTGCAGATATTGTTTTATCTCGAAAATCGAGTCACCCTTCCCGAGGACAACATAGGCCGCGACGAGCACGATCTTTCTGCCCTGGAAGTCCATGCTCTCAACCGTCACCTTTCGCGCAGGCCCCAAGGCCGTCGCCTTGGCGCCAAACTCCGCGAGAAGGTCCGCGGGAGGCGTATGGCGGTATCTGCGTGTGAGGGCCGGCCACTCCTTGAGGGCAGCGGGCGTGGAGGCTGCCGCGTCCACCCTCAGGTCCCCGTCCCCGAAGAACCGGAGAAACGTCTGCTCGATCGCCGTCTCGACGGTCTGCGACCTCTCAAGCCCGGTCAAATCGACGTCGCGCTGATCGACCAGGAGCTCGGAGGGGTCAACTCCGGGCCCTAGCGAGGCGATGTACCTGCCGACGGCGTTCCCCTCCTCGGAGCCGTCCGAATGGCCGATTTTCCAGTCTATGACCTCGGATTCCGGGAATGCGATGTCGGCGCCCTGGCGGTACCCTGAATGCCCGGTGACCGCGTTCACGATGCGCCCGCTGATCACGCCTTTCTTTCCATCGATTCCGGCGACCCTGACCACGGCAAGCGCGCAGATGCTTGGGCCCCGCGTGAGGCGCGCGATCACGAAGAAGCTATCCTTCCCGGGTAATCCTGCCAGATACCGCTGCCGCGCGCCGGGATAGGTGCCGACGCCCGATGCAATGTACGGCGCGATTGCCCTCTGATACCTCACCGGCGGCTCGGGACTGGCATCGGCTCGCGCCGCTTCCGCCGGCTGGGCCGCCGCAGGCAGGGCAAGCGGCGCGAGTAACGCTAGGCAGGCTCCCAAGATGCGCATGTGACGTGGGCCCCGGGTTCGGGAAACGGCGGCGATCCTCCCGTCGGACTGCGAAGGGCTCGGGGCGGCTCCGCCGGGCCTGAGACCGGGTGGCCCGTCAGCCGGGGGTTTGACGAAACCCCGCGCCCGGAGCCCCGGCAGGAGACGGGACGGGGCACCTTGCCGCCGAGGCACAAGGACTCGAAGCCGGACCGGTCGTGCATCACCGCCTCGCTGGCCGCGAGCGCGCGCGCGAGCGCGCGCTCACCCTGCGCCGGGTGCCGATGGATGAACAGGGGCTTCATTCCGCGAGAAGACAGGCGGGCTCGGCGCGTGCCTGCCTGCCGGCCTCTGCCCCTGCCGTTTACTTCCCGAGCGACTTGCGCAGGTCCGCAAGCTGCCCCGACGAGCCCAGCTTGTCGTTGCGGCTCGCGATAAAGGTGGCGTACTCGTCCATGAAGATCTTCCCCGGCGGGCGGAAGTCGAACTCGCTCGGCTTGTCGCGGAAGAACTCCCGGTGGACGCGCGTCCACACGAGGCGGCCGTCGGTGTCGATGTTGACCTTGGTGACGCCGAGCTTAGCGGCCGGCAGGTATTCGTTGACGTCGACGCCCACGGCGCCCGGCATCTTGCCACCCGCCGCATTGATCCGGTCGACCTCCTCCTTCGGGACCGAGGAGGAGCCGTGCATGACGAGCGGGAAGCCGGGCAGGAGCGCCTTGATCTTCTGCAGCACGTCAAAATGCAGCGACTGGCGGCCCTTGAACTTGTAGGCGCCGTGGCTGGTCCCTATTGCGCAGGCAAGCGAGTCGCACCCGGTGCGCTTGACGAACTGCTCGGCCTCGACCGGGTTCGTGAGGGTGGCGTGGCCGTCCTCGACCTTGATGTCCTCCTCGACGCCGCCGAGCATGCCGA
>CAZNNO010000140.1:0-6558 GCA_964574435.1 uncultured Opitutaceae bacterium
GAGGCGGGCGGCACGAAAAACCCCTTCCGGTGCAAGACAAAATAGGAGACTGGGCTGCCCGTCCCATAGTCTCGGGTATGTCGCATCCGTCCGCCGCCGCGCGGTTCCGCTGCGCGGAGGGGCGGCCGGGCGGGCCCGCAAGGGCGCGAGAGAAATGACGGCCGAATCGCCGCAGGGCGTGGAACAGAATCCGGCTTACCGGCCCCGAAGCTAGTTTTTTCAGCGTTGTAACGTCCCCGCAACGGAAACGTTGCCGTAACATGGTTGGATCGGGCTTGTGAGCCTAACCAACACGCTGTTCCACGCAAACCGAGTTCGCAATCTCGCAGCGGCCGTCGCGGCTGTCTGCCTTTCAACACAGGGCTTGGTGGCCCAGATAGCCGCCTCGCCGCTCGACACACCTACAAGCTCGCCCTCGTCCTCCGGCGCCGATGGCTCGGGCAACGCCGTGCGCCTGACCGAGGTAGAGGTCACGGAGGGCCGCACTTCGGCGCAGACCCAGGCCCCGGTCGACAGCAAACTGGACGCCGTCGAGCCGACGTCGATCATAAGCGCGCAGACGATCAACAACACGATCGCCCCAACGGCAGACTACGCTACGATCGCCAACATCGCCCCGAGCGTCGTCAATATAGAGACTGAGGGGCCGGGCCTGAGCGAATCGAAAATGCTCTCGATGCGCGGCTTCCAGGATGGTCAATACAACGTGACCTACGACGGCATCCCGTTCGGGGACGCGAACGGCGAGACCCACCACACGACCAGCTATTTTCCCGCGAAGGTCCTGGGCGGGGAGGAGATTGATCGTGGGCCCGGTACGGCAGCGGACATTGGCGAAAACACGTTCGGCGGGACAATCGGCCTTCTCTCGAAGGATCCGCGCGCGGACGAGGCGACGGTCCTGACCGTGTCCGACGGTAGTTGGAACACGTTTCTCGGGAACGTGGAGATAAACACCGGCATCATCCCCAAGGCGGACGGTGCCTCGCTCGTGATGACCTACCAGTACATGAGCTCCGACGGGTACAGGACGTATTCCTACCTTCAGCGAAACACATACTACCTCAAGTACGTCCAGCCAATCGGCAGGAACACGACGCTCACGATTGTCGGCAACTACAACAACATCAAGTTCAACAACCCGGGGACGGTCACGCAGGCCCAGATCAACGAGTTTGGCCGCAACTACGGCCTGGACGCCAATCCCTTTGACCCGAACGACAATTACTACCCCTACAATTACCAGCAGAAGCAGGCGGATTTCGAATACATCGGACTAAAGTCAAAGTTTGGCGATGGATTCAGCCTCAACGACAAGGCCTATACCTACGCCTACAACAATGACAGCCACGAAAACTCGTCGGATCCCATCGTCGGCGGCTCCGTGACGAAATTCCCGGGCACGGCCTACACCGGCCCAGCCTACGTTGATGATTCTGGCAACACGCTCCCCGACACAGGGGACGGCCAGTCCAAGGCAAGCGGAATAACGAACGACGACGATCCGGGCGGCCGGATCAAGGTAAACTCGTACCGCGCGGTCGGGGACTACCTGGCCCTGATTCACGGCGAGGATACGTCCCTAGAAGAGCAGATTGGCGTCTGGGGGGAGTACGTCCGTGCCGATCGCTATGCTTACCTTCTCGATTACAGCCCAGCTTATGCAGCCGCCAACCCCCAGGATTCGATGATGTTCGGGTTTATCGACCCTGCCAACTCGAAGGGCTCCCCTTATAAGCCCGGTTACCAGTGGTACATGCACGTCTTCAACAAGACGTTTCAGCCCTACGCAGACCTCATATGGAAGCCGATCAAGAACCTAACCATCGAGGCGGGTGTGAAGGATTCAAACTTCACCATCGACCTCGAGGCTCCCGTAAACCAAGGGACGGAGAAGCCGAACTTCACCAACAATACCTACACAAATTTTGAGCCGCACCTAGCGCTCAATTACGCGTTCACCCAAGACTGGTCCGCCTATGTGCAGCTAGCGGAAGGTATTGCCTACCCGATTGTGACAGACGAGGAAAACGTTCCCAACGACGCAAAGGACCTGGCGGCAACCGGCACAAGCTACAACCCGGCAAACCTGAAGGAGGAGGAGACAATAAATTGCCAGATCGGCACCGTGTTCAAGACGGACAGGTTCAATGCTGACGCAGATGTTTACCTTATCGACATCAACAACCTGGTGTCCTCGGTGACGGACCCCAATGACTCCACTAACTCGCTTTATTTTCAGTCCAAGGGGGCTTGGATGAGCGGCATTGAATCCGAAGCGACCTATTATTTGGGCGGCGGATTGAGCGCCTACGCGAACGCCTCCGTCAACAGGGCTGTCTACAAGACCGATCCTGGTGTCCCTTCGTTCAATGTCTCCTCGCTGGGTGCCTTCGGGGCCAACGGTGTGCCGAATTCGACAGCCTCCGTTGGTGCGATCTTCAACCGGGCCGGCTGGTTCGCGTCTATAGGAGACAAGTATGTCGGCTCCTTTGTGGTCTACTCGAGCGCGCTTGTGAATCCGGACCTCGGGCTTTACGGGCAGACGTCCACCGGCCAGCTCGGAGGATCCCCCATCCCCGTGCAGTCGTCCGAGAGCACGGGATTTTGGATGACCGACTTTGCCTGTGGCTACGCGCTAAAGATGCCTCGATGGAGCTATGTTCACTCGGTGAAGATCAAGCTCCAGGTGGATAACCTCTTTAACCGCAAAGTGCAGGTTCTGAGCGCTGTCGGGGCTACGCCAGCGAGCAACTCCTACTACGCGCTGCCGACCACCAATTACTTCGTGACGCTCTCAACCGAGTTCTGAGCCGCGTCCTTTCCGAGAGCCCCGGGGTCCGTCCGCCGGCAGCGTCCGCGGCATTTTGACCCCCCGGGGTTTCTCTTTCACGGTCTCGGTTGAAAACTGATGACGATCAGCTCCAGAAACATTGCCGCCGTCATTGCGGGAGCCTTGATCGTGCCGATTGCGTCCGCGATGCTGGCCGCGGAGGCCCTGCCGCCGCGCCGCGTGGTCGTTGTCGTTTTCGACGGGATGAGGCCCGATTTCATCTCGGCCCGGACCACGCCCAACCTGTGGAGGCTATCCGAGGAGGGCGTGTTCTTCGCGCACCACCATCCGGTTTACCTGAGCGCGACCGAGGTCAACGGGACCGCCATCGCGACTGGGGCGTATCCGTCCCGAAGCACGGTGATAGCCAATTTCGATTTCCGGCCGAGAATAGACCCGCAGCTTCCGGTCGGGATCGAGGTACCCAAGACAATCCGGCGAGGCGACGAGGTGAGCGGCGGCCATTACATCGGGGCTCCTACCGTGGCGGAGATCCTGCATGGGCGCGGGTGGCGCACGGTCGTCGCCGGATCAAAACAGGTAGCGCTTCTCCATGACCGGTCAGCGCGGACCGACGGCCCCGGGATGTCCCCAGTTGTATTCGAGGGGGTCGCCATGCCTCCCGCCCTCGGGGCCCCGATCCTCCAGCAAATGGGCGACTTTCCCCCGGTTCCCGAGGACCAGGACAAGATCGCGCGCGACGCGTGGACGACCGGAGTCCTCCTGAAGGCGCTCTGGAAGGACGAGGTGCCCCCGTACACGCTCCTCTGGCTTGCCGAGCCCGACTTCTCGCAGCACGCGACGGGCCCGGGCTCATTGCAGTCCCTTGCGGCAATACGGAGCAGCGACGACGACTTGGGGCTGGTCCTCACGGAGCTCGACCGGCGCGGGCTTCGCGACACCACAGACGTCTTCGTTGTGTCCGACCACGGTTTCTCGACCATCGCCTGGAAGGTCGACGTGGCCGCCGAGCTCTCGGTCGCCGGGTTCAGGACGGGCAGGGTGGCGCTCGGCGGCCTGAAACCCGGGTGCGTCATGGTGGTGAGCAATGGTGGCAGCACGCTCCTCTATGTCGGGGGCCACGACCCCGAACTCTGCCGCCGCCTCGCCGCGTTTCTCCAGATCCAGGACTGGACGGGCGTGGTCTTTTCGCGGGAGACTCTGGACGGCACGTTTCCGTTGTCGGAGGCGCATATCGATTCCCCTGAGGCTCCTGACCTCGTGGTTTCGCTCCGATGGTCCGGGGACCGGAGCAAGGCAGGGGTACCCGGGTTGCAGACATCGGACCTTTCACCGACCGCTAAGAAGCAGGGCAATCACGCGAGCCTGAGCCCCTACGACATGCACAACACCCTTGTCGCGGCTGGCCCGGACCTGCGCCGCGGGGTCGTCGACACGCTTCCCTCCGGAAACACGGACGTCGCACCAACCGTCCTCTGGATCCTGGGCCTCAAGGAGGAAGCTGCGAAGATGGACGGCAGGGTCCTTTCGGAGGCACTCACGACAGATGCCCCCGCGCTTCGCGGCTATGAGATCCATCGCCTGGCTGCCAGCCGCGACACGGCGGGCGGCGCCTGGCGCCAATACCTCCAGGTGAGCGAGGTCAATGGCGTCCGGTACCTTGACGAGGGAAACGGCGCCTTTGGACCCAAATAGGCCCTCCCCGGATGGGCCCGTTCGCGCGGGACCCGGGAAGCTGCCCCAGGGTACCGTTCTAATCTCGACCCCAACGCGTCGAACGGCTTCGTGATTGGCAAGATCCGAAATTCGCACAATCTTAGGCAGCCTCAGGCGTCTAGACTGATGATCACAAGCATCCATACCCTGATTTATTCGGACGATGCCCCCGCGACGCGCGCATTCCTTCGCGACGTCCTCGGCTGGCCCTACGTCGAGGATGTGCAAGGTGGAGGCGCGGGTTGGCTGATCTTCAAGGCCGGGCGGAGCGAAATGGGCGTGCACCCGACCCACAGCGTCCACGACGGCAAGACGTACGAATCGCCGCGGCACCATCTAATCTCACTGATGTGCGACGACATTTCACGAACGGTTGTTGAACTGAAGGGCAAAGGAGCGGATTTCCGCGGCGAGGTTCAGGACCACGGGTACGGGCTCGTGGTCATGATGGCCGTACCTGGCGCGGACGACATTATGCTCTACGAGCCCAAGCATCCGCTGGCTTATTGCCTTTGACTGATTGAAAGGACAGCTAACCCGGCCCCACCGTTCAGACTTGGACGGGCATCGATCAAATTGGGACACCACCCGCCCCACGGTAGTGTCCCAATTTGGTTTTCATGTGGCATGGAGTCTGTCTTGGAGTAGGCCCGAAGTATGGAAAAGGTAGAGCGCGCAAGGCTTTTACGGGAACGATTCAAGGCGAAAGGCGGCCTGTCTTTCCCGGTTGATCCGACCCGAAAACCCAAGCCAGCGCCAAAGCCGCGCAGCAGAGTATACATGCCGTGGCCCGATATTATCCCAGACACCAAGCGGGTGCCCAAGGGCTGGTTAGAGCCAGAGCGCGAGAAGGTAGAATCTATCGGCGTGAAACGCATCGCTCGTGTTTCTCCGTTAATCAGGATTGCTCGGCATTACTTCACGCGTCTCCGGCGTCGTTAGTCCGTCGCTGGCGCTCCTGCCGCTATGGCGGCCCTAACTGCGGTTATTGGGGAGATTACGGGGGGCAGCTCCAAAACGGCCAGCGTTCGACTCCCTGTTTCAACATCGTAGGCCCAGGCATAGCACCGCTTGGCCTTGGGATGTCCAATGAGGTCAAACACCTCGACGTTGCCTTCCCAAACCGTCTTGCCTTGGAACGTCTCGCGGACAGGCACCTGCTCAACGTGCTTGGAATCGCAGCCATGTGTGGCCTTAATGGCCTTTGCCAAGTGAGTGATATATTCGCTGCGATTCATGGCTGTTCCTAAACCACTGCGGTGAAAACGATAACTTTCAAAGGCAAGAAATTTTCCGGAATTAAATCGTGCTGCATTGAGCACGTCAGGATACCGAAAACGAGATTGAACACGTTTAACATGGAGCTAGTTCCGGATTTGCTTCTTACGGTCTCGTTTCTCGACAAACGCCCCGACTGTTTCTACCGTGGGAAAGATGCCGCCGCCTTGGAGGCCAAGGTTCGTGCGGCGGGAGGAAAGGTCCAAATCAAGGCATGAAGCCATGTCCTGCACACTGAAGCAGGCGTTTGTCAGAAACCAAAGTAGTTCGACCGCATGATGCCGCGTCATGGGGGATTGCCGGCCATCGCACTCGAAGAACATTTGGCCCGACATAGTCTTGCAGAACGATATTTTCATCGGTTCCTGATTTCGATCGTATGTTCCGGAGCCTCTTCCCAGTTTATTACCCTAAACTCCGCGGATGCACCCCTTCCTGGCGTGTGATCTTTGAACGATGTTACACCGGTAACCTTCCCATCATAAAACCAAACAATCCTGAAGTCGTTGTATCCCCATCCCGCTCCAGTCTGGCCATATTGCCACGCCTCATCCTTGCCGCGAAACTGTCTGTCGCCCGGCGGTCCCATGATTTCAAGGACTCTCTCCTTTGTATCGCCGTAATTGATTAGGACGGCTTTGTTTTCAAGGGAGCCGCACGCAGACAGAATTATTGCGACTGTTGTAATGCTTACGATCCGCAGTGTTTTCATATTATCATCGCGCCAATTCCACCAGGTTTGCCACTTCCAAAGGCGAGCTTTCAACGCC
>CAZNNO010000141.1:0-6459 GCA_964574435.1 uncultured Opitutaceae bacterium
TCCAGGTCGACGTCGTAGTAGAAGCCCGTGTCGGTCGGCGGGCCGATGTCGAGCTTGGTGTCCGGGTAGAGGCGCAGGAGCGCGGTCGCCAGGACATGTGACGCCGAGTGGCGGAGTTCTTCTAGGGGAGTCATCACGGGGGGAGGTTGACGATGATTGATGGGCGACCAATGCCAAGTCAGGCTTTCTTGGCCGGCTCCAGCCGGTAGCCGTCCTTGCCGTCGAGCATCGTCCAGCCAGCGGCGGCGATCTCCGAGCGGAGCGTGTCGGCCGTGGCGAAGTCCTTCGCCTTCTTGGCCTCCCAGCGCCTCCTCGCCAGCGAATCCACTGCCAGCGGCGGGGCCGGAATCCCGGCCCTGGCCGCGGTTGCGCCGAGATCGAGGCCCAGCGCATAGGTTACCCTCGCGAAGGCCGCCCGGTCGGCGGGCGTGGCCCTGGCTGCGTCGAACCCGTTTATGGCGGTGAACAGGGCGCCCGTTGCCCCCGGTGTGTTGAGGTCGTCGGAGAGCGCCCTGAAGACGGCGTCGAAGAGGCCCGACGGCGCCGCAGCGGCCCCTCCCCCGGCGCCGGCGAGGCCCTCGGAGAAGCGCGTCAGCGCCTTGAGGGCGCTCTCCGCCGCGTGCAGGGAGTCAAGCGTGAAGTTGAGCTGCTTGCGGGGGTGGCCCGAGAGGAGCGCGTAGCGCACGGCCGCCGCCGAGTATCCCTTTTCGACGAGGTCGCCCAGTGTGTAATAGTTGCCCCTGCTCTTGCTCATCGTCGTGCCGTCCACGAGCAGGTGCTCGCTGTGGTACCAGTGGTGCGCAAAGGTCGCGCCATTGCAGCACTGGCTCTGGGCTATCTCGTTCTCGTGGTGGGGGAAGAGCAGGTCTACGCCGCCCGAGTGCAGGTCGATCGTGTCCCCCAGGTGCTTCTTTATCATCGCGCTGCACTCAATGTGCCAGCCCGGGCGTCCCTCGGCCGCTCCCGCAGGGCCCGGCCACTTCACGGACCCGTCCTCCTCGGGCTTGAACGCCTTCCAGAGGGCGAAGTCCCCGAGGTCGTCCTTGTGGTCGGCGTCGAACACGCTGTTCGTGACCTTCAGCTCGCGCTCCCTGATCCGGGACAGGGCGCCGTAGTCCGGGAACGAGCCTATCCTGAAGTAGACCGAGCCGTCCGCGGCCCGGTAGGCGTTGCCCTTGCGCATCAGCACTTCGATCATGTCGACCTGCTCGCGGATGTGACCCGTCGCCGACGGCTCGACGTGCGGCCGCAGGCAGTTCAGCGCGGCGCAGTCGGCGTGGAAGAGCTCCGTCCATTTCCGGGTGATATCGGACAGGGGCCGCTTCTCGAGCCGGGCCTGGCCGATCGTCCGGTCGTCGACATCCGTCAGGTTGCGCACGTGCCGCACCTTCCCGGGGAACTCGAGATCCAGCAGGCGGCGCAGGACGTCGTTGACGACGAAGGTCCGGAAGTTGCCGATGTGGGCCGGCGCGTAGACGGTCGGGCCGCAGGTGTAGAAGCGGAATACGCCGTCCGGATGGGACGGCCGGAGTTCGCGCAGCTCCCGCGAGAGCGAGTCGAAAAGCTTGATGGCCATGTGGGTGGAAATGTGGGGAGTGCTTTGTTACCGGAAAACCCGCCGCAGCGAAACGCTGTTTTTGCCGGACAGCCTGCGGCGGGGCGCGGCGCATATTCTTGTGGCGACCCAAGGCATGCCGTGCTCCAATCCAACAGCGAACGAAGACATGCCCAACTCCTTCAAGCTCAATCTTGTTCACCGCCCCCGACGGCTCAGGCGGACCCCCGAGCTGCGCGCCCTGGTCGAGGAGACCGCGCTGCGGCCGGCCGACCTGATCGCCCCCCTGTTCGTGATCGACGGGAAGGGCGGGCCGGAGCCGATCGAGTCCATGCCGGGCGTCAGCCGCCTCACCATTGCCGGCCTTGTCAAGGAATGCCGGGCCCTTCGCAAGCTGGGCGTTCTGGCCGTGGCGCTCTTCCCAAGGCTCGAATCCCGCCTCAAGGACGAGGAGGGCAGCGCTGCCCTGCGCGAGGACGCCCTCATCCTGCGGGCCGTGAGGGCCGTCAAGGCGGCGGTTCCCGGCCTGGTCGTCATGACCGACATCGCGCTCGACCCGTACACGACCCATGGCCACGACGGCGTCCTGACTCCTGACGGACTGCAGGTGCACAACGACCGCACGGTCGAAATCCTCGCCAAGATGGCGGTCCTGCACGCGGGCGCGGGCGTCGACCTTGTGGCCCCGAGCGACATGATGGACGGGAGGGTGGGGGCGATCCGCAGGGCGCTTGACGCCGCGGACCATGAGGGCACGGCGATCCTGGCGTACACGGCAAAGTACGCGTCGGCCTATTACGGCCCTTTCCGCGACGCCGTGGGGAGCGCGAAGGCCCCGGGCGCGGCCAGCCTCGACAAGAGCGGCTACCAGCTGAACCCCGCGAACCGGCGGGAGGCCGTCACCGAGCTCAACCTCGACGTGGCCGAGGGAGCCGACATCGTGATGGTGAAGCCGGCAGGACTCTACCTCGACATCATCCGCGAGCTTCGAAACCTGACGAGGAGGCCGATCGCGGCGTACCAGGTGTCGGGCGAGTACTCGCAGATCCACGCGGCGGCCCGCCTGGGCTGGCTGGACCTGGCGCAGTGCCGACGGGAGTCGCTCCTTGCGATCAAGAGGGCGGGGGCCAGCATGATCCTGACCTATTTCGCGAGGGAGATGGCGGCCGAGCTAAACGCCTAGCGACGGCTAGAAGGCCGACCGCGAGACCTGGATCGAGTCCCCAGGCTCAAGCCTCGGGTCCTGGGACGGGCTTTTCTGGGCGAGCTTGATGTCGATCTCGTAGAGGGCCTGGTTGCGCACGACGCTCACCTTGTCCTCCTTGGCATAGAGGGTGAACCCCCCGGCCGCCTGGACCGCCTTGGCGGCCGTGAGGTCGGGCGTCCAGATTATCCGCCCCGGCTTCTCCACCTCGCCTCCCACGTAGACGTAGCGCTCCGTGACGCTCACCGAGATGTCCACGGTCGTGTAGATCTTCTTCGTGACGTAGGCCTCGCGGATCCGCTGGGTGAGGCCGCCCGTCGTCTCCCCCGACGCCTTGATTGTCCCGATGTAGGGCAGGCTGATGATGCCCTGGTCGTCGATCTGCACCGCATTGGTCGTCGGGTCGGGCACTCCGATGATCGCGACCACGAGGCTGTCGCCGGGCCGGAGCTCGGAGGACGAGGCCGCGGACGGGATCACGGGGTTCCTCGCCGCGGAATCGGTGCCCGCGCAGCCCGCCAGGATTCCCGCGAGGGCAACCGACGCTGCGCGCAGAAAATGCATGGTGCGGGCCAGAGGGCCTCAGCGTTTGCCGCGCGACTTGCGTCTTGGCTTTTCCGCGTCGTCCTCCCCGCCTGCTTCCTCGGTGTCGTCGTCCTTCTTCTCGCCCTCGACCTTGTCGTCGTCCTTCTCCTCGTCGTCGCCGTCCTCGTCCCATTTGAGGGATTCGTCGTTCTTGAGCTTTTCCTCTTCCTCGGCGTCGAGGGTCGGCAGGTCGTCCTCCTCCTCCTCCTCCGCGGCCTTCGAAGGCGCCTCCTCGTCCGCGTCGATCCCGTCGGGCATGAAGTCAAGTATCGCGCACAGCTCGGAGAATGTGTGCAGGGCCTTTCCCTCGATGAAATGCGTGTTCTGCTCCTCGCGGATCTCGTCCTCGACCTCGTCCACGGTGAGCTTGCTCTCGAAGGCGAACAGGTCGTTCAGCATCTTCACGCGGCAGCGCGTGAGATGGTCGAGCAGGTCGGCGTACGGGCCGTTCTCCTCGTCGAGGATGTCGGGCAGGACGAAGAGCTTCTCCTCAGACTCGAAAATGGATTCCTTCACGCGCTTCAGGCGCACCTTGCCGCCTCCCAGGTCCTTCTCGATCCTGAACGGGATGAATGCGGCCTCGAACAGGTCCTGCTGGAATCCGTAGTCCCGCAGCGCGTCCACGAGCTCGACGAGGTGGGCAACCTGCCTCGGGTCGACGATGCTGAGCCCGTCCACGTCCCAACGCACCGGGTCGCTCGTCTCGCAGACCCACCAGTTGTGGTCTTCGCCGAGTCGTACAATGCACCAATCTAGCGTGGAAGTGGGCTTAGCCATGGATTTTCTAGTTGCAGGAAATTTTAGCCGCAGCGTGCGAGGGGGGGTGTAAATAACAAGCACAAAAACAACGTGCTTAGTTTTCGATTGGGGGGTCGCGCAAGGCATTGGCCCGCCGGCGTTTTTGGCTGCAGTACTTGCGTTTTGGCATGCGGATTTCACGCTGGAGGCGCATGGGTTCAATATTCAAAAATGCGCTGAGGCCCCTTTTGTTCCGCCTCGATCCGGAGCGCGCCCACGAATTGGCCGTCGACTCGATGGCGCTCCTCGGGCGGTTAACCCCCGTCTGCAGGGCGCTCGAGGCGCTCGGGCGGCTTTCCCCGTCCGGATTCCGGCCGGTCGAGGCCTTCGGGCTTCGCTTCCCCAACGCGGTCGGCCTTGCCGCGGGATTCGACAAGAACGCGCAGGCCTGGCCCGCCGCGGCGGCCCTCGGCTTCGGCCACGTGGAGATTGGGACCGTGACCGCGCTCGCGCAGCCCGGCAATCCCAAGCCCAGGATTTTTCGGTACCCGCGCGAGGAGGCCGTTATCAACCGGCTGGGCTTCAACAACGAGGGGTCGCAGGCGGTCGCCGTCAGGCTCGCGCGCCAGCCGCAGCCCGGGTCGCGGCGGATCCCGATCGGCATCAACCTCGGTAAGTCCAAGGTCGCCGAGATCGACGGCGCGACCGAGGACTACCTCGCGAGCTTTGCGAGGCTCGCCGGCTACGCCGACTATGTCGTCCTCAATGTCTCAAGCCCAAACACCCCGGGCCTTCGGCAGCTCCAGGACGAGGCCCGCATCAGGGGCCTGCTCTCGGCTGTGACGCGAGCGAACTCCGAGCGCGCGAAGGCGGGAGGCAAGCCGCGGGTCCCGATACTGCTGAAGATCGCGCCGGACCTCACCTTTCCCCAGATTGACGCCATCCTCGGCGCGGTCTCCGACCACGGGCTGGACGGCATCGTGGCGACCAACACGACGCTTGGGCGCCCCGGGGTGTTTGCGACCGTCGCCGAGTCGGGGGGCCTCAGCGGGGCGCCGCTTCGCGGCCTGTCCACCGCTGTCATCCGGTACGTCTCACGCGCGACGCAGGGCCGCCTCCCGATAATCGGCGTGGGCGGCATCACCGACGTCGTGGGCGCCGCGGAGAAGCTCGACGCGGGCGCGTCGCTCGTGCAGATCTACACGGGGATGATCTTCCGCGGGCCGTTTTTCGCGGTGGAGCTGGCCCGCGGCCTCGCCGACCGCCAGCGCCGCTAGTGAGGCCGCGCCGGGCTCAGATGACCCAGTCCTCGACGTAGCCGACCAGGGCTTCTTTCTTCTGGCGCGGCCGAATGACCAGGTCATCGGCCTTGAAGTAGGCGATGCTGTTCTCCGGGATGGACTCCAGGAGCCACACGTTGCCGCCGACCACGGAATTGGCGCCGATCCGGGTGTCGCCCCCGAGGATGGTCGCGTGGGCGTAGATCGTGACGTGGTCGCCGATGTCGGGGTGGCGCTTCACCCCCTTGACCGGGTTCCCCTGGTTGTCCGTCTCGAAGGATTTGGCGCCGAGCGTGACACCCTGGTAGAGCTTGACGTGGGAGCCGATCGTGGCCGTCTCGCCGATGACGACCCCCGTGCCGTGGTCTATGAAGAAGTAAGTTCCGATCTGCGCCCCCGGATGGATGTCGATGCCCGTCCGCTCGTGCGCGAACTCGGTGATCATCCGGGGCAGGAGCGGGACGCCCTGGGTGTAGAGCACGTGAGCGAAACGCTGCAGGGAGATCGCGAGCACGCACGGGTAGGCCAGGATGATCTCCTCGTAGCTGAGGGCGGCCGGGTCGCCCCGGTACGCGGCTTCGACGTCCGTCCTGATGGCGCGCCGCAGGTCGGGCAGCTTTCCGAGCGTCTCCTCCGAGAGCGCGCGCGCCCTCCTCGCGGCGTCGGCGTCGCGGGCAAACCGCAGACTCTTCAAAATCTCGACCTCGAGCCTCTCGCCGATCCTGGCAAGGACGGCCTCCACAAGCCCTGGGACGTCCTTTTTCTCGAGGCGGCTTTCCTCGAAGTACCCCGGAAACAGGAGGTGCATGCAGTCCCGCGCGATCTCATTGGCCGACTCCTGCGACGGAAGGTTGACGCCGTCGAGGTGGTTGATCCCGCCGTCAATCTCATAGGATGCAAGCAGGGCTGCTTTGATTGTGTCCAGCATCATGGGGGGGATGGCCGCCCGGAAGGTCCACGAGGGAGGCGGAAGCGTCAAAACCCAATTTCAGGGCTGGACAACCTGGAGCGGTTGTCACTCATTAGCCGTTCCCCAATTTTGATGCTCAGGTGGTGGAATTGGTAGACACACACGTTTGAGGGGCGTGTGCCGTAAG
>CAZNNO010000142.1:0-6450 GCA_964574435.1 uncultured Opitutaceae bacterium
CTACCTGGCGGACGCGTCTTCAGATCGAACTCAATGGGAGACAATCTGAGATCGCCGTCGATCAGATCCGAGTCGTCAGCAAAGACCGGCTGACTGCCAAGATGATCGGTAATCTAAGCGCAAAATCCGAAGCTGCTCTCCGCGATATTCTCTCCGAAGCATACGCTCAATAGCCCTATGAGGTCCGCTGGGAATCCGGTTCACTAAGGCAGGAATTCCGTTTATAAAATTTATATTACTCATTGTTTATCAATGATTTGGTTGACACGATCAGGTTCCATCCGCTCACTATGGGAAAAGAATCTGTTTCGTGTTTGTTTCGCGTCCCGAGGGATGTTTTCGGGATTCGCAGCGGGATTTTCGCGGCATTGGGAAGAACGTAATCGATTCTTGTTTGACCCCAACTCGGCATACATTGTCGTAATCCAGTGGCTACCTCGAAAAGCACATCTAAAGTAAAAGCCCGTAAGATTGTGCTCCGTAGGCAAATGGCGGCGGCCAAGGGTATCGTGAAACGATATCGAAATAGCCTGAGGGAATTGGCCAAGTAACAGAGTTGGCTGGGTCTGCACCTTAGGTGCTCGCAGACTCCCGCTCCCAATTTTCCACTTTGATTCCAGGTACACGCGAGAACTCTCCGATATTCGCAGTCACCATGGTTGCGCCAATCGAAAGGGCATGGGCCGCAATGATCGTGTCTCTATCGCCGATTTTCTTGCCCTCCGCCTCAAGAGCCGTCCGAACCGTTGCGTAGGATTGCGGAAACGAGCTGCCGATAGGCTCGAGGTCGAGCTGTTTCCTGAGCTGTTCCACTCTGCGGACAAACTTGGTCTCGCCCAGTTTTTGGCGCGCCTTCTCAGCACCAGATTCTAGTTCGGCCAACACCATCACAGACAGCCGTAATTCTCCGGTCGCGAATGCTAAAGCCATTCTATCGGTCAGTGGTTTGGATCTGCCCGAAAGATACGCCGAAAAGACGTTGGTATCGGGAAGGTAGATCATTCCCAATCACGTCGAAAGTTAAGGGCGTCGTTGGCAGGAATCTCAGGAAAATCGGGACAGCTGCCGGCAAGAGCCAGAAACGCCTTCAATCGGCGGGCGTGTGCCGTTGGGTCGCTAACGGTGAATCCATCCGTCGTCTTGACCAGTGTGACGGTCTTGGATGAAAGCCTGAACGCTTTCGGCAAGCGCACTGCCTGGGAATTCCCGGATTTGAATACTTTGGCGGTGGCCGTTGTCATGCGTATATACGGCAGATACGGACATGAATTCGTCAAGGAATTGAGGCTCCTTGAATGCGATTCACCAGTGCTTCACGGACGAGGGGAGGACTCGATCTTCCCCAATCGTTTGCAGCTATGTTCCGGCTGCAAGGTGCTATAACCGATCCGAGAGTGGACCCAAATTAATCCAGCGGAGAGCCTACGGCTTCCGCTCCGTATCCAACTACCGCTTGCGTGTCATCGCCCAATGCGGATAACCCATAACCTCGTCCGTCCACGTTCCCTGTCCCCACTTCATGGTGGAGAGCCATTTTATTCTATAACTTATTGTCTATCAATAAGTTGGTGGACCAGATCAGGTTCGAACTTAGCCCCGCAAGCCGGCTTGGTCGCTGTTTGGTTGCTCGAAGCCTCGCATCTGGAATCCGAGATGAGAAACCCAGTATGCCGCCTACAATTTCCAACATCGATTTAGAAACAACGGTAGGGTCGGGCTTGACAAGTCGCCTTTTTGGCGACTTCCTGTTTTCGCTGTGTGAGAATCATAACGATCAAACGCCTTCGCGATTATTCCGCGCTTCATCCAACAATCGCAACGACACTGGAACATTGGGAGGTGCTTATTCGAAGGGGACAGTTCGCGAACCTGGCCGAAATCCGCAAAGTGCTTCCGACTGCAGATCAAGCTGAAGTTAGAAGCGGAAGAACAGTTACAATATTCAATATCAAGAACCACTTTCGACTAATCACCGCTATCCATTATAACCACCAAATCATCTACATCCTGCGGATGCTTGCCCACGGCGAGTACGACAAACCTCATTGGAAAAAGAGCCTATGAAAACAACCTCAAAGGTGTCTTTCGGGAAAATCCCGAAAACCTACGATAAGCTGATCAAGTTTCATGTTCCTCGGCCCATTCACGATGAGGCAGGGTACCAGAACACCGTTGAGGTCATAGACGCCCTGGCCGGACAGCAGGTAAATGAGGACCAAGAGGACTACCTTCTCGTCCTTTCCGGAATTGTGGAGCGATATGAATCGGAGACGCTTCCTACCCCCCGACCGGTTTCTGGCCTCGCGATGCTGAAGTACGTCTTGGAGGAAAACGGACTCACGGGCGACGACCTAGCGACTATCCTTGATGTCGACCGTTCGGTCGCCTACCGAATCCTGAAAGGTGAACGCGGCTTGACCACGGCGCACGTGAAGGCGCTCAGGGACCGTTTCGGCGTGAGTGCAGATGTCTTTGTTTGAAGGCGAAGGCGGCTGACACCTTCGCGCCACCATCCGCCGATAATCTCTGGTTTCGTGGACCCCATAGGGTCCATCACAAACACACGTCCGAATATTACGTCACTTATTGCATATCAATAAGGTGGTGGACCCGATCAGGTTCGAACTGACGACCTCCTCAATGCCATTGAGGCGCTCTTCCAACTGAGCTACGAGCCCATTCGCGGTGCGAAGAGTGAGAAAGCACCGTCATTCCATGCGGAACGCAAGGAATTTTTGGCCGCTTTTGTTTGCCGGGCATGCCGCGTCAACCATTTAGCACCGGCGGGTCGTCCGCAGGCGGCGTGGCTAGGTGGCGAAGGAGCGAATCCCTCCAAAGCGCCTCTGCGGCCTCCCGGCGCTTGACGGCCTGGTATTCCGCAGTGCCGGCAAGGTAAATGAAGATGAAAATCGCGACGACGAAGTAGCTTCCGCGATACAGTTCGATGATGATCCCCGGCACGGTGATCACCTTTGCGACGGTCATCGCCCAGTAGGTGGCCCGGAGATAGGAAAGGCGCATCGCCAAGAAGGCGCGCAGAATGCGCCCGCCATCCATTGGGAAGGCAGGGATGAGGTTGAATATCCCCATCCAGAGATTCCAGACGAGAAGGGTCCGCCCCAGGTCCAGGACGGAGTTGGACGCGGCGTCCCCGTCCCAACCGGCAGGAAAATCAATAATGCACCAGAGAAGGCCGGCTATCAGGAAGTTGACCGCAGGGCCCGCCACAGTGATCAGGAGCTCCTGCACCGGACGCCTCGGAATCTGGTCGAATTCCGCCATCCCGCCGATTGGCATTAGGAGTATGCGTCGAACGTGGACGCCAAACCTCATCGCAGTGAGCGAATGGCCCAGCTCGTGGAGGACAACGCAAGTGAAAAAGGCCAGGAATGTGCCGGCGCTCCACCAGAGGCCGGTCATGCCGCCCGCCTGCCAGCCCTCGTTGCATACATAAGCCAGCAGCAACAGGAAGCTAAAGTGCAGTGATATTTTGATCCCCCGTATCCGGAACAAGTTGATTGACCAGCCAAGCATGCCATCTAATGAAGCCCGCTTGCGCTAAATCGCGAGCCGAACCTTGGACTCAAACTCTAAAACCCCCACCATCCTCGTCATAGACGACGACGCCGAGATACGGTATTCGCTCTCGCGCGTGCTTTCGTCTCGTGGCTACCAGATATCCGAGGCGCCAAGCGGCGAGCAAGGCGTCGCGACGGTGAAGAAGGGGCCGTATCCGGACCTGATTTTCCTCGACATCCGGATGACCGGGATGAGCGGCCTAGAGGCGCTCCAGCACATCCGTTCCGCCAATCCCAAGCCGCTCGTCATCCTGATGACGGCATTCGGGACCGCCCAGACGGCAATCGAGGCGATGAAGTTCGGCGCCCTCGACTACATCATGAAACCGTTCGACCCGCAGCGGGTCCTGACCCTGGCCGAGAACGCGCTCAAGACCCACGCCGACCTCAGGTCGGTCGGCGAGTACAAGCCGACGATCAACACCGAGGACTACAAGGAGGGAATCGTGGGATCCTCCGCGGTCATGCAGGAGGTCTTCAAGGTGATCGGGCAGGTGACGGCGAGCGACGTCACGGTCATGATCACCGGGGAGAGCGGAACCGGCAAGGAGCTTGTCGCGCGGTCGATCTGGAAGCACAGCCACCGGGCCGGGAAGCCCTTCATCGCCGTCAACTGTGCGGCGATCCCCGACAACCTGATCGAGAGCGAGCTCTTCGGCCACGAGAAGGGGTCGTTCACCGGGGCCACGGGCCAGCGGATAGGCAAGTTCGAGCTCTGCGACGGGGGCACCATCTTCCTCGACGAGATCGGGGACATGGCGCTCGCGACGCAGACGAAGATCCTGCGCGTGCTCCAGCAGGGGGAGATCCAGCGGGTCGGGGGCACGGAGACCATCAAGGTGGACGCCCGGATAATCGCCGCCACGAACAAGGACCTCGAGGCGATGGTGAAGTCGAAGGCCTTCCGCGAGGATCTCTACTACCGCCTGAACGTCGTCCGCATCAAGATGCCCCCCCTGCGGGACCGGATCGAGGACATCCCGCAGATCGTGGACTTCTGCGTCCAGAATCTGCTTAAGCAGCGGAAGGCCCGGACGGCAAGGGTATCGCCCGAGGCCATGGCAATCCTCACGCGCCAGACCTGGCCCGGCAACGTGCGCGAGCTTGAGAACGTCGTCTATCGAAGCGCCGTGGTGGCCCAGGGCGACGCGATCCTCGTGAAAGACCTTCCGCCGGAGATCCGGGGTTCATCCGGGGAATCAGCCTCGCCGTTCGCGTTGACGGTCGATTCGGCGCTCGAATACCTAGCCGAGCAGCTCAGATCCTCCGAGGAGCCGCTGCTCCCGCAATTCGAGCGCGAGCTGGCCCGGCGTGTCCTCAAGGCCCTGAACGGCGACGAGGCGGCCGCCGCCAAGCGCCTGGGCCTCACAAGACCCGCGCTTCGCAAACGCCTCTAACGTCTGCCGAAGCCGTTCGGGTGGCTTTTGTGCCACTTCCAGGCGGTTGCCACTATCGAGTCGATGTCGGGAAACTTGACCTTCCAGCCGAGCTCCTTCTTCGCCTTCGTGGAATCGGCGTAGAGCGCGGGGGGGTCGCCCGGCCTTCGAGCGCCCTCGATGACGTTCACCTTCTTGCCCGTGGCCTTCTCGACGGCCCGGATGACCTCCCGGTTGGAGGATGGCGTGCCGGTCCCGAGGTTGAAGAAGTGCGAGGCTCCCTGCTTCGCCAGCTTGCCGAATACCGCTATGTGCGCGCGGCTCAGGTCGTCGACATGGACGTAGTCGCGCAGGCAGGTTCCGTCCGGGGTGGGGTAGTCCGTGCCGAAAAGGCGAAGCGACGGGCGCTTCCCAACCGCGGCATCGATGGCAAGGGGGATCAGGTGGGTCTCCGGGTCGTGGTCCTCGCCGATCGAGCCGTCCTCGGAGGCCCCGGCCGCGTTGAAGTAGCGGAAGGCAGCGAAGGAGATCTTCCCGACGTTGGCCAGCGCACGAAGGGCGTTCTCGATGTCCAGCTTCGTCTGGCCGTACGGATTGATCGGAACCTGCGGCAGGGTCTCCGGCATCGGCAGCTTGTCCGGGACCCCGAATGTCGCACACGTCGACGAGAACACGAACTTGCGGACACCCGACTCGAGCATTGCGTTGAGGAGATGAAGCGTGGCCGCCGAGTTGTTCAGATAGTACTTGATCGGGTCCGTGACGGATTCCCCGACATAGCAGAATGCCGCAAAATGCATGACGACGTCGATCTTCTCCCGGACGAGGATGTCGCAGACCGCGGGCTCGTCGCCCAGGTTGCCCGTATAAAAGGTGACGCCCTCGGCAACGGCGGCACGGTGCCCGTAGACGAGGCTGTCCAGGACGACGGGCCGGTGGCCAGCCGCAGAAAGCTGCCTCACGCAATGGCTTCCGATATACCCCGCGCCCCCGACGACAAGAACGTTCATCTATGGGAACCTTTTATTGCGTTATAACGGTTGTTGGCTAGCGATTTCCTCCTTGTGCAGCAAATGAGCCATTCCCGAATCGTAATCACGGGTGTGGGCCTGACCGCCCCGAACGGCAACTCCCTTGCGGAGTTCCGGGGAAGCCTGCTGGCTGGCGTGGCGGGAATCGAGTGGCTCGACGTGCGCTACATGGGCAGGCTCCTCGCTGGCGTGTGCCATTTCGACTCCCTCAGGCACCAGAGCAAGAAGGAGGTTCGCGTCGGGACCCGAGCCGGGAGCATCAGCATCTGGTGCGCCCGTGAGGCCGTGGCAGACAGCGGGCTCAGCTTCGAGGCTTTTCCCAAGGACCGCATCGGGATCTACATCGGATGCACCGAGCACGGAAACGTCGAGACCGAGAACGAGATCTACGCCATCTCGAAGTTCAACTTCGACACGAAGTACTGGTCCCACTACCACAACCCGCGCACGGTCGCCAACAACCCG
>CAZNNO010000143.1:0-6314 GCA_964574435.1 uncultured Opitutaceae bacterium
CAATTTAGCCCCTTCTCACTTCCCAGTTAGTTCGAACACTTCCTTGCATATGACAAATCAGGTACGAACATCGAGGCGGCGGTTTATTGCGGCCCTTGCGGGCTTATTCTTGGTGTGCAGAAAGGCATTCGCACGAAATGGTGGCACCCTCGATGGAGATTCGGTCCGCCTGGAGAAAAATGAGGATGGGATTCGGCTCGTTCACATCAATGGGGATAAGCACGGCTACGACAGCCTGTCGCTCATCCTAAGCGAGCTCGATCCCGGCCAGGGCCCTCCGCTTCACACACATGAGTGCGAGGAGCTGCACGTCATCTATTCTGGAACGGTCAACTATCTGGTGGGAGGGGAGCGTTTCACTCTCACGGGGCCCTTCGTCCAACACATTCCAGCTCACACCCCTCATACATTCGTCAACGCAGGCGGTAGTACGGTAAAGAACACCGCGATTTTTTCCTCTAAATGTTACACTGTCAAAATCCTCGGTGAAAATCCGCTTTTGCGTGAGCTGAAGCCTGCTGGCTAGAGAATGTCGGAGACATCTAAGAGCGAATTAACCATTCATAGGATAACACCCATGCTAGCATTCATTCCCGTGTTCTTTCCCCTTGTCCCCGTACTCCTTGGGGCGGGCGCCGGCGCGGCCACGGTCGCGGTCTGCAAGTCGGACGGCGGCAAAAGGAAAGCCAAGATCGCGAAGCTCAAGGCCCGGATCGAGGCCCTGGAGCGCAAGGCCTGACGCTCCAAATTCCCCGGGGCGGCTCTCCCGAAGGCTATCGCTGGGCCCTGATGTCCGCAAAGGTCAGGGCGACGTTTCCGAGGGCAGCTTCTGGTGGTAGTTGGGGTAAGGGGGGCGGAGATATTTTTGAGGTGGGTTCCTCGCCAGTTCATCCAAGGCAACGGCCACGGCCTTTTCAAGCTGCGGATCGTGGCCCCCCCGCACGAGTTTCGGGTCCATCTCCACCTCGACGTCCGGGGCAATGCCATGGTTCTCGACCACCCACTTTCCCTCCGTACCGTAGATGGCATTCCGGGGGGAGGTGACATACCCGCCGTCGATCAGCGCGGGAACGCCTCCCGCCCCCACGAGTCCGCCCCAGGTGCGCGTCCCGACGAGGGTGCCTGCCTTGCTCAAGCGGAACATCCACGGCAGGGCGTCGCCGCCCGATCCGGACATTTCATTTATGAGCATGACCTTTGGCCCCCGAATCGCCTCGTCCGGCTCGGTATCATCAATGGCGTCGCGATGGGCGACCATCATTCTTAGCGGCCTGTTCAGTTCGTCCACGATGAAATCCGCGATCGTGCCGCCATGATTGAATCGCTCATCGATGATCGCGCCCTGCTTACCCAGTTGGGAAAAGTAGTACCGGTTGAAACTCGTGAAGCCGCCCTCGCCGGTGTCGGGAATATGCACGTAGGCGAGCCGCCCTCCGGACAGCTCCTCCACCTTCCTGCGATTGCCCTCGATCCATGACCTGTAACGCAGGTTGGATTCGGAATCTATCGGGATGACGGTCTCGTCGTGCGCGTCCGTCCCGTCCGGTTTCGAGCCGACCCGGATGACCGTCTGTCTTCCCGCGGTTTCCTGGAAGAAGCTAAAGACTTCGTCCGTGCCCTTCAGCTCGCGGCCATTGACCGCAAAGAGGTAGTCGCCCGGTTCCACCCGCACCCCTGGCCGCGTGAGCGGCGCCTGGACATCGGGATCCCAATTCTCCCCCTTCAGTATTCGGCTGATCCTGTAGACTCCGTTCTCGACTGCGAAATCCGCCCCAAGGAGGCCGACGGAGACTTTCCCCGACTCCGGCTTGTCCCCCCCGCCGATGTACATGTGCCCGACTACAAGCCAGCCCGTCATCTCCCCGAATAGCGCGTTCAAATCCGAGCGGCCCGCGATGTCGCCCACGTAGGGCTCGTAGAGTCTCTCGGCCGCCGAGAGATCGAGCCCATGGTGTCCCGGGTCATAGAAGAAATCCCGTTCAAGCCGCCAAACCTCATGGTACATCTGGCGCCATTCGGCCCGGGGATCCACATAGACCTCCAGTTTATCGGTCGCCAGGGCACCCTTGTCCCCGTCGTCCTCCTTATCGGAATCCTTTATGAACCATTTCTTGTCCTTCAGGACCAGCATTTTCTCCCCGTTGGATGAGAGATAGAAATCGGACAATCCCTTCGCCACCTCCTCATTCTTTCGCGTCTTCGGATCAAACCTGGATACGGTATAGGGTGGGGCGTCATGGGAATCGACATCCCGGAGCTCGGGGGCCGTCACTGTGAACAGGACTCCTTCCTTTCCGGTGTCAATTTCGCGGTAGTTTGCGGTGGGAAGGGGCATGGCCACGATTCGCTGGTCGATGCCGTCAAAATCAATTTTGACGGGCTCGATCTTGTCCTTGGCTGGTTCCTTCCCGGAGGCACTCACGGTCTTTTCCCCTCCGGCTACCGAACCGGCGTCTTTCGGCGCATTTTCGGATGCCACCGCCGTCGCGGAGACCGCAGCCGTATGATCTCCGGCCGCCCCGGACGGGGAGGCGTCCACGGGATTTGAACCCGCGCCCTTTGGCGCGTCCTTGTCCTTTGACGCGGCGTCGCCTCCCGTTGTCGTCTCCTCCTCGTCGCTCTCCGGGGCAACGGGTGACGGAATGTCCTTCCTGAGCACGGCCGCATACACGTTCGACGCCGAGGGACGATCGAGTCCCGACATGTTGATCCAGGTCGCGGCAAGGCCCTCATGCGTGTTGGCCGTGAAATACAGGTACTTCCCGCTGCGGTCGAACCTGGGAGACCAGGCGTCGGACATCCCGTCGGTCACCTGGTGGATGCTGTGGTCAGCCAGCGAGTACAGGAAAACCTCGTGAAAGTGGTTTTGGCCATGCTTCGTGTAGGCGATCCACTGGCTGTCGGGGGACCATGAGCCGCCAATGTCTCCATTCCAGGCCGTGTAGTGGTCGGAATCTACTTCGACCGGCGCTCCGCCGTCCAAGGCCACGTACCACAGCTTCAGGCGCTTGTCGGCATAGGCGATCTTCGAGCTGTCGGGCGACCATTCAGGTGCGTAGAAGAACGAGGGAGGGTTCCCGAGGTCAATCTTGCGCGCCGGACCTAGCCCGTCCTGGGATCGCACATAGAGTGCATATTCGCCGGACTCGTCGGAGAAATAGGCGATCCATTTTCCATCCGGCGACCAGGAGGGGTCGCGGTTCGCCACTCCTGGGCTCCGGGTGATGTTGCGGACGTCCCCTTTCTCTGCCGGAACCGAGAGGATTTCGCCATATGCCTCAAACAAGGCGCGCTTTCCTGTGGGAGACAGGGCCGCATTGCGGATCTGGTCGACCTTGATCTTCTCGAAGTGGGGCCTCAGGCCGGGCAGGTCCGAGGCGATATGGACGGGCACGAGGTGGGTTGCCCCGGAGGCGAGATCGTAGATGTGGAGCGAGCCAAACTGGGAGTAGACAATGCCCCCCGGGCCGGCGGACGCGGACTTGATGTCAAATCCGTCGTTGGCCAGGAGCTTCCTGACGCTCGTCCCCTTCGAGTCGCACGCAAAGAGGGTGAAGCGCCCATCCCTGTCCGAAAGGAAATAGACGGTGTCGCCGACCCACATCGGGTCGTGGTCGTTGGAGTTGTCGCGAGGCACCTTGATCACGCTCGAATCGCTTAGGTCCGCGATCCAGATGGGGGTGGTCTGGCCTCCCCTGTACATCTTCCACTCGGGCTCCCACTGGTCGTGCGGCACGTAGGCCAGGTGCGTGCCATCGGGCGAAAAGCTTGCCTCCGCGCCGCTGGGAAGGGGCAGCTCCTGCGGCAGCCCCCCGCTCAGCGGAACCGTAAAGAGCTGCAGCAAGTCGCGCGGGGTCGCACGGTCCGATGCGAAAAGGACACGCGTGCCGTCCGGTGACCATCCCAAGGCCGCGTCATAGCTTGGGTGATAGGTGAGACGCACGGGCACGCCCCCGTCGGTGTCGACTACGTAGACGTCCGTATTGTCGTCAATGCGGCAGGTGTAGGCGATCTTCGACCCGTCGGGCGAGAATATGGGTCCGCTGCATTCCCCGCTCGAACCCGCCACCGGGCGCGCGTCCCCTCCGGACCGGTCGACGACCCAGATTTCGCCCGCGAAGGCAAAGGCGATCTTCTTCTCGCTCAGGGTCGGCGTCTGGAGGAGCAGCTTGCGGCCGCCGTCGGCCCTGAGACCGGCGGAGGAGTAAAGGGCGAGAACCGTGATCGCCAGCAATTTTCGGATGCTCATATGCCTTGGGGGTTGAATGCGCCCTGCGTCGGGACACGAATGCGCGATTTGTTTTGGGTAACCGGCCCGGGGGGTCGTCAAATTATGCGGCTGTCCTGTTCTTTAACCGGGATTTCCCATTTGAATTCATGATTTGATCGGGTTGTGGGCTCGTTCGAGTGAAGCGTGTCGAAATCGGCTCGGTTTTCGTCCCGAAATCAAGTTTGCGCTACGCCGGCGGCCCGCCGTCATGTAGGTTTCACACAAATGGGCTGCCGACGAGGCGAAATATTGCCGAAAGGAGACAATGCTCCCTTGAACTCCAAGACTGGAAGGCTGGGGCAGACGAGCGTTCATCCGGGAGCCGGTATTGGCAGTCTCAGCCGGTCGATCGCACATAGGATCGCCCGGAACAACTTCCGGGGCACCGCCACCTCGGCCAATTGGAAGGTCACTCGGCGAGCGTGGCGAACGACCTTTGACCCGATCTTGATCAATTTCTCCCGGGTCGTCGTCAAAGTCCAGCGCCGAACTTCCCGCGGTAGCACCAGCTGCCGGAGGAAGTTTCCGAGGTTGTAGGCTAACACGAAGAGATGCAGCCGCACCTGGTTGTCCACGAAATCATGGCACGACAGGCGCGTCCACTTCACCGCATTCTTGCCTTCCTTGATCCATTGTTCTGCCGTTCCCCGCTGGTTATAGAACCGGACGACGCGTTTAGCTGGCCGTGTGAGGCTCGTCACGATGAAGCCAACCCGGGGAAACAACTCGCCTTTGTGCCATTCAACCTTGGCGACCACCCGCCTTGAGCGGTTCCAGCTCTGGGCCTGGTAGGAAAAGTCGGCATACCGGACCAGCGGTGCATTTGACGGTCGGCCCACGGGCCGCGTCAAGAGGGGCTCTATGTCCCGCTGCAACACGTCGTTCCCTGGGAGGCGAATGGCATAGGAATATCCTTCGTCCTCCAGAAACCGGTAGAGCTCCGGCTGAGCGAATGCGGCGTCTGCTCGAAAACGACGGGGAAGATTTAGACCGCGGTAGCGTGTCAAGACTGGCTCCAAGACATTCCTCCAATCCTTGGCGCTGTGGACGTTGCCCTCCCTGAGTATGGAGCGTTCGACGTCTCCAAACTGGTTGAAACAGAAGAGCGGGTGATAGCAGGTACAGCCAAAATGCCCGTTGTAGGCTGTGCCCTGCTGCTCCCCGTAGGTCTCGCTGACAGAGCTGTCCATATCCAGGACAACCTCCCGCAGTCGCCTGCGATCCCGCAATTGATCGATCCATTCACCGGAGGCCTTCGCAAGAGCGGCCAGATTGCGGGGCTGTGTCAGCACCTCGGTCTCGAAACGTGCCATCTGGCTTGTCGACGCTGCCGCATGCTGCGTCGCTCGTCCTCCGACCACTTGCCTCATGACCGGATCGACCGCGAGCCGTCCTGCATCGTTGGTGTCTTCGTGGCCTGCAAGCCGACTATATATAGACTGGCGAATGAGGGCCAATTTCGAATGCTGCGTGTTCTTGCCTGTCCGCCAGTCGTTCAGCAAATGGCCGCTCATCGTTGTCAGGCCGAGAACGTCGTCCATCTCCCTATAGGCGAGTAGCCCTGCGTCGGAGGAGATATTGGCACCGTGAAATTCCAACGTCAGGCGCCGGTCAAAACTCAATTTCAAACCCTCGGTTTTGGTCGCACCCATTGGATTTCGTGTTCTCAAGGTTTCAGGAGCTTTTATGCCATTCCCTATCAAATGGTTAGGCACCATAATTGTCGGCAATCCCCATGCCAATCTGGGAAATCCGGGCTAAGAGCGGTGAAGGTCTGATATCCCGGTTATTTGAGCGAATCCATCTGCGCGTTGGCTTTTCACGAGGCGAAAAATAGCCAATCCTCCTTGTGCTAGGCCCTAGCAAAAATGCCTGTTTTTGTTGCGGTTAGCCCGGGAGAAATGCGCGTGGCGGAATTCGAATCCCCCTCTCTCCGCCATTTTGGGTCTAGTTCAGGGTCACTGCTGGTTCCTAAGGAAGGACTGAACCTCACCATGCGTTCCGCAAAGGTGGAAAACGAGATCGTCTTTCTCTCGCTGAAAGA
>CAZNNO010000144.1:0-6281 GCA_964574435.1 uncultured Opitutaceae bacterium
TGGGCGGCCCTGAAATTGGGCATTGAAACCCCGGCCGCGGGGTGCATTCACAGGACTGCCGCCCCTTGGTCCCCTGGCGGGGAGCGACCCCCTTCTATTTAATGAAATTCACAGACGGCAATTGGCTCCTGCAGCCGGGCGTGACGGCCCATCATCCCGCGGAGGCCCACGACGCCGCGGTGAGCGGCCGCGGGCTTGTCTTTCACGCGCCCTCGAGGCCCATTCGCCACCGGGGCGACACGCTCCAGGGGCCGCTCCTCACGATCCGGGTCGACTCGCCGATGAGCGACGTGATCCGGGTGCGGATCGAGCACTTCTCGGGAACCCCGGAGCGGGGCCCCCACATCCCTCTTTTCGAGGAGAAGAAGCCGAAGGTCTCCATCAAGGTCACCGACAAGGAGGCCGTGCTTAAGTCCGGGGGCCTCTCGGCCCATGTGGCGCGCGGCGGGCCGTGGGGCCTTTCGTTCGAGTCGGCGGGACGCACGCTCACCTCGAGCGGCTTCCGGGGCATGGGCTTCATCGAGTGGCCGGGCCACGGCAACTTCGTCCACGAGCAGCTCTCGCTCGGGGTGGGGGAGTGCGTCTACGGACTGGGCGAGCGCTTCACGGCGCTCGTCAAGAACGGCCAGGTGATCGAGAACTGGAACAAGGACGGTGGCACGAGCAGCGACCAGGCCTACAAGTCCGTGCCCTTCTACCTGACCAACCGGGGCTACGGGGTGCTTGTGAACGAAACGGGGCCTGTCTCGTTCGAGGTGGCCACCGAGAAGCTCGCGCGCGTCCAGTTCAGCGTGGCCGGGCAGAGCCTCGAGTATTTCGTCATTAACGGCCCAGATCCCAAGGCCGTCCTCGCGAGGCTGACGGCGCTTACGGGAAGGCCCGCGCTCCCGCCCGCCTGGTCCTTCGGCCTCTGGCTCACGACGTCGTTCACCACCAGCTACGACGAGAAGACCGCGACCAGCTTCATCGAGGGAATGAAGTCGCGCGACCTGCCCCTGAGCGTGTTCCATTTCGACTGCTTCTGGATGCGCGAGTTCGACTGGTGCGACTTCCAGTGGGATTCCCGCGTGTTTCCGGATCCCGCGGGGATGCTGCGCAGGCTCCACGCGCGGGGCCTGAAGGTGTGCGTCTGGATAAACCCGTACATCGGCCAGCGCGCCTCAATCTTCGAGGAGGCAGCCAGGAAGGGCTACCTCCTGCGCAGGCCGGACGGGACGGTATGGCAGACGGACCAGTGGCAGCCCGGGATGGGGATCGTCGACTTCACCAATCCCGCGGCACGCGCCTGGTACCAGGGCCACCTGAGGCGCCTTTCCCATATGGGCGTCGACGCCTTCAAGTCGGACTTTGGCGAGCGCATACCGACGGACGTCGCCTATTTTGACGGCTCCGACCCGGTCAAGATGCACAACCACTACTCGATCCTCTACAATGAGGCGGTCTTCGGGCTGCTCGAGGAGGAGAGGGGCAAGGGCGAGGCGCTTGTCTTTGCGCGCTCGTCCCACGCCTCGGGCCAGCGCTTCCCGGTGCACTGGGGCGGCGACTGCCATTCGACGTTCGAGTCGATGGCCGAGAGCCTACGGGGCGGGCTGTCGCTCGGAATGTGCGGGTTCGGCTTCTGGAGCCATGACATCGGCGGCTTCGAGGGAACGCCCCCTGTGGCCGTCTACAAGCGCTGGATCGCGTTCGGGCTCATGTCCTCGCACAGCCGGCTCCACGGGAGCTCGTCCTACCGTGTGCCCTGGAACTACGACGACGAGGCGTGCGACGTGCTGCGCTTCTTCACGAAGCTCAAGTGCCGGCTGATGCCCTACCTGTTCTCGAAGGCGGTCGAGGCCCACGAGGAGGGGGTTCCGGTGATGCGCGCGATGATCGTCGAGTTTCCCGGGGACCCGGCGAGCGACACGCTCGAGCGCCAGTACATGCTTGGCGACGCCCTGCTCGTGGCGCCGGTGTTCTCGGAGGGCGGAAGCGCCGAGTTTTACCTGCCCGAGGGCCGCTGGACGCACCTCGTCACCGGGGAGGAGCGGGAGGGCGGGCGCTGGCATAAGGGCACCTACGGCTTCCTCGAGATGGCGCTTTTCGTCCGCCCCGGGAGGCTTGTCGCTCTCGGGGCGGTCGACGACCGCCCCGACTATCCCTATACGGACGGCGTGACGTTCCGGGTCCATGCGCTTGCCGACGGGTCGGAGGCCTCGGCCTCGGTCCCCGACCTCCGAGGCAAGGTGGCCGCGCAGGCTTCAGTGCGCCGAAAGGGGCGAACCGTGGAGGCCACGCTTGACGGGACTGCAAAGGGCTGGCGCCTCCAGCTTGCCGGCATCCGGTCGGTCGAATCCGTCGACGGGGGTTCAGCCGTCGAGGACGCGCTGGGCGTGATCATCAAGGCGTCCGCCGGCGCCTCCACCGTTCGCGTCCGCCTCCCGGCGGGTTCCTGACTGTCATGGCTGAATTGACAGGTCGGCGAATGGCGGGCGGCACTGTTGCTGCTTGCCGTGGGGGGCGCAGTCGGGGAGCTTCAGGCATGAGCCGATATCCGATGCCCCCGGCGCCAGGAGGCCCCTATTCCCGCACCCGGCTTTGCGTCCTGGCAATGGTCCTGGCCGGCCTCGCCGGCTGCGTCATGGCGCCGGATATCGCCATGAAGCTGACCACAGCGGACGGCGTGGATATCCAGGTTCCGCTCAACACGGAACCCGAGCCCATTACGGATGGCGTCATCACGCTTGAGCCGCTGCATATCGCTCCCTGGAACCTGGATGCGGACGGAAAGGCCACGACGCTCGCGTTCACGTTCCTCGTCCAATTCAAGCAGGGCTACAAGCCGGCCAACATCCTGGTCGAGGACGTCACCGAGGAGCCGATCCTGGAGGTCTACCAGGACAACGACCCGACGGCCCACTTCAGCAAGCTGAGCTTCTGGGGAGGGGTCAGCAAGCCCTTCGCGCCGCCGGATGAGCACGTGAAATGGATGCTGACGGAGGACAACACCGTCCGGGTCTACCGCTTCACGATCAAGACGTCGGACGGGGTGAGCCACGTGCTGCGGGAGCCCCTGGTTGTCTCGATGAGGATGAAGGCCACGGTCCGGTCCCACCTCGCGAAGGAGTAGGCTGCCCCCGGGACCGCCCCGGGGGGGTTCCACAGGCAAGCTGAGGGGTTCCCAAGGCGTAAATCCTTGACTATACGCTGGGAATCACGCCTTTAGACTGTCCAGCCATAGACGCATTTGAGCAAAGCAATGACACACGCCAACTCGACCCAATCCAGCCCGGACCATGCCTGACAACGACGCGATAGAAGTTGAGGGCAAGGTGGTGGCAGTCCTGCCGGGCACGATGTTCAAAGTCGAGCTGCTCAAGAGCCCGGGCCATGTGGTCCTTGCCCACATCTCCGGAAAGCTCAGGAAGAACTTTATCAAGATCGCCGCAGGGGACACGGTGAAGATGGAGATGAGCCCCTACGACCTTGAGAAGGCAAGGATCACGTTCCGGATGAAGGAGCAGGGCGGTTCTCCGGCCCCGCCCCCGCGCCGCCGCTACTAGGGCGGGCCGGCAGGCCCCATGCAGTCAAGCGCCTTTGCGTCCGACATCGACGCATACCTCGCGTACCTGGACCTCGAGCGCGGACTCTCGCGCAACACGCGCGAGAACTACCAGCGCGACCTGGAGCAGTGCGCCGATTACGTCTCGCGCAAGGGGGCGCCCGACTGGCGGGGCGTGAGCGCCGAGCAGGCGGGCGCGTGGGTGCGGTCCCTCAGCCGCAACGCCGCGTCGAGCCAGGCGCGCAAGCTGACCGCGCTCCGGATGTTCGCCCGCTTCCTGTTGAGGGAGGGCCTCCGGACCGACGACTTCACGGAGCTTCTCTCGGGCCCGAAGCTCGTCCGGCGCCTGCCCAACACCCTGTCGTCCGAGGAGATCACGCGGCTTCTGGCGTCTCCCTCCGGGGGCGATCCGGCTTCCCTTCGCGACCGCGGCCTGCTTGAGCTCTTCTACTCGAGCGGCCTGAGGGTGTCGGAGCTGGCCGCGCTCACCCTGCAGCAGGTCGACCTCGAGAACGGGTTTGCGCGGGTCTTCGGGAAGGGCTCCAAGGAGCGCGTCGTCCCCATGGGATCCCGGGCGCGGGACGCTGTGGGCGCCTGGGTCGTGTCCGGGCGGCCCCATTTCGTAAAGGCGCGCACGCGCAGCGAGCTCTTTCTGAGCAGCCGCGGCACGTCGCTCTCACGGGTGGCGCTCTGGGCGATAGTCAAGAAGCACGCCAAGCGCGCCGGGATCGCCAAGTCGGTCAAGCCCCACCTCCTGCGCCACTCCTTCGCCACGCACCTGCTCTCGGGGGGCGCCGACCTGCGCTCGATCCAGGAGATGCTCGGCCATGCAAGCATCGCGACCACCCAGATCTACACGGCGGTCGGCGGCCGGCGCCTCATCGACGAGCACGCCCGGTTCCACCCGAGGAACCGCGAAAAATGACACGGATTTTGGGCCAAAAACCTTGACCGGCCGGGGATTCGGGGCGTGATCGTTTTCCTTTATCGGTCCGTGAAGATCAAAGTTTTCGTCACTCCCAAGAAGAACGTCCTGGACCCCCAGGGAGTGGCCGTCGGCCACGCCCTTGAGAGCCTCGGCCTCGAGGGCCTGAGGGGCACGCGGGTCGGCAAGGTGATCGAGCTGGAGGTCGAGGGCTCCGATTCCCCTCAGTTCCGCTCCCGCCTTGAGAGGCTTTGCCGCGATCTCCTCAGCAATCCGGTGATCGAGGACTACCACTACGAGATCGTGGGAAGCTGAAGCATGGCGCCATGAAGATCGCGGTGCTTCAATTTCCCGGATCGAATTGCGACCAGGACGCCTTCCAGCTCTTTGCGAGCGGCCTCGGGCTGCCGACCCGCTTTGTCTGGCACAAGGACACCCGGCTGGGCGAGGCGGACCTTGTCGTCGTCCCGGGAGGGTTCTCCTACGGCGACTACCTGAGGTGCGGGGCGATCGCCCGCTTCTCGCCGGTCATGGGCGCCGTGTGCGAGTTCGCGGAGAAGGGCGGCCTTGTCCTCGGCATATGCAACGGCTTCCAGATCCTGTGCGAGGCCGGACTCCTGCCGGGGGCCCTGATCCGCAACAGCTCCCTCGAGTTCCGGTGCGTGAACTGCGACCTGGTGGTCGAGGACGCCGGAACGGCCTTCAACACCCGCACGCTCGGCAAGCGCATCCGCCTGCCGATCGCCCACGGCGAGGGGAACTACAGGATCGACGACGCCGGAAAGGAGAGGCTCGAGGCTAACCGCCAGATAATCCTGCGCTACCTCGACAATCCGAACGGGTCCCTCGACGCCATCGCCGGCGTGCGCAACGAGGAGGGCAACGTGTTCGGCATGATGCCGCACCCGGACCGCGCCTTCGAGCGGTTCCACCCCAGCTGCGACGGACTGGCGGTGGCGCGGGCGGTCCTCTCGGTGCGCTTTCCCGAGATGCTGAGGAAGAGCGCATGAAGCGAGCCACGCTTCCGCCCAACCCGGACCCCGTCCTGAACCAGCCCGTGACCCCTGAGCTGGTCAAGAAGCACGGGCTGCTCCCGGAGGAGTTCGAGCAGGTCCGCGGGCACCTCGGCCGCGACCCGACGCTGACCGAGCTGGGGATATTCTCCGTCATGTGGTCCGAGCACTGCTCCTACAAGAACACGCGGCCGCTCCTGAAGGGGTTTCCGACCGAGAAGCGGGGCGCGACCGAGAAATTCGGGCGCGTGCTCGTCAAGGCGGGGGAGGAGAATGCGGGAATCATCGACGTCGGCGACGGCTGGGCCATTGCCTTCAAGATTGAGTCGCACAACCACCCGAGCGCTATCGAGCCGTTCGAGGGCGCCGCCACCGGGGTGGGAGGGATCATCCGCGACATCTTCACGATGGGGGCGCGGCCCGTCCTTCTGACGAACTCCCTCAGGTTTGGGGAGCTGGACAGCCCCGTCACAAGGCGCCTCCTGCGGGGAGTCGTCGCGGGCATCGCCCACTACGGCAACTGCGTCGGCGTGCCGACCGTCGGCGGGGACGTGTATTTTGACCGCTCCTATGAGGGCAACCCCCTGGTCAACGCGCTCTGCCTGGGGACCCTGCGCCACGACCAGATCCGCCGGGGCAAGGCAACCGGCCTCGGAAACCCGGTCTACTACGTCGGAGCGGCCACCGGACGCGACGGCCTCGGGGGCGCGGCATTTGCCTCGAAGGAGCTGAGCGCGGAGAGCTCGTCGGACCGGCCGGCCGTGCAGAAGGGCGACCCGTTCATGGAGAAGCTCCTGATCGA
>CAZNNO010000145.1:0-6281 GCA_964574435.1 uncultured Opitutaceae bacterium
GTCGGCGTGAACGGCGCCGGGAAGTCCGCGCTCCTCATGGACCTCATGAGCCAGTCGGACTGCGACTGGGCCTACCGCTTCTACCAGGAGGAGGGAATGGCCTTCGTCACCCAGGCCCAGCTTTGCGGGATGAGGAGCCTGGTCCTCAGGGAGTCCGGAGACTCCACGCTCAATCCCTTCGACACCCTCGGATTGCCGCTCACCTCGGCGACCATCGCGCGGGTTGTGCGAACCTGCATGAAGCTGGTGGGCCTTTCGAGGGACGAGGACCGCAACAGGCGCAGGGAGGGTCTGATCGGCGAATATGTCCGAAGCCACTTCGAGGATTGCGCCGAGGACTGGAAGAACGCCGACGAGGCCCGCTGGCGGGCGCTTTCAAGGCGCGCCCTGGCCGCCGAGCGCATGCGCTCGGGCGACGACGACTTCCTCGCCGGCCACCTCGCTCTGGCAGAGCTCGAGAGGTCGGACCCCGCCGCCGCGGCCGAGCTCGTGGCGGCGGCAAGCGAGGACGAGGTCTTGCGCCACGCGGTCCTCCCCCAGGGCCGCATCAACGTCGAGGCGTCGGCCTTCAGCCAGTTCCGCGCCGAGGACTACCCGAGGTTCGACGGGCTGGTCGCGCTCATGAGGCACGGGCGCCTTTCGAACCACCGGAGCGCCGGGGTGGCCGCCGAGCTCGACTTCCTCTCCTCAGAGCTCGCCAAGGGCCTGCGCGCGGGCGGCGTCGTCGGCGGATTCCTGGACGGGGCGACAAACGTCGAGGTCCGCGGCGCCGGCCTGCACTTCGACACGAGCCGCCTGCCCGAGGGCACTCTGAAGGAGCTGGCCGGGTTCGTGGTGTTCGACCACGTGCGCCAGCACGTGCTGACGCTCCCGAGGGGCGCGTCCAAGGTCATGCTGCTCGACGAATTGCGGCGCATCCTCCTGATCCCGGGCGCTACGGAGTTCGTGAAGGAGCTCCTGGCGCAGATGAGGAAGTACCGCTGCGTGTTCATCGGCGCCTTCCAGGAGCCGTCACAGATAGACGACATCGATCCGGCGCTCACCGAGCTCCTGCTCGGCCAGTGCAAGCAGTACTTCCTCATGCGCCAGAACAACGCCGATCAGGTGCGAAGGATCGCCCGCGTGATCGGGCTTCCGGGCGCCGCCCAGCGGGCGATCATGCAGCACCCCCTGGTCGAGCACCAGCCGGGCGCCCGCAAGGCCTCGTACTTCACCTATTTCTCACGGGAGGCCTCGGCTCCCGTCTGCGGGACCGTCCGCGTTGAGGTCGATCCCGCCATGCTCTATGTCGCGGAATCCTCGGGCGCCGTGTTTGACCGGCGCATGAGCGCTCTCGCCAAATACCCGTCCGTGTTCGACGGCGTGCTTGCCGAGTCGGGGGGGGCACGCTCGTGAGGGCGCTCCTGGCGCTTGGCTGCGCCCTCGCCCTCAGCGGCTGCCGGTCCGCGACCGGCGGCGCCGAGCGCAGGAGCGCCGACGCGGGCTACCTTCTCGGCTCGGCTGACGCGGTGAAGCAGCTCTACTGGGCCAAGCAGGCGCTCGAGGCCCCGCACGGGACGGGCCCAGAGGGCAGGACCGAATACTACACGTGGGAGGATTCAGGGACGGCGAAGGACGGGCGCCGGCTGGCGCCCGAGACGCTCGCGGTGCCGGTGTTCATTCCCGCTCCGGCCCCCTCCGGGGCGCAGGGACCATGAGCCCGGTGCCTGCCAGGCTAGCGCGCATGCTGGGGGCGGCGCTCCTTGTCGGCGCCGCGCCTCCCGCTCGCGCCTTCCTCGGCTTTGGCGACACCTCCTTCGTCACGGTGATCGCCAACCCGGCCGAGGCCGCAAACTGGGCCGCCGAGCTCGACCGGCTGAACAGCCAGCTGGCGGCAGCGACGCAGACGCTCCAGACCGTCGGCGAACTGCGCGCCTATGCGGGCGACCCGAGGGCGGCCGTCGCCGCGATCAGGGACCTCGCGGAAATAACGGGCGCGCTCAGCGCGCTTTCGTCGGGCAGCCAGACCGACGCCGACCTGCTGCGCGCCTGGCAGGCGCTCGGCGCCGCCCAGCGGCTCCTCGACGCCGCGGCGCTTCTCGGCGCCTCGGGCGCCGGGACCACGATGCAGGTGTTCGGCGGGACGCAGCAGCGCGATCCGGCGCTCTACTCGGGCCTTGCCCTGGAGGCGGACTCCTCGCGGCAGATCCGCGGACAGGTCGCCGCGGAGCAGCAGGCGCGCGCCGCGGTCGCAGGCGAGTTGGCGCTCGCCTGGAGCCAGTTCAAGGCCGCGACGACTGAATCCGGCAAGCAGGCGATCCTCGCGGAGATTAGCCAGCTCCAGTCCCAGAATCAGGTGATGGACACACGCCGGCGCGCGATGCTCGACGACCTCGAGCTCTCGGACCGGCAGGACCGCACGGCCGAGGGCGTGCGCTCGCGGGCGCAGGACGAGCAGGACCTCGCCGAGTCGGCGCTCCTGAACGCCAGCGTCGGCGGCCGCGCCCAGGGCGCGGAGTCGCAGCGCCTCGCCACGCTCCAGAAGCCGGCGGCTCCTGCGCAAGCGCCCGACTACTCCGGGGTGAAGCTGTGGACGACGGCCGACGCCGGGGGGGCCTCCGATTGAACGCGTCCCTCGCGCAGGCGGCGCCGGTCTCGGACCTGCTCGACGTCTTCAGCTCCTACGACGGGGCGGTCCTCTTCCGGGGGCTGACCGAGAGCGTTGCCGGGCAGCCCCCGGTCCTCGGCAGGATAGGCTGGATCTTCACGGGATTCGGCGCCCTTTTCGCACTCTGGGGATTCGTCCTGAGGGCCCGGCGCTCGGGCGGCGAGGACAAGATGGGCGAGATCGTTAAGACCTGGATCGTGTTCGCCTTCATCGTGGGCGGCCCGTTCATCATGCGCGCCGCGATGCAGGGCGCAGACTCGGTCTACGAGTCGTCCGCAGGCGGCCCGCGGAACCTCACGGCGGCCTGCGTCAAGGCGGCATACGCGATGCCGGAGCTCAGCCAGCTCTTTGACGCCCTCAGGGCGGGCGCGCTCGCGCAGCCCTCGCCGGCGCAGGTCCAGGCGGGCCAGCAACGCCAGGCCCTGATCACCAGCGCAAACGACGGCAGCGTGCTCGGCTACCTCGAGGCGTACGGGGTCGCCGTCTGGGACACGGCGTCCGGCTACGCCTCCGGGGCCGGGCAGACCTGGAGCGGCATGGTCAGGCTGGCGGCGATGGCCGCGGGCCTCGGATCGGCCATGCTCAAGTGCCTGCTGATGGCCCTGACCCTGATCCCGCTCTATCTGCTGCTTCTGGCGGCGGCCGCGATCATCTGGTTCATGGGGCAGCTCCGCTACTTCCTCGCTGTCTCGGGCACGATGATGCTGCCCCTGTTCATTGGAATGTTCTCGCTTCCGGAGGGCCATTTCAGCCGCCAGGCCGCCCAGGGCTACGTCATGCACATGGTGTCGCTCGCGCTCTGGCCCGTCGCCTGGGCCGTCGGCCACACGGGGACGATAGTCCTCTACGATGCGCTGATCTCCCTGGTCGCGGGGACGAGCCGCGTGCCGGAGATCGCCGGAGTCCTGCAGTGGAGCTCGGTCACCTCGAACGCGCCTACGGAGGCCCAGGTTCGGGCGATGGAGTCGGCGCTCGGAAACTGGTTCATGGGCAATGTCTCGGCCCTCCTATCCGTCCTCGTCGGCGGGCTGGGCTTTGTCCTCTGGGTCGTGGTCGTGTCGATCCTCGGGCCGGCCTTCCTCCACAAGCTGCTCACGACCGGCGCCCATTTCATGACCCAGGCCTCCGGGGCCGTGGGCGGCAACGCGGCCGCGGCAGGGCGGCTGGCGGTCCACCTGGCCCATTCCGCGGGGGTCGGCGTGGGCGGCCTTTCCGCAGCGGGAGGGGTTGCTGGCGAGCGCCTCGGCGGGGCGCGCCCCGTCGAGGCCGTGGCTTTTGCCGGGGCGGGCGCCTTCCCGCAGGCCTTCGGCGGCCAGGCGGCGTCCATGTCGAACGCCGCCCGCGTCGTGGATGATTCGGGTGGCAAGGCGGGGCCCCGCCTGTGACAGTTCCCGCGTGCCCTTACCCCGATTCATCCGATCCGCGAGCGCAGGCGCCGAGCGCCTCCTCGACCGGATCCTCTGCGCGGCCGGCGCCGTCCTTTTCTCCCAGCTTCCCGAGTTCATGCAGCAGTACCTCCAGAGGCTCGAGGGCCACCTCGACGAGGCCCGTCTCGCCCTCGCCCGCTTCAAGGATGCGGCCGCCCAGTCGGGGATGAGCCTCGACCAGCTTGTCGCGGGCGCCGCCCAGAGTCGGGACCCCTCCCTGGCGCGGCTCGGCGGTGTGGTCCGGGAGGCGGCCGCCCGGGTGGACACCCTGGCCGCGGCCGACGCGGCGCTGCGGCACGCCTCACTCTGGACGAGGCCCTTTGTCTTCATCGCCCATTTGGACGGGGGCATCGCCAAGGCGACGCTGGGCATCTACCGGCCGGCCGTGCCGACGACCGCGGAGGGCATGCTCTACGCGGCCGCCGGGATGGTCCTCGTCCTGGCGCTGTACCACCTTGCGGTGAGGGGGCCAATCGCCCGGCGCCTGCGCGCGAGGGCGGCGCGGCGCGCGCAGGCCCCCTGAAAGCGCTACTGGGGCCCCAAAACCCGTGGACAGGAGGCGCGACAGCGGCCAAGTATGCTGGCCACGATGCCCGATACCCTCCAGGTCAGCCTTGGCGAACGCTCCTATTCCATCCTCTTTGCCGAGGACCTGACGGAGCAGGTGCGCGCCCTAGTGTCCGAGCTCGCGGGCGAGTCCCGGAAGATCGCCGTGGTCACGGACCGCAACGTCGCCACGATCCAGGCCTCGACGCTGAGGAGCCTTTTCGCGGACGCCCCGACGCTCATCGTGCCGGCGGGCGAGGAGTCGAAGTCGGTCCCCGAGTTCGGCCGCGTGCTCGACTTCCTCGCAAGCCAGGGCCTTGACCGCTCGGGCGCAATCTTCGCCGTCGGCGGAGGCGTGGTCGGCGACCTGGCCGGGTATGCCGCGGCATCGTACCTGAGGGGGATCGACTATTACCAGGTGCCGACGACGCTTCTCTCGATGGTGGACAGCTCGGTCGGCGGCAAGACCGGCGTCAACCTTAAGGCGGGAAAGAACCTCGCGGGGGCCTTCCATCAGCCACGCCGCGTGTTCATTGCGACCGGATTCCTCAAGCTGCTCCCGCCGCGCGAGTTCGCGGCGGGCATGGCCGAGGTGATCAAGACGGCCCTCCTCGGCGACCGGCTCCTCTTCGAGGACCTCGAGCGCGCGCCGCTCACGGCCGGCGACCTGAGGCTCGCCTGGACCGTTCGGGTCTGCTGCGGGATCAAGGCGGGCCTGGTCGAGGCGGACGAGAGGGAGCGCGCGGAAAGCGGAGGGCGCGCGCTGCTCAATCTCGGCCACACCTTCGGCCATGCCATCGAGCAGGCCACCGGCTACGGCGCCTACCTCCACGGGGAGGCCGTCGCGATCGGGCTGTGCGCGGCGGCGCGGCTCTCGCGCCGGCTGGGCCTCCTCGGCGACGCCGAGGTCGGGCGCGTTGAGTCGGTCGTCGCCGCCCACGCGCTTCCGGTGCGCCTGCGCACCGACCTGCCGGTCGCCGGCCTGCTGGCGGCCATGGCGCGGGACAAGAAGGCGCGCGCCGGCGCGCAGCGCTTCGTGCTCCTGAGGTCGCTCGGGGAGGCCGTGGTCCGCGGCAATATCCCGGCTCCGGACGTCGAGGCCGTGTGGCGCGAGGTGGGCTGCGGGTAGGCACAGGGAGAAAATTCGTGTGTTCCGGCCCCGGGCGGGTTAAAGGATGAGCCATGTCCGCCATCGACGAAGGCATAGTCCGCGAGTTCTTCGAGCAGAACGGCTTCTTCGTGCGCCAGGTGCGCAAGTACCAGGTCCAGGCGCGCCGCAAGACCGGCGATGAGGAGATCGACCTCCTTGTCCACAACCCCGTGTGGCAGAAGGGAAGCCGAAAGCCCGACTTCTTCCTCTTCTCGACGGAGCTCCAGTTCGTCCACCAGGCGGTGGTGTCCGTGAAGCCCTGGCACACGGAGGTCTTCACGCCCGTGATGCTCAGGAGCTCGCCGGAGATATTCGGGTTCCTCGAGCAGAACGTCCTCAAGCAGGCGGCGCGGCTCTTTCCGCCCGAGGGCGAGGGGATCGGCAGCGATGTGACGAAGATCCTCGTCCTGCCCGCGCTGCCCACGGCCGAGCCCTTCCGCTCGCAGAGCGTGGAGCTGCTCAAGGAGCGCGGCGTCGACGGGATCATCTCGTTCCGCTCGATGCTCCTCGA
>CAZNNO010000146.1:0-6223 GCA_964574435.1 uncultured Opitutaceae bacterium
CCTGGCCTTGATCGCCAGCTTGGCCTTCAGGGCGGCGATGGCGTTGCCCGCCTGGCGCTCCTCCCAGAACCCGACCACGGCGTTGGCCAGCAGAAGGAGCAGGATGATGAAGAAATCGGGCCAGTGCCGGACCACTCCCGAAAGGATCACGGCAATCTCGATCATCCAGGGGATCGGCCCCCAGAAATAGCCGAGGAACTTGAGGATGGGATTGGTCTTCTTGACCTCGAGCTCGTTGGGCCCGTACTGGGCCAAGCGCTTCTGCGCCTCGGCCTGGCTCAGGCCGCCCGGCGACGAGCCGAGTCTCTTCTCCACCTCCGCAACCGGCAGTGATTTGAGGTCGTCCTTGGCATCGGGCTTCGGCCCCGGTTTTGCGTTCCTGGTGGTGTCGGTCATTTGAGGATCCCCGCTTGCGGCCCCGGATTTCCCGCAGGGCTCCGTTGTTGTTTGTTGTGAAAAGTTGGCGCCGTCCCTGCGGGGTCCGCGGCGTCACCGCGGCGGCGCCCCTCCGGAACCTGCCTCCGCCGGACATTACACCGCCGGGCCCGCCAGGGACATGGGGTCTTACCCGTAAGCAGCGCCCCGGACGGGCGCCGTCCCCGGGGCATCGACCCCCGGAGCGTGCCGCGACGCGCCCGGCCCTAGCCGAGCCTGAGGCGCCTCAGCATGGGAACCTTGGCAGCGTCGAGCACGAAGGCGAAGACGACGGCGGCGGCGAGGAGGGCCGCCGCCACGGCGACGGGCACCGGAGCCATGGCGATTCCGCAGCAGGCCAGCGTGGAGGCTACCGCGATATCCACCGCCGACGACCCGACGAGCCAGCGGCTCGGACGGGAGGATCCCATCCGCCCGCGCTCGCGGTTGGTGTAGGTCGTGGCCTGGTTGCCAAAGACAATGGCCAGGAAGGCCAGCGTTCTCAACGCGTCCGTGCCATAGCCCATGTGGAACCTGGCGACGGCGAGCGCCGCGGTGCAATAGGCAAGCTCCGAGACGCCCATGAAGGCGCCGGCGGCCGTCAATCTGCCGATCCGCCACACGTTCGGCTTCGGGGACGGCTGCACGTTGTCCGTTGCCAGGGACATGCCGAGAAGGTCGCCGGTCAGCATGATGATGACCATCAGCATCGGGGTCAGGATCGCTTGCCCGGTCATCAGCAGGCCGACCGTGAGAAAGAGCACCTGCACGATCTTCTTGGTTATCGAGTTCAGCGTGTAGGTCAGGATCCGCTGGAAGGTCACGCGGCCCTCCTTCACGGATGCCACGATGCCGCCAAGGCCAGGCTTGGTGAGCACGATGCCAGCCGCCGACTTCGCGACATCCGTCGCGGTGGACACGGCGATCCCCATCTGCGCTTGGCGCAGCGCCGGGGCGTCGTTCGCGCCGTCGCCGCACATGCCCACGGCGTGGCCGCCCTTCTGGAAAGCCTTGACGAGGTCGAATTTCCCCTCCGGCAGGACGCCCGCGAACACCGCGAACTGCTCGGGGCGCACCCCGTCGGGAATGGGCCCGGCCGGGCACACGGCCCCGTCGAGGCCCACCTCGCGGGCCACGATGGCCGCCGTGGCCGGGGCGTCGCCGGTCACCATGACGGTGCGGACGCCCAGCGCCCTGAGCTCGGCGACAAGGGCCGGGGAGTCCGATCGGGGCGGGTCGCTTAGGCCGATGATCCCCGCGAGCCTCAGCGCCCCGGCCGGGCCCACCGCGACGGCCAGCACCCGTGCGCCCTGCGACTCCATCTGCGCCGCGATCGCGGCGGCGTCGGGCGGCGGCTGTGTAAGGCGGACGACCACGTCGAAGGCCCCCTTGACGGCCCGCACCGCGGCGCCGCCCGGGTCCGTCGCCGTCGCCTCGGACATCTTCGTGGCCGGGTCGAACGGCACGAAGCTGACAAGCCTTGGAAGGTCGGTGGCGGCCACCCGCGAGGCGGCCGAGCGGATGGCCGCGTCCACCGGATCCTGGCCGCCGTCCTCGCTGGCAAGCGCGGCGACCCCGAGGACATGCGACTCGTCGAAGCCCGGCATCGGGCGCGTTGCGGAGACTGTCAGCGCGTTGCAGGTCAGCGTGCCCGTCTTGTCGGAGCAGAGCACGTCGATGCTTGCCGCCTCGTCCACGGCGGACAGGCGCGTCGGAAGAACCCCGAGCCTCGCCAGGTCCCTGGCGCCCAGGGCCGCCGCGAGCGTGAAGGTCGCGGGGAGCGCCACGGGTATTGACGCCAGAACTGCAGTGAGGATCAGGGGGATGATCTCGCCTGGCGCCATCCCGATCGCGTGCGCGTACACAGCCAGGATCACGGTGACGGCGCCGTTGCACATGGCGAGGTTGCGAACGACCCGGAAGACCGCCTTCTGCTGGGTGCTCTGGGCGTGGGCGGTGCGGACCAGCTCGGCCGTGCGCCCGAACTTCGTCCTTGTCCCGGTCGCGGTGACCTCCGCGACGGCCTCGCCGCGCCGCACCAGGGCCCCCGCGAATGTCTGCACGCCGGGGCCGGCCTCGATGGGGATCGACTCGCCGGTCAGCATGGACTGGTCGAGCAGCACCTCGCCCGCGCTCAGGCGCACGTCGGCGGCAACCACGCCGCCGAGCGAAAGCTTCACGACGTCGCCGGGGACAAGCCCGGCGGCGGGCACGGTTGCCCAGGCGCCGTCCCGACGAACCGACGCGTTCAGCGCGAGGCGCGACCGCAGGGCCGCGATGGTCCCCTGCGCGCGCCCCTCCTGGACAAACCCGAGCGCCGCGTTGAAGGCCAGCAGGGCGAAGATGATCCCGGCCTCCACGTACTTGCCGAGGACAAGCTCGAGCACGATCGCCGCCTCGAGGAGCCAGGGAACTGGCGCGGAGAACTTTGCGAGCGCCCGGCGCAGCGGGCGCCGGGACGTGTCCGGAATGGCGTTCGCGCCGAACTTCTCGAGCCTTTGGCGCGCCTCGTCCGCGGTGAGGCCGCTCGGCAGGGGAGGCGCCGCGCCTGCTGGGGATGGAGTCATTGGGGGTGTTTCCGTGTCGCGCCTCGGGGCCCGGCGCCCGCCGCGTCACCCGGGGATTCGGCCGGCGCCCCGGCCTCGTGACGCAATCGGGCGCTCGTCAGCCTTTGCCCCGCGCCCGCGACAGGAGCGCATCGATTTCCCTCCGGGTCGGCGCGGAGGGCTGCGCGCCCAGGCGCGTGACCGCGAGGGCCCCGGCCGCGTTCGCGAAGCGCGCCGCCTCAAGCACGGACCTCCCCTCGCCCAGCGCGACGGCCAGGGCGCCGTTGTAGATGTCGCCCGCGGCCGTCGTGTCGACGGGCTTCACCTTGAAGCCGGGCACGAGCCGCCTGACGCCCTTGGTCGCGACGAAGGAGCCGCGCGGGCCGAGCGTTATGATCACGGTCCCGACTCCCTTCGCCAGGAGGCGGTCGGCGGCCCTGGCCGCGCGTGAGACGCTGGTGACCCTGATCCCCGTGAGCATCTCAGCCTCCGTCTCGTTCGGCGTGAGGATCGAGACAAGCCTCAGGAGCCTGCCAGGCAGCGGCCGGGCCGGGGCCGGATTCAGGATGACGCGCACCTTCGCCCTTGCCGCCAGCTTTGCCGCGGCCAGCACCGTCGCGATCGGGGTCTCAAGCTGCGCGATGAGCACCTTGGCCCCGCTGATGGCCTTCCTGGCCCGGCCGACATCGGCCGCCGTGAGCCGGCCGTTTGCCCCGGAGGCGACGGCGATGCTGTTCTCGCCGGTCTGCGCACCCACGAAGATCAGGGCGACTCCCGACGGCGCGTTCCCGTCCCTGACCACGTGGTCGGTATTGATCGCGTCCTTCCTGAACCCGGCGAGGGCCCTCTCCCCGAACATGTCGCGCCCCACCCGCGCGACGAGGGTCACCCTGCCCCCGGCGCGCGCGGCGCCCACGGCCTGGTTGGCCCCCTTGCCCCCGGCCGCCATCGTGAAATCGCCGCCGATCTCCGTCTCGCCCGGCTTCGGCAGGTGCGGAAGGCGGATGACCATGTCCGTGTTGGAGCTGCCGACGACGACGATGTTGTTCCTGTTCATGGTGCCGCGGGGGTTAGCTTTTCGAGGAGATCAGGACGCCGAGGCCGAGCACGAAGAAGATGAACATCGCGGCCAGGAGGGCGCTCGTGCCCTTCGGGGCGTCCCTGAACTCCTTCCAGATGAACACGCCCCAGAGGGCGGCGATCATGGTCGCGCCCTGCCCGAGCCCGTAGGAGAGCGCGGCGCCCGCGCTCGTGCTGGCGATGATGTTGAACGCCATCCCCAGGCTCCAGATCACCCCGCCCAGGATCCCGATAAGGTGCAGGCGGGCGTTCCCCTTGGTGAGGTAGTCGCCGAACGGCACCGGGGCGCCCGAGAGCGGCCTGAGCATCATGATGCTGTTCCAGAGGAAGTTCGAGAGGAGAAGGCCGAGGGAGAAGAGGACCACGGCCGTGTAGGGCGTCAGCTTCCCCGCGGGTGCCAGCGAGACCACCCCGTCCGCCGTGCCGATGGTGGCCATCGACTGCGCGACAAAGCTGTAGAACCAGCCCATCAGCACGCCCGCCACCACCGAGATCACGATTCCCTTGAGCGGGGCCTTGTGCTCGCTCTTCGCGAGGCGCTTGTAGGCGACCGCGTCCAGGATTATCGCCACAACAACCCCGGCGACGCCGAGAGTCAGCGCGGGCACGCTCCCGACCCGGGTCGAGCAATAGGTGGTGATGACGCCCAGGACGAGCGCCAGGCCGACTCCGACGGGAAAGGCGACGGCGAGGCCCGCGATGTCGATGGCCGCAACGAGCAGGATGTTCGAGAGGTTGAAGATCACCCCCCCGAGGAAAGCCGAGCCGAGCCACTTGGGGTCGGCCTGCCTCAGGTCCGCTAGGAAGCCGCGGCCCGCGCCGCCGATGCTGCCCATCGTGAACGCGAATACGAGCGCCAGGAGCAGGACGCCGATCGCGTAGTCCCAGTAGTACAGCTGGAAGCGCCACTCCTTGGTGGCGAGCTTCTGGGTGTTGGCCCACGAGCCCCAACACAGCATGGTCACGATGCACATCGCTATCGCGACGGACGGGGACTGTACGATGATCATTTCTTGGGGTCTCCGGTTTCCGGCAGGTTGCGAGGGGGTGATCGCCTGAGGGTGTTTTTGGGGCCGGCCGGGGCCGGGCGCCTCCTGCCTGGACCGGCCAACATTGCGGAATTGTCGGTTTGAATCAACGCCAGGCTCATCCGGATCCCCGGCCTGCGGGCTGGCGCCGCCGGGAGGCAGAAGCGCCCGCGCCCTCGCGCTGATAACGGAGGTCGCCCCCTCCCAGTGAAAGGTCCTAGAGCTGGCCTGCCGTTGGGCTCCCCCATTTCCAATTCCTGATCTCCGGCAGGTCCCTGCCGTGCTTGTCAATGTAGAGCCTGTGCTCGATCAGCTTGTCCCGGACAGCCTGCTTGAGGTAGGCCCCCTTGGTTCCCAGCTGCGGCAGGCGATCCACCACGTCCTGCACGAGATGGAATCTATCCAGCTCGTTCTGGACCCTGATGTCGAAGGGCGTCGTGATGGTGCCCTCCTCCTTGTAGCCCCGGACGTGGATGTTGCGGTTGGTCCGGCGATACGTGAGCCGGTGCACGAGCCACGGGTAGCCGTGGAAGCCGAATACGATGTGCTTGTCCTTTGTGAAGAGCGAATCGTAGTCCGTGTCGTTCAGCCCGTGCGGATGCTCGCTCTTCGGCTGGAGCTTCATCAGGTCAACCACGTTGATCACCCGGATCTTGAGGTCGGGCACGTACCGCCTGAGGATCGAGACCGCGGCCAGGATCTCCAACGTGGGCGTGTCCCCGCAGCAGGCCATCACCACGTCGGGCTCGGACTCCTGGTCGTTGCTGGCCCATTGCCAGATGCCTATCCCCTCCGTGCAGTGCACGACCGCCGCGTCCATGGTCAGCCACTGCGGGAGGGCGTGCTTGCCGGCGACGACGACATTGACGTAGTGCCGGCTGCGCAGGCAGTGGTCGAAGACCGAGAGCAGGCAGTTGGCGTCGGGAGGCAGGTAGACGCGGACGATGTCGGCCTTCTTGTTGATGACGTGGTCGAGGAACCCCGGATCCTGGTGCGTGAAGCCGTTGTGGTCCTGCTGCCACACATGCGAGGCCAGCAGGTAGTTGAGCGAGGCGATCTTCCTGCGCCAGGGGAGCTCGAGCGTCACCTTGAGCCACTTGGCGTGCTGGCTGAACATCGAGTCGACGATGCGGATGAACGCCTCGTAGCTGTTGA
>CAZNNO010000147.1:0-5888 GCA_964574435.1 uncultured Opitutaceae bacterium
CGTCGCACCAGTCGAGGTGCGGCCTCAGCGCGCCCGACTCGAGGCGCGTCTGGTCGAGGAGGTTGTTGACGAGGCGGTTCAGGCGGCGGGTGGCGGTCCGTATCTCGCTCGCCAGCTCGGCCCGCGTCCCCTCGTCGGCGGCCGTTAGGTTCTCGACCGCAGCGCTCAGAACGGCGAGGGGCGTCTTCAGCTCATGGGAGACCCCGTCAAGGAGCGTCCTGTGGAGCTTGTCCGACTCGGCCAGGAGCTTCTCGCGTTCGCCGGCCGCCCGGAGCTGCTCGCGCTCGACAAGCTGCGCCAGCTGCGCGGCGAAGCTCTCGGCGAGGTCCCGCTGGGCCAGGGTCAGCGTGGCGTCCGTCGGCATCCGCAGGACGAGGACGCCAACTGCCGCGTCCTCGCGCACGAGAGGAACGTGGAAGCCCTCGGCCGAGGGCAGGGTGTCCGTGAAGCGGCCCGCCTTCCTGCGGTTGCGCCAGGCCCAGTCGGCCACGCCGCGCTCCTTGTCGGATATGACGAAGGACCCCGCGAAATGCGGCATGAGCGCCGAGCCGTTCCCGTCGTCGAGGAGAAGCGCGGTCTTGGCGCCGAAGTACGCGTCGGCCTGCCGCAGCGCGGCAAAGACGGCGTCATCCAGCGTTCGGGCCGCGCTCAGGGCCTGTGTCAGGTGGAAGAGGGCGGTGGCCCGGTCCTCGCGCATGCGCTCGTTGCGCTCCTGCGCCCGCACCCGGGCCGTGAGCTGGCCCGTGATGAGCGCGACGGCAAAATAGGTCGCGAAGAGGAGCCCGTCTTCGAAGCGGGCGATGGTGAACGTGAAGAGGGGCGGGATGAAGAGGTAGTCCCACGTGAGGGCGCTCGCGACGCCGGCGACGAACACGGGACCCGGGCCGACGCGCAGGCTAAGGACGATCACGGCAAGCAGGAAGAACAGGCCGACCGACAGGTAGCCGGAATGCGGGACGATGAACCAGCTTGCGACGGTGAGGGCGGCAAGCACCCCGAAGACCTCCGCGTACTCGCGCGCGGACGAGGCCTTGGCCGGCCGCCAGTCGATCCACGTGGGGGGCTTCTCGGCCGCGCGCTCGGCGGGCACGACATAGATGTCTATGGACCCGCCGATTCGGAGCAGGCGGTCCACGAGGTTGCCGCCCCGCATGACATCGAGCCACCTCGGGTTGCGGGACTTTCCGACGACAATCTGCGTGGCGTTGTTCTGGAGCGCGACGCGGACGAGCGCCTGAGCGACGTCGCCGTCATGGGTCACGACGACCTCGGCCCCCAGTTCCCGGGCGAGCGCCAGGTTCTTTTCCAGCCTCCGCTGGCCCTCGGCGTCCAGCGGGTTCGAGGTCTCGACGCACACCGCGATCCACGAGGCGCCCTGGGAGGCTGCCATCCGCCGTGTCCAGCGCACGAGCTGGGTGGAGGAGGGGCTAGGGCCGACGGCGACGAGAAGGCGCTCGCCGGAGCGCCAGACGGTCTTGAATGTGCCGACCGAACGCAGCTCGCGAAGGCGCTTGTCGACGTGCTCCGCGACGAAGCGCAGGGCCAGCTCGCGAAGCGCCGTGAGGTGCGTGTCCTTGAAGAAATTCTCGGCCGCCGCGGCCGCTCGGCCCTCCATGTAGACCTTCCCCTCGCTCAGGCGCTCGCGCAGCGCCTCGGGCGTTATGTCGACCAGCTCGATCTGGTCCGCCAGCCCGAACACCGAGTCGGGAACCGTCTCGTGGACGGTCGCCCCCGTTATCTGCCGCACGGCGTCGGCCCGGCTCTCGATGTGCTGGACGTTCAGGGTCGTGTGGACGTCGATCCCCGCGTCCAGGAGCTCGACAACGTCCTGGTAGCGCTTCGGGTGGCGCGAACCCGGGGCGTTCGTGTGGGCGAACTCGTCCACGAGGACCAGCTTCGGCTTGCGGGAGAGGATCGCCTCGAGGTCCATCTCGGTGATGACGATGTTCTTGTAGTCGACCTGCCTGCGCGGGATCACGGGCAGTCCGGCGAGGAGCGCCTCCGTCTCCGCGCGGTTGTGGGTCTCCACGACGCCGACAACGAGGTCGACCCCGTCGCGCAGCTCCTGCTGGGCGGAGCGCAGCATCGCGAAGGTCTTGCCGACGCCCGGGCACATGCCGAAGAACACCTTCAGCTTCCCGCGCAGGGCGCGCTGCTCTTCGCGGTGAAGCGAGGCCAGCAATGCGTCGGGATCGGGTCGTTGGTCGGGCATGGGCCTCTGCGATTATGAGACTTCTCCCTGCGGGTGCAAGCCGCCGGCTGCTCGGGCGATCCTGTGCGTCGCCGCCTCAGGCGTGGGAGCTCATGGATTCAGGGAACGGGGATGCGGCACGGACGCCAGAGGAAGCCCGGAGCGCAGGAGCCAGGGCCCGCGTGCCGCGCCCAGCTGGCCGAGGGCAAGGCCCGCAGGAAAGAGGGCGAGCGCGGTCAGGGCGTAGGTCCGGAACGGGCGGCGCACGGGATCGGCGGGGTGTCGGAAGTGACCTACCTGCCGGCCTTGTCCAGCGCGACGTTGAGAAGGAGGACGTTCACCCCAGGCTCGCCGAACACGCCGAGGCCGCGCCCGTCCGTGCTTGCGGCGATCAGGGACTGGAGCGACTCGCGCGTCATGCCGCGGGCCTTGGCGACCCGCGCGGCCTGCGCGAGCGCGTTTTCAACGCTTATGTCGGGATCAAGGCCGCTCGCCGAGGAGGTGACGGCGTCCGCCGGGACCTCGGCGTCGGCGGCCAGCCCGTTGGACGTCCGGTAGGCGGCGACGGCCGCCTTGATGCTGTCGTTCAGCTTCTGGCTGGTCGGCCCGTAGTTGGTGCCTCCCGAGCTGGTCGCGTCGTAGCCCGTGCCCGCGGCGCTCGGCCTCGGCTGGAAATACTTGTCGCTTGAGAAGTTCTGGGCGAGGAGCGCCGACCCTCGCACGTTGCCGTCCTTGTCGAGGAGCAGGCTGCCGTTGGCCTTGGAGGGAAACAGGGCCTGGGCGCCGCCCCAGATGGCGAGCGGGTAGGCGCCGCACAGGAGCACGGCGAACACCACGGTGAGCAGCAGCGACTTCTTGAATTCGAGGAGCAGCGTTTTCATGGTCTAGACGAGGTGGATGGCATGCACGATGACATCGATCACCTTGATGCCCACAAAGGGGATGATGATGCCTCCGAAGCCGTAGATGAACAGGTTGCGCCTGAGCATCGCCGCGGCGCCGATCGGCCGGTAGGCCACGCCCTTCAGCGCCAGCGGTATGAGGGCGATGATCACGAGCGCGTTGAAGATGACGGCGCTCAGGATCGCGCTGAGGGGCGACGCAAGGTGCATCACGTTGAGCGGCGCTATCGCCGGGAAGACGCCGACAAGCATCGCCGGGATGATCGCAAAGTACTTGGCGACGTCGTTCGCGATGCTGAACGTCGTCAGGGCCCCGCGCGTGATGAGCAGCTGCTTGCCGATCTCGACAATGTCCAGGAGCTTCGTCGGGTTGGAGTCGAGGTCGACCATGTTGCCGGCCTCCTTCGCGGCCTGGGTGCCGGTGTTCATGGCCACGCCGACGTCGGCCTGGGCAAGGGCGGGGGCGTCGTTCGTTCCGTCGCCCGTCATGGCGACCAGGTGGCCTGCCGCCTGCTCCTCGCGGATCCGGGCGAGCTTCATCTCGGGGGTCGCCTGGGCCAGGAAGTCGTCGACGCCCGCCTCGGCCGCGATGGCGGCGGCCGTCAGGGGATTGTCGCCGGTGATCATGACGGTGCGGATCCCCATGGCGCGCAGCTGGGCGAAGCGCTCCTTTATCCCGCCCTTGACCACGTCCTTTAGGAAGATGACCCCGAGGGTCTCTCGGCCCTCGGCGACCACGAGCGGGGTGCCGCCCATCCGCGAGATCTCGTCGACGGCCGCGGAAACCTGGGCCGGGTACGCGCCGCCCTGGGATTCAACCCACGCCTTGACGTTGGCCGCGGCGCCCTTGCGTATCGAGCGGGCGGGCGAGCCGTCGGCCGCCATGTCGACGCCGCTCATCCGGGTCTGGGCCGTGAACGGGACAAAGGTCGCCCGGCTGGCCGACAGGTCCCGTCCGCGCAGGTTGTACTTGGCCTTCGCCAGGACGACGATGCTGCGGCCCTCCGGGGTCTCGTCGGCGAGTGAGGCCAGCTGGGCCGCGTCCGCGAGGCGCTCGGGCGAGATCCCCGGCGCCGGCTGGAACTCGGAGGCCATCCGGTTTCCGAGGGTGATGGTCCCGGTCTTGTCGAGCAGGAGGACGTCGATGTCGCCCGCAGCCTCGACGGCGCGACCGCTCATTGCGAGCACGTTTCGCTGGAGAAGCCGGTCCATCCCGGCGATGCCGATCGCGCTCAGGAGGCCGCCTATCGTCGTCGGAATGAGGCAAACCAGCAGCGCAATAAGGGCCGTTATCGTGAACGCGACGTTGGAATAGATGCCGAAGGGCTTGAGCGCGATGATCACCAGCAGGAAGATGAATGTGAGCGCCGAGAGGAGGATCGTGAGCGCGATCTCATTCGGCGTCTTCTGGCGCGTCGCGCCCTCGACAAGGCTGATCATGCGGTCGAGGAAGCCCTCGCCCGGGTTCGCCGTGATCCGGATCAGCAGGCTGTCGGAGAGGACGCCCGTGCCGCCGGTGACGGCGCTCCGGTCGCCGCCCGCCTCCCTGATGACGGGTGCGGACTCCCCGGTGATGGCGGACTCGTCGACCGACGCGGCGCCCTCGACAACCTCACCGTCGCCGGGGATGAGTTCGCCCGCGGCGACGACCACAAGGTCCCCCGTCCGGAGCGTGGAGGCGTCCACCGACTCGACGGTGCCGTCCTTGCGGCGGCGGTTGGCCACCAGCTGCTTTCGCGAGGCCCGCAGTGCGCGCGCCTGGGCCTTGCCCCGGCCCTCGGCCACGGCCTCGGCGAAGTTGGCGAAGACGACCGTGAACAGCAGCCAGAGGGCGATCTGAAGCACGTAGCTGAAGGGCTCCCTGGAGGTGAACAGCTGCTGGAACGTGAGGAGCGCACCGACCAGCGTGACAAACATCACCGGGTTCTTGAGCTGCTGCCTCGGGTTCAACTTGACGAACGAGTCCACGACAGCCTTCTGCATGATCTCGCGGTCGAAGAGGGATACGGTTTTTGTGCTCATGGTCGCTTTGCGGGCGGTTGGTGTGATTCGGGTTGCTGGCGGGCCTCAGAACAGGGTGCCGGCGCCCATGAGGTAGTGCTCGACGATGGGGCCGATCGCCAGGGCGGGCAGGAACGTCAGCGCGCCCACGAGGACCACGGTCCCGATCAGCAGCACGATGAAGGTGACCCCCTCGGTCTTGAAGGTTCCGGCGCTCGCCGGGATCAGCTTCTTCGAGGCGAGGTTCCCGGCGAGCGCCAGGATGGGGACGATCATCAGGAAGCGGCCGATCAGCGCCGCCAGGCCGAGCGTCGTGTCCCAGTGCGGGTTGCCGTCCGCCGGCGCCGCGGTCAGGCCCGCGAAGGCGCTGCCGTTGTTGCCGACGCAGGAGCTGAAGGCGTAGAGGATCTCGCTGAATCCGTGCGGCCCCGCGTTGTTGAGGCCTGCCTGGCCCCAGTCGGCCACGCTGGCCCAGGCCGTGAAGCCGAGGATCGTGGCGGAGAGCACCATGAGGACCAGCATCACGAGCTTCACGTCGTACGCCTCGATCTTCTTGCCGAGGTACTCGGGCGTGCGCCCGACCATGAGCCCGGCAATGAACACCGCCAGGACCACGAAGATAAGCATCCCGTAGAGGCCCGCGCCGACGCCGCCGAAGATGACCTCGCCCGTCTCGATGTTGAAGAGGGGCACCAGGCCCCCGAGGGGCGTGAAGGAGTCGTGCATCGCGTTGACCGCCCCGCAGGAGGCGTCCGTCGTGATGGTGGCGAAGAGCGCCGAGTTGAAGATGCCGA
>CAZNNO010000148.1:0-5729 GCA_964574435.1 uncultured Opitutaceae bacterium
GGTCGGGCTGGACGGCGAGGTTCATCTCCTCGACCACGCGGCGCAGGACCGCGGGATCAATGTGGTTCTTCTTCAGGATTTCGGCGACCTTGTTGACGTCGATTTTGGGCATGGTATGGATTGAATCGCGGGGACGGGACCGGGTTACCTCCGTTCCCTGAGCTTCTTGATCTGCTCGAACTGCTTCGGGGAGAGGAGGCGCCTTGGGACCCGCCGCTCGGCCTCGGCGACCAGCCGGCTCCAGTCGTCCTCGCTCGGGCCGTGCTCCACCCAGGACGTGAAGTGTCCCTGCTTGCGCAGCCACGCGAGGTTTCCGCCATGGACTATGGCCTTCACCTGGTACTTCCCGACCTCGGGGTCCCTGACCCACCAGCCGAATTCCATGCTCATGGCAGCGGGAAGTCGGCCACCCTGCCGCCGGGATGAAACTCGCCCCCCCTGTAGTCCACGCGCCGCACACGAAGCCTGTCGGCCGAGATGTCGGCCGCCATCGTCCCGAAGGGCCTGCAGAACGAGCCCGTGTTGACCACCACGATCCCGGAGGCGGTCCTCCAGACGCCCGGCCTGTGGGTGTGCCCGATCACGATGAAGCGCGCCCTGGGCCTGTGCCGGCGCGCGAGCTCGGCGGCGCGGCCCGGCGCCTCCCGCCAGGCCCTGAGGATGGTGAGGGCGCGCTGGGGAGGCCAGACCGTGTCGCCGGCGAGCCGGATCGCGTAGCGGAAGGGGTCCCTCTCGGACTGGTGGAGCTGGGGTATCGTCGCGGCGACGCTTCGGAAGGCCGAGAGCTGGCCCTCGAGCCTGCCGCTGTGGCCCTCGGGGAGCGCGGCGAGGGCCGTGATAATCTTCCTCTTGATGTCCGGCGCGTCGCGCGACCACGGCACGATGGTGTCGAAGAGCACGTCCCCGTGGGTGACGAGGATCCTGCCGCCGGCGAATTCCAGGGCGTGGTGCCGCGACAGGTCGGGGTCGTGGTTGCCCGTCAGGAACGTTACCGGCGTTCCCGCCGAGGCGAAGAAATCGAGCACCTCCCCGCGAAGCAGGTCGGTCCGGTGCGCGTGCCTGTTTGGCCGGGTGTCAAGCGTGTCGCCGTTGAACACAAAGGACGTGGTTCCCTCGAGGAGGGGCCGCAGCTGGCCGAGTGAGCGCACGCGGCTGGCGCGGTCCGCATAATGCACGTCCGATACGATGCGGATGAGGTGTGCTCCCACTCAGTTGTTCCCGTCCGAGGGCCGTGCCCCGGGGAAGCCCCCGGGCATCGCGCCGCCCATGATGGAACCCATGTCGAACTTGCGGTAGTCGTCGGGCGGAGCGAAGACCGAATCCGGCAGGCTGGTCTTCTCGACCGACGTCACCTCAAGCCTGAACTTCTCCCTCCCGTTCTCGCTCGTAACCACGCGCATCGGGAAGAAGTTTCCGCCCTTGAGGGCGCTTTCCCATTCCTGCGGCGCCTGGGGCCGGCTGCCCGGCCCGCCGCCATGGGCCAGGCCGAAGAACGTGCCCAGCTGGTCCGTGACCCACAATTCCGTCGTGCCCTTCTCGCCGGTGACGATGTACTTCGTGCATTCGTAGCCGAGTATGGTCTCCGTGACGCCCGTCTTCTGCAGGGAGGCCTGCTGCTGCGCCCTCGGCTGGGGCGCGGCGCCCTGCTGGTCCGGTTGCGGGATGGGCCGCACCATGTACATCTTCTGCTGCGTCATCAGCATGATGATCTGCCGGTTCTTCAAGTCGGTTATCATGGCCCCGGAGCCCCTTGACGAGCTGAAGTCCATCCGCATGTAACCCTCCTTGATGCTCATATCCATCGACTGAGGGCCGCCCTTTGAATCGGGCGAGGTGATCTTCATCGTCAGCTTGCCTTCGAAGCTTTCCGCCTTGAGCGCCCCTGGTAATAGGAGCGCGATGACCGTAGCGAGCGCTGGAATTAGTTTCATTGCAGCCCGATTATCGGATTGCAGCGGGCCGGTGCAATGAAAGAAGCCCAAGGGGGTGAATTACCGGCATGCATACCACGCGGGCAACTTTGCGGACGTTTTCAAGCATGTTCTCCTCGTCCGGCTGATGCGGGCGCTCCAGAGGAAGGAGAAGGGGTTTGTGTTCGTGGACACCCATGCCGGCCGGGGAAGTTACGACCTCTCATCGGCTTCGGAAGGCGATTCACGGGCCCGGGCGCCGGAATGGCCGGACGGGATAGGAAGGCTCTGGGGGAGGTCCGACGCTCCGCAGGAGGTGAGCGATTACCTGGAGATCGTCCGGTCGTTCGACCGCGGGCGCGGGAACCTGGCCCCCGGCCCTCGCTACTATCCAGGATCCCCGCGGATCGCGCGCCTGTGCGCCCGCGGGCAGGACCGCCTCGAGCTCTGGGAGAGGCACCCCTCGGAATGCGCGGCGCTCAGGGACCAGTTCCGGGACGAGCGGCGCGTCTCGGTCCACGAGGGGGACGGCTACGGCGCGGTGAGCGCCTGTCTTCCGCCGGCCGAGCGCCGCGCGCTGGTGCTGATCGACCCGCCGTTCGAGTCGCAGGGCGAGTGGGCCGACATCTCCGCAGCGCTCGCCGAGGGCCTAAGGCGCCTTCCGGGCGGGACCTTTGCGGTATGGTACCCGCTTACGGGCAGGGCGCGCGCCGGCGGGTTCACCGAGCAGCTGACGGCCGGCGCCGTCCCGGCGCTCGCCGCCGAACTCGTCGTGGACCCGGACGCCCCGCGGATGAGCGGGTGCGGCGTCATCATCGTCAATCCCCCGTGGAAATTCGACGGCGAGGCGCGCTCGATCCTCGGCTACCTGGAAACGGCCCTCTACCGGCGCGACGGCGCCCAGGGCTCGGTGCGCTGGATCGTGCCGGGGTAGGGAAGGTCGGGGCGGGCCGGCTGGATCTCGAGCGGGGGCGGCCTGAAGACAGGCCGGATCCATCTAGCATCCTCCCTGGGAATAGCGCGCGCCGCCGCGGTGGTAGCACGTAGCGGCCGCGCTAGAAAATTCTGCGCGTGCGGTGTCATGGTAGCCAGTTCGACAAGCCGTCGAAAAAAAAGTGCCAAAAATTCTCTCGGGGCGCTTGGGCCCCCCGGTCCCGGCACCCGCGGGCCGCGACCGCCGCCGAAACGGAGGGGCCGCCCGCGGGTGCGAGGGTTGTAGGTTCAGGCGACGCGGCTCATTCGCTCGGCCGGCGCGAGGAGGCCCTCGCGCTTGGGCACCGAAAGCGTGAGCACGCCGTCGCTGATGTCGGCCTGCATCTGGGAATAGTCAAAACCCAGCCCAAGCCGCAGGCGCAGCCGGTAGTCGCGCTGCGATCCCTCGAGATTAAGGGCCTGCCAGTTCACGCGCACAAAACGAGTCTTGCGCGCGGTGATGACTAGGTCGGGTCCGTAGGCCTCGATTTCCACGCCCGAGGCGCCCACACCGGGTACGTAGACGACGATGCTGACGGCGTCCGGGAGCTCACGGCAGTCGTAGCTCGGCTGGCGAAACGTGGCGTTGGACGCCTCGTAGGCTTTCCGATGACGGCTGGATGGGCTCATGGTATGGTTTCTCGTTTTCATGGTGGGAAAGGCAGTTGCCTCCTGGGGGCTTTTGGCCTCCGGGCTTCTGGTTTTCTAAACGTCTTCCTGGTTGGGAGGGTTTAGACCTCGAAGCCCGAGCCGGCCGTTTTGTTCCAATTCGAGATGGCGACCTGGCGCATCACGGCACAGCGGAACCCGACGGCCTTCGTGTACGAAGTGCCTCGGCGGCTGAGGTGATGTTTGAGTGACAGGGCCATTGGAACGATGTGACACAATGCATAATGCATGCGCCGTGCCAAGTTAAAATCAAAAGTTATGAACGGCAGGCGGCGAGCGTTTGCGCGGCGGCCGCCACGCGGGCATGCTGGGCCCCATGTCCGCTTTATCCGACTCCACAACAACGGTCTCAGAGCTCAGGGAAAAAATACTCGCGTTCGTGCGGGAGCGCGACTGGGAGCAGTTCCATTCGCCAAAAAACCTGAGCATGGCCCTGGCCGCCGAGACGGGGGAGCTGATGGAGCACTTCCTGTGGGCCTCGGCCGAGGAGTCGCGCGCGGTCGCCGCCGATCCCGCCCGCCGCTCCAGGATCGCGGAGGAGCTCGCCGACATCGTGATCTACGCCCTTGGGTTCGCAAACGCCACGGGCCTCGACGTCGCAGCGAGCATCGAGTCGAAGATCCTGGCCAATGCCCGGAAATACCCGGTCGAGAAGGCGAGGGGGCGCTCCGCCAAGTACACCGAGCTCTGAACCCGCCCCGGGTTCAGCGAGCGCCCCCCCTGCCTGTGACAATCGAGAGGTTCCTGCGGGCCTCCGCATAGCCGGGTTCGATCTCCAGCGCCGTCCGGAACTGGGCCGTCGCCTCGTCCGCCAGGCCCGCCTTCAGGAGCGCAATTCCGAGGTTGTTGTGGACCCGGGCATTGCGCGGCTCGATCGCGAGCGCCCTGCGGTAGCTCTCGACGGCCTCCCGAACGCGCCCGTGCTGCAGGAAGATGTTGCCGAGGTTGATGTGCGCCGCTGCGAAGTCGGGCCTCGCCTCCAGGGCCTGCCGGTAGCGGGCGATGGCCTCGTCGGTCCTGCCCTCCTCCATCAACGCGACGCCGAGGCCGTTGTTGACCTCGGCGTTCGCGGGCTCCCGCGCCAGCATCGCCCGGAACTGGGCCTCGGCCTCGGGCACGCGGCCCGCCTCAAGGAGGGCGTTGGCGAGGTTGTTGCGCGCCTCGGCGAAGTCGGGCCGCACCTCGACGGCCCTCTGGAGGTGCCCTATCGCCTCATCCGTGCGGCCCAGCTGCAGGAGGGCGTTGGCGAGGTTGTAGTGGGCCTCGGCATAGCCGTCGTCCGCCCCCACCGCCGCCTTGAAATGGGTGACGGCCTCCTCCGTCGAACCCAGCTTGAAAAGCACGTTCGCGAGGTTGTTGTGGGCCTCTGCCAGGCCGGGACTGATCTCAAGGGCCCTGCGGTACTCGGCGACGGCCCCGTCGTCCTTCCCCTCCTTCTCGAGCGCGTTGGCGAGGTTCAGGTGCGCCGACGAGCTGTCCTCCCCGAGGGCGACGGCGCGCCGGAACCGGGCGACGGCGCCCTCCAGCCGGCCCGACCTCATGAGCGCCGAGCCGAGCCGGCCGAGCGTCTCGGGGCTGTCCGGCTCGACCTCGGCGGCCCGCTCCAGCTGCGCGACCTCCTCGTCCCAGCGCCCCTCCTGGGCATAGGCCGACGCCAGGTTCTCGAGCGTCTTGGCGTTGCGGGGCTCGCGTTTGAGCGCCTCCTGGAAGTGTGCGGCGGCCTCCTGAGGACGCCCCTTCCCGAGAAGGGCGACGCCGAGGTCGACCTGGGTCTCGATCCGGTCGGGTGCGATCGCGAGCGCGCGCTGGAACTCCGCAAGGGCCAGGTCGACCTTGCCCTGTTGCAGGTGGGCCACACCCATCTCGTCAAGCGCCCCGTCGTCATCGTTCTTGATCTCGAGCGCCCTCTGGAACTGCGCAAGGGCGAGGCCGAGGTCTCCCTCCCTCATGAAGACGCCGCCCAGGTTCTCGCAGGCCATCCAGCAGCCGGGATTCCTCGCGAGGGTCGTTGTCCAGAGCGTCTGCGCATCCCTGTAGGCGGCGCATTGGCGCTGCGCCAGCCAGGCTAGGAGCGCGACGACCAGGCCGGCCGCGGCCACGGCGCCGCGGCGCCCGCCGCGCGGCAGGCGGGCTGCGGCGGACGCCAGGAGCGCTGCCGCAGCAGCCAGCGCGATGGCC
>CAZNNO010000149.1:0-5634 GCA_964574435.1 uncultured Opitutaceae bacterium
ACCGGCAGGAACTGGGGATTGGCGGGGTCGCAGAACTCGATCACGTTGCCGCCCTGGACCCGGAAGTCCATGTGGCTCAGGTTGGTGCCGGTAGGCAGCCGGCGGACGACGAAGAAGAGCGCGGCCGCGGCCAGGGTCAGGACGGCGATGCGCCACCACTGGCCGGGCCCGAGCCCCGGGGAATCCGCATGCCCGTTCATCGGCGCATCCGCTCCACGAACTCCTTCGGCTGCCACTGGCTGCCGTCGGCGCGCCACGCTATCCTGCCCTTCTCGTCTATCAGCAGCGTCGCCAGCGTGTGGTCGAGGATCTCGCCCTTGAACTCGGCGATGACCCCGAACTGGGTCAGCAGGTCGCGGATCGCAGGCTCCGGCCCCGTGAGGAAGGAGAAGTTGCCGGTGTCGATCCCGCGGTCGTTGGCATATTCCCGCAGGACGCCGGGGGTGTCGTGGGCCGGGTCGAGCGTGATCGAGACGAACTCGATGCCGGGGACCCCCAGCTCGCGCGCGAGCGCCTGGGTCGCCATCATCTTCGACGTCGAGAGGGGGCACATGTTCGCGACGGGGCAGCGCGTGTAGATGAAGTTGAGCATCACCTGCTTGCCGCGGAACCTGGCGCTGTTGACCACACGGCCATCCTGGTCATAGAGCACAAAGTCCGGCACGGTGTCGCCGACCTCCCGGTAGGCCTGCCCGCCCTTCGCGAGGGTGTCCTGCCGGAGCATGAGGGCCCCGGCCTCGATGCTGTCGTGGGCGACCTTGTCGTCCGGCCATAGGTTTTCGAGCCGCAGGGAGTCGCCGGGCCCGACAACCAGGTCTGCGCGGATCCGCTCGCCCGGCCTGGCCGTCGCGGCGTCCCCCGCCGAGACCGCGAACTCCATGGTCATCGCGGGCATGTAGCCCGCGACCTCGTTGTGCCGGACGACCAGGATCTTCCTCGCGCGGTCCGCCGAGACGACGACCCCGGTGAGCGGGAAGCGCCGCTCGCCTGGCGCGGCGGCGGGGGCCTGCCCCGGGGGTCCGCCCGGGCCCTTCCGGCAGCCGCCGTCCGCGAGGACCGCGCAGAGCGCCGCCCAGGCGCCGACGCAGCGAACGGCATGGAATCTCATGATGACACCAATCCCGCGGAGGAAAAAATTGTCAAAGCGTTTGCTGCGGACACCATGGTACCCTCTCCCGCATATCCCGAAGGCCCATGGCAACCACACCCGACACCAGGCGGACCGCCGCCCACAAGCCCGCGCTGGCCGCGTTCTCCGCGCTCGCGGCGGGCTGGGTGTTCGTCCTGGTGGCGCTCGGCGCCTTCACGACCAGCATCGGGGCCGGGATGGCGTTCCCGGACTGGCCGCTTTCGAACGGGTCGCTCAACCCGAGCGGCTGGCTGTCGAACGTCGCGATGTTCGCCGAGCATTCGCACCGGCTGAGCGCGGGCCTCATGACCCTCCTGACGGCGGCGCTCGCCCTCTGGATCTGGCGGACCGAGTCCCGGGCGTGGCTGCGCAGGCTCGCGTGGTTCGCGGTCGGCCTCGTTGTCGCTCAGGCGGTCGTCGGCGGCCTCCGGGTGAGGCTTGACCCCGTGCAGGTCGAGGCGGTCGACACGAGCGCCGGCAGGCTGTTCGCGATGCTCCACGCCTGCCTGGCGCAGGCGTTCGCCTGCACGCTGATCGCCATCGCCGCCGCCTGCTCGGGCGGCTGGATCGGCAGGCGAAACGGCGTCGGCGCCGCGGCCCGGGCAGCGGGGACCGCCTGCTGCGCCCTCATCTTCGTCCAGCTGGGGATCGCCGCCGTGATGCGCCACAGCTTCGCCGGGCTCGCGATCCCGACCTTCCCGTGGTCGCGGCCGGACGGGGGCCTCCTGCCCGAGTTCTGGGACTTCAGGGTGGGGATTAACCTCGCCCACCGCGCCATGGCTTGCGTGGTGGCGCTGGCGGTCGCTGCGTTCGCGGCGGCCATCTGGCGCGACGCGGCGTCCACGACCTCGATGCGCGCGGGCGCCGCCGTGCTCGCGGGGCTGCTTGCGCTGCAGGTCGCCCTCGGGGCCTGGATCGTCCGCTCCGCCCGCGACCCGGCTGTGACCACCGGCCACGTCGTCGTCGGGGCGCTGACGCTTGCGACCGCGTTCTGGCTCACCTGCCTCGCGCACCGCGACACGGTCGAGGGGCCGGCCGAACGATGAGCGAGGGCGCGGCAGCCAACGCCAGGTTCGCGGACTATGTCGAGCTCACGAAGCCGAGGCTGAGCCTCCTGTCGGTCCTGACGGCGCTCGTGGGTTATTTCGCGGCGCGGCCCGCGCACGACCCCGAGCGGGTCCTCCTCTTGGCGCTCGGGGCGTCCCTGGCCGCCGGCGGCGTCGCGGCCCTGAACCAGTGGATGGAGAGCGACACGGACGCGCGGATGCACCGCACCGAGCTCCGGCCGATCCCCTCCGGCAAGATCGCCGGGGGCTCCGCCTACGTGCTCGGCTGGGGCATGTGCTTCGTGGCGCTCATCATCATCTTCACCCACGTCGGCAGGCTCTCCGCGCTCTTCACGCTGCTCACCATCGCCTTCTACCTCGGCTGGTACACGCCCGCCAAGCGCTCGAGCCGCTGGAGCACCGAGATCGGGGCGATCGCCGGCGCGTTCCCGCCGCTGATCGGCTGGTCGGCCGCCGAGGGCGGCGTCTCGGCCCTGGGCTGGATCCTCTTCGGGATCCTCTTCCTCTGGCAGATCCCGCATTTCATGGCGATCGCGTGGATCTACAGGAGCGACTACTCGGCCGTGAACTTCCCCATGCTCCCGGTTCGGGACAGCTCCGGCGGCAGGGTCGCCCGGTGGTCGTTCGCCGCGACGCTCTGCCTCGTGGCGGTCAGCCTGCTGCCGGTGTTCCTCGGCCTCGCGAGCGCCTGGTACGGCTGCGCGGCGTTCGCGGCCGGCGCCTGCTTCCTCTGGCGGGCCGCGGCTTTCCTCCGGGCCGCGAACCGCGACACGGGCGCCCGCAGGCTCTTCCTCTTCTCGCTCGCCTACCTTCCGATCCTGCTCGGCGCCCTCGTGGCGGACAGGCTCCTATCATCGCACCCATGACCGTCCATGACCTTCCCCCGATCGAGGCCTCGCTCAACGCGCTGGCCACCGTCCTCATAACGGCGGGCTTCGTCTTCATCAGGAGGGGGGACCGGGGCGCCCACCGCGCGTGCATGCTCGCGGCGGCCGCCGCGTCCGCGCTCTTCCTCGTGTTCTACCTGACCTACCACGCCCTGATGCGCGGGCTCCACACGCCCTTCGGGGGGACGGGCGCCATCCGGACCGTGTACCTGGCGATCCTCTGGACCCACATCCCGCTCGCGGGCCTGATCGCGTTCCTGGTGCCCCGGACGTTCCTGTTCGCCCTCAGGGGCGACTTCGAGCGGCACCGGGCCTGGGCCCGCGTCACCTTCCCGATCTGGTACTACGTCTCCGTGACCGGCGTCCTGGTCTACCTTTTCCTGTACGTGTGGTGGCCGGCCCGTGCGGCCGGCTAGGGGATGCGCTCCGGCCTCTCGTCGGGGAGCTCCACGGCTATCGCCTCCGCGGCGAGCCTCGCGCGGGTGTGGCTGACCTGGTCGGCCGCCGCCTTGAGGCGCGCGGCCTGCCTGTCGTTAAGGTCCGCGAGGTAGTTCGCGGCCGCGCCGTCGCCCGGATTGGTGCGCAGGAGCGCGTTCTGGCGCATCGAGGCCTCGATCGCCTCCTTCTCGTCCGTCGCCCGCGCGAGCTCCCAGCCGAGGCCGAGCTTCAGCACGTCGCGCACGCTGAGGCCGTCCACGGCCTCAAGCATGGCCCCTTCGACGTCGCCGGACCCGCTCGCCTTGCCCTCCGCCATCACATGGAAGCGTATCTCCTGGATGGACTCGTCGAAGTCGGCCACCTGTGCGGGCGTCATCCGCCCCACGGCGCCGGAGCGCCACATCGAGAAGTCGAGGTAGGTGCCCGCGTCCACCCTCTCGTCCATCGGGTCGGCGGGCGTGCACGCCGCGCCCGCGAGGCAGGCGAGCGCCGCCGCCAGCAGCCGCGGCGCCGCGCGCCGAGGTCCGCGGTCGCCGCCGGCGCGTGTCTCGCTCCCAGGATTCATCTGCCCGTGCGCCCATGAGAGCGGACACCCCCGCGATAATCAACCGCGGAGAAGACCCGGCCCGCCGCCCTACTTGACGGTCAGGAAGCCCTTCATGCCGGTCTGGTAGTGGGCCGGGAAGGTGCAGAGGAAGGGATAGTCGCCGGGGGCGGTCGGGGCCTTGAAGTCGACCTCGCCCGACTTGCGGGGCCCGAGCAGGTCGATATGGGCGATCATCTCGTCGCCCAGCGCGGCCGGGATGTAGCCGGTATCCTTCGAGTTGAGCGCGGCCGCGTCGAAGGCGGCCACATCGCTCCCCGCCTTCAGGAGGACCCAGTTGTGCCCCATGACCTCCTTCGGCTGCGTGCCGGTGTTGGTGAGGATGACCTTCAGGTCCTCGCCGGGCGCGGCCTGGATTGCGGTGACATCGTATTTCATGGTGTCTCCCGCGGTGATCTCGATCACGCGGGGGCCGGCCGGTGCGGCCGCGGCCTGCGACGAGGAGTCCTTCTGCCCGCAGCCGGCGGCGGCGAGGGCAACGAGGGCGGTGACGAGGGGAAGGCGCATTTTCATTGGACGGGAAACGTCGATCGGGTCCGCCGCAATGGCAAATCGAAACACGCCCGTGCGCGGACCTCCCGGAGGGCCGGGGAAGGGCCGTTAATGCCCGCCGGAGGCGGGTTTAGAGGGCCGACCGGCCGGGGCCCGGGCCCGGGGAGGCGGGCGCGTTCTGAAATTGTGTCGCAATAGGGCTTGAAATGCTCGGATGTTCGCTGACTCTACCCGGGAGTTTGACGGCCGCCGCGGGGCGGCATTCCTTCCCGACTGCACTAATGTTTTTGTCCCTAAATTCCACAAGACTGGCCCGGTTCGCCCGAATGGCGGCCGCCCTGGCCGGCACCTCGCTTCTCTCAGGCTGCTTCTGGCTGGACGGCCCGCAGTCGACCTTCGATCCAAACGGCCCTGTCGCGCGCCACCAGATGGAGCTCTTCTACGTCACCTGCTGGGTGGCGCTCGTGATCTTCGTCCTGGTGGGCGGCGTCCTCGCGTACACGATGTTCAAGTTCCGGGCGCGCGGGGAGGCGGACCTGCACGCCGAGCCGCCCGAGCAGGGCCACGGCAACCCCGTGGTCGAGATGAGCTTGATCGGCGGGTCGGTCCTGGCGCTCGTCATCATAGCGATACCGACCCTGCGGGGGATCTGGTATTCCTACGAGGTACCGGAGGAGGACAAGGCGAACGCGTACGAGGTCACGGCGACCGGCTACCAGTGGTGGTTCAAGTTCGACTACCCGTCCGAGACGGCCCAGACCGTCGACCTGTCGGGCAAGCCCGCCAACGCGCCCTTCTCGACCGCAAACGAGCTCGTGATCCCGGCGGGGCGCCCCGTCCACATCAACCTGCGGACGGTCGACGTCATCCACAGCTTCTGGATCCCGAAGCTCGCGGGCAAGGTGGACATGATGCCCAACCGCGGCAACCACCTCTGGGTGCAGGCGGACAAGCCCGGCTACTTCTGGGGGCAGTGCGCCGAGTTCTGCGGCGAATCCCACGCAGTCATGCGCTTCC
>CAZNNO010000150.1:0-5633 GCA_964574435.1 uncultured Opitutaceae bacterium
GCCCAGGTGTGCAGGGGGAAGATGCCGGCGAGCGTGGCGAAGCCGAAGAAGACGAAGGCGAAGATGATGATCTGCTGGTGGCGGGGCAGGGTGGCGGCCGCCCGAGCGAGCTCCGCGAAGCCGAATCCGTGTCCCCCTCCCGCAGCGTAGACCCAGAGGAGCCCCGCAAGCACAAGGGCGCTGCCGGCGAACGAGTAGAGGGCGAGCTTCATGGCCGCGTATTCGCGGTTGGTCGAGCCCCAGATCGCGATCAGGAAGTACTTCGGCACGATCGCGATCTCGTAGAAGACGAAGAGCAGGAGCGCGTCGGCGCTCAGGAAGACTCCGTAGACCCCGGCCACGAGGGTGAGGAAGAGGGCGAAGAACTCCCCGGTTCGCTCCCGCACGTTCCACGAGAAGAGGACGCCGGCCGTCGACGCGAGCCCGGTCAGGACGAGGAGCGTGAGGCTTATCCCGTCCGCCGCGAGATGGTAGCGCACGCCGAGCGTCGGGATCCAGGGGGAGTCCGCCAGCGTCTGGAGCTCCGGTCGCGGGACGAAGCGCGCGGCCGCGACGAGCGTCAGGGACCACGCCCCGGCCATGGTCAGCAGGGCCACCCAGCGCGCCGCGCGCGCGGAGCGCGCCCCGGCCGCCAGGGCCAGCAGGGCCCCGGCCAGCGACAGGTAGATGCTCCAGGGCAGCAGGCTCATGGCAGCGGCAGGTGGTTCGCCCACGAGGTGATGAGCGGGTTGAAGAGGCCGGTCAGGAGCTGGGGAAGGACGCCGAGGACGAACATCAGGGCGACAAGCGGCCCGAGGACGGCGAGATCGAGGCCGGACAGGTCGGCGAAGGGCCCCGAGGCGGCGCCCGCCCGCGGTCCGTGGAAGACCCGCTGCCAGAAGGTGAGCAGGAAGAAGGCGGTTGCGAAGAGCCCGAGGCAGGCGACGGCGGCCGCCCACGGGACCAGGCCCCAGGTGCCCCTGAAGATCAGGAATTCGCCGATGAAGCCGTTAAGCCCCGGCAGCCCGAGCGACGAGAACATCGCGATGCCGCAGAGGCCCGCGAAGACCGGCGCCGCGGTCCGGACGCCGCCGAAGTCGCCGATCCCGCGAAGGCCGCCCGAGCGGGACTCGAGGACGCCCACGCAGTAGAAGAGGGCGGCCGCCGAGATTCCGTGGTTGAAGACCTGCAGGAACGTGCCGCTCAGGGCCGCGGCCGCGGCCTCGCTCGTGAGGCCGGACCTCCCGGTCGCAGCCGACACGGCGAAGAGGGCCATGAGGCAGTAGCTCAGGTGGTTCACCGACGAGTAGGCCACCATGCGCTTGAGGTCCGTCTGGCGCATCGCGGCGAAGGCCCCGAGGACGGCGCCGCCGAGGGCCAGCCAGAGCAGCGGCACCGCCGCGGCGTGGAGGGCCCCGGGGAAAAGGGGCCAGAGCAGCCTCAGGAAGCCGTAGACGCCCATCTTGGAGAGGATTCCTGTCAGGAACATCGAGACGCCCGTCGGCGCCTCGGCGTAGGCCGGCGGCAGCCAGGTGTGGAAGGGGAAGAGGGGCGCCTTCACCGCGAACCCGAGAAGCACGCCGAGGAACACGGCCTGGGGCCAGAAGCTCCCGAGCACGGCGAGACGGGCGGCGAGCGAGCCGTCGGCGCCCATCCGCGCAAGCGCGACAAAGTCGAGCGAGCCCGTGGCCGCGAAGATGGCCACGAAGCCGAGGAGCAGGAAGGCGCTGCCGCCGATCGTGTAGATCACGAACTGGTAGGCCGCCCGGGCCGCGCCGGGGCCCCCCCACAGCTTGATCAGGAAATACGAGGGGATCAGGCTCAGCTCCCAGAAGATGAACCAGTGGAAGAAGTCGAGCGCCAGGAAGACGCCGATCGCGGCGCCCTGCAGGAGGAGGAAAAGCAGGCTGAAGAACCTCGGGTCGCGCGCCTGCCGCCAGGAGGCGAGGAGGCAGGCCGGCGAGAGGAGGCCCGTGAGGAGGACGAGCAGGAGGCTCAGGCCGTCCAGGCCCAGGTGGTAGTGGACGCTGAGCGAGGGAATCCAGGCGTGGCGCTCGACAAACTGGTAGCCCGTCGACGCGCAGTCGAAGGATCCCAGGGAAGCCAGGGCCAGCACGAGGGTCGACAGGCTGAAGGCGAGCGCAAGGACACGGCAGGCCGGGGCTCCGAGCCTCGGAAGGCAGGCAAGCGCCAGCGCCCCGGCCCACGGGACAAACACGAGGAGGGAGAGGAGGGGAACGCTGCTCATTGGCGCCCCCCCAGGAGGACCAGCAGCGCGAGGACTACGAAGGCGATCGCAAGGGTGCGCAGGTAGCCCTGGGCCTCGCCCGTCTGCGCGCGCGAATAGGCGCGGCCCGCCCCGCGGATCCGCTCGCCGGCGGCGTTGAAGCCGCCGTTCAGGCCGGACTCGTCGGCCTGGCGGTTGACCGAGCCCGTGAACTCGCCAAGCCAGGCGAGGAGGTCCACGGCCCCTCCCCAGATCCAGCGGTCGAGGAAGTCCGCGAAGGCGGCGCCGAAGGCGTTGAGCCGGCCGAGCGTGCCGGCGTAGAGCTCGTCGATCCGCATCCGGTCCCCGAGAAAGGCGAAGAGCGCCGGGCTCGCCCTCTCGAGGGGGTCGGCGGCGTCCGCGGCGGCGCGGGGCCGGCGCCCGTAGAGCGCCCAGCCGGCGCCGAGGCCGGTCGCCACGAGGACAATCGATAGCATCACGAGGCCGCCGCCCTCGAGGAGGGAGCGCGAAGGGATCCGTTCCCCGGTCAGGATCGACTCGAGCCAGGGCCAGAGGGGCGTGCCGAGGAAGCCCACGGCGACGGCGCCCACGGCGAGGATGACAAGGGGGACCGTGATCACCGCCCCGTTCTCCCGGGCGTGCGCGGCCCCGGGCGAGCGCGGGGTTCCCCAGAAAACCTCGCACAGGAGGCGGGTCATGTAGAAGGCCGTGAGGACGACGGCAGCCAGGCCCGCGCAGAGGGGCAGCCGCGAGGCGCCCCACTGCGACGCCGCGTGCAGGATGGCCTCCTTGCTCCAGAAGCCCGAGAAGAGGAACGGCACCCCGGAGAGCGCCATCATCCCCACGGCGAAGGTGGCGTAGGTCGTGCGCATGGGGCCGCGAAGCCCGCCGAGCCTGCGGATGTCCTGCTCGTGGTGCGCGGCGTGGATGACGGAGCCGGCGGCGAGGAACAGAAGGGCCTTGAAGAAGGCGTGCGTCAGCAGGTGGAAGATCGCCGCCACCCACGAGCCGACGCCGAGGGCGAGCATCATGTAGCCGAGCTGCGAGATGGTCGAGAACGCGAGGACGCGCTTCAGGTCGCTCTGGCCGACGGCGATCAGGGCGCCGAGGAGGGCCGTGATCGACCCGATGGCCGCGACCACCGTGAGCGCGTGAAGCGGCACGGCGGGCAGCGCCTGGTCGAATGACACGAGCGGGAAGACGCGCGCGATCAGGAACACGCCGGCCGCCACCATGGTCGCCGCGTGGATGAGCGCGCTGACCGGCGTCGGGCCCTCCATGGCGTCCGGCAGCCACACGTGGAGGGGAAACTGGCCGGACTTGCCGGCAGCGCCGCAGAAGATGAGGAGGCTAATCGCGGTCGGGAGCGCGAGGCCGCCCGCCGCGCCCACGGTGCCCAGGGCGCCGAGGACATTGCCCTCCAGGATCCCGCTGCCCCCGTCGTAGAGCAGGAGGGAGCCTGCCGCGTCATAGAGCCAGACGAGGCCGAGCAGGAGCCCGAGGTCGCCGATCCTCGTCGTAATGAAGGCCTTCTTTGCGGCGGCCGCCGCGGCCGGCTTGTGGAACCAGAAGCCGATCAGCAGGTAGGAGGCGAGGCCGACCAGCTCCCAGCAGATGAAGAGGAGCAGCAGGCTGTTGGCGACGACGACGCCGAGCATCGCCGCCGCGAAGAGGCTGAGGAAGCAGAAGAACCGGGCGAAGTTCTCGTCCTCGGCCATGTAGCCCAGGCTGAAGATGAAGATCAGCAGCCCGACAAGCGTCACCATGACGCACATGACGGCGGTCAGCGGGTCGAGGAGCCACCCGAGCTGGACCACGCCGTCGCCGAGGTCGAACCAGCGGAAGTTGCAGAATTGGTGGCGGGCCGGCGCCCCGAGCGCGCCCCGCAGCGCGAGGCAGGAGAGGACGAGCGCCGCCGCCATCGCGGCGATCGCGGCGCCGGCGGCGAAGCGCCGCCCTCCCCGGGGCGTCACCGCGCCGAGGCCGGCTGCGAGCAGCGGCAGGGCGGGGATGAGCCAGAGGTGGGCGGCGTCGAGCGACATGGCGGTCAGCCCTTCAGGTGGTTGGCCTCAGGCAGGCGGATGTTGCGCTGGTGGCGGTAGATCGAGATGACAAGCGCGAGCCCAACCGCGGTCTCCGCCGCGGCGACGGCGATCGCGAACAGGACGAAGACGACGCCGGTCGCGGGCGCGGCGCCCGGGCTGTAGCGCCAGAACGCGATGAAGTTCACGTTGGCCGCGCTCAGCATGAGCTCGACGCCGAGAAGGACCAGGATGCTGTTGCTCCTGGCGAGAGCGCCCGCCAGCCCCACGGCGAAGAGGATGCTCGAGAACACGAGGCAGACCTGCAGCGCGCTCACGGCTTGTCCTCCGGCTTCTCGGGACGGTCGCCCGCCGCGAGGACCACGGCGCCGATGAGCGCGACCGTCAGGAGCACCCCGACGACGAGGAGCGCGGCCGCGTGGGTCCCCATGAGGAGCTCGCCGATCTGGCGCACGGTGACGGTCGGCGCCGGAGTCGGCGCGGCGTCGAGCGGCGCCCGCACCACGGCCGCGATCAGAACGGCGGCCACGGCGGCGCCCGCCAGGACCGCGTAGAGGGCGCGGCTGCGCGAGGCCGGGGCGGCCGCGACGTCGTCGCGGGAGTGGCGGGTGAGCAGCACGGCGAAGAGGACGGCCATCGAGATTGCGCCGACGTAGACAAGCACCTGGGCGAACGCCGCGAATTCGGCGCCCGCCCAGAGGTAGAAGGCCGCCACCCCTGCCCAGCTCGCGGTGAGGAGCAGCACGCTGTGCAGGAGGTTGCGCCCGCTTAAGGCCACGGCGGCCGAGGCGACCGTCACCAGCGCGATCACGATGAGGACGGGGTTCATGCGAAGCGGTAGGTGCGGGGCCCGAGCCCGCTGTAGAGGCGCCGGCTCAGGAGCAGGAACGGCACGGCGACGAGCCCGAGCGCCACGGCCCAGCGGACCGGCTGCAGCGCGAGCGCCCAGGGGTGGCTGAGCGACCAGAATGCCGCGTTGGCGAGGTTGATGAGGGCGAGGGGGACCAGGAACTTCCAGGCCAGGCGCGTCAGCTGGTCAATGCGCAGGCGCGGCAGCGTGGCGCGGATCCACATGAAGCCGGAGAGGAGCAGGAGGAGCTTTGCGGCGAACCAGACGTAGGAGGGGATGAACTCCAGCTGGGGCAGGGGGGCGTGCCAGCCCCCGAGGAAGAGGGTGACGGCCATGCCGCTGAGCGCGCACATCCCGAAGTACTCCGCCATGAAGAAGAGCGCGTACTTGAAGCCGGAGTACTCCGTCAGGTGCCCGGCTATCAGCTCGCTCTCCGCCTCGGGCAGGTCGAACGGCGAGCGGTTGGACTCGGCAAGGGCGGAGACCATGAAGATGGCGAAGCCGGCCGCACCCCAGGGCGTGAACACGAGCCAGT
>CAZNNO010000151.1:0-5415 GCA_964574435.1 uncultured Opitutaceae bacterium
TGCTCACCGAGGGCGCGAAGGGGATGAAGGGGGCGATCGCCAAGGCGGAGGAGCTGGCGACCCGGATCCCGAACAGCGTCATCCTGCAGCAGTTCGCCAACCCGTCCAACCCCGCCGTCCACCGCAGGACCACGGCGGAGGAGATCTGGCGCGACACCGACGGCAAGGTGGACATCGTCATCTCGGGCATCGGGACGGGCGGCACGATCACGGGCATCGGCGAGGTCATCAAGCCGCGCAAGCCGGGCTTCCGGCTGATCGCCCTCGAGCCCGCGGGCTCGCCGATCCTGTCCGGAGGGCAGCCCGGGCCGCACAAGCTCCAGGGCCTTGGCGCCGGCTTCGTGCCCGCCGTCCTGAACACCAAGGTCTATGACGAGGTGATCACGGTCAAGGAGGACGACGCGGCGCCGCTCAGCAAGCAGGTCGCCAAGCTGGACGGCATCCCGATCGGGATCTCCTCCGGCGCGGCGGTCTGGGCCGCGATCCAGGTCGCCAAGAGGCCCGAGAACAAGGGCAAGCAGATCGTCGTGATCATCCCGTCGTCGGCCGAGCGCTACCTCTCGTCCTGGCTCTTCGCCGACCTGAGCCTCGAAAGCGACTCGATCGACGACCTCCTGCCGCCGGCCCAGGCCTGAACGCCACCAGGGAAACGCCCCACCGCCCTTGCGGCGGGCGGGGCGCCCTCACTTCCCGCGGGACGGCACGGGCACGTACCAGCCCGGCGGGTTGATCGGCACCTTGACGGGCAGGCCGGCGCGTATGCGCCCCTCGTAGCTGCTCCAGTGGAGGTCCACGTAGGCCGGCTCCCGGTAGCGCGGGATGTTGACCAGCAGGCCCCACGCGCAGAGCCAAGGCGCGAGCCTCCCCGCCAGGCCCTTTTGCCCCACGGCCGACAGGAGCAGCCAGATGGCGGCAAGCTGGGGGATGAAGACGTAGCGCGCGTGCGCGAGCGGCTGGAAGAACTCGTCGAGCGTGTGGCGCGTCCGGTAGAGCGAGGCCGCGAGGAGGGCGAAGAAGGCGAGGCCCAGGAGGGCCCGTCCCTCGCGCTCGCCGCCCGGCCTGAATGCGAGGTAGGCCACGGCGGCGAGGGTCGCGGCCCCGACCGCGGCCCCGAAGTACAGGTCGGTCTGCGCGGAGACGAGGGAGCCCATGAGGATCGAGCCGCCGATGCGCCTGCCGACGGCGGGGAGCAGGAGGCTGAACGCGACGTGGCTGCCGGGCGCCCCGGAGTCTATCGGGGGCTGCGTGTGCACGAGGTACCCCTGGACGAGGGCGCAGCCGGCGACCGTGGCCGCGACCGCGGCGCTCGCCCGGGTCCCGCGCAGCCACGCGCGCAGCGCGAACAGCGGCAGGAGGATGATGCAGAACGGGCCCGTGAGGCCCATGGCGGCTGCGGCCGCGAGGTCGTGGGCCCACTGGCGGGCGCCGCGCGGGTCCCGCGATATCAGGAGGAGGACCAGCCCCGCCCCGATGACCCACTGGAGGTTGACGACGGTCAGGAGGACCTCGTAGGTGTCGGGAACCAGGACGACGGCCAGGGCGCAGGCGCCGCCGAGGCGCGGCAGCGGGCAGCGCGCCGAGAGGGCGCGCCCCGCGACGTAGAGCGTGACGGCGGCCGAGCAGGCGACGAAGATGGCCGGCGCCCGGGCGGGGTCGGTGAGGGCCGCGACCTCCGCGATCGCCCTCAGGATCGTGTGCAGGTAGCCCGCGAACGGCTCCTTGAAGGACTGCCAGCCGAGCACGTAGGCGCGCTCGAAGAAATAGCCGTCCTCGGCCCAGAACTGGGGATTGGTCACGGCCTCGGCGCGCCGCAGCGCGAGGATCGCCGCGCACAGGGCGAGGACGGCGTACCCGGGGGGGTGCGCCAGCATGCGGGCGAGCCCGCTTCGCGGGCTCAGGGCGCCGGGCTCTCGTGCGACGACTTCGACCATTTGAAGAAGCAGATGCCGAGCGCGGTCAGCGACACGGCCATGCCGGAGACCTTCATGATGATCCCGGCGATCAGCTGGTCATCGGCCGGTGAGAACCCCGCGATCAGCCGCGGCGCGTACTCGTAGGTGGGGTAGAGGACGTCGCTTGAGAAGACGACGTACGCCGAGACGGGGATCATGGCCACCTCGGTCGCCAGGACGTAGAGCATGCGGACACCGAATCCCGGCGCGGGGAACACGGCCGAGGGGCTCGCGAGCGGCCACCAGTAGAGCAGCGACGCGGCGAGGAACATCAGGTGCTCGCCGACGTGGACCAGCTTGTCCTCGAGGGTCCACTCGTAGAGGAACGGCGCGTGCCAGACGCTGATGACGAGCGTCGACACGAGCGCGCAGACGACCGGGCTCAGGACGATCCCAAGGACGGTGCGCAGGCCGCGCCTTGAGAGCAGCGGGTCCGCCATCCACGCCGGGGTCCCGAGGAGGATCAGGAGGGGCACCGGGTACATGATCAGGAGGTGCTGGACCATGTGGGCCGAGAGCAGGAAGCGCTCGCCCACCTGGTCGAGCGGGGAGCCTACCGCCAGGTAGAAGATGACCAGGGCCGAGTAGAAGAGCGCGGCCTTGCCGCGGGGGTAGGGCGCCCCCGGGGCAAGCAGCACCCTGAGCGGCCCCGAGAGCACCGCGTAGAGCCAGCCCGCGAGTATCAGCCCACCGGTCAGGTACGGCTCGTTGTGCCAGTGCCGCCAGTCGATCATTTATTTTGCCCGGTCGGCGCCCGGGCGGCCGCCTCAGGCAACCCTGAGGACCGCCGCAGGCGGATCCATCGACGCCACCGGGAGGGGCTTGCTCGCCTCGGCCCCGAAGAGCTTCAGGAGCGCCCACATGGTCCCCCCGGCGAGGATCAGCCCGATGAAGAAGAGGATCGTGCAGAACGCCTTGTCCCAGCGCAGGTGCATGAAGTAGAAAATGACGAACATGAACTTGACCGTGGACAGGATGACCAGCGCCGAAACGAGCAGCCACTTGACGAAGGGCAGGTAGACGGTGACGAGCTCGAGGCCGGTGATGACGGCAAGGAGCATGGCGATCTGGACGAAGATCCAGAACTTGCTCTGCTCAAGCTCGTGGCCGTGCTCGTGGCCGGGGCCGGGGGCGGTTGCTGCGGAGGCGGGGGCGCTCATTGCTGGTTTTCCTTGGGAAGCCTGTCAGATGTATTCGAGGAGGTAGACGGCCGTGAAGATCACGATCCAGACGATGTCGACAAAGTGCCAGTAGAGGCCCATCGACTCGACGTCGATCGAGTCCTTCTCCGTGAGGCGCCCCGTGAACGAGTAGATCAGCATCCCGCTCAGCCAGATGACGCCGATCAAGACGTGCAGGCCGTGCGTCCCCGTCAGGGTGAAGAACGTGGTCCCGAGGATGCTGTTCGTGATCGTCAGGTGCTTCTCGTAGACGAAGTTCCTGAACTCGTAGACCTGGCAGCCGAGGAAGATGCAGCCGAAGAAGATCGTCGTCAAAAGCGACCAGCGCAGGCTCTTCAGGTTGCCCTTCTGGATCGCGTTCACGGCGAGCGCCATCATGAGCGACGACATGAGCAGGATGAACGTCGAGAACGAGGTCAGCTCGATGCTGAACACCTGCCTGGCGGGCGGCGTCCCCGGGGGCGGGTGCAGGCGGTAGATCAGGTGCGTCGAGATGAGGCAGCCGAAGAACATGCAATCCGACGCCAGGAAGGCCCACATGAGCAGCTTCTTGTTCGGGATGCCCGTGGTGGTGGTCGGGTCGTGGTGGTGGTCTAGGGTGGCTGCGGCCGCTGTGCTGCTCATGGAATTGGGTTCTGCTTCGCGTCTCGGGCCGTCTCTAGTGGCCCCCGGGGGCGTGCCCGCCGTCGCCCTTGATGCTGCCGTCCTCGTTCAGGTGGATGTGGTAGCCCTCGTTGCCCTCGAGGGACCAGAGGACGACGGCGACGAACATGATCGTGCCGCCGAGGATGGTGACCGCTATCTTGGGCCCCCAGAATCCGGGGTACTGCGCCGGGTTCGCCGGATCGACCACAGAGACCCCGATCGCCCCGACCAGGATGCCGCAGCTCGCGAGGAACGGGTAGATCGACTGGAAGGGCATGTGGATGCCGTGGGAGTCCTCGGCCTTCGCGTGCTCCGCGGCCTCCCTGGCGGCCTCCTCCCTGTGGCGCTTCTCGTACCACCAGCCGTCGCGCGCGTGCACCGTCGGCAGGACCCGGAAATTGTATTCCGGCGGGGGGTTCGGCAGGCTCCACTCGAGCGTGCGGCCGTCCCACGGGTCCCTGTGCGTGCGCTCGCCCCTGAAGTAGGTGTAGACCATCGTCACGAAGTAGGTCGCGACCCCAACCGCCAGGATGAAGGCCCCCACGGTCGACCAGAAGTTCCCCACGTTCCAGCCCATGTTCGCGTCGTAGGTGAACGTGCGCCTCGGCATCCCCTCGAGGCCGAGGAAGTGCATCGGGAAGAACGTCACGTTGAAGCCGATGAAGACGAGCCAGAAGGCCATCTTGCCCCAGAACTCGCTCACCTTCCGGCCGAACATCAGCGGGAACCAGTAGTGGATGCCGGCGAAGAGAGCGAAGAGCGACCCGCCGATCAGCACGTAGTGGAAGTGGGCGACGATGAAGTAGCTGCCGTGCTGCTGCGCGTCCGCAGGCGCCGCCGCGTGCATGACTCCCGAGAGCCCGCCGATCATGAACATCCAGAGGAAGCCGATCGCGAACATCATCGGCGTGCGCATGCTCAGGTGGCCGCCCCAGAGGGTGCCTATCCAGTTGAAGATCTTGACGCCGGTCGGCACCGCGATCGCCATGGTCATCAGCGCGAACGCGGCCGTGGCCGTCGTGCCCATGCCCGTCGTGAACATGTGGTGGCTCCAGACGCCGAAGCCGAGGAAGCCGATCGAGGCGCCCGAGAAGACGACGATCGGGTAGCCGAATAGCGGCTTCCTCGAGAACGTGGGCAGGATCTCCGAGATGATGCCCATCGCCGGGAGGATCAGGATGTAGACCTCCGGGTGGCCGAAGATCCAGAAGAGGTGCTGCCAGAGTATCGGCAGCCCGCCGTTCGACACCTCGAAGAAGTTGGTCCCGAAGAGCCGGTCCATCATGATCTCCACGAGGGCGATCGTGATCGCCGGGAACGAGAGGATGATGAGGAAGGAGGTGAAGAGCGTCATCCACGTGAAGACCGGCAGGCGCATCATCGTCATCCCCGGGGCGCGCAGGTTGATGATCGTCACGATGAAGTTGAGGGCCGCCGCGATCGAGGCGACGCCCAGCAGCTGCAGCCCCATGACCCACATGTCGATCGCGTGCGTCGGGCTGAAGGTGCGCGTCGTCAGCGGGGCGTAGCCGAACCAGCCGGCGTCGGGCGCGCCCGACTTCATGAACCAGCCGAGGTTGACGATGATCGCGCCGACCAGGAACGTCCAGAACGAGAACGCGTTCAGCCGCGGGAAG
>CAZNNO010000152.1:0-5402 GCA_964574435.1 uncultured Opitutaceae bacterium
TCGATGAAGTCGGTGGGCGAGGCGATGGCGATCGGGCGCACGTTCAAGGAGTCGATCCAGAAGGCGCTGCGCTCCCTCGAGATCGGGGCAAGGGGCTTCGGGGGTGGCGGGAAGCTCGGCGGCGACGAGAGGCCCGACGACGCCATGATCAAGACGAAGCTGGGGACCCCAAACGCGGAGCGCATCTTCTTCATCAGGTATGCCTTCCGGGCGGGCTACACGGTCGAGCAGATCTTCGACCTGACGAGGATAGACCCCTGGTTCCTGCACCAGCTGCGCGAGATCCATGAAATGGAGGGCGTCCTCGCCGGGGCGTCTCTGGCGGCGATCGACACGGGCCTCCTTCGCCGGGCCAAGGAGTTCGGGTTCTCGGACGCCCAGCTCGCGCACCTCCTCGGAAGCGACCTGGCCGCCGTGCGCTCCAGCCGGAAGGGGCGCGGGATCAACACGACGTTCAGGCTCGTGGACACCTGCGCGGCTGAGTTCGAGGCGTTCACACCCTACTACTACTCCAGCTACGGGGACGAGAACGAGGTGATGCCCTCGGACAAGCGCAAGATCATGATCCTCGGGGGAGGTCCCAACCGGATCGGCCAGGGGATCGAGTTCGACTACTGCTGCGTCCATGCAAGCTTCGCCCTGCGGGAGATCGGCTTCGAGACGGTGATGGTGAATTCGAACCCGGAGACCGTCTCGACCGACTACGACACGAGCGACAGGCTCTATTTCGAGCCCCTGACGCTCGAGGACGTGCTCGAGGTCTACCAGCAGGAGGGCTGCGAGGGGGCGATCGTCCAATTCGGCGGGCAGACCCCGCTCAACCTGGCGGCCGCGCTCAAGGCGAACGGCGTCAACATCATCGGCACCTCGCCCGAGTCGATCGAGGTGGCCGAGGACCGGAAGCTCTTCGCCGCGGTGCTGGACAAGATCGGGCTCCGCCAGCCCGCCAACCGCACGGCCCTGAGCGAGGGCGAGGCGGCGGCCTTCGCGCTCCAGGTCGGCTACCCGGTGCTCCTGCGGCCGTCGTTCGTCCTGGGCGGCCGGGGGATGTTCATCGTCTACAGCGAGGACGACCTGAAGGCCGTCGTGAGGCAGGTGTTCGAGGTCATGCCGGGCAAGCCGGTGCTGATCGACAAGTTCCTCGAGGACGCGATCGAGCTGGACGTCGACTGCCTGAGCGACGGCGAGACGAGCGTGATCGGCGGGATGCTCGAGCACATCGAGTTCGCGGGCGTGCACTCGGGCGACGCGGCGATGGTGATGCCGCCGCACACCCTCGGGAAGGACATGCTCGCGCTCGTGCGCACGGCGACGTACGCGCTCGCCAGGGAGCTCAGGGTGGTCGGGCTGATGAACGTCCAGTTCGCGATCAAGGACCGCCAGCTCTACGTCCTCGAGGTCAACCCGCGCGCCTCCCGCACGGTGCCGTTTGTCGCTAAGGCCATAGGGGTGCCGATCGCCAAGCTGGCGGCGAAGGTGATGGCAGGCATGAAGCTTTCCGGCCTCGGGTTCACGCGGGAGCTGGTTCCGAGGCACTGGTGCGTCAAGGAGGCGGTCTTCCCGTTCGTCCGGTTCCCCGGCGCGACGATCGCGCTCGGGCCGGAGATGCGCTCGACCGGCGAGGTGATGGGGCTCGACGCGGACCAGGGGATCGCATTCGCCAAGGCGCAGGCGGCCGCCAAGCCCGGGCTCCCCACGGAGGGCAACGTCTTCCTGAGCGTCAAGGACACCGACAAAGCGCACGCCATTGTCATCGGACGGGCGCTCGTGGACATGGGCTTCACGATCTACTCCACGAGCGGCACGGCGAAGACGCTTTCGGAGAGCGGCGTAGCCGTCCGGCGGATCGCCAAGATCAGCGAGGGGCGGCCGAACGCCGTCGACATGATCAAGAACGGCCAGATCCAGCTCGTGATCAACACCCCGAGCGGGCTCATACCCCGCAGGGATGAGAACACGATCCGCGGCGCCGTGTACGCCCACAACGTGTGCATCATGACGACCATCATGGCGGCGCGGGCAGCCGTTGACGGGATCAGGGCCCTGAAGACCAGGCCCCTGGACGTCCGGCCGATCCAGGATTACAAGGGCAACGTCGACGTCGTCTGAGGAGCGTTTCCGGGTTTACAGGGGCTCCGGCTTTTGCTTGTGTGGCCGTTTCCCAAAGGAAGAACCCACCGCCCACCCGAATGCCAGCCACCCCTTCAGAGCCCAAGCAAGCCGAGGCTACCCTCTCAACCGAGGAGTACCTGAGACAGGCCTGGGACCGTTACGGCACCTTTGTTTATGCCCTGTGCGCCGTCGTGGCAATCGGCATACTGGGAAAGGGCGGACTTGAGTATCTCAATCGCCAGAAGGAACTTGGGATTGAAAACGAGTATGCCCTCTGCGTGTCGACCGACTCATTCAGGAGCTTCGCGGCAGCCCATCCCGGACATCCCCTGACGGGCGCCGCGGAATTGACCGTGGCCGACTATGCGTATGCCGGGGGCAGGTTTGCCGAGGCGCTCGGGGCCTACACCTCGGCGATAGCCGACCTGCCGGCAGGGCCGATCCAGGCTCGCGCCAGGCTTGGCGAGGCCATGTCCCAGGCTGCGACGGGCAAGGCTGCTGATTCCGAGGCGAATCTGCGCCGGCTTATGAATGACTCGGGCGTCATCAATACGATCCGGTGCGAGGCCGGCTTCCACCTTGCCGGGCTCCTTGTCGGGGTCGGGCGCGGTGCGGAGGTGCAGGGCGTCGCCGAGCAGGTGATGAAGATCGACCCCACGAGCCCCTTCGCGGAGCGCACGTTCGCGATGCGCGCCCCTGAGCCCGACACGGTCACTGTTCCCATGGCGCCGGCCGCGGCGCCCGTTCGGCCGTAGGGGCTACGGGCCGTGCTGGCCGGACGAGGCGGCCACGAACACGAATGTCTGGGTCTCGGGAGGCGCCGCCTCATAGGTCGCGTCGCCCTGCTGGCTCGCCCGGACGACGACGGTTCCGGCCCACTGCGCGGTCAGCGCGGCGCCGCTCAGGACAGCGGAGCCCGAGACCAGGTCGAAGTGCACGGGCAGCCCGGAGGTTGCGTTCGCGCTGAGCTCCACCGCCTGGCCGACCACCGCGGCCTGCTGGCCCAGGAAGTTGATGGTCTGCCCGCGCTTGACGACGCTGACCCGGGCCCGCCCGCTCGCCGCCGAGCCCAGGGAGTTTGAGGCCACGATGTCATAGTCGCCCGCGTCCGACAGCGCGGCCGGGGCGATGACGAGCCTGCTGTCGCTGGCCCCCGTGATCGGCTCGCCGTCCTTGCGCCACTGGAAGGCCGGTCGCGGCTCGCCCGCGGCATCCGCGGACAGCTCGATCGCATCTCCGATCGCGACGCGGACACCGGCCGGCTGGGAGCGGAACACGGGGGCGAAGGGCTTGGGATTGACGGTGAAGGCGCGCTCGGCGGCGTGAGCCGGGAGATAGTCGCCGCTCCCTGCCTGGGAGGCGCGGATTATGACGATTCCGGGCCCGCCCGTGAGCCTGAGCCTCTTGCCATCGAGCACGGCCGGCCCCGAGACGACCTCCAGGGAGACGGGAAGCCCGGATGTCGACTTCACCGCGACCTCAAACGCGGCGTCGCCGTCCGTGCGCGCGGGCAGTTCGGGGAATACGATCTCCTGCTTGCCTCGGGTGTCCTGGGCGCCGGCGCCGGGAGCCGCCGCCAGAAGCGCGGCGACGGCGGCCAGGGCGGTGAAGCCCGGGTGGACTGCCTTCCTGCAGATCAAGGTGGATCGAGGTTAACGTGCACGACCTTCGCCGGGGGGAAGCCGTTGAAGTGCGTCGAGGAGGCGTGGCTGTAGGCGCCGATCTTCTCGCTGTAGACCAGGTCGTTGCGGTCGAGCTCGGGCAGGTTCTCCGCCATGGAGATGACGTCGAGGGCGTCGCAGGTCGGCCCGTAGACGGCGCTCAGCTTCGTCGCGCCCTTCTTGAACGCCCGGACAGGGTACTTGCAGTGGTCGAAGATCACACCGGAATAGGAATGGTAGACGCCGTCGTCGATGTAGTAGCTCGGCTTTCCCTCGCGCACCGCCTTGCCGATCACCTTTGAGACGGTGTAGCCTGCGTTGGCGACGAGGAACCTCCCGGGCTCGGCGAGGATCTGCACGTCCTTCGGGAAAAGGCGCTCGAGCTCGTTGTTTATCACCCGCGCCAGCTCGCGGAAGGGCTTCACCGAATCATCGTAGCGGGCGGGGAACCCGCCGCCGATGTCCACGAGGTTCATCTTGCGGTAGCCGCGGTCGTTGGCCTCCTTGTAGATCCCGGAGCAGAGCGCGAGGGCCTGCACGTAGTTGTCGAAGTTCGTGGTCTGGCTGCCGACGTGGAAGCTCAGCCCCTCGCAGGTCAGCCCCAGGCGCTCGGCCAGCAGGATCAGGTCCACCGCCTCCCCGGGCGCGGCGCCGAACTTGGACGACAGCTCGACCATGGCGCCGGTATTGGCCACCTTGATACGCAGCGCGACGCCGGCCTGGGGCGCGTGGTCCCTTATCTTCAGCAGCTCCTCCGCGTTGTCGAATGTGACGAGCGGCTTGTACTGGTTCAGCTCCTCGAGCGTCTCGACCGGCTTGTTGGGGTTCGCGTAGATGATCTTGTCCCAGATCCAGTCCTGGCGCCTCTTGGGCGCCATGTCCCGTATGTTGTCGTAGACGATGTTGAACTCGGGCATCGAGGCCACGTCGAAGCTCGCGCCTTCGCGGTAGAGGGTCCTCACGATCTCGGGAAGGGGGTTTGCCTTCACGGCGAAGTACGCCTGGACCCGGGGGAGGTACCGCTTGAATTCGCGGTAGTTGCGCCTCAGTGCGTCGTGGTCGACGACAAACAGGGGGGTGCCGTGCGCGCGGCCGAGTCTCTGGAGTTGCGCCTTTGTTATCATTTTAGCGGTTCTGGTGTGCGGGTCGGGCGGGGCCGGCCCGCTCCGCGCTCCCGGGCGGTCAGTCTCCGTCCTTGACGAGGAAGTTCTTGAATTGCCACGGGTCCTTGGCGTCGAAGTCGGGCCTGTTGAAGCCGCTGAAGGCGTTCTTGTAGCCGCGGGCGGGGGTCCAGTCGGACCGTGTTGAGATGAAGTTCCCAAGGTAGGGCTTCGAGATCCCGAGGATGTAGTCGTGCGGGAGCTCGTCGGGCACCTTCACGCCCTCCGAGGGGTTCTCGATCATCCACATAGTCGCGGCCACAACGGAGATGGCGACCTGCATCGTGGTCGCATTCTGGTGCGGGACAAGGCGGCGGGACTCCTCGATGGTGAGGTCGGAGCCGACCCACCAGGACTTGAAGGCGTGGCCCATGATGAGCGCGCCGAGGATGTCGGCGCCCTTCGTGATCTCGTCGTTCATGATCCTGAGCTTCGGCTGCAGCTGGTAGTTGTAGCCGCGCAGCTCGTT
>CAZNNO010000153.1:0-5350 GCA_964574435.1 uncultured Opitutaceae bacterium
CCCCCCTCGAGGTTCTCGTAGTACTTCTCGTTGAAGATCTCGAGCAGGTTGTTGACCCCCATCGCGACGCCGATCATCTCCTTCGTGTAGCGGCGGAAGTACGAGGTGAGCCGGTAGTATTCGGAGTAGTTCGATATCAGGACCGTGAAGCCGATGTCCGCAAGGAGGTCCACCCGCGAGAGGAAGTCGTGCGCGTCGAGCGAGCCCGCCGCCAGCAGGTTGTTCATCGTGATCTCCATGATGACCACCATCCCCTTGCCCTTGACCAGGGGCTCCTGGATGAACTGCGCCGTGGCGCAGTTGAGCATGTCGACGTTGACGTGCGTCACGGGCCTGAAGCTTCCGCGCTCGACGAGGATCGCCTTCTTGTAGAGCACCTCCGAGGGCTGAAGGACCTCGCCCTTCTGGCCGAACATCACCGCGTTCGTGAGCCCGAACTTCACCAGGAAGAGCGACATCAGGCGGTTGTCGACGTGCTCGAACGCGGGCCCGGAGAAGCGCAGCATGTCGATCTCTATCCGGTCCATGCCGAGGTTGTCCCTCAGGGACTCGATCAGCTTGCCGAGGTCGCTGCGGTAGTAGAGTGCCCCGTAGATGAAGTTGACCCCGACGATGCCGAGCGCCTGCTGCTGGAGCACGGCCTCCTTGTCCCACATGCGCACGTGCAGGACGATCTCGCTCGGGTCGCCCTTCGGCTCCGTCTGGAATCGGAAGCCGAGCCAGCCGTGGGCCTCGTTTGTCCCCTTGTAGCTGCTCGTCGCGACCGTGTCCGCGAAGACGAAGAAGTTCGTGCGCTCGCCCCGCGTTGAAGAGAGGCGGTCGATCAGGAGCTGGTACTCGTGGTCGAGCATCAGCTTCAGGCGCTCGCGCGAGACGTAGCGCGGCGCCTTCCCGTAGATCGCGTCGCTGAACACCATGTCATACGCCGAGATGGACTTCGCTATGGTTCCCGAGGCGCCCCCGGCCTGGAAGAACTCGCGCGCGACCTCCTGCCCGGCGCCGATCTCCGCAAAGGTGCCGTACTTCGGCGCATCCAGGTTAATGGTCAGCGCCTTCTGATTGGTGGTGAGGAGGTCCTTTTGCCCGTTCATCCCCCCGAGAGTGTATGCTGGCGCCGGGGGATGCAACCCGTTCCTGTGTCACTTCTTCGATACGGCGGTTTCTACTGGTGGACAGGCGGAATCCGGCTAACGTTTGCCGTTTTAATGAAGAACTTCATCACCTCGATGCTGGGCGCCCTGGTGGCGCTCATCGTCTTCGCCACGGGCGCCGTCCTGCTTTTCATCGGCTTCATCGGGGCGATCGTCGCCATGGGCCACCAGAAGAAGACCCCGGAGGTCGTCGCCGGCTCCTACCTCGTGCTGGACCTGTCGACCAACATCACGGACGCCCCGCCGCCCTTCGACCTGGGCGACTTCTCGGAGGGACGGGAGGAGTCCCTGCAGCTGCGGACCGTGACGAGGGCCCTGAGGTACGCGGCCCACGACGCCAAGATCCGCGGCGTCCTTCTCCTCGGCAACCTGTCCCCGGGCGGGTACGGCTCCGGCTACGCGGCCCTGAGGGAGGTCCGGGCGGCGCTCCTCGATTTCCGCGAGTCGGGCAAGCCCGTGGTGGCCTACATCGACTACGCCAACGTGAGGGACTACTACCTGTCCTCGGTGGCGAGCGACGTGGTCCTCGACCCGTACGGCATGATCCTGTTGCCCGGCCTCGCGAGCGAGCCGTACTTCCTCGCGGGCGCGTTTGAGAAATACGGCATCGGCGTCCAGGTGACGCGCGTCGGCAAGTACAAGTCCTACGTCGAGTCGTTTACCCGCACCGGCATGAGCCCCGAGAACCGCGAGGAGCTCCAGAAGCTCCTCGACGACGTCTGGGGCACGCTGGTCTCCGACATCGGCCGCTCCCGCGGCGTCACGGTCGGCGCGATCCAGGCCACCGTCGACACCGAGGGGGTCATCCGGCCCGCCGCGGCGGTCAAGGCGCGCCTCGTCGACCGCGTGGCCTACCGGGACGAGATCATCGACAGGCTGAAGAAGGAGACGGGCGTCACCTCGCCGACCGACTCGTTCAAGCAGGTCCAGCTCGGCGCGTACGCCAAGCTGAGCCTGCCCCGCTCGGGATCCACCTTCGGGTCGGGCGAGGTCGCGGTCGTCTATGCCGAGGGCGAGATCGTTGACGGCGAGGGCGACCCGTCGGAGATCGGGGGCGTGCGCTTCGCCCGCGAGCTGCGGAAGCTCCGCGAGGACGCCTCGGTCAAGGCGATCGTCCTCAGGGTGAACAGCCCCGGTGGCAGCGCGTCCGCGGCCGAGACGATCCAGCGCGAGATCCGCCTGGCCCGCAGGGTGAAGCCCGTGATCGTGTCCATGGGCTCGTACGCGGCGTCGGGGGGCTACTGGATAGCGGCCTACGGCGACAGGATATTCGCCGAGCCGGACACGATCACCGGCTCGATCGGGGTCTTCGGCATCCAGTTCAACCTGCAGAAGCTGCTGAACGACCACGGGGTGACCTTTGACGGGGTCAAGACCGGCAAGTTCGCCGATGCCATCACGATCACGCGGCCGAAGACCGAAGAGGAGCTGGCGGTGTTCCAGAGGATGGTGGACTGGATCTACAGCCAGTTTGTCGCGAAGGTGGCCGAGGGCCGGAAGCTTTCGCTTAGCCGGGTCGAGGAGATCGCGCAGGGCCGGGTGTGGTCCGGCACGGACGCCAAGCGGATCGGGCTCGTGGACGAGATCGGCGGGCTCGACGCCGCGATCAGGTACGCCGGCAAGCAGGCGGGGCTCGGGGAGCATTTCCGGGTGACGGAGTACCCGAGGCCGAGGAACCTATCGGAGGCGCTGGCCGAGGTGCTCGGGCGATTCGCGCCGAACAGCCTGCGCATCGGCCCGACGGGACTCGTGGGCGAGGTCGCGCGGCGTCTCGAGGCCGAGCTTTCGCTGCTCAAGGCGCTCGACGACCCGAATGGGATCTATGCCCGAATGCCGGTGGACCTCGTGATCCACTGAGGCGGGAACGCGGCCGCCCATGACCCACCGGATTCTTGCCGACTGCCCGGCGACTGCGATACCCGCGGGCGACCCGGTCACCCTGGCCTCGGGCCAGGTCGTCGATGTCGTCCAGACGCTCGGCGGGAACATCACCGTCCGCACCGAGAGGGGCCTCTTCCGGGTCGGCCGGGAGCACGCCTCGGCCATCGAGGGCCTGGCGCTCGAGGACGGGGGGCCGGCGCCGGCCGGAGAATTCAACGAGAAGGCGGTCTGGGACGCGCTCAGGACCTGCTTCGATCCCGAGATCCCGGTCAACATCGTCGACCTGGGCCTCATCTATGACCTCTCGATCGAGCGGATGCCCTCCGGCGCGAACGCCGTTGACGTCAAGATGACCCTCACGGCGCCGGGCTGCGGGATGGGCCCCGTGATCGCCGAGGACGCCCGGCGCAAGATCGCGGAGCTCCCGAGCGTTGAGCGGGCGAAGGTCCACATCGTCTGGGACCCGATCTGGAACCCCCGCATGATATCCGACGCGGGCCGAAAGTCGCTCGGCCTGGAATAACCCGGCCCTAGGCCGACACGGTCTCGAGCGAGCAGCCGTCGGCGTCATCCGGCGTCTCGCAGTTGGGCCGCGCGATGACCCCGGGGTGGGGCTCGGCCGCGAATTCCCCCTCGGGGTCCACGAGATGCCTGTCGCAGACCGCGAAGAGCTCGGCCTCGGACTGAGCCCGGCGCATGTCGTGCAGGAAGGCGCCCCGCGGGTCCACCCCCTGGCCGACAAAGTTGAGGTACTTCTTCATCTTGTTCACGTGGGCGCGCTCCGGGACTCCGGGGCCGCGTGTCTCCCTGTAGAGGCGCTCGACGTAGCCCCGGACGTCGAGGAGCGTGACCCGGGACGGGGGCAGGCCCGAGAACCGCTCGCGGCACTGCCTGAAGATCCAGGGGTTGCGGATGGCGTGGCGCCCGATCATCACGCCCGCGGCGCCGGTCTCGTGCACGACCGCCCCCGCCTTCGCGGCAGACGTCACGTTGCCGTTTGCGAGCACGGGGCAGCGGGCGCGCCCCGCCGCACGGGCTATCCGGTCGTAGTGCACCTCGCTCCGGTACATCTCGCGCACCGTGCGCCCGTGCACGGTAAGCAGGTCGATCCCGCTCTCGTTCACGATGTCGAGGATCGTGTCAAAGTTGGCGCCGTCCTCGAAGCCGATCCTCATCTTGACCGTGAGAAGGCCGGGCACCGCCTGGCGAAGCGCGGCAAGGATGGCCCGGACCCGGTCCGGGTCGCGCAGCAGCCCGCCGCCGACATTCTTCCTGTAGATCTTCGGTGCGGGGCAGCCCAGGTTGAGGTCGATGCCCGCGATGCGGTGGCGGGCCAGCGCCTCCACGGTCCTTACCATGTGGGGTATGTCCTCGCCGATCAGCTGCGCGAAGACCGGCCTGCCCGTGTCGTTCTCGTCGATGCTGCGCAGGATGTGGCGCTCGGGCCGGGACTGCGCGTGGACCCTGAAGAACTCGGTGAAGAAGTAGTCGGGCGCACCGTAGGCGGCTATGACCCGCATGAACGCTAGGTCGGTCACGTCCTGCATGGGCGCGAGCGCGGTCAGGGGCTGGCCAAGCGCCAGGGGGGCCGGCAGTCGCTGGGGCACGGTCAGGGGATATCGGAGCCCGGATCGCCCTGCTGCTTGCGCCACTGCTCGAGGATCTCCGTCCTGTCCTCGACGGCGTCAAAGACGGCGCGCGCGACGTAGATCGGGCGCTTCTGCTGCAGCGACAGCACGATCGAGTCGCTCGGCCGCGCGTCGATCTCCACGATCTTCTTGCCGAGCTCGTTCTCCATGGTGAGCAGGATCCTCGCGAAGAAGGTCTGGTCGTGAGCGTCATTGATCACGATCCGCTCAAGGCGCGTCCCGAGGCCCACAAGGATGTTGCCGATCAGGTCGTGCGTCAGCGGCCGGTCCCTCTTGACCCCCTCGAGCGTCATCTGGATCGCGTTGCCGACGGACTGGTCCACGTAGATGACGAAGGTCTTCTCGTCGTTGCCGAGGAAGACGGCGCAGCCGTTGGTGGTCGGCACCACCCCCTTGACGGTCGCGGCTACTACGTCGTTTTGCATGGGTCGTATCTGTCAGGATCGGCTCGCCCCCAGATTGACGCGCCCCGGGCGAAAGGGCAAGCGGCCCGGAGAGGCCATTTAGCGAAAGCCGAGGAGGCTGATCTTCCAGGAACGCGCCTTCCCGAGGACCGCCGCCTTGTCGAGCAGGATGACACCGCCCGCCTCGAGCGCCGCTGCGCGGACCCCCGACTCGTGCATCGTCTCGAGTGTGCGCATCCCGAAGCAGGGCACGTCGAAGCGGAAG
>CAZNNO010000154.1:0-5229 GCA_964574435.1 uncultured Opitutaceae bacterium
CCGTGCCAGCCGATCATCGCCGCGCCGATGGCGCTCGTGATGTGGTCGTAGCCCGGGGCGATGTCGGTTGTCAGCGGCCCGAGCGTGTAAAAGGGCGCCTCCTTGCACCAGTCGAGCTGCTTTTCCATGTTCTCGGCTATCATGTGCATGGGGACGTGGCCGGGGCCCTCGCACATCACCTGGACGCCCTGCTCCCAGGCCCTGACAGTGAGCTCGCCCTGCGTCTTGAGCTCCGAGAACTGGGCCTCGTCGTTGGCGTCCGCGATCGACCCGGGCCGCAGCCCGTCGCCGATCGAGAACGAGACGTCGTAGGCCGCCATGATGGCGCAGATGTCGTCCCAGCGCGTGAACAGGAAGTTCTCCTCGTGGTGGGAGAGGCACCACTTGGCCATGATGGAGCCCCCCCGGCTAACGATGCCCGTCATCCTGCGGGCCGTGGAGGGGATAGCCCGGAGCCGGACGCCCGCGTGGATCGTGAAATAATCCACGCCCTGCTCGGCCTGCTCGACCAGCGTGTCGCGGAAGATCTCCCACGTCAGGTCCTCGGGCCGCCCGCCCGCCTTCTCGAGGGCCTGGTAGATGGGCACGGTTCCGACGGGGACCGGGCAGTTGCGCAGGATCCACTCGCGGGTCTGGTGTATGTTTCGCCCGGTCGAGAGGTCCATCAGCGTGTCGCCGCCCCATTTCACGGACCAGCGCATCTTCTCGACCTCCTCGTCAATGGACGACGCCACCGCGGAGTTGCCGATGTTCGTGTTGATCTTCACCAGGAAGTTCCGGCCGATAACCATCGGCTCCAGCTCGGGGTGGTTGATGTTGGCGGGGATGATCGCGCGCCCGCGGGCGACCTCGTCGCGGACGAACTCCGGGGTGATCGCCTGGGGGATCGAGGCCCCGAGGCCCTGGCCGGGGTGCTGGCGCCAGAGCGAGTTGCGCGGGCCCGCGGCCGTCAGCTCAAGGAGGTCGGCCGACCGCTGGAGTTTCGAGTTCTCGCGGATGGCGACATATTCCATCTCGGGGGTGACGATCCCCAGGCGGGCGTACGCGAGCTGCGAGACGCGGGAGCCCTTCCGCGCGCGGAGCACCTTCCGGGAGCTGCTGTCGAAGAACTTGATCGGGTTTCGCCGGCCCTCGGCCTCGGCCTGCTGGCGGTGGCGCTCGGAAAGGTAGCCGTCGTCGATCGGCCTGACGCCCCGGCCTTCGATCTCCTCGACGTCCCCGCGCTCGCGGATCCAGCCCTCGCGGAGCGCGGGAAGGCCCCGGACCGGGTCGGCGTGGAACCCGGGGTCGCCCCACGGCCCCGAGGTGTCGTAGACGCGGACGGGCTCGTTCGCCACCTCGGCGCCGTTTGGCTGACGGGTGGGGGAGAGCACGATCTCGCGCATGGGGACGCGAAGGTCGCCGCGCGAGCCGGAGATGTAGACTCGGCGCGACGCGGGGAAGAGCCGGTGCCCCGCAAGGGGGGATTCGTTCGGTTGGGACATGGGAGGGATGTTGTGCGGCCGCGGCCCGCACCGCAGCCCGGGTCACAGATCCCTCCGCGTGCCGCGGACGGCCCTGTTTTCCCTACGGCGTTGTGAGACGCATCAGGTTCGAAGGATTTGGCAGCGGGTCTTGCCGCCATCTCAGCCCGGGGCCCCGGGCTCTCCTAAACGAGGATGTGCAGAACGTAGCCGCCCCCCCCGGCTTATCAACTGCAATCGCCTGAAACCCGGGGGCGCGGCGTGGCGTCATAGCATTGCAACAGTGTCACCGATCCCTATGCATATCCCCACGATGTCAGGCGAGCCCCCGTGCTGCGGCGTTTCCACAAACATTGAGGACTACTTTCTCACGCGCAGGAGGTTCCTGAACCGGGTGGGGATGGGACTGGGCGCCCTTGGCCTGGCCACGATGCTGGGCCCGGCGGACCTGGTCGCGGATCCCGGGGCGGACGGCCTCGCGCCGGGAGGGAACCCGCTTTCCCCGCGAAGGCCCCCGCTTCCCGCGACGGCCAAGGCCGTGATCCACATCTTTGCCCAGGGGGCGCCGTCGCACATCGACACCTGGGACCCGAAGCCGGAGCTCGTGCGCATGGACGGCAGGACTATCGGCGACAGCGGCGTCGCGATGGGCTCGCCCTTCAGGTTCACGCCCATGGGCAGATCGGGGACCGAGGTGAGCGAGCTTTTCCCAGGGATCGGGCAGCACGTGGACGAGATGGCCGTCATCCGCTCCATGTACACGGACATCCCGGCCCACGAGGTCGCGACCGTCTTCATGAACACGGGCTCGCTGCGGATTACGAAGCCGAGCATGGGCTCGTGGGTGGTGTACGGCCTCGGCACCGAGAACCAGAACCTGCCGGGCTTCATCTCGCTTCGAAACGGCGGGCTCCCGTCGGGCGGGGCGGCCAACTACGGCTCGGCGTTCCTGCCGGGCGTGTTCCAGGGGTCGAGCGTCAACACGCAGGTGGCGACGGTGCAGCAGATGATCCAGAACATCCGCAACCAGTACATTGGCAGCGCCGAGCAGCGGCGCCAGATGGACTTCGTGAAGCAGCTCGACGAGATGCGCTCGCGAGAGCTCCAGCACGACCAGGTGCTCGAGACCCGCCTGGAGTCCTACGAGATAGCCTTCAGGATGCAGGCGGCGGCTACGGACGCCTTCGACATCAACAAGGAGGGCGAGGCGGTGAGGGCGGCCTACGGCAACACCCCGCAGGGCAAGCAGCTTCTCCTCGCCCGGCGCCTGGTCGAGAGGGGCGTGCGCTTCGTGCAGGTCTGGCACGACGGGTGGGACCACCACCAGGACCTCCAGGAGAGGATAACGAAGAAGGCGAAGGAGGTCGACCAGCCTATCGCCGCCCTCCTGACGGACCTGAAGCAGCGGGGCCTCCTCGACTCGACGCTCGTCATCTGGGGAGGGGAGTTCGGCCGCAAGCCCACCCGCGACCGCAACGGCTACGAGAACCCGGGCCGAGACCACAACGCGCGCGCCTTCTCGGTCTGGCTCGCCGGCGGCGGCGTGAAGGGGGGCCTGGTCTACGGGGCCACGGACCCGTTCGGCGCCGAGGCGGTGAAGGACAAGGTGCACGTGCACGACCTCCACGCGACCATCCTGCGGACCCTCGGCTTCGACCACACCAAGCTGACGTACCGGTTCAACGGCCGGGATTTCCGCCTGACGGACGTGGCCGGGAACATCGTGCAGCCGATCCTCGCCTGATGACGGCGACGCCAGGCAGGGCAGCGGGTCTCGCCGTGGCGCTGTGCGCCTCGGCCGCGCATCTCGCGGGGGCCGTCGCGGCCGCCGCTCCCGCGATAGCGCCCCAGGACCTCCAGTTCTTCGAGACGCGCGTGCGGCCGGTCCTCGTCGACCGCTGCTACAAGTGCCACAGCCACGACGCCGACAAGATTAAGGGGGGCCTCATGCTCGACACGCGCGAGGGGATGCTCCACGGGGGCGACACCGGTCCCGCGGTCGACCCCGGGAAGCCCGGGGACAGCCTCATCATCGACGCCATAAGCTACAAGGACGCGGACCTCCAGATGCCGCCCAAGGGGGAGCGGCTCTCGGAGCAGCAGGTCGCGGACATCGCGGAGTGGATCCGCCGCGGCGCGCCCGACCCCAGGTCCCTCGTTGCGAAGGGAAGCAGCTCGACCTACGGCGGTGTCGGCAGGGACCACTGGTCGTTCCTTCCTGTCAGGAGGCAGGCGGTCCCGGCCGTGTCCGACGCGGCATGGTGCCAGACGCCCGTCGACAACTTCATACTGGCGCGCCTCGAGGAGAACGCGATGAGGCCCGACCCGCCGGCGGACAAGTACACGCTCATCCGGCGGGCGACCTTCGACCTGACGGGGCTCCCTCCCACCGGGGAGGAGGTGCAGCGGTTCCTGGCCGACCGCTCGCCGGATGCCTGGGCGAAGGTGGTCGACCGGCTCCTCGCCTCGCCCCGCTACGGCGAGCGCTGGGGCAGGTACTGGCTCGACGTCGCCCGCTACGCCGACACCAAGGGCGACACGCCCCAGCGGGAGGACCCGAGGTACCCCTACGCGTGGACGTACCGGGACTACGTCATTGACGCCTTCAACAGCGACAAGCCCTACAACGAGTTCATCCTGGAGCAGCTTGCCGCGGACAGGCTCCTCGCGGACGAGCTCCGAAAGGGCAGCGCGGGCGGCGCGGCGCCGGACCAGAGGCCGCTCGCTGCGCTCGGCTTCCTGACCCTTGGCAACCGATTCGAGAACAGCGCGAACGACATCATCAACGACAGGATTGACGTGACGACGAAGGCGTTCCTCGGGCTCACCGTCTCCTGCGCCCGCTGCCACGACCACAAGTTCGACCCCATCCCGACGGCCGACTACTACTCGCTCTACAGCGTCTTCGCGAACACGGCCGAGCCCGCCGACGAGCCGTGGCTCCACCCGGTCCCGAGGACCCCCGAGCTCACGGACTATCTGGCGAAGATGCAGGCCGCGGGGGCGGCCAAGGCGCAGGTCGAGGCGCAGTTCCTCGAGCTGCGCCGCTCGGGCCTGCCGCAGGCGGAGCGGGTGCAGCGGCGCCGCGAGCTCGTCAAGCAGCTTGCCCTCGCTGAGAAGCGGATCGCCGACATCGAGTGCAGCGCAGCCGCGCCCCCCAAGGCCCAGGTGCTCCTCGATGTGGCCTCCCCGAAGGACTTTCCCGTGCTGCTTCGCGGCGAGGCCCAGAACAAGGGGCCGATGGTCACCCGGCATTTCCTGAGCATCCTCTCTGCCGACCCGAAGCACCCCGCGCCGTTCAGGAACGGCAGCGGCAGGCTGGACCTGGCGCGCGCGATCGCGAGCCCGTCAAACCCGATGACGGCGCGGGTTCTCGTGAACCGCGTCTGGCAGCAGCACTTCGGGACCGGCTTCGTATCGACGCCGGACGACCTCGGAAACCAGTCGGCACCGCCCACCAACCCCGAGCTCCTGGACTACCTCGCAACGCGCTTTGTCGAGGACGGCTGGTCCGTCAAGAGGCTCCAGAGGCTCATCATGCTGAGCAGCGTCTACCAGGAGTCCAGCACCGCGAACCCGCAGTACGCCGACACGGACCCGGACAACAAGCTGCAGTGGCGCTACAACGTCAGGCAGCTCGACTTCGAGCAGATGCACGACTCGATCCTGGCCATAGCGGGCACGCTCGACCTGACGATGGGCGGCAGGCCGGTGCCGATCGGAAGCGAGGGCTTCGCTACCCGGCGCGCGGTCTACGCCTTCATCG
>CAZNNO010000155.1:0-5079 GCA_964574435.1 uncultured Opitutaceae bacterium
GGTGAACCAGACCACGCTCCTGATGAACGAGACCCGCGAGATCATCTCCTACCTGAGGGATGTTTTCGACCGGAAGTTCGGCCCCGAGGATCCGGGCGGCCTTCCGCGCGTGGGCGGACAGGGACGCAACGACACGCTGTGCTACGCGACCCAGGTGAACCAGGATGCGCTTGCCCAGGCGCTGGTCGAGCCCCTCGACGCGGCGATCGTGATCGGCGGGAAGAACTCCTCCAACTCCTACCAGCTCTACCGCCTCTGCGAAAAGAGCCTCGGGAGCCGGGCCTTCTTCGTCCAGAGCGAGTCAAACATCGTCTCGCCGAGCGAGGCGGAGCACTACGTCTTCCCGTCAAAGGGGATCCCCGGGCAGGGCGGCCACGTGGAGCGCAGGCCGCTCTTTGGCGGGGCGCCCGCGTACAGCGGCGGCGCCCCGAGGCGCATCCTCGTCACGGGCGGCGCCTCGTGCCCGGACGGGATCATCCAGCAGGTCATCTGCCGGATCAACAGCTTCTACCCGCCGGGCACGCTCAGGGACATAGAATCCGTCCTGGTCGGCCTCGCCGGATAGGGACGCCGCTCAGAACCTCACGGTCAGGCCGCCCGACACACCGTCCTGGCTGCTGAAATCAAGGCGCGAGGTGTATTCGAGGCCCGCGCCGGTGTTCGGGTCGTTCCCGCTCGCCACCGACTGCTTGAACGCGCCGCCCGCCCCCTGGAAGATGTCGCCCAGGTAGAAGCCTGCGGTGTCCGTCAACTGGTACTGCAGGTTCATGTCGATGTAATAGCCGTAGAGGAGCCGGGTGTTCTGCTTCTGGTAGAGGGTCGTGTAGTCGACGCCGGTTGCGATCGAGAGGTCCTCGAGCACGTTGAGCTCGGAACCCGCGTAGATCAGGGCCGGCCCGGCGCTCACGTTGAACTTCCAGTGCTGCCCGAAGGGCATGGTGACGGTCGGGCCGCCCCGAAGCGTGTAGTAGGCGCCCTCGTTGAAGTAGCGGTTCACCGAGTCGATCTGCACCGGGACCTCGGTACGGCTGAGCGGCACGTTGCCGAGGAGGACAACCTGCGATACGCTCTGGGTCTGGACGGATGACCCCGTTCCGGCGACCACCGTCCCCCCCGAGCCGAACACGGTCTGGGTGACGTTGTTGGGCGACGAGTAGGGCGGCGAGGGAGGAACCTGCCCGAAAAGGTCGTAGGTGTCCGTCAGAACGGTCTCCGTCGTCGGCACCGAGACGTACATGCTCGAGTGGATGTCCGCTATCGAGAAGCCCGCCGTCAGGCTCCAGGTCATGCGCTTGCCGATCTTGCCCATGTCCCGGTCCAGGATCAGCTCGATGCCCACGTTGGGTGCTCCCGAGGTGTTGTGCTCGTCGGAGTCCGTGATCTCGGCCGAGTACGTGTGAAAGGTGATGTCCCCGTTCGGCAGCAGCTGGCTCGCGTTGTCGTAGCTCCAGGTGTTCGTGCGGCCGTCGGACGCGATCGGCTCGGATATCGTCCCGCCCAGGCCCGTGTTCACGGTGATCGTGCGCGCGTCCGGCGATATGGTGCCGTCGATGTACGTGCGCGAGATGTTGGGCACGCCGACGGTCGAGTCATCGCCCGGATCCACCTCGGACGGGTTTATCCCCTGCCCCGCGTAGGTCGTCTTCGGGCCCCTCAGGAAGAACCGGTTTCCCAGGCTCATCGTCGACTTGGGCACGTAGATGTACTCGTCCAACTGGTTGAAATTGGGGATCTCCTCGGGCGCCTGCTTCTCGTCCTTCTCGTCGTCATCCGCCGCACGAACGATTGCAAGTGGCAGGCATGCAATGCAAAGGGCGATACGGAGGAATCTCATGCTACGGATTTGAAAGTGGTTGGACGCCTTGTCCGGGGAAAAGTTGCATCAAAGTAGCGGCCCGGGACAGCCCGCGTCAAGGCTCATGCCCTCATTTCATCCGAGTCGGCGGCAGCGGCGTCCTCCGCCTTGAGCGCGGCGGCTGCCCCGGCGCTCTCGGAGGCCTCCGTCTCCCGGAATTTCCGGATCCTGCCCTTCAGGTCCTCCTCGCGCTGGTCGAGCTCGATCTCGCGCTCCTGCTGGCTCTGCACCTTCTCGAAAAGCCGGGTCTCGCTCTCATCCATGAACTGCTCGCGCTCGTGGAGCGCATTCTGAGCCTCCTTGAGCACGGACTCCTGGCGCTCGAGCTCGGCGCGCAGCGCCTCGAGCGCGGTCTTCTCCTCGGGCGAGACGTGGACCGACGTGGACTTTCTCGAGGCGGCGACAAGCTGCTCGCGGGCGGCCAGGAGCGCCTCCGCCTCGGCAAGCTCGCGCTCGTACTCCCTGAGCCGCGCCTCCCTCTCCTGGACGACGCGCTCCCTCTCGGCCAGCTTGAGCTCCAGCTGCCTGAGCGAGCGTTCGAGCTCGGCAATCCTCGCGTCCTCCGCCCCGCTTCGCACCCCGATCGGGGGCCTCGTCGCCGAGACTATGGCCCGTATCGACTCCCGCGCGGCCGCCGTGGCCTCTGAGACCGTGAACGGCGAGCTTGTCGCGGAGCGGTTCCGGCGCAGCGAAAGGCTGCCAACTGAATCCGCTCTCTTGGTCGGAAACCGAATATTGGACGGGTCAGCCATGCGGGAAGGTGACCGCAGTATACACTATTTCCTGAAGAGGCGCTTGAAAAAACCCGGCTTGCCCGCGGCGGCCTCCGTTCCGCCGGAACCGGGCTTTATCAGCTGGCGGATGAGATCCGAGACCTTCTTCTCAAGCTCGAGGTCCCCCAGAACCCCGAGCTGCCTGGCGACGCCGGTTCCCTCGGTGAAATCCTTCTTGAGCTGGGCGTAGTCGTCCGCGAACCAGACCGAGGCCTCCTTCGCCTTCGGCATCGGGTTCGACAGCCGCATGGACTGGCCAAGCGCCTCGATCAGGTGGAGGCCCTTCAGTCCCTTGCGGAACGGGAGGATCTCCGCCAGGGTCGACTCGTCCAGATTGGACAGGGCGTTGAGGAGCTTCCTGAAGTCTCCCCCTATGATCACGTTCTGGGACATGCCCTGCGCAAAGACCGCGAACTCGCCGAGGGTCTTCAGGTTCTCCAGCTTGCAGAACTCCACCGTGTCGGCGCTGAGCGCCGTGAGCGAGATCGGGAAGTTCTCCGGGATGTGGATGCGCGCCATGTTCTTCAGCAGCGGATTGTCGCGCACCGAGGCGGCCTCCGTCTGCTCGACCATGTCGCCGAACGGGCTGTCGAAGGCCAGCGTCTCCTTCAGGATCGAAATCAAGAGGTCCAGCTTGTCAGCGGACTGGCCCTTCAGGGCCAGCAGCTCCAAAGCCTCTCCGTAGCTCAGGTCGATGTACTTCGCCGGAGTCTCGTCCTTCGACTTCACCGGCCACGTGGGGCCGTCCAGGTTCTGCGCGAGGCTGGAGATCTGGGTGTCCACCATGATCGAGCTCGCGAAGGCCGTGCGCGCATCGTCCCAATCCTTCTCGGTGAATTTCGGTTCAGGCATCGTTGGTTCAGTTAGGCAGCGGGTTCATGCTGGACGATCTCCGACGCCAGCTTCCGGTAGTCGTTCGTGACCGAGTCGGCGTTGTCGGCCGCATCGGTGCCCACCAGAATGACGGGAAGGCCGAGCGCAACCGAGCGCCTCACCACCATGGCGTCGCGGATCTGAGTGTTGAATATCTTCGCCGTCGAGGCCGCCCGCTTCGCCGCGCGAAACTGGTTCAGGCGAAGCTGCATCCTCATCTTCGGCACCTCGATATCGACTCCCGTGCGGATTGAGTTGAAGATGAGACCCTGGACCTGCGCCGGCGAGCCCATCGAGGCTTTGCGGAAGCTCCCGGACAAGGCGTGGAACTTCTGGAGCTTGTCGACGAGGAGCGTGAAGCCGATCAGGCTCAGCGCATCGGGGTTTGACGGGACATAGATCTCGTTCGACGTGAAGACGCCGCACTGGGACGCCCGCAGGATGTTGGGCGGGCAGTCAAACAGGATGAAGTCGTAATTGGGCTCGAGCATCGCAACCTGCTCGCAGAACACCAGGTACGCGGGGCGCTTGGGGTCTCCCATGTACTCCGCCTCGAGGTCGACGAGGTTGAAGGTCGTTGGGACCAGGTCCAGCCCGGGAAGCAGCTTTTCGCCCGCCTTGCCCTCGACAACGTCCTTGATGACCAGGTCCTTTACATGGGTCTTGCCCGGGTCGAAAATCGAGTAGATCGAGCCCTCCCCGGTCGCGTTTATCTTGTTCCAGCGGTCGAGCTTCAGGAGCCAGATGCTCGCGTTCGACTGGGTATCCAGGTCGAAGAGGAGGACGCGCTTGCCCATCTTGGCCAACGCGGCGGCCGTGTTTACGATCAAAGACGTCTTGCCGACGCCTCCCTTGTAGTTGAGGAAGCTTATTTTGCGCGCCATGATAAACGTGCCGTAATGTCTGTTATCACAAGGCAATGTGCGGCCTGACGCGCCAAGCCGCGAGTCAAAAACGCCCAAAATAAGTAGGTGCCGCCCCCGGGAGTCGCTAGCCGGCCGGGGTCCACTTGAATATCAGGGTAGTCAGGGGCGGAAGCGTGAGCTCGACCGACTGGGTGTAACCGTCCCTCGCCACGTCCGTGGTCGCCCGCCCGCCGTCGTTGCCGAGGCCGGTGCCCCCGTAGTACTCGCTGTTCGAGTTTATCACCTCGCGCCACCACCCGCGCCGCGGGACCCCGATCCGCTGGGTCCGCGTTGCCCCCCCAAAGTGGCCCACGACGGCAAAGAGCGCCTTCTCGTCCGGGTCCGACCGGAGGTAGGCGATCAGGTTGGCGTCCGCATCAAGGCAGCTTATCCAGCGGAAGCCGTGCGGGTTGAAGTCGTTCTCGCCGAGGGCGGGCTCCGAGGTGTAGAGGCGGTTGAGGTCGGCCACCAGCCGCCTCACGCCCTCGTGATCCATGTACTGGCACAGGTGCCAGTCGAGGCTGGCGTCGTGGTTCCATTCCTGCGACTGGCCGAACTCGCCGCCCATGAACAGCAGCTTCTTGCCGGGATAGGCCCACATGTGCGCGTAGAGCGCCCGCAGGTTCGCCGCCTTGTCCGGGATGTGCCAGCTGCCCATCTTGTAGAGCATCGA
>CAZNNO010000156.1:0-4977 GCA_964574435.1 uncultured Opitutaceae bacterium
AGCAGCTCTTCCTCATGAACAGCCCGCTTGTCATCGAGACGGCCCGCAAGCTCGTTCATTCGCCCGACTTCCTGTCCCAGACGACCGACGAGCTCCGCGTGGCGACGCTCTACCTCTCGGTCTTCCAGCGGCCTCCGACGCCGGAGGAGACCCGCCTCTGCCTGAGCTACGTCGAGGCGAACCCGGGCGGCGCCTCGACCGAGGCGCCCGCCTCCAGCGCCCAGTCGGAAAGGGCCGCCCGCTACGCCGAGGCCCAGGCCAAGATCGCCGACAACTCGATGCAGAACCTGAGGAGAAAGAACGCGCTGCAGGTTGAGCCCGGCGCCTCGGCGTTCAGGAGCCGCGCCCCGCTCGACGCCTGGACCAAGCTCGCCCACGGGCTCTTCCAGACCGACGAGGCGATGTTCCTCGACTAATAGGGGCGGGCTCATTTTCCCGGGCCCCGCGCGCCGGACGACGCCCGGGCGTTCAGGGCGCGGGCGAGGCAGTTTGCGGCCCGGTTGACCCGGCTGTCGGGCAGGACGCCAATCCAGCCGTCCGCAACCTGGGGTTGCCCCCCACCAGCTCCGTGAAGGAATCCTCGGAGCGTTCCTCGGCGTAGCGTCGGGGCAGCTCGGCGCCATCGGTCGACGTTGGCGCCATCAGCAGCCGCCGGCGGAAGATCCGAACAAAGAAAATCGCCCCCGGGGTGCTCGGGCGCGCATCGGGCCGCCCAAATTTCGCTTGTCACGGGGGTCGCGGGCGGGACTCTCAGGCGGGATGGCATCCGGCTACACCGAAGCCAGCATAAAAACCCTATCCTCGACCGAGCACATCCGACTGCGCCCGGGAATGTACATCGGCCGGCTGGGCAACGGTGCGCACGCCGAGGACGGGATCTACGTGCTGCTGAAGGAGACAATCGACAACTCGGTCGATGAATTCACCATGGGCGCGGGCAAGCGCATCGAGATCGAGCTCGAGGAGCGCCGCGCGAGCGTGCGCGACTTCGGGCGCGGGATCCCGCTCGGCAAGCTGCTCGAGTGCGTCTCCGTCATCAACACGGGCGCCAAGTACGACAGCGAATCGTTCAAGAAGGCCGTGGGGCTGAACGGCGTGGGCCAGAAGGCGGTGAACGCCCTGTCGATCGAGTACCGGGCGCAGGCCGTGCGCGACGGCGAGTCGAAGGTGGTCGAGTTCGCCAAAGGCAAGCTGAAGAAGGAGCACCGCGTCGCCAAGACCTCCGAGCGGAACGGGACCCTGATCGAGTTCACGCCCGACGCCGAGCTCTTCGGGGCAAACCTTAGGTTCAGGAGCGAGTTCGTCGAGGACATGCTGTGGAACTACGCGTTCCTGAACCGCGGGCTGACGCTGACGCTCAACGGCAAGCCGTTCAAGTCCGAGAACGGGCTGAAGGACCTCCTGGAGAAGAACCTGATCGGCGAGCCGCTCTACCCGATCATCCACCTCGAGGGCGACGACATCGAGATCGCGATCACCCACGGGTCGCACTACGGCGAGGAGTACTTCTCGTTCGTCAACGGCCAGCACACGACGATGGGCGGGACGCACCTGCAGGCCTTCAGGGAGGCCTTTGTCGACACGCTCAGGAACTTCTACAAGCGCGACCTCGACGCCGCCGACATCCGCCAGTCGGTCGTGGCGGCCGTCTCGGTGCGCGTGATGGAGCCGATATTCGAGTCGCAGACGAAGACCAAGCTCGGCTCGACCGCGATCGGCCCCGACGGGCCCTCGATCAAGGAGTTCATCGGCAAGTTCGTGCAGCAGACGCTCGACGTTTACCTCCACAAGAACCCGCAGACCGCGGACGCGCTGATCAAGCGCATCCAGGAGAGCGAGCACGAGCGCAAGGAGCTGGCCGGCATCCGCAACCTCGCCCGCGAACGGGCGAAAAAGGCCTCGCTGCACAACCGCAAGCTGCGGGACTGCAGGCTCCACCTCGGCGACAAGGACGAGAGGAGCGAGGACAGCGCGATCTTCGTCGTCGAGGGCGACTCGGCAGCCGGCTCCCTGACGGCGTGCCGCGACGTCCAGACCCAGGCCGTCTTCGCCCTGAAGGGCAAGCCCCTCAACACCTATGGGCTCTCGAAGAAGGTGATCTACGAGAACGAGGAGTTCCACCTCCTCCAGTCGGCCCTCAACATCGAGGAGGGGCTCGACGGGCTGCGCTACGGCAAGGTCGTCATCGCGACGGACGCCGATGTGGACGGGATGCACATCCGCCTCCTGCTGATCTCGTTCTTCCTGCAGTTTTTCCCGGAGCTGATCGCCCACGGGCACCTCTTCATCCTCGAGACGCCGCTCTTCCGCGTCCGCAACAAGAAGGAGACCCACTACTGCTACACGGAGCCGGAGAAGCAGGCCGCGCTCGAGAAGCTGGGCGCGGCGGCCGAGATCACGCGCTTCAAGGGTCTGGGCGAAATCTCGGCGGGGGAGTTCAAGGGCTTCATCGGGGACGACATCCGGCTTGAGCCGCTGTCGCTCAACCACGTGCACAACAGCGACCTGCTGCTCTCCTTCTTCATGGGCAAGAACTCGCAGGAGCGCCAGGACTTCATCATCGAGAACCTGAGGGTGGAGAAGGACGTGGTGCAGGCCTGAGGGGCCGCAGGCGACCCATGGCGAAGGAGACCAAGATCCCGGGATCCAGGAAGGGCGCCGAGGCACCGCTTGAGCGCAGCTACCGGGACTGGTTCCTCGACTACGCGAGCTACGTCATCCTCGACCGGGCCGTGCCGCACATAGACGACGGGCTGAAGCCGGTCCTGCGCCGTGTCCTGCACACCCTCTGGGAGATGGACGACGGCCGCTTCCACAAGGTCGCGAACGTCGTCGGGGCCACCATGCGCTACCACCCCCACGGGGACGCCTCGATCGGGGCGGCCCTGGTTGGCATGGGCCAGAGGGGCTGGCTGGTCGAGCCCCAGGGGAACTTCGGCAACGTCCTCACGGGAGACGAGGCGGCCGCCCCTCGCTACATCGAGGCGCGGCTGACGCCCTTCGCGCGCGAGGTCCTCTTCAACCCCAAGACGACCCAGTGGCAGCTCAGCTACGACGGCCGGGCGAAGGAGCCGGTCACGCTCCCGGCGAAGTTCCCGATCGTCCTGCTCGAGGGGGCCGAGGGGATAGCCGTCGGGCTTTCGACGAAGATCCTTCCCCACAATTTCAACGACCTGTGCAGGGCGGCCATCAACCACCTCCAGGGGAAGACGTTCCGCATCTACCCCGACTTCCCGACCGGCGGCATCGCCGACTTCTCGGAGTACAACGACGGGGAGCGCGGCGGCAAGGTGAAGATCCGGGCGAGGATCGAGCAGCGCAGCAAGGTGCTCCTTGCGATCACGGAGCTCCCGTACGCGACGACCACCGAGTCGGTCATCGAGTCGATCCTGGCGGCCAACGCCAAGGGAAAGATCAAGGTGAAGCGCGTGGACGACAACACGGCCGACAAGGTCGAGATCCTGGTGCACCTGCCTCAGGGATCGGAGCCCGAGAAGGTCATCCAGCAGCTCTGCGTCTTCACGGGCTGCCAGGTCGCGATCTCGCCGTCGGCGTGCGTGATCGAGGACGACAAGCCCGCCTTTCTCGGGGTCCGCGAGATACTGAAGCGCAGCGTCGACAAGACGGTCGAACTCCTGAGGCGCGAACTCCAGATCCGCCAGGGCGAGCTCGACCAGCAGTGGCACTGGGACTCCCTCGAGCGCATATTCATCGAGGAGCGCATCTACCGCAGGATCGAGAAGTCGAGGACCTGGGAGAGCGTGCTCGGCGAGATCCGCGAGGGCCTGAAGCCCTTCGTGAAGCGCCTCAGGCGCGAGATCGTGGACGACGACATCGCCCGGCTGACCGAGATCCGCATCAAGCGGATATCGGCCTACAACCGGTTCGAGGCCGACGAGAAGCTGAAGAGGATCGAGGAGGAGATGAAGGGGGTCAGGCACGACCTGAGGAATCTCACGGCGCATGCGATCAGGTGGTTTGAGATGCTCCAGGAAAAGTACGGCAAGGGCATCAAGAGGCGCACCGAGTACGACGAGATCGAGCAGATCAGCGCGGCAGAGGTGGTTTCCGCGAACCAGCGCCTCTATGTGAACCGCGAGGAGGGCTTCATCGGGCTCAACTGGCGCCAGCACGAGTTCGTCCAGGAGTGCACCATCCTCGACAGCGTCCTCTGCATCATGGCCGACGGCTCCCTCAAGGTGTCGAAGGTCGGGGACAAGGTCTTCATGGGCCTCGGCATCATCCACTGCACGGTCTTCCCGAAGGACGGCGACACGTCGTTCTACACGATGGTCTACCAGGACGGGGCGAGCGGCAAGGCCTACGCCAAGCGCTTCCAGATCGGGGGGCTGTCCCGGGACAAGCTCTATCCCCTGGTCAAGTCGGACGGCTCGAAGGTGGTCTACTTCGAGGTGAGCCCGGCCGAGAAGGCCATGCCGAGGAAGCTCCATGTCTCGCTCGACGGCCGCAGCAGGGCCCGCGTGCGCGAGTTCGACTTTGACGTGGGCGCGGTCTCGCTGAGCGGCCGCGCGGCGAAGGGGATCACGGTCACCAAGTGGTCGGTCAAGGATGTGAAGCGGGCCGATCCGCCCTAGGCATAGCGGTCCTCCGTCCAGGGGTCGGCGGTGTTGGAGTACCCGCGAACCTCCCAGAACCCCAGCTTGTCCTCGGCCATGAACGTGATCGCCTTGACGAACTTGGCGCCCTTCCAGGCGTAGAGCTTGGGGATGATTACCCTTGCCGGCCCGCCGTGCTCGCGGGCCAGGGGGGCCCCGCCGAACGACGTGGCGACCAGCGTGTCGTCATCGAGGCAGCGCTCGAGCGCGACGCTGGTGGAGTAGCCGTCATAGCTCGTGAAATAGGCGAACCGGGCCGCCGGACTCGGCCGCGCGAGCTCGTAGAGGGTTGTGAGGGCCACGCCCCCCCAGCGGCAGTCGAACTTGCTCCACGTGGTGACGCAGTGGAAGTCGCTCACGT
>CAZNNO010000157.1:0-4949 GCA_964574435.1 uncultured Opitutaceae bacterium
TCTCGTTCCTGCGCCGCATCCTAGCGCAGATCGCGGCGCTTGGCCTGCTGCTCTCAGCCGTGGGGATATACGGCGTCGTGGCAAACCTTGCCGCGGAGCGCACGAAGGAGATCGGCATCCGCATGGCACTCGGCGCGCAGCCCCGTAGCGTGATCTGGCTCTTCGTCAGGAACGGCCTCATGCTGGCGGGCCTCGGGGCGGCGCTGGGACTCGTGGCAGCGTTCATCCTGGTGACGGTGCTCGGGCGCATACTGCCCGCCCTGCCGGGCAAGGACCCGTGGGTCGTCCTTGGGGCGACTTGCGCGCTCGTCGCCGTCGCGGTGATCGCCTGCTGGCTGCCCGCGCGCCGGACGACCAGGATCAGCCCCACCGTCGCGCTGAGGACCGAGTAGCCGTCTGCCTGGGCCGCAGGCGCGCCGTCCGCATTCCCCTCTGCGGCGGTTTCCCGATTAATCCCATGGTTTGATTTCGGGGTCCCTCCAGTGCGATTGGCGGGGAATTGGCGCCTTTTCGGCGTTTGAGGCGCCAAGGAATGAGTTCATCCGTCCGGTGTTAATCTTCACAGGAATTGGGAGCATTCCGGAATCGAATTTCTCGTGGTGACGCAGAGGAAAGTTCTGAACACTTACACGCACGAAACGTGAGGCTAGAGCCGTGAAATTGCCCGGTCTTCTGCAAAGCAAGGGCGGGATCCCCCAGAACGGGTTCGTTTTTTTTGAACAGGTGAGCACCAAGCGCCGGGGTGTGACGGCTTGATCGTGATAAGCGGGCTGATGCGGGAGTCCTTTTCGAATAGTCGAGTGCGAATCGCTTCGCGCCGCACTGGCCCGTTGACGGGCCGCGCGGGTCGACAGCCTATTCGATCTGCAAGACACTCGCCTCACCAATCGCTCGCGTCAGCCCTACTCGGTGCGGAGGGCGACCATCGGGTCGACCCTTGTGCTGCGGAGGGCAGGGAACAAGCATGACACCATGGCGACGAGCACGATGAACGCTGCGATTGCGAGGATAGCCCAGGGACTGTAGGCTGGGAGGATGGGCAACAGCTTCGTCAAACTATAAACTGCACCGAATGCTGCGGCCCCGCCCAAAGCGGCTCCAGCCAGAGAAAGCACGAGCCCGCTCCTCAGGAAGAGCCAGACGATACTGCGGGCCTGGGCACCGAGGGCCATGCGGATGCCGATCTCCCGTGTCCGCTCGGAGACAAGGGTCGCGATGACCCCGTAGATCCCAACGGCGGACAGTGTCAGGCCTAGTATCGAAAGCTCGATGAGCGCCTTCCGCAGAAACCCGAAGAAGGCCAAGGCGTCGAGAATCATCGACTTCACGGGGACGAGTTCGTCCAGCGCGAAGTCCGGGGCCACTCCCGCCACGGCCCGGCGGATGCTCTCCCGGAGGGACTCCGGCTCCACGTTGGTGCCGACGTGAAAGAAGACCCAGCGGTGGCTGTTCTGGGCCCAGGGCTTGAAGAGCTTGGTGGCGTCATTGCCGCCGAGGAAGTCGAACAGGTGGTGGTAGTCCCGGACGACGCCAACCACTTCGGCCCAGTCCACCTTCGTGGGGTCGGCGCCCGGATCGATTGTTCCGATGCGCTTGCCAACCGGGTTCTCTCCCGGCCAGCATTTTTTCGCCATCGACTCGCTGATGATGACGACGTGTCGCGATCCCAGCCGGTCGGTTGAATCGAAGTCGCGCCCCATGACGATGGGAATGCCGTAGATGCCGAAGAATCCCGGATCGACCTTCCCGCTCTCGACCATGGGTTCGTGCCCACGCTCAGGCGGCTGCTTACCGTCGACCCGATACGCGAGCTGGCCGAATGCGAACCCGGGAACGGCGGCGCCTGCCGCGGCCACGCGCACGCCGGGGATGGCCTCCAGAGCCTCTTTCAATCTGTCCGTGAATGCAACCGACCGGGGGTCGGCTTCCTCTCCGAAGTGCTCGTGGTCGAGCGTGATCTGTCCGTAGAGCGCGTGATCGCCGTCCCACCCCAGCTTCTGGTGGGAGAGCCTGTAGATCCCGTTGACGAAGAAGGCTGCCGTGCTGAGGACGGCCAGGGCCAAGACCAACTCGGTTACAACAAGGACCTCGCGGAATGTCCGCCGGGCCCACCCGGCCGTCGACCCGCCGGCGCCTGCCTTGAGCGCCGAGTTGAGTTCCTGCCGCGAGGCGATCCAAGCCGGGACGACTCCGAAAGCGATGCCGGTTAGGACGGACGCAACAAACGTGAACGCCAGCACCCGCAGGTCGAGAGGCATGTCGAGGTTGAGAAACCGGCCCACGTAGAGGTTGCCCCATTTGGCGACCAAGAGGGCGAGCAGACCTCCGAAGACCGAAAGCAGGATGCTTTCCTCAAGAAGCATCCCCATGATGCGCGCGCGCGAGCAGCCGAGCGCCAGGCGCACGGCGATCTCTTGGGCGCGCCTCGTCGTGCGCACCAGCTGAAGGTTGGCGAGGTTGACGCACGCTATCACCAGGACGAGGCCGGAGAGCACCATGACCATCCAGGTCAAGTTCCCGCTGACGCCCTGGAATGTGCTCCGTGGGAACTGAAGGACCCGGAAGACTCTTTTTGCGTTGGTGTTCGGGTACTCCTTCGCAAGCCGGTTTCCAATCGCCGCCAGGTTCGCGCGGGCCTGTTCAAGGGTCACGCCGGGCTTGAGGCGGGCCGCGACGCTGTACCAAGTCATGTTCCTCAGGTTGAAGTTGATCCGCGTGTGATCCAGCGTCCAAAACGCGATCCTTCCATTGAAGAGCGTTGGGTTATCCATGCTCACGGGGAGAACGCCGATGATCGTGACCATCTTCCCGCTCAGCCGGACCGAGCGGCCGAGGATCTTCGGCTCCGACCCAAAGTGCTCGCGCCAGTAGTAGTTGGAGATGAGCGCGACGTTCTCCATGTGAGCCTCCTCGTCGGCTGAGAAGCTGCGGCCCATCTGCGGCTCGACGCCGAAGACCTTGTCGAAATTGGCGGAGACATGGTTAACGCTGACGTTTACAGCCGGCTGGCCGGGATCGACCAGACTGTCCTTGGCGTTGGGCACGTACGCAGTCACGCCCTCGAAGACCGAGTTGCCGTCGCGCAGGTCGAAGTAATCTCCCGGCGAGACCCCCGTTTGAGAGACGTGGGGCTCGGAGCACCAGATCTGGACGAGGCTGTCCGGATCTCGGTAGGGTATCGTCTGGAGCAGCAGTTGATTGAGCACCGTGAACGCCGTCGTGTTTACGCCGATGCCGAGGGCCAACGTGACGAGCGCAGCGGCTGTGAAACCCGGGCTCTTGGCAAGGTGTCTCAGCGACAGGTGCATAGGGCAGGTATTGAATTGCGTCGCCAGAGTAACCCGCGACGGCCTACCCGAATGAACCGATCCTCTTCTTCACTCTCATAGTTCAACACGCGGAAGCCTCCGGTTCAACTGCGTAACGATCTGAGGAATACCGGAGCAGACCCGATTCTTTTCACCGCCGGCGAGCCGCCACCAGGCCGATGGCGCCAGCACAGCGGGATGACACCCATGCCGAGAGCGACGATCAGAGGCTCGACCACCCGCGCCGCGAGCAAGATTTTCCCCTCATGGCGGCCCATCGATGATCAGAATTCGCTCCCGGCCAATGTTCAGGAAATCGATCAGACGGGTCAAACTGGTCTCCGGGTGCAACCCAATCGCTTTGAATCAGCGCGTTGCCATTGAGTCGCTCCGCAGATTGCTCTGTCGGGATGCCTAATGGAGTATCGCTAAAATGGCGCTTTCTGGGCCACCCCTGAGTCCCTTGGCCCTGCCGGGTGGATCTCGTTCCCAGGAAAATGGCTTTGCAGGCCCATCCGGGTGGGCGGTTGCGCCGGGTGGAGCCCCATGGATCCCTCGCGCGCGGGCCATCAGGCCATGGCGATCCCCCGCCGTTTGGCCGTTCCATTTGTGCCGTCAGCTTCCCGCCCGTGAGGACGCAGGGTACCGCTCAATCTGTCTCAAAGGTATTCCGATATTGGGATGCCTCTTTCCCGGAACCGGTGAAACCAGGACCGGTTCGGTGGCTGTTTTATTACACAAGCCATCACATGCCAGGATGTTAAAAGATTCACGTTCTTTGGCACCGCCGGTGCTTAAGGAATGGGCAACCCCGCACATGCCACCGCAAGGATAATCCGCGAGAATGAAACTGCTTTTCACCGACTTCGTCTTCGCTCTGCGCCTCATGCGGAAGGCGCCTGCGTTCACCGCCACCATCGTGGCAGTGCTGGCCCTGGGCGTGGGCGCAAACACAGCTGTTTTTAGCGTGATCCACGGCGTCTTGCTTCATCCATTTCCCTACGCGGACTCCGAAAGGATCGTTTTTATTGCCTCAACTCCGATCGGTCAGGATGGCCAGATGCCGGTCAATTATCCCGACTACCTCGAAATCCGCAAGCAGGCCCGGAGCGTCGAGCACGTCGCGTTTGCCGCAAACAGGGACCTGACGCTCACGGGGGTGAGCCAGCCCGCGAGCCTCAAGGGCGCTGTGGTATCCGCCCCGGCCTGGCCGCTGCTCGGTGTGCCTGCCATGCTGGGCCGTACCTTCACGGATGCGGAGGACCATCCCGGAGCGGCACCCGTCTGCGTCATCGGGGCCTCGCTGTGGCAGGAGAAGCTCGGCTCGGATCCGAACATCGTCGGCAAGGAGCTGACGCTTGACGGAAAGCCCTACACCGTCGTCGGCGTCATGCCGCCCCGGTTCAAGTTCTGGGCCGGCGAGGTCTGGATTCCGGCCGGCCTGGAGGCCGACACCGAGGTCATGCGAAGCCGGGTGATCCGGTTGAACACCTGGGCCGTCGGCAAGCTCGCCCCGACGGCGACGCTTGAGCAGGCCAACGCCGAGCTGGGAGTGATCGCCAAGCGGATAGCCGAGCAGTTTCCCGACACCAACCGGACCGTGGGCGCCCATGCGTCCCTCCTCATGGAGAATGTGACGGG
>CAZNNO010000158.1:0-4931 GCA_964574435.1 uncultured Opitutaceae bacterium
ACCGGCAGGCGGAAGCCCTCCTCCTCGAGCCTGCGGTAGGGGACGCCGATCTCCTTGAGGAGCGTGGTCCGGCCGACCTCGAACCACGGCAGGTAATTCGCGTGGTAGACGATGCCCATCATGTCGGTCTCGGCATAGCGGACCGTCACCAGCACCCGGGACCGGATCATCCCCTCTCCCCAACTTTCTCGAAGAGGGTGGACGCGTTCTCCTGCCAGCAGTTGCGCGAGGCCCAGATCCTCCCGGCGTCGCCCAGCCGCCTGCGAAGCGGGACATCGTGGATCAGCTTCTCGAATGCGGCGGCAAGCTCGGCCGGGCGCCCGGGGGTGACGAGGAGCCCCGTCACTCCGTCGCGCACGGCCTCGGAGACCCCTCCGACCCTGTGCGCCACGATCGGGAGCGCGTGGGCCGCCGCCTCCAGGTAGACGAGGCCGAAGCCCTCGACGCTGTCCCCGTGATTGATGCTTGTGAGGGCGAAGATGTCGGACCTCTCATAGACCTCGGCAAGCTCCTCGTCGGGAATGTTCCCGAAGAAGCGGACGGTGAGCGCGGGGTCGGCGGCGGCGCGCGAACGCAGCTTGTCCTCGTAGTTGCCCTTGTTGCGGCCCCCGACGATCCAGTACTCGATCCGGCTGCGGACGTCGACCGGGAGCATCTGGAGGGCCTCGAGCGTGATAAGCTGGCCCTTGCGCGGGTGCAGGCGCCCCACCGTCAGGACGACGATCTTGTCCTTCGGACGCTCGGCACGGCTCGGGACGACCGCAAAGTCCGTTCGCAAGGCCCCCGGCGTCAGGAAGATCTTGTCGGCCGCGTGCGGAAAGCGCTCGAGGAGCAGCTCCTGCGTGTAGGTCGTCAGCGTGCTCACCCGAGAGGCGTTGCGGATGAGCTTCCCGGCGAGCCAGCGCCGAAGGGGGCTCTTCGAGAAGGCGAGGATCTCCGAGCCGTGGAAGGTCAGGATGAGGCGCTTTGGCCGAAACGCCTTGAAGAACTGCAGCAGCATCATCGTCAGCATCGGCCCCGGCTCCGGGAGGTACACGGTGGCGTGGCGCAGCTGGCGGCGGGAAGCGACGAGCTGCCAGGCGAGGTGGAACTGGCAGATGAGGTCGTGGCTCCCCTTCAGCGGGAGGCGCCTGATCCTGAAGGGCCACTTCTTCTCCACGCTCGGCGGCGCGGACTGCGCCCACACCTCCACGTCGTAGCCGAGGCCCGCCGAGGCCTTCGCGATCTCCTCTGCGAACGTGGCTATGCCTCCGCTGACCGGGTAGAACTCATGGGTGATGAGAAAGAGGGGTGAGGATTGCTTCGCGATTGAAGATGCGCTCATTGAGCGGGTTCTGTGACTCAGGTATAAAGCGGGGGCGGCGTTAATTCAAGCTCGGTTACAGTAAGCGCCGGAAGCAAACCGTTCCCGAAATCCGCCCGTCAATAAGCCGTCAAAACGGGAGGCCCCGGGGCGGGGCAAGAAATGGGTTTACTTTATCGGCCACCGTAACATACAAAGAGCGACCGATGTCAGATGCTGCTCAACCAAACCAAGGCGGATCAAAGACGTTAACGCTTGCCACCAAGCCGTTTGCACCGGATGACGAGGCGGCCCTGCGGGAGGCGCTGAAACGATGCTCGCCCTCGACTTTCGAGGCTGCCGTGCAGTTTCGCAAGACCGGCAACGCGGATCACATGCCGGCGGTGGTGATCGGCGTCATCGAGCGCTTCGTCGAGCCGGACCTGCGCGCCAAGCTGAAGGACGCCGACGACGACCTTCGCCTGATCGAGGATCTCGGCATCGATTCGCTCACGATGATGGAGATCGTGATCCTGGTGGAGGACATCCTGCAGCTCTCGATCAACAACGACGAGCTGCGCAACCTGAGGACGGTCGGCGACGTGAAGACCTTCATCGACTGCAAGATTCGCGGGCTGCCCCTGCCGCGCCCGACCAAGTTCCTCCCGATCGAGCATATCGGGGCCGTCATGCCGATCCAGCCCCCCTTCCTTTTCCTGAACGAGGCCTCCGTGAGCTCCACGGGAGCGAACGGCAAGTACAAGATCACCGGCCAGGAGTTCTTCCTGCAGGGCCATTTCAAGGACAACCCGGTCATGCCGGCGTCGATAATGCTCGAGGCCCTGGGCCAGCTCGCCGTGCTCTTTCTTCTCGAGGGCGCGCCCACCGAGCCCGGCAAGGCCATCGGCGCGAACACGATATTCTTCACGGGCTGCGAGGGCGTCCGCGCCCACCGCATGTGCAAGCCCGGGGACATCCTCACCCTTTCCATCAAGCCGAAGCGCATGAAGATGCCGCTCGCGACCTTCGAGGGCGCGATCCGGGTCGGCCAGGAGAAGGCGGTCATCGCCGAGGACATCACGCTCACCTTTGCCTACGTTGAATCCGCGGTCGCGCCCTCCGCTTTGGACGGTGCCCCCCGGCCCGCAACCTTGAGCGAGAGTTCAACGAACCCGCCCCTGCGGGTTGCAATCAACGCCTGAGATTGACCGGGTCGTGGCGTTCGTCACGATGGGACGGGCGGCCCGCCCTTAGAGCATGCCCAGAGTCTTCATCACCGGCCTTGGCTTCATCACCAGCATCGGCAACGACGCGGCAACGGTTGTGGGCAACCTGCGGGCGCTCAGGCACGGCTTTGAGCTGTATCCGCCCTTCCAGAAGCCCGAGATCGCCTGCAAGCTGGTGGGGACCGTCAAGGGGTTCTCCACCGACTCGACCGACCCCGAGGACTGGACCTGGCCGGCCGGCTACTCGATCCGGCGCGAGACGATCCGCTCCATGGCGCCCCACGGGCTCTTCGCGCACTGCGCCTTCCTGCAGGCGGTCGCGGACGCCCGCCTCGGCGACGCGGACATCTCCAACCGGGACACGGGCCTCTACGCGGCGTCGGGAGGCTCCCCCATGCTCACGAATTACCACCACGAGCGCCTGCTGCGGCTCGGGCCGGCGCGGTGCTCGCCCCTGGGGATCGTCGCCTCGATCGTCGGCACCCTCAACTTCAACCTCGTCGCCGCCTTCAAGATCCAGGGCGCCTCATGCGGGTTCTCGTCCGCCTGCGCCTCCTCGGCGCACGCCATGGGGTACGCCTACGACGACATAGCGCTTGGCCGCCAGCGCCGGATGTTTGTGGTCGGGGGCGAGGACGGCAACCGCGACGCGATCCTTCCCTTCGCGGCGATGAGGACGCTCTCGGTGCAAACCGACCCAAACCTCGCTTCGCGCCCCTTCGACGTCGGGCGCGACGGCTTCGTCGGGACGGGCGGAGGGGTGGTTGTCGTCCTGGAGAGCGAGGACGAGGTGGCCCGGCGCGGCGTCAAGCCCTACTGCGAGCTCGCCGGCTGGGGCCAGGCCTCGGACGGCTACAACGTCGCGATCTCGCACCCCGACGGCACGGGTTCGCGCCTGGCGATGGGAAACGCCTTCGAGGCGACAAGGATTTCGCCCGCCGAGGTCGACTATGTGAACGCCCACGCCACGTCGACCTTGATCGGCGACATCTCCGAGGCGCAGGCCCTGAGGGCCGTTTTCGGGGAGATGGGGGTGCGCCCGGCGATCAGCAGCACGAAGGCGCTGACGGGGCACGGCCTCTCGCTCGCAGGCGCGATGGAGACCGGCTTCTGCGCCCTGGCGATGCGGGAGGGGTTCATGCCGGGCTCCGCCCACATCAAGGAGATCGACCCGGCATGCGAGGGCCTGAATGTCATCAGAGAGACGGTGGCCCAGGCGCCGCGCGTGGTGCTGAAGAACAGCAGCGGCTTCGGGGGCGCCAACGTGGCGCTTCTGATGAGGCGCGCCTGATGGCCGGGGCGCGGCCGGGCACGCGCGGGGCGCCTCGGCCGGGCGCGGCTGCGCGCGGCAACATCCTTTCAGGCTCGACTTGCGCCCGCCCTTGCGAGGCACTCTCCTAGTTCCTCTGTGCTGGCGGCCGCGGCCCGCTGTCTCGGGCCTTGGCCAAATTCCGACAACCACATGTCCAAGATCCGAATCCTAGTCCTTACATCGAGCACCGGCGGCGGCCACGACGCCCGCGCCGAGGCGTTTGCCGACTGGTGCTTCCAGCTCTACCGCCATGACGTGGACGTCCGCATCGAGCAGATGCTCGAGAAATCCTCGGTCTTCAACAGGGCGGGGGTGAATTTCTACAACAAGATCCAGGCGAGCGCGCCCTGGGTGCACAAGGCGTTCTACGCCTTTGTCGAGCTCCAGAGCATCATCAACAAGGAGACGGTCTCCCTCGGGCGGCGCTACTATGTGGACGTGCTCCGCGAGTACCGGCCCCACCTGGTTCTGAGCGTCCATGACTGCCTGAACCGCGGCTACTTCCAGCTGGCCCGCAAGATCCTGGGCCACGACAACGTGGTGTGCGCGACCTACTGCGGGGAGTTCTCGGGCGGATGGGGCTACTCGCGGAACTGGATCGAGCCGACCGCCGACATGTACTTCTCGAGGACGGCTACGGCGCAGGACTACGCGATCAAGAAGGGCATCCCCCCCGAGAGGGCGCGGGTGCGCGGCTACCTCATGCACCCGCACGCTCATTTCGAGGTCATAGCGCCGAGCGAGCGCAGCGTCTTCCGCGAGGAGCGCCTGGGGCTGCGCCCCGACCTCTTCACGGTGTTCCTCGCGACGGGCGGCAACGGGGCGAACAACCACTTCGAGCTCCTGCCGGCGCTCGTGAAGCGCGCCGACCGCTGCCAGGCGATCGTGATCTGCGGCCGGAACAAGCAGGCCTACAACGACGTCGTGCACTGGCGCGCGAACCACCCCGAGTTCAACTGCTATGTCGAGGGCTACTCGGAGATCGTGCACCTGCTGATGCAGGTGAGCGACGTCATCGTCACCCGCGGGGGGACGACGACGTGCGCCAAGGCGCTTCACTTCAAGTGCCCGATCATCTTCAACGCCTCGGGCGGGATCATGCCCCAGGAGG
>CAZNNO010000159.1:0-4892 GCA_964574435.1 uncultured Opitutaceae bacterium
GCAGCTCAAGGATGGCGTCAGTCTGGCGCTCGGAAATGGGGTATTTCGCCATCAGGCGAACCTTTGCCTCGTCGCGGTTCGAGGAGCCGCGGATGATCTTCACGAAGTCGTCCAGGTTATCGAGCGCGATTATGTACCCCTCGAGGATGTGGGCACGGTCTTCCGCCTCGCGCAGGCGGAACTTGGTGCGGCGCGTGACGACGTCGCGCCGGTGCTCGATGTAGCACTCGATCAGCTCCTTGATGTTCATCTGCTTCGGACGTTTGCCGTCGAGCGCCAGCAGCGTCACACCGAATGAGGACTCTAGGGCCGTCTTCTGGAAGAGCTGGTTTATGACCACCTTCGCCTGCTCGCCGCGCTTAAGCTCGACGACGATGCGGGTGTTCTCGTCCGACTCGTCGCGGAGGTCACGGATGCCGTCGAGCTCCTTTTCCGACACGAGCTCGGCTATGCGGGTGACCAGGTTCGCGCGGTTGACGTTGTAGGGTATCTCCGTGATCACGATCTGCTCCATCCCGCCCTTCATCTCCTCGGAGTGGGCCTTGCCGCGGATACGCACCACTCCTTTTCCCGTCTTGAGGTAGCTGAGGATGGCCTCGCGGCCCGAGATGACTCCCCCGGTCGGGAAATCTGGCCCCTGGACGATCGCACAGAGCTCGTCGACGGATACCGACGGCCGGTCGAGAATGGCGCACGCCGCGTCGATGATCTCGCTCAGGTTGTGCGGGGGTATGTTGGTCGCCATCCCGACCGCAATCCCCGTCGATCCGTTCATCAAAAGATTGGGTAGCGCCGCAGGCAGCACCGTGGGCTCGGTTGTCGACTCCTTGTAGTTGGGTGCGAAATCAACGGTCTCCTCCTCGATGTCCTTCAGGAGCTCCTCGGCTGCCTCGTTGAGCCGGCACTCGGTGTAGCGATACGCCGCCGGAGGGTCGCCGTCGACTGAACCGAAGTTCCCTTGGGGGTCGATCAAGGGGTAGCGCATGACCCAGGTCTGGGCCAACCGCACGAGGGTGTCGTACACCGACGCGTCGCCGTGGGGGTGGTAGTTCTTTAGCACCTCCCCGACCACGCCCGCGCACTTGTCGAAGGGCCGGTTGTGGACCAGGCCCTCGCGCAGCATTGCATAGAGGATGCGCCTCTGGACCGGCTTCAGGCCGTCGCGCGCGTCCGGGAGGGCGCGCGCTATGATGACCGACATCGAGTAATCGATGTAGGCCGTCTGCATGATGTCGGTGATGTTCGCCGACAGGAGTTTTTCGGAACCGGTATACAAGGGATTTTAGGGGAAAATTGGGGAGGAGGGCGTCAGACGTCGAGGTACTGCACATTCAGCGCGTTGTCCTCGATGAACTGCCTGCGAGGCGGAACCTCGTCTCCCATGAGAAGCGTGAAGAGGGCGTCCGCCTTGGCGGCGTCGTTGACCGCGACCTTGAGCAGGCGTCGCTTCTCGGGGTCCATTGTGGTCTCGAAGAGCTGCTTCGGGTTCATTTCGCCGAGCCCCTTGTAGCGCTGTATCGTGAGGCCCTTGCGGCCGTTCGCGCGGATCTGCGTCACGATGTCAAGCGGCGCGCGCAGCTCCGTGGTCGCCTCGCTCTTCTGGCCCGGGTTCTCGGTGATCGTGTAGCGCGGCTGCTCGGCGGGGCTGAAGCGACTTATCTCAAGGCCGGTCGCCGCGATCATCTTGAGGATCTTGGACATCTCGGTGCCCTCGAATATCTCATGGAGCGTGACACGCTTGGGTGCCGCGACGGGCTTGGCGTCCTGCTTGGGAGACAAGGCCTCCGTCTGGTCGAACAGGTCGGCGTCAAGGTCGTGCTCCTGGATGAAGCGGGAGCGGGCGGCCTCATCCTGAAGGAACTCGTGAGACTCCTTGTTGCCCTCCCGGATCCTCGCGATGTAGCGCGGAAGGGCATGCGTCTGGCTATCGTGCCGGTCCAGGTATTCGTTGAGGGCCGCCCCGTAGCGGGTCACGCCCCCGCCAAGCTTCTCCAGCGCCGCAAGGCACTCAACGATACGGTCGACCTGCTGGGGGGAGAAGACGTGGCGCTCGGATAGCCGGGTCAGGACCACGTCCTCGGATCCCAGCTCGAGAAGGATGCGGTTCAGCTGCTCGTCGTTGTCGATGTACTGCTCGCGCTTCTTGCGCTTTATCCTGTAGAGCGGCGGCTGCGCTATGTAGACGTAACCGCGGTCGAGAAGGCCTCGCATCTGGCGGTAGAGGAATGTGAGAAGCAGCGTGCGGATGTGCGAGCCGTCGACATCGGCGTCCGTCATGATGATGATTTTGTGGTAGCGAGCCTTGTCGACGTTGAACGCGCCCTCGCCCTCGGCGTCGCCAATTCCGGTGCCGATGGCGGTGATCAGTGTGCGGATCTCCTCATTGGAAAGCACCTTGTCCAGGCGGGCCTTCTCCGTGTTGATCAGCTTTCCCCGCAGGGGAAGGATTGCCTGGTAACGGCGGTCGCGGCCCTGCTTCGCCGAGCCGCCGGCCGAGTCGCCCTCTACGATGTAGAGCTCGCCCAGGGCCGGGTCGCGCTCTGAGCAGTCGGCAAGCTTGCCGGGGAGCCCGCCGCCCGAGAGTGCGCCTTTTCGCACTGTCTCGCGGGCCTTTCTCGCCGCCTCCCTCGCGCGCGCGGCATTGAGGGTCTTGTCGATTATCCGCTTGGCCACGGCCGTGTTCGACTCAAGGTAGAACTTGAGCTTCTCGCCGACGACCTTCTGCACAATCCCGTCGACCTCGGAATTCGAGAGCTTGGTCTTCGTCTGCCCCTCGAACCGCGGCTCCGAGACCTTCACCGACACCACCGCAACTAGGCCCTCGCGGACATCGTCGCCGGTGATCGCCGGATCCTTCTCCTTAATCAGGTTGTTGGACCTCGCGAAATTGTTGATCACACGGGTCAGGGCGGTCTTGAAGCCTGAGAGATGCGTGCCTCCCTCGAGGTTGTAGATTGAATTCGCATATGCGAAGACCTGGTCATTGTAGCTGTCGTTGTACTGCATCGACACGTCGACCACGGTCGCGGCCTTGGAGGGATCGTCGTTGGCCACCGAATCCGAGAAGGTGATGGGCTTGTCGTGGAGCACGTTCTTGTTCTGGTTGAGGAAACGCACGAACTCCGTTATTCCGTCCTTGAAGAAGAAGACATCGCCCTTCTGCGAGCGCTCGTCGGCGAGTTCTATCTTGATGCCGGGGTTCAGGAACGCCAGCTCGCGCAGGCGCTTGGCGAGGATCTCGTACTGAAACTCCCGGGTCGTGAGGAAGATCTCGGGGTCGGGCTTGAAGGTGATTTTCGTGCCGGTCTTCCGGGTGTCGCCGATCACAACCATCTTCTGCGTCGTCTTCCCCTGCGCAAAGCGCATCTGGTAAACCTTTCCGCCGCGGCGAACCTCGGCCTCGAGCCACTCCGATACCGCGTTTACGCATTTTGCCCCGACCCCGTGCAGTCCGCCTGAGACCTGGTAAGCCCCTTTTCCGAACTTGCCGCCGGCGTGGAGGTTCGTGAGCACGAGTTCGAGCGCCGGGATCTTGTAGACCGGGTGCGGATCCACGGGGATGCCGCGGCCGTCGTCCTCGACGGAGCACGAGCCGTCCAGGTGGATCGTCACCTTGATGGCGGTTGCGAACCCGGCCAAGGCCTCGTCCACTGAGTTGTCGACCACCTCGAAGACGCAGTGGTGCAAACCCCGCTCGTGGGTGTCGCCGATGTACATGTCAGGGCGCTTGCGCACCCCCTCCAACCCCTCGAGCTTTTGGATCTTTGAGGCGTCGTACGCCGCGGCTCCAGCCTGTGAATTTGTGGGGGTTTGCGGGTCGGTTTGGTCAGCCATGAACGGGTCGGGTAGGGACGGAAATGAAAGGAAAATTATGTTCCGAAAACGACTGGCCACGCGAGGGTTTTTTTGGGGAAAATTCACCTGTTTTGGGCGTTTTAGACGCCCTTGCAGGCCCTTGACCCCGCCACCCGCTATCCCCCCCGCGGGTGAGGCCCTGTTGGAAAGCCGGAAGTGCCCCAAATCAGGCGTTTTCCGAGGATGGGATTGACCGGGGTTTTGCCGGATGCACAGTGGGGGGTCCATGCCAAGCCCCACGATCGAACTGCTCCTCGTATTGCAAGATCGTGACACGCATAGGCTCGGGATAGAGGCCCAACTGAGGGCGGTCCCCGTGGAGATAGCAGCCGTGGAGAAGCGGATTGCCGCCGAGAAGGCCGCCATCGAGGCCGCGAAGGGCGAACTGCGAGAGTTTGAAACGAGGAAGAAGGCCCTTGAGACAGAGATCGGTTCGGCAGAGGCCCAAAGGGGGAAATACCAGACCCAGCAGCTCTCCGTAAAGAAGAACGACGAGTACCAGGCGCTCGGCCACGAGATCCAGAACGTCCAGAAGCAGATAGACGAGCTAGAGGGCAAGGAGCTTGAGGCAATGTACGCGATAGACGAGGCAAAGAAACGTTTCGCCGCGGCTGAGGCGACTTTGAAGCAGAACATAGCGGGGCACGAGTCGCGCATCCGCTCGATGAAGGAGCGCGGCGCGAGTCTTGCCGAGGAGCTCAAGGTCGCCGTTGCCGCGCTGGCCGAGGGAAGGGCGCCCCTTTCTGGGGCGGCGCTCCAGGCCTACGACCGGGCTGCGGCAAGGCGGATGCCTGCCGTCGTGCCGATTCGGGGTGGGAAGTGCGGCGGCTGCCACCTGAAGGTTTCTAGCGAGGTCGAGTCGGCGGCGCGCGGGAAGACCGCGGACACCGAGTTCGCGCTCTGCGACCAGTGTGGGCAGATGGTCTACTGGGAAACCTAAGATGCTTGCCTGGCGCCCGGATGGCGGGCACGATCGAATCCCTAGCTTTGGGGCCTGGTCGTCGCTCCAAGTTCTTTGATCCCAAGGCGCGGGTAAC
>CAZNNO010000160.1:0-4865 GCA_964574435.1 uncultured Opitutaceae bacterium
GGACAACAACATCTACACCTGGGAGCAGGAGGAGCACGCCTACGGCGACTACTCGGTGGGCAACCACACGTTCAAGTTCGGCGCCCAGTTCGACCGCACCGGCTACACCGACACGTTCATCCCGAATTCGATCGGCAGCTACACGTTCTCCAACGTGGCGAACTTCCTGGCGGGTACGCCGGTCACCTCGGTCGTGGAGACCCCGGCGGCCGGATTCACGCTGGGTTCCGACGTCTCGCACTACTACCTCCTGGACGTCGCGCCGCTCATCCAGGACACGTGGAAGCCGAACGCCCAGCTGACGGTCGTCGGCGGCCTCCGCGTCGATTACCCCTACGAGCCGCAGAACCCGGTCTACAGCCCGTTGTTCTACAGCGCCTACGGATTCGCCAACAACACGACGATGAACGGGAACTATACCGTTTCCCCGCGCGTCGGATTCAACTACAGCTTCGACACGAAGCTCCCGACGCAGGTGCGCGGGGGCGCCGGGCTGTTCCTGGGCCAGAACCCCGTCGTCTGGGTTGAGAACTCGTTCAACAACGCCGGGCAGCTGAACTCGATCACCAACGGCGTGGCCTCCACGGCCGCCCCGGGCTTCGACTACACGGACCCCAACTTCCACTGGCCATCAACGTGGAAGGAGAACCTGGCGATCGACAAGACGCTGCCCTGGTTTGGGCTGATCGCGACCGCGGAGGTCGACGTCACGCAGGTGAACAAGGACGTCTTTTACCAGGAGACGAATCCCTACGCGCTGCCGACCTCCGGGCCGCTCACGATGCCCGACGGGCGGCTGCGCTTTGCCGGCAACATCACCCCGTCGAACATCGGCAACGCCTATTTTGTCACGGGCTACACGACGGCGAACTACTACACCACGGTCTCGAACTCGCCGACGCTCCTCTACCAGAACCATAAGACGGGCGCCGTTTACGAGCTCACCAACACGGGCCGGGGCGGGAGCCAGGAGTATACGCTCGAGCTCACACGGCCCCTGATCGACAACTGGGCGTTCAGCCTCGCGTACACGTACACCCACGCGACACAGGTCGACCCGTTCACCTCGTCCGTCGCAAGCTCGGGCTTCACGAGCCAGCCGATCATCAACCCGAACGACAACATCGCCTACAAGTCGAACTACGCGGTCCCGAACAAGTTTGTCGCCACGGCCACGCGCGACTTCAACTTCTTCAAGGTCAAGAACTCGACGACGGCCATCTCGGCGCAGTTCATAACCCAGACGGGCCAGCCGTACAGCTTCGTCTTCAAGGGCGACGCGGACGGCTCCGGCATTTCGGGTGAGGACCTGTTCTACGTCCCCACGGGACCGAACGACCCGAAGGTCGAGTGGATAAGCGCCACGGAGGAGGCGAACTTCTTCAACTACATGGCGACGAACCCCCAGCTTTCCAAGTGGGCGGGGCAGATCGTCCCGCGAAACAGCGCGACTGCCGGGGAGCAGGCGACCCTCAACCTGCACGTCGAGCAGCAGCTGCCCCTCTACTACAGGGACGCGCGGGTGACGATTTACGCGGACTGCTTCAACTTCGCCAACCTGCTGAGCAAGCGGTGGGGCGTCGTGGACGACTTCGAGAACTCGTTCGTCACGCAGACGATCGCAGGCACCGGCTACGACAAGGTCACGAACAAGTACGAGTACACGTTCAACGCCGGCACCCTCGGGACGCCGACGATCTACTCGGACCTTTCGCGCTGGCAGCTGCAGGTCGGCGCCCGCCTCGAGTTCTGAGGCCCGGACCCGATAGGCGCGTAAGTCGCGACGGCCGCCCGCCACGGGCGGCCGTCTTCCTTTCCAGGGCATCCTGCGGGGTTTGCGGCGCGGCTTGTCGAGCGCCCCCGCGAGGCTATAGGCTCGCGTAGTGACCGCCCCATCGAAGCCCAGCCCGGCGCCGGAGCGCGAGGCCCGAGCGGCCGGCCTCCTCTGCTGCGCCGGTATAGTCCTTGCGGTCTTCGCCGCGTACGGCCAGAGCTTCGGGGGCCAGTTCCTGTACGACGACGTCGACTCGATCCCCCGAAACGCCTCGATCCGGCATTTCGCGAGCGCCCTCTTTCCGCCCGAGGGGGCCACGGTGAGCGGCAGGCCCATCCTCAACCTCTCGTTCGCCGTCAACTATGCGGTCTCGGGGACGCGGGTGTGGAGCTACCATGCGCTGAACGTGGCGATCCACGCCGCGGCGGCGCTCCTGCTCTTTGGGATTGTCCGCCGCACCCTGTCCCTGGGGAAAGCGGGCGCCCTGGCGCAGTCCGGCCGCGTGCCGCTCGCCTTCGGGGTCGCCCTTCTCTGGGCCGTGCATCCCCTGCAGTCGGAGTCGGTCGCGTACGTGGTCCAGCGCGCCGAGTCGCTCATGGGGTTCTTCTATCTTTTGACCCTCTACGCCTTCATCCGCAGCGTCGGCGCGGGTTCGGCCGGGCCGCTCTGGGCGGCCACCGCCGTTGTCGCGTGCCTCCTTGGGATGGGCACCAAGGAGGTGATGGCCACGGCGCCGGTGCTCGTGCTGCTCTACGATGGCACCCTTGTCGCCGGCTCCCTGCGCGAGGCGTGGCGGCGGCGCGGGGCCCTCCATGGCGCACTCTTGGCCTGCTGGATCCCGCTTGCGCTCCTCGTTTCGCGCTCGGGCGGCCGAAACGGCACGGCGGGATTCGGGACGGGACTGCCGTGGTGGCGGTATGGCCTCGCCCAGTTCGGCGCCATTGCGCACTATGCCAGGCTGGCCGTCTGGCCCCATCCCCTTGTCGCCGACTACGGCCGGGTCCTCGGCCAGGGCACCTTCGGCCTGGCGGCGGCGATGGCCGGCGTCCTCGCGCTCGCCGCCGGAGCCTTCCTGCTGCTCCGCAGGGGCCGCCCGCTCGGCTTCCTCGGCGCCTGGTTCCTGCTGATCCTGGCCCCGAGCTCGAGCGTCATACCCATTTCGACGGAGATCATTGCCGAGCACAGGATGTACCTGCCGCTCGCGGCCGTAGTGGCGGTCGCCGTCCTGTCCCTGCACTCGGTTCTCGGGGGGCGACGCCTCTTCGCGGCCGCGACCGGGGCCCTCGCGCTCGTCCTCGGGACCGCCACCTTCCGCAGGACGGCCGTCTACGCGGACGCCTACGCATTCTGGGGGGACGTCGCCGCGAAGGTGCCGGGCAACGCTGGGGCCTGGAACAATCTGGGCATCATCCTGGCGGAGAGGGGGCAGCAGGAGCCGGCGATGGCCGATTTCCGGCGGGCCCTGGACCTGGCGCCCGCGTTTGCCCTTGCGCACTACAACCTGGGAAACTCCCTCGTGGAGACGGGCCACCCCGCCGAGGCGGCCTCGCAGTACGAGTCCGCGCTCGCGTTCCGGCCGCAGGATCCTTCGGTCCACTTCGGCCTCGCGAACGCCCTTGCGCTCGAGAGGCGCGGCTATGCGGCCGCCGCCGAATACCGCGAGGCGCTCAGGCTCGATCCGGGGCGCGCGGACGCCTGGTCGGGCCTCGGCTCAGCCATGGTCGAGGTCGGGAACCTGCAGGAGGCCGCGCAGGCCTACGGGCAGGCCGTCCGCATCGAGCCCGACCGGGTCCAGGCGAGGGTCGGCTTCGGCGATGTCCTGACCCAGCTGGGTCGGGCGCCCGAGGCGATCGCCCAGTACCGGGACGCGCTCCGGCTCCGGCCCGGCGACGCCGACGTGCACAACAACCTCGGGGGCCTGCTGGCCGAGGCCGGGCGCCTTGCCGAGGCGAAGGCCCAGTTTCTGGAGGCCCTGAGGCTCCGGCCCGGCTACGCCGACGCCCGGGACAACCTGGAGAAGCTCGGGGCCCTTGAGAGCCGGGCGGGGGCTGGGCGATGAGGACCACCGCCCGTGCGCTCCTCATCGCGGCTGCTGCTGCGTGGGTCTATTTCCCGTGCCTGCGGGGAGGCTGGCTCTGGGACGACGGGCTCGAGGTCGTGCAGAACGCGGCCCTGCGCGCGCCGGACGGCTGGTGGCGGCCGTGGGTGCATCCCGAGGGCATGGACTACTTCCCGCTGAAGAGCAGCCTCCAGTGGCTCGAGTGGCGCCTCTGGGGGACGGACCCGGCCGGGTACCACCTGGTGAGCGTTTGCCTCCACGTGGCGAGCGCCCTGCTGCTCTGGCGCCTGCTCCACCTGCTGGGCGTCCGCGCCGCGTTCCTGGGCGGTCTTCTCTTCGCCGTGCACCCTCTAGCCGTGGAGTCGGTGGCGTGGATCTCCGAATTCAAAAACACGGTGTCGCTGCCGCCCCTGCTCCTTGCCTGCATCGCCTACGTCGAATTCGACCGCGACCGGCGCCGGAGGACCTGGATCGCCTCGATCCTCTGGTTCGCGGCGGCGCTGGCATGCAAGACCTCGGTCGTGATGTTCCCCTGTGTCCTCCTGGTCTTCGCCTGGTGGCGGCGCGGCCGCGTGGACGCCCGCGACCTCCGGGACGCCGCGCCGTTCTTCGGCGCATCGGCCGCGATGGGGGTGGCGACCCTCTGGTTCCAGTCGACGCGAGCGATCGGACTCGCCGGGACCCAGGTGCCGCTGTGGGGGCGGGTGGGCCAGGCCGGCTGGAGCATCGCCTCGTACGCGAGGCTCTCGCTCTGGCCCGTGGGCCTTTCGCCCATCTATCCCCCGGCCGAGGGATCGCCTCCGGCGATCCTTCCCTGGCTCGCTTTGGCAGCGTTCCTTGGGCTCATCTGGGCGTTCCGCGCCGGGTGGGGAAGGCCCGCCCTGCTGGCGTCGGGATGGTTCCTCCTCAATCTGGTCCCCGTCCTCGGGATAATCCCGATGGCTTATCTCAGGATCTCGCCCCGGGCGGATCATTTTGCCTATGTGCCCCTGATCGGCTGCGTCGGCCTCGCCGCGGCGGCCTTCGGCGCCG
>CAZNNO010000161.1:0-4714 GCA_964574435.1 uncultured Opitutaceae bacterium
TACAACCTGAGCGTCGCCGTCTGGGTGGGCCTCATCGCCCTTGCCGGCCTCGACGCCGAGACGGGCGTCGTGATGCTGCTCTACCTGGACCACGCATGGGACAGATTCCGAGCCGCGGGACTCATGCGTTCGGAGGGGGACCTCCATGAGGCGGTGCTCGAGGGCGCCGTGCAGCGCATCCGGCCGAAGATAATGACCGTTTGCGCCATCCTCTTCGGCCTTCTGCCGATCATGTGGTCGCCGACAAACCAGGTCGGCGCTGACATGATGAAGCGCATAGCCGCGCCGATGATCGGCGGGGTCGTGACGTCGGCCGTCCTGGAGCTGCTGCTGTATCCGGCGATCTATGTCATCTGGCGCCGGCGCCACCTTCCCCCGCCGGTCTCCGGCGCCGAGGGCCCGCCTCCGACGTGGGCCGCGCGGCCGGCACAGTCCGGCCACCGGCGGGGCTGGGCCGTTCCGGCAGGCATCGCCGCCCTCATGGCCGCGGCGGCGGTCGGCTACCACGTGTGGCACAGGCAATCCGCGACGGCGGCTTCCGCCGCGGCCCCGGCTGGGAAGCCATTCGCCCGACAGGTCGTCAACGGGATGACTGTGAGTCTCCACGGCGCGCGCGGACGCCTTCGCCTTGCGGACAACGAGGTGCTGATCGAGTTTCGCGACGCGGCGGGCGGACTTGTGGATGTCGGGACCGTCAAGTTCGACCTCGACATGGCCATGCCGGGGATGGCCATGCATTCCGGCAGCACGGTCAGGCCGGGCGATGCGCCCGGGCGCTACCAGGCGAGGATAAAGCCCGAGATGGGCGGGGACTGGACGGCCCAGCTGCATTACGCGGGCCCCCGCGGATCGGGGGACGTGAGCTTCACCGTGAACGTTGAGCCCTAGAGGCGGCAATTGGCGTGCATTATTCGGCTGAAGTGCACAGATTTTTCGCATGAGAAAGACACCCCTCTTTGTCGCGATCGCGTCGTCACTCTGCTCCGCAGGGCTCTTTGGCCAGGCGGTGACGCTGCCAGAAGTTAGCCCCGGGGCCTCTGTCTCCCAGACCATCGGAATCACCGATGTCACCGTCGTCTACCACCGGCCCAGCGTCCAGAAGCGCGAAATCTGGGGTAAGCTGGTCCCCTATGGGTTCAGCAACCTCGGATTCGGCACGTCGAAGGCGGCGCCTTGGCGAGCGGGGGCGAACGAGAACACGCTCATCAGCTTCCAGCACGACGTCGCCGTGGCGGGGAGCCCGCTGAAGGCGGGCACCTACGGCCTCTTCATGGCGGTCTCGCCGGAGGGAAACGTGACGGTCATCTTTTCCAGGGACACCGGCTCCTGGGGAAGCTTTTTCTACGACCCAAGCCGCGACGCGCTGCGCGTCGCGGTCAAATGGGAGGACGCACCCTTCCGCGAGCAGCTGACGTATGATTTCAGCGACGTGACCAGGGATTCGGCGGTGCTTGCTCTTTCCTGGGAGAACAAGCGGATCCCGATTCCCGTCAAGGTCGACACGGACGCGGTCGTCGTCGCGAGCCTCAAGCAGGAGCTGCACAGCTCAAAGGGGTTCCAGTACCAGGCATGGGTGGCCGCGTCTAATTATCTTCTGACAAACGGCATCGAGCTGCCCCTCGCCCTGGACTGGGCCGATTTTGCGATCACGGACCGTTTCATCGGCGAGCGCACATTCGGCACCCTTTCCAACAAGGCGGACATTCTGACAAAGCTAGGCCGGACCTCGGAAGCCAGCGCCCTCATGGACGAGGCGATGAAGATCGGCACGGTCCTGGAGGTGCACCAGTACGGCCGCCAGCAGCTGGCCCTGCACAACACCGATCGGGCCGTCGCAGTCTTCAGGCTGAACGCGCAGCTTCATCCCGGTGTGTGGCCTGTTGACTATGGGCTCGCCCGAGCGTACTCCGCGATCGGCGACTACAAGTCAGCGTTGGAGGCGCTGCAAAGGGCGCAGGCCGAGGTCCCCGCGGGGGACGCCATCAACGCCGGGGCCGTAAAGGCAAACATCGAGAAGCTGAAGAACGGCCAGGACATCAACTGAGCCGGTGAGCCCCCTTGCGTCCGATCTAGGCCCGCCTGCGCTCTGGGGAGCGCCGCGGGCCCGCGGCGGCCGCGCTCCCCTGGAGGCGCACGCCCTTAGATGACCAGCCAGGCACAAGCTGCGACCCGCCGCCTGGGGCGCGTCCTGATCAATCACCTTGGGTTCACGTGCGGCGCGAGAAAGCAGGTCGTCGTCCTTGGCGGGCAGGAGGGGGACTTCAGCCTCCAGGACATGGCGCTCAACCGGACGACAGCCATGGGAGAAAGGGAGGATTTCGAGACCGTTTTCAAAGGGCGGCTCCGGCGGTTCGATTCTCCGTTTGGCGTTTATTCAGTTGGTGACTTCTCAGACTGCACTTCGCCGGGAATCTACCGGGTCACCCTGCCGGGCTCCGGTGAGCACTCCTACCAGTTTGCGATCACGGACGGGGCGTTTGGATGGCTTCCTGCGCTGCTTCTCAACTTTGTCCGCAACTGGCGATCCGGCCCCTTTGAGAACGCCTGGCGCGGGCCGTCGCACCTGGACGATGCACGCCGATCGGACAACGCGCGGGTAACGGATGTTGCCGGAGGCTGGTACGACGCGGGCGACACGCGCAAGTGGATGGTGCACTCGAACCTTCCCGCGCTGGCATTCATGGAGGCGCACGACCGCCTGGCCTGGCACTATGCGGAGTGGGAGCGGGTGGAGAAAGGCTGGTCGCCGTGGCTTCTCGAGGCGCGCTGGGGCCTGGATTTCATCTTAAAGATGCGGGACCCGGCCACCGGCATGTTCTACGAGGACATCGGCGGCGGCGGCGACGCCCGCAAGCGCCCTGGCATGTCGTGGTGGTATGAGAACCACTCCGGCTGCTATGCCGACAATTCCGAGAACCACTTCACCGACAACGAGCCCGACAGCGGCGACGAGCGCTCCGTTCGCGTTCAGTACAACCCGGTCGCCCAGTTCACCTCGGTGGCCATTCTCGCGCGTGCGGCGCTCGCCTACGCGCAGGCGGACGGAGAGCTCGCGCAGCGCTGCGGCGCGGCCGCCGACCTGGGCTGGCGGCTGGGCCTGGCCCCGGACCCGCGGCACCTGGCGTCGCCAGGGGAGGACTTTTCAACCTGGACCAGCGTGCGCGCCTGGCGCGCGCTCGCGGCGCTGACGCTGCACCGCGGCGGCCGCCTTCCGTGGATGGAGGTTGCGGGTGCCGCTGGCGACCTCCTCGCAAACTTCGACACGCAACTTGGCTTCTGGATGAACAGGACCGGCGGCAGGGAGCCCTATCGCGCCATCCTGCACTCCGCGCAGCCGCTGATCGCCCTGGCCGGGATCTTCATGGCGACAGACGACCCGTTGCTGCGCGAGAGGATAGCGGGTGTCCTGCGCCGCTGCCTTGAGGCCTATGTGTATCCCCTCGCCGACCTTACGCCCTTCGGCATCATTCCTTTCGGTGCATACCGGGAGGCGGTCAGCGAGGGCGACCTGTACCGTCCGTGGCGGGACGGCTATCGGCTGCGTTTCTTCATGCCCGAGCACCACCCGCAGCGGATTAACCACGGCCTTGGGGGGCACTGGACGAGCTGGGCCCACGGCCTTGCCCTTGTGGACCGGGCTCTGGGCGAGCCGCGATGCGCGGAGCTCGCCTGGCGCCAGCTCCATTGGCTCACAGGCTGCAACCCGTTCAATTCCTGCCTTGTGAGCGGCGTCGGCTACAACAATCCCATGCCGCACAGCCGCTTCCTGGGGACTTTTCCCGGCGGCTTCTGCAACGGATTCAACGGATCCGAGGACGACCAGCCGCAGCTCGACTTGGACGGCGACGCCCAGTGGAACACGACAGAGTACTGGGTTACTGACATTAGCAACGCGCTGATGGCGCTGTGCCTCCTGAACCCGCCCGCGGATGACGTCTCGCGCAAGCTCGGAAGAAGGGCGGCTGCATCTCCCCCGTGAGAGCGCCTCCTCCTCCGGATTTTTCTACCTGAACAAGACCGCACTCGGCTCCCTGTGCCTGGCGCTGGCCACCCCGGGGCTTGCCGCAGCCGACCAGCCCAATCCAGCCCCTCCGGCCGAGACGTCCATCTGGAAGGATGCTCCCTCGCGCACCCAGGAGACCCTTGCCAAAACGGAGCCGCTGCCGCTCATCTCCGTGAAGGGGAACCGGTTCGTGGACCCGAGCGGGCAGCCGGTGCTCTTCCGCGGTGTGTCAATCGCCGACCCGGACAACCTGCTCGGGCGTGGGCACTGGAACCGCGAGCTGTTTGCCGAGGCGAGGGACCTTGGAGCCAACCTGGTGAGGATCCCCGTGCACCCCGCGGCCTGGAGGAGGCAGACCAGGTCAGGCTACCTGAAGTTGCTCGACCAGGCCGTGGGCTGGTCCACCGACCTGGGACTTCACGTGATCATCGACTGGCACTCCATCGGGAACCTGCAGAGCGGGATGTTCGAGAGCCCGGTTTGCGACACGACCAAGGAGGAAACACTCGACTTCTGGCGCTCGGTGGCGGAGCACTTCCACGGGAACACCACCGTTGCGTTCTACGAGCTGTTCAATGAGCCGACCCACAGCAACGGCATGCTGGGGCCGATGAGCTGGTCGCAGTGGAGGGAACTGAACGAGCAGATGATCGGTGTCATCCGCTACTGGGACAAGCAGACCATCCCGCTCGTTGCGGGCTTTGACTGGGC
>CAZNNO010000162.1:0-4542 GCA_964574435.1 uncultured Opitutaceae bacterium
AACTCGATCGAGCTCCAGGAGGCCACGGGCCAGCAGTCGTTCAGCTGCCAGTAGAGCGAGCCCATGCAGCGGGGCATGTTGCGGCGGTAGTGGGCGACGCCGGTCTGTATGCAGTGCGCCTGGTTGAGCTGCGACAGGTAGATGAGTGAATCCTGGTCCTTCGGGAAGCGGTACCTTCGCGAGACGTAGTCCAGGATCACCTGGCTGCCGCCCTTGTTCTTCTGGTGGGTCTCCATCGCGGCTCCGAAGATGTTGGAGTCACCGGCCGGGCAGATCGTGCCCTGCGTGGCCGGGGAGCTGTAGCTCTGCATCCCGAACTCGGAGGCGAACCTGAATTTCCACCTCTCGTAGTCCTTCACCGGGTTCCGCCCGTGCCAGACATCCCAGTAATGGGAGTCGCCGCGCGCCTCGCCCGCCGCGTGGCTGACATCCTCGTCACCCCGCCAGGGCGAGGACGGCCAATAGGGGGTCGCCCCCCCGAGCCTGCGCACCACCTCCGGCAGCACGCGGTGGAACAGGCGGTCATAGTGCGAGCGAAGCCGGGCCTTCTTCGGGTCGGCGAGCTCCTGGGCGTTGATCCCCCAGATCTCGTTGTTGCCGCACCAGAGGGCGAGGCTCGCCCGGTGGCGCAGGCGCCTGACCTGGTGCTCCGCCTCGGCGCGCGAGCTCGCGACAAACGCCTCGTCGCCCGGGTAGAGCGTGCAGGCGAACATGAAGTCCTGCCAGACAAGGAGCCCGAGCTCGTCGCACAGGTCGAAGAAATCCTCGGACTCGTAGATCCCGCCGCCCCAGACGCGTACCATGTTCATGTTGGCCGCGACCGCGGCCTCGAGGTCCCTTGCGTAGCGTTCGCGCCCAAGCCCGGCCACGAAGCAGTCGGCGGGGATCCAGTTCGCCCCCTTCGCGAAGACCGGCCTGCCGTTCACGACAAACTGGAATGACTCTCCCCACCGGTCCTTGTGCCGGTCGAGGGCGATCGTCCGGAGCCCGATGCGGCGGTCCCAGCGGCCTATCGACGCGCCGTCCCGGCCGGCAGCCTCGATCTCCAGCCGGTAGAGCGGCTGGTCCCCCTGGCCGCTCGGCCACCAGAGCCTCGGCCTGCCGATCGTTATCGCGTGGCCAGAGCCCTCCGACACCAGGGCCGCGCCGAGGGAAAGCCTCCAGCGGCACGTCACCCCCCTCCCGGGCCTGGCGAGCTCGGGCGCGAGCGCGAGGGTCACCGTGCCGTCGTGCGCATGCTCCTGGGAAACTGCCACCCCGGCCAGCCGGTTGCCGGTCCACCCCTCGAGGCGGATGTCGCGCCAGATGCCGGCGGTCACGTACCGCGGGCCCCAGTCCCAGCCGAACTGGCACTGCTCCTTGCGGATGATCGTGCACCCGCCGACGGGATCGTTGATGTCGCGCGGCCGGTGGCTCCTTCGCCGGGTGCGGATGTAGCGCGTGGCGCTGGCGAAGCGGATGCTGAGCCTGTTGCGGCCCCTCCTCAGGAGCGCCTTCACGTCCCAGCGGTAGCCGATGAACATGTTCTCGGTGGCGGCGACCTCGGCGCCGTTCAGGCGCACCGTCGCGACCGTGTCGAGGCCGTCGGCCACGAGCTCGACGACCTCCTCGCGCAGGAGGGCCTCGCCCACGGCGAACTCGGCCGAATATTCCCAGTCCCGCTCGTCGATCCACTGCAGTCCCGCCTCGTTCGTGCCTCGCAGCAGGTCCGGGATCGCCCGGGCCCGGCGCAGGTCGGTGTGGACGCACCCAGGGACCCTCGCGGGGAGCCAGGCGGGGGCCGAGCAGTCCCGGAAGCTCCAGGGCAGGGAGGCAAGCGGGACGGCTAGCATCGGGCTCCGCCCCTACTTGAGCCCGAGAAGGTTGCCGATCCAGCCGTTCGTCGCGTCATTCTGCTCCTGCGACGAGCTGTGGCCGAGCTCGAGGGTCACCCCGAGCGTCTTTGGGGCGGTGATCACGTTGTAGGCCGCATAGGTCGATGTGGGCGGGCACGTCTCGTCATTGTAGCCCCAGCTGTAGTAGCCGGGCACCCGCACCCTTCGGGCGAAGTTGACGGTGTCATAGTAGGAGGCGGTCGCGATCTTGGCCGGCGTCGCCTGCGGGGAAGGGCTTCCGTCCGCACCGGGCATGAAGGGGTGGGGCCAGCCGCCCGCGCGCCCCTGGAGCTCCGCCGACACGTCACAGAACGCGGGATAGGTCGCGGCCAGCCCGGTCACCCTTGAGTCGAGGGCGGCCGTCACGATCGTCAGCTGCCCGCCCTGGCTGCCGCCCATGACGACCAGGTTCTTGCCGTCCCAGTTCGGGCGCGACGTCAGGAAGTCGTTCGAGCGGATGCAGCTCAGGTAGACGCGGCGGTAATAATAGTGCTCCCGGTCGTCAAAATCATAGAGCCAGTAGCCGTTCAGGGCCCCGGCCCCGAGCTCGTCGTAGACCTCCTTGGCCAGGTTGACCGGGATGCCGTGGATTCCAATCTCGAGCACGATGGCGCCCTTTGCCGCCAGTTCGGCGTCGCCGAAATACGGCCTCACGCCGGCGCCCGGAACCTTGAGGATGGCCGGGTAGCGGCCCGGCGCCCTCGGCTCGCACAGGATGCCGTAGACGCGGGCCGGCACCGGGACCCTGGGGCTGATCGTGCGCAGGCTCACCTGGTAGACGTCGACTGCGGAGGTGCAGGCGTCGGGCAGGAGCGTCATGCGGGCGTCCATCGGGACCCCCGCCAGCTCGGCCCTGCCCGCGGCCCAGAACGCGTCGAAGTCCGCAGGCTCGACCTGGGTCGGCCTGATCTGCTCGGGGGCGTACGCCGCGGTTGCCAGGCCCCTGTAGCTGTGCCCGGCGACCTCGGTCGTCACGATGCAGCGCAGGAATCCGGGCGCAGCCAGCGTACCCGCGTCGATCGAGAGGCCGGACAGCGGAACCGCCGCGATCCTCCTTCCGCCGGGAAACAGGTCGGGCCCCACGGTGTAGGTCACCGTCGCGTTGTCGACGGGCTCGCTGTCCGCGGTCACTGTGACCCGGAAGCGGGCCGGCTCGCCGAGCCTGTAGGTCCAGTCGCGGTGATCGGGCGCCACGGTCACCTTCACCGTAGCCGCCCTGAGCGCGACTCCCGGGGGCACGGGCGCGACGGGAACGGACTCTGGCGCCGCGGGAGGGTCGGCCAGCGCGACCGCGCCCCAGGCCAGGAGCGCGAGGCACAAGACCGGGAACCTGTGCAGGGGGGGCATTGGGTGTTATTGTTGGACCGACGGGGCTCGGGGCGGGCAGGGGACGCCCGGCGTCCGCGAGGTTTTTCATGCCCCCGATTCGTTGGCAAGAACTACCGACCTGAATTGACGGCGCCCGCCGGCGCATGATGAATGGGTCCATGAAGATCAAGCCGGGGTCCCGCCTCCTTTTCATAGGCGATTCCGTCACCGACTGCGACCGCCTGCGCCCGGTGGGCGGGGGATCCCGGTTCGCCCTCGGCCACGGCTACGTCGCCGAGGTCGAGGAAATCCTTGCCCCCCTCCACCCGAGGCGCCCCATCCGCATCACGAACATGGGGGTCAGCGGGAACACGGTGAGGGACCTTGCCGCGCGCTGGGACAGCGACGTGCTCTCGCTTGAGCCGGATTGGCTCTCGGTCATGATCGGCATAAACGACGTGTGGAGGCAGTTCGACGGGTCCGGCCGGGCGGCCTCGGTCCGGCTGGACGAGTACTGGGACACCTACTCCGGACTTCTCGCGCGCACCCGGCCGCTGCTGAAGGGGCTGGTCCTCATGACGCCCTACTGCGTGCAGGGCGACCGGAGCGATCCAATGCGCGCCATGATGGATGAGTACGGCCTGGTCGTTAAGGACCTCGCGTCGAGGCACAGCGCCCAGCTTGTCGACACCCAGGCCGCCGTGGACCGCGTCCTCTTGCGGTCAGACTACAAGGCGATCGCCCCCGACCGGGTTCATCCCACGGAAATGGGCCACAAGATCCTGGCGCACGCGTTCCTGCGCGGGATCGGGCTCACGCCGCATCGCCGCCGGTGACGACGGTCCCTCCGGTCACGTTCACCTTCTCGAGGATCGCCCTGGTGATCTTCTCCGCGAGCTCGGGCTTCTCCCGGATCGCCTGCTTCGCCGCGTCGCGCCCCTGGCCCACCAGCTCGCCCTGGTAGGTGATCCAGGCGCCCTTCTTCTCGAGGATCTTGTGCTCGATGCCCAGGTCGAGGAGCGAGCCCGAGGCCGAGATGCCCTCGTCGTACATGATATCGAACTCGACCTCCGTGAAGGGCGGGGCGACCTTGTTCTTCACTACCTTGATCTTGGTGCGGTTGCCGATGACCTTGCCCTCCGGGGTCTTGATCTGGTCCTTGCGCCGGATGTCGATCCGGATCGACGAGAAGAACTTCAGCGCGCGTCCGCCGCTCGTGGTTTCAGGATTTCCAAACAGAACGCCTATCTTTTCCCGTATCTGATTTGTGAATATGCAGACGCACTTTGTCTTGCTGACCACCGAGGTCAGGCGGCGCATGGCCTGCGACATCAGCCGGGCCTGGCTGCCCATGGTCATG
>CAZNNO010000163.1:0-4403 GCA_964574435.1 uncultured Opitutaceae bacterium
GCAAGAAACCGCACGTCAACGTCGGCACCATCGGTCACGTCGACCATGGCAAGACGACCCTCACCACCGCGATCCTGAAGGTTCAGGCGGACAAGGGACTCGCCGAATTCAAGTCGTACGCGGACATCGCAAAGGGCGGCACATTCCGCGACGCCTCGAAGATCGTCACGATCTCCGTGGCCCACGTCGAGTACGAGACAGCGAAGCGCCACTACGCCCACGTCGACTGCCCGGGTCACGCCGACTTCGTCAAGAACATGATCACGGGTGCGGCCCAGATGGACGGGGCGATCCTCGTCGTCTCCGCGGCCGACGGCCCGATGCCCCAGACGCGCGAGCACATCCTGCTCGCCCGCCAGGTCGGCGTCCCGAAGATCGTCGTCTTCCTGAACAAGGTCGACCTGATCGACGACAAGGACCTGATCGACCTCGTCGAGGAGGAGATCCGCGACCTCCTGACAAAGTACCAGTTTGACGGCAAGGCGGCGAAGATCATCCGCGGCTCGGCCACGGCGGCCCTCGAGGGGAAGCCAGAGGGCGTCAAGGCGATCGGCGACCTCATGGACGCCATCGACTCGGAGATCCCGGAGCCCGTCCGCGAGATCGACAAGCCGTTCCTGATGTCCGTCGAGGACGTGTTCTCGATCACGGGCCGCGGGACCGTCGCCACGGGCCGCATCGAGCGCGGCGTCGTCAAGCTGAACGAGACCGTCGAGATCGTCGGGCTCAAGGACACGTCGTCGACGGTCGTCACTGGCATCGAGATGTTCCGCAAGCTCCTCGACCAGGGGCAGGCCGGCGACAACGTCGGCGTCCTCCTGCGCGGCATAGAGAAGGACGGCATCGAGCGCGGGCAGGTCCTCGCGGCCGTCAAGACGATCACGCCCCACAAGAAGGCCAAGGCCGAGATCTACGTCCTCTCAAAGGACGAGGGCGGCCGCCATACGCCGTTTTTCAACGGCTACCGTCCGCAATTCTACTTCAGGACCACGGACGTGACCGGCATCATCGCCCTGCCGAAGGGCGTCGAGATGATCATGCCGGGTGACAACATCAACGTCGACATCGACCTGATCGTCCCGATCGCAATGGAGAAGACTCAGCGTTTCGCCATCCGCGAGGGCGGCCGCACGATCGGCGCCGGTCGAATCACGGAGATCACAGAGTAACCGTTCGTCCCGAACAACTTAAACTCGGCTCGCCGAGGTTCCGAAACGGGGCCTCGGCGTCGTCGTCTAAACAATTCCACGACTATAGGGGTGTAGCTCAATTGGTAGAGTAGCGGTCTCCAAAACCGTTGGTTGGGGGTTCGATTCCCTCCGCCCCTGCCACTTCAGAAGGTTCCCACAGCAGTCCATGAAAAACCCGTTCCAAAGCACGCGTATCTTCGTAGGCGAGATGGTCGGCGAGCTCCAGAAGGCGAGCTGGCCCACCCGGACGGAGCTGCGCGACTCGACCATCGTGGTCATCATGGCGAGCCTGCTGCTCGGCGTCTTCACAAGTATCAGCGATTTCTCGCTCTACCAGGTTGTCGACCTGTTCACGTCGATGGTCAGCCGCTAGCACCCCGATGTCCACGCAGACTTCAGCCCCCGCCGGGGCCCAGTGGTTCGCGCTCCACACGCTCTCCGGGCAGGAGAACAAGGTGAAGACGTATATCGAGCGCTTCAAGACCGCCGAGGAAATGGACGACTCGATTTTCGAGGTCCTCCTGCCGACTGAGGTCGTCTCGGAGGTCAAGAACGGCAAGAAGTCGTCCAAGGTCAGGAAGCTCTATCCGGGCTACGTCTTCATCCAGATGCGCCTCTTTGGCGAGGACGGCAACCTGATCAACAAGCCCTGGTACTTCGTCAAGGAGGTCGCCGGCGTGATCGGCTTCGTCGGCGGCGAGCATCCCGCGCCGCTCAGGCAGTCCGAGATCGACGAGATTCGCGCGCGCATCGAGGCCGCCAACGGCAAGGAGGTGCCGAAGGTGCAGTACTCGGTCGGCGAGGAGGTCAAGATCAACGACGGCCCGTTCGCCAACCTGAACGGGCGGATCGACGAGATCGACCCCGACCGCGGCAAGCTCAAGATTTCCGTGTCCATCTTCGGCCGCTTCACGCCGGTCGAGCTCGAGTATTGGCAGGTCCAGAGAAGCACCGAATAGGCACGGCCGAGCGAATCCAACTTACCAATGGCCAAGAAAATACAAGGCTACATCCGACTTCAGCTCCCCGCCGGCGCGGCCAATCCCGCACCCCCGGTCGGCCCCGCGCTGGGCGCCCAGGGCGTCAACATCATGGCGTTCTGCAAGGAGTTCAACGCCAAGACCAAGGATCAGAACGGGATGATCCTCCCGGTGATCATCACCGTCTTCTCGGACAAGAGCTTCACCTTCATCCTGAAGTCGCCCCCGGCGTCCGTGCTCCTCAAGAAGGCGGCCAATATCGCGAGCGGCTCGGCGCGTCCGAACCAGGACAAGGTCGGCAAGGTCAGCAAGAAGCAGCTGCTCGAGATCTACAGGCTCAAGCAGAAGGACCTGAACGCCAACAGCGATGAGGCGGGCATCCGCATCATCGCGGGAACCGCCCGCAACATGGGCATTGAGGTCGTCGACTGAAACCGGCACGAGAAATTTGAAGCGGGAGTCCCGTAAGGGACGTTTGCACCGCAAGGAGAAAAACATGGAAAAACACAGCAAACGTTATCGCAGCGCCGTCCAGGTCGCCGATCTCGCCAAGGATTATCCCCTGAGCGAGGCCGTCGACATCCTGGCCAAGTTCCCGAAAGCCAAGTTCGACGAGACCGTCGAACTCTCCGTTCGTCTCGGTGTCGACCCGACTGCGGGCGATCAGATGATCCGCGGGACCACGCCGCTCCCGAATGGCTCCGGCAAGAAGGTCCGCGTCCTTGTCTTCACCGACAACGTGAAGGCGGCGATCGACGCCGGCGCCGACTTTGCCGGGCTCCAGGACATGATGGCGAAGATCAACGAGGGCTGGCTCGACTTCGACGTCGCGATCGCGACGACCGAGGCGATGAAGACCGTGCGCACGATCGCGCGCGTCCTCGGGCCGAAGGGCCTGATGCCGAACCCGAAGAGCGGCACCGTCACCGACGACATCGCCGCCGGCATCAAGGCCGTCAAGGCCGGCCGCGTGGAGTTCAAGATGGACAAGACCTGCAACATCGGCGTCGGGATCGGCAAGCGCTCCTTCTCGGCTGCGCAGATCCTCGAGAACGCCCAGGCCGTGCTCGACGCCGTCGGCAAGGCAAAGCCGGCATCCTTCAAGGGCCACTACATCAAGTCCGTCGCAATTTCCTCGTCGCAGAGCCCGGCAGTGCGGATCGCGTCCACCGAATACGGCAAATACTAAACCACGAGACCCGACCCATGAGAGCCGAGAAAAAATACCTTATCGACGAGGTGGAGACCCACCTCAAGAAGTCCGACTACGTGATTCTCGCGAATTTCACGGGCGTGACCGTGGCCGACGCCGCGGATCTGCGCACGAAGCTCGCCGCGGAGAAGGCCGAGTACCACGTGGTCAAGAACAGCTCGCTGCGGGTCGCGGCCAAGTCGCTCGGACTGCCCGACATCGAGGGGGCGCTTGTCGGCCCGACCGCGATCGTCGTGGGCGGCAAGAACTCCGCCGGGGTCGCCAAGATCCTCAAGCAGTTCTTCAAGGACAAGCAGAAGGTCGTGGTCAAGGCGGGCGTCCTGGGCAAGAAGCTCATCACCCCGACCGATGTCGAGCGCCTCGCCGAGATGCCCTCCCTGGATTCGCTGCGCGCGCAGCTGCTCGGTCTTCTGAACCAGCCCGCGGGCATGTTCGTGCGCATCATTAACGCCGTCCCGCAGGGCCTCGTGAATGTCCTCCAGGCCAAAGTCAGGGCGGCAGGCCCGAGCTAACCCAACCCTTTAACCAACAATTTCATAGGGGTCCGGCGGCATTCCGCAGTCCCCGACGAAAACCAAAATCAAACGCAGCAGGCTAGGGGATACGTCCCTTAAACGCGCCCCCCAATCCGGGCCGCTAACCGGCAGCCAAAGATCATCATGAGCAACATCACAAAAGACCAAGTCGTCGAGTGGCTTTCCAGCCAGTCGGTCCTCGAAATATCCGCCCTCGTCAAGGACCTCGAGTCCAAGTGGGGCGTCTCCGCAGCGGCCCCCGTGGCCGTCGCCGCGGCCCCCGCCGCCGGAGCGGCCGCAGCCGCAGCCCCCGCCGAGGAGAAGACCGAGTTCACGGTCGTGCTCGTCGAGAGCGGCCCGAACAAGATCGGCGCCATCAAGGAAGTCCGCGCCATCACCGGCCTGGGCCTCAAGGAGGCCAAGGACCTCGTCGAGGGCGCCCCGAAGCCGGTCAAGGAGGGCGTCAACAAGGCCGAGGCCGAGGAGATCAAGAAGAAGCTCGAGG
>CAZNNO010000164.1:0-4400 GCA_964574435.1 uncultured Opitutaceae bacterium
GACGTTAGGTCCCGCGAGAGTAGGTCGTTGCCAGGTTATGGCCCGGTTCTTCGAAGGAGGAGCCGGGCCTCCTTTTTTTCGGGGCCCCCCGAAGGGGGCGCCGTCTCCCGGACCATGAACAAGAACACCGTCGTCAGAAACTACCTCATCCTTCCCTGCTGCATCCTGCTGCTCAACCTGTGCGTCGGCCTGGTGAGCTACAAGGCCAGGATGATCGGGGACCCCCTCGTCCAGACGGCCGCCATCATGGCCATGGTGCTCTTCGGGGGGTCATTTGTCGGGTTTGTCCTGGCGCCCGCCATCGGAGCCGTGGTCGGCGCGCTTCACCGGGGCAGCCGCCGGCGGCTGGGCCGGCTTGGGGAGATCGCCTTCCTGGCGGCGCTCGGGATCGCCGTCTTCTGGCTCTACTACCGGATGTACATACTCGGGCCCGAGTACCTGATGCCCGCGGACTGGCGCAACCCGGGGCGCTGAGCGCCGCCGCTCGGGGGCCTACATCGGCGCGAACGCGTCCGTCGCCTCCATTATCCTGGCGCGGCTGCGCTCGGCGTACTTCATCCAGCGCCTCGACTTCCAGCGGCGGTACATGAGGAGGCCCCGCGTCCATTCGTCGGCCAGGAGGGCGACCCAGACCCCCGGCAGGCCCAGGTGCAGCCTGAGGCCCAGCAGCCAGGCGAGCGGCACCATCACGCACCACATGGAGAGGACCGCCATCTGGATCGGGAACCCGACGTCGCCCGTTGCTCGAAGCGAGCTGATGACGATGACGTTGAAGACGCGCCCGGGCTCGGTGATGATGGCGATGCGCAGGAGCAGGGCTCCGCCGGCTATGATCGCGGCGTCGTGCGTGAATCGGCTCAGGAGGAAGGGCCCCATCGCGGCGACGGCCGCCATGGTGACGGTGACGATCAGGAGCCCGGTCCGCAGGCTCCTGAGCAGGCGGTGGTACGCCTCGTCGAACAGGCCCGCGCCGACCAGGTGGCCGATGATGATCTCGGTGCCGAGGCCTATGGAGAAGCTGAACAGCATCGCGAGGCGCTGGATCTGGAGCGTGTAGGACTCGATCGCGAGGCTCTGGCCGCCCATCCTCGCGACGAAGGTCGTCACCGTCATGAACGCGGTCCAGTAGCACATCTGCTCGCCGGCGGCCGGAAGCCCGATGTGCAGGATGCGCCGCACGCGCTTCCAGGAGATGGCGACGAAGTCGGCCGCGCGCAGGCGCAGGTGGATGCGGCGCTCGAGCAGGATCCACAGGGCGACGCAGGAGACGAACCGGCTGAAGATCCCCGAGAGGGCGACGCCGAGGACACCGAGCGGGGGGCAGCCGAGGAGCCCGAAGAGCGTGATGCAGTTTCCGGCCACGTTGAGCACGTTCTGGCCCAGCGTCACCAGCATCGCGTCCCTCGTGTGGTGGTGCGCGCGCAGCGTCGCCGCTATGGAGATGTTCATCGACTCCATGAACAGGGTGCCGCCCATCAGGGTCAGGAACGGGAGCCCGTACTGCATCAGGTCCCCGGGGAGCTGCATCACGCGCAGCATCGGCAGGGCGAGGAAGTAGACCGACGCGCTGAAGGCGCTCCCGAGCCAGGTGTTCACCGCGATGGCGTTCGCCGCGATCTTGTCGGCGCCCGCCCGGTCGCGGGCCCCGAGGTGGTGGGTGATGACGACGCTCGTGCCAATCCCGATGAAGTTGAAGGCGACCATGAAGAGCACGATGACCTGGTTGGCGACGCCAAGGGCGGCCACGGCGCCGTCCGAGACGTGGCTCACCATGAAGGTGTCGACGGTCCCGATGAGGATGCGCAGCATCTGCTCGACGAAGATGGGCCAGGCGATCGCTACCAGGCTGAGCCTTGCGGCTGGCGTCGGGGTTGTCACGGGATGGCAGGCAGAGTACCCGGCCCGGCCTCGTGAGAGTCAACCGGTATCAGCGGGCCGGCCGTCCCGCGCAAAAAGGCGCTAGGCGGGCGCTTGTGCTCCGCCGGAAAAGCCTCCAGCGTCCGGGCATGACATCCAGTCACGCAGGCACCTCGCGCGGCGGCCCATTCCGGGCGGCCTGATCGCGGTCAACCCACCCGCCGGCGAGAAGACACCCCCCATGAAGATAGCACATATGCTGGTCGCTGCGGCGCTGATCGCGCCCGTCTGCCGGGCCGACGACAGTCTGGCCCTGGCCAACAAGTACCTGGACGTGTCCGGGATCTCCGGGGGAATGCAGCAGAGCTTCGAGGCGGGGATCAAGCCCGCCCTCGACAGGATGAGGTCCCAGGGGATGCCGGCGGAACTCGTGGAGAGCATCCACGCCGCGTCGCAGAAGTTCTTCGCGGACAATTTCAAGTGGGACGACCTGAAGCCGCAGGTCGCGAAGCTCTACGCCGAAACCTTCACGGAGGCCGAGCTGCGCGACATCGTCGCCTTCTACGAGACACCCACCGGACAGAAGGTCGCGGCCAAGCTGCCGGGGCTCTTCCAGCAGGCCACCGCGCTGTCGATGACCCGGATTCAGGAGAAGATGCCCGAGTTCCAGCAGCAGGTCGGAGCGCTCATCCAGGACTACCAGAAGAAGGCGGCAGCCGAGGCGGCTGCGAAGGCGCCGGCCGGCGCCGTGGCGGCCCCGACCCAGGCCCCCCAGTAGGGCGCGGGAGCGATCAGTGGCACCCGTGGGCAGCGGTCAATCGAGTCGGGAGCCCGGCCCGGGCCCGCGTGGCGGCGGCGCGGGTAGCGCGCGGCCATGAGGGGCCTGGCGTCCATGCTTGGCTTCGGCGCGCTCGGGCCCCTGACCGCGGCCCTCTGGCTGGTGCAGCTGGCGCTGATCGTCCATGTGGTCCGGACGGGGCGGCCGTACTGGTGGATCTGGATACTCCTGATCGCGCCGTTTTTTGGCGGACTGGCGTACGTGCTGGTGGAGCTGTCCCCGGACCTCCGCGGGACCCGGGGGATGCTGGCGGGGCTCAAGCCCCGGAAATGGCGCATCGCGGACCTGCGCGGCCAGCTGGAGGAGGCCGACACGGTCAGGAACCGCCTCGAGCTTGCGGCGGAGCTCTCGGGCGCGGGCCAGGCTGCCGAGGCGCACGACGTCGCGGCCGGATGCCTCCACGGCGTGTTTCGGGACGACGCGCGCACCCTGGTCGCGGTGGCCCGGTACAAGGCCGGGATAGGCGCCTTCGGGGACGCCCTGGCGCTTCTGGGGCGCGTGGACACGACCGGGGACAGGATGCTCGAGGTCGACCTGGGCCTTGTGCGCGGCGACTGCCTGCTGGGGCTCAGGCGCTACCCGGAGGCCGAGCGGGCCTATGAGGGGGTTTTGGACCGCTGCGTCGGCGAGGCGGCGCGCGCGGGCCTGGCCTGCACCTACGAGCAGACCGGCCGCGCCGCCGAGGCCGCCGCGATCTGGGCGGAGATCCGCGCGAAGTTCCGCTCCACCGGCCCCGCCTGGCGGCGCTCGGAGCGCAGGTGGTACGACCTGGCCAAGGCGCGGGCCGGGGCCCAGCGGGGTTAGAGCCGCTGCGCCGCGGGGGATCGGCCCCTACTTCAGCAGCATGTCCTTCACGGTCTTGCCCGCCGGGATCATGGGCAGGACGTGCTCGGTGTACGGGACCACGACGTCGAGGACGAAGGGCCCGTCGCAGTCGAGCATCTCCTGGATGGCCGCGCGGAGCTCGCTCTTCTTGATCACGCGGCGGCCGCGCACGCCGTAGCCCTCGGCTATCTTTACAAAGTCCGGGTAGAGCGCGTCCGGGTTGTCCGGACTCCCGACGTTGCTCTCGTCGCCAAGGATGGTGTTGCCCCGGACGCTGCCGTAGAAGCGGTCCTCCCACTGGACGACCATGCCGAGGTGCTGGTTGTTCAGGATCATCGCCTTTGCGGCGATCTTCTCGATGTGCGCGGTCGCGAGCTCCTGGATGTTCATCGCGAACGACCCGTCGCCGTCGATGTCGATCACCTGCTTGTCAGGGCACGCGACCTTGGCGCCGAGCGCGGCGGGATAGCCGAAGCCCATGGCTCCGAGCCCGAGCGAGCTGATGTAGCGCCTCGGCTCGTTGAATCGGTAGAACTGCGCCGCCCACATCTGGTGCTGGCCGACGCCCGTCGCAATGATGGCCTCGCCCTTGGTCAGCTCGTAGAGGACCCTGACGGCCTCCTGGGGCTGGATGTGCTTGCTCGGCTCGAAGCTGAACGGGTGCTCCCTTTTCCAGGTGGCGATCTGCGCGTGCCAGGGCGCTGTGTCGGGCGGAACGAAGCGGGCCGCCGCCATGAGCGCGTTCAGGCGGCCCAGGGCGTGCTTCACGTCGCTCACCACGGCGAGGCCCACCCGCTTGTTCTTGTGGTGCTCCGATGCGTCGATGTCGATGTGGACGATGGTCGCCTGGGCGGCGAACTTGCGCGTGTCGCCCGTGATC
>CAZNNO010000165.1:0-4229 GCA_964574435.1 uncultured Opitutaceae bacterium
CGAGACCCGCCAGGTGGTGCGGGCCGGCGAGGCGTTCGTCCAGCCGCCGGGCACGGCCCACCAGATCATCAACACGGGGCAGGAGGACTTTGTCTTCTACATCATCGCGGACAATTCCCCGACCGACTACGGCTACTATCCCGATTCGAAGAAGTGGGCCCTCAAGTCCACGAGGATACCTTCGGCAATCCAGCGGAAGGTTTTCCGGATGACCGAGGTAGACTATTTCGACGGGGAGGATTGAGCGGCGGGCGAGCTCCGCTGCGGCCTTGACGGACGTGGCGGATGGGCTGAAATCCGAATTTTCTTTTGTTCGGTTTGGGCCCGGCCGGCTGCTGTGGGGTTGAACCGGCGGCCAGCGGTTCTTCCCCCCTTCTGATTTCACGAGCGAGACGACGCGCGCGCAGGCCAAACAAAAACGGGCACCTATGGAATCGGCGTCGCCGACAAATTAACGCAAACCTTCACGAGGCCACGATCGTTCCCGCCTGTCCATAAACTGGAATAATTCTTTCGAACCGACGACCTTCGAGGATCCCGCCCAACATCGGCATCCGTGCGTACTCCTTAAACTATTCCCGACCTCGCGACGTAGAGGCCGGCTACAAGTCGAATCCGGGCGGCGCCAAAATTAGGCCAATAGCCTACGACTGCGGACGACCAGTGCCGCGCCAACAATGCCGAGGCCGAGCAGGACCGCAGTGCTGGAATCATCGGGGACAGAATTCGCGCCGGCCACTTGGACTCCGAATCCCAAAAAGTCAGGAGAAAAATCACCGGGGCCTCCCGACGTATCATAGGCGTAGGCCTCCAACGGGTTTGGCACATAAAAGGGCATGTAACCGAGAAATCCTCCTGGCTGATTATACGCGACATCTCCGGAAAACTCGACCCAGTAGTCGCCGGGACCCAGCGTCAAATTGAGGCCGCTCGGACCATACCAATTGGGAGCCGAGCCCAGCGTAATATCAACGGATCCAGTATAGATCACGTTGTTGGCGTTGACGCCGCCACTTAATATTGAAACGTCAAGTTGGCCCCCAGTGTCATTTTCTCCTGGGGTATTATTGCCTGGCTGGGGAATATAATCGTCCCCAATCCATCCGTAGACGGCCGACACCTGTTGAGTGCTCGAAAGTGTGAACTCCCCGGCCAAACTATCTACTCCCAGGCCGAGGGACCATCCGGGGACTGAGCCAGGTCCGGGACCTGTATCCACGATATTGGCTGCGCGGACCAAGGATGCCATAGCGAACACGGTAATTGCCATGCACGTTGATCTGGCCAAATTGTGGAGATTCATTGGTGGCATCATTTGATTATATCGGCTCTTGCGGAACGCGTGGCGGAAGGGAGCATTCCATATGCCAAAACGCCGTACCGGCGCCGTCCGTGGATCTGATCCAAATCTTAAGATGCGAATTCTTAAGGTGATGCGAATTGACTGCCTTGCCAATTTTGGAAATCGGCAGCGGAGCCCATTTGGGAAATGTGTATAGAATCCGAACACGTTGTCGGAAATCTTTACATCCTGCGCAGAAAGGGAATTCCATCGATTGTGACCATTATAGCTTTTCGCAACTATCGGCCGTCGTCGCAGGTGCTTGGATCCTTTAGGGCGCTTAAACCGGAGCTTATCAACATCGGCTGCCACGATTTCTTCGAGGAATGTGGCAGCAGTCACCAAAATTCCCTGTGCAACGCAGAGGCTGGGCGCGGCGGCTCTTTGGGCTGTCGTGTGCCTTTCCCCCTACATGGCCATGGCCCCGACCGCCACTTCAAGTGGCCAGATCCGGCGGAATCACGTCAGGCCTCTTCAAGCGGCGCAGTCCGGCCAGGGCAGCCACCGCCATCACAGACAGCGCAAAAGTAGAGCAGGTATCGGGAACCGACGGCCCCTGACCGTTGCCGACTCCCGGGCTGAATTCGACCGAGTACAGGCCTGCGTCCGGCGTCCCAGGTGCGATGACGATCGTAGGATCGACAGACGCCGACTCGGTGGCGGTTTTGCCGCCCTCTCCGCCTCCGATGACGGTCCCCTCGATGCCCACATCGAGCTGCACGGTGTAGACCTGGCCGGTCTGCAGAGTGTAGGCGTCCGATAAGTTGAAGACCCCGGATTCTTCAGCAATGGTGGGTCCGGTGGGCGGCGAGAATATTTCGTTTTGGTCGCTCACGCTGACCACCCCGCCGTTAGGATAAACCTCGCCGATGTCGGCCTCCCCGTTGACCGGGCCTTCAAAACTGAGTTGGGCGGACGCGCTAGTATAGAAGGCCGGAGCACCCGACGCAGACGCGGAGAGGGACGCATTGACCAGGACAGGGACGTACGCCTGTGGCCCTAACACCTCGAACGAGTACTGGAGCGTCGCGCCCGCCATTAGGCTGTCGGTACTCAGGGGTCCGGCAATCTCTGTAGCGTTCATCGTCATTGATGGCGCCGCGGCCAGGGATGCCGCGTACGAGATCGAATCGTAATTGGCAGTGAAGTCCACGTTGCTCTGCGACAGCGAAAAAGGGGCGTTGGCCGAGATGGTTATATTGGGCTGGTCGAAGAAGGGATGGGCGGCATCGTAATTGTAGATGTTTCCGAACGCATAGACGTCAACCACCTGGGCCGCAGGTAGCGGATCGGCCGCGCGAACGGGAGCCGCGAGGAACAATGGGGCGAGCGCGAGCAGACAGAGCGATTTCGAGACCTTCCGCTCTGGCGAAGCGTGGGGCGACAGCGCATGCGAGGCTATTCCTGAGCTGGGTGTGGCGCTGTTAATTTGAGATGTGAAATACGAAATATTGGGGCTCATATTACTTGGAATATTTCAGCATAAATTGTGCGAGAATACACCGTCTTCCCGTAAGAAATTGCAGCACAGTGGCTAAGAATTAGACCTCCCAAAAAGGCAACGCGCATGATCGCCTTGAATGTAAGATCCTCCGACATTCCAACTTCAAAGATCAATCGGGATTTCCCATTTGAATTCATGTTTTGGGTGAGCTGTGGGATCGGGGGGGAGTAAACGTATAGAAATCTTCTCGGTTCTCGGTTGCAATTCAAGTTGTGGTGCTCCGGAGTGCCATCATCATGTAGTTTGCGGCTACTGGGGCCGCCACTGGCGCGGCATCCGGCGAAATCCTTGGCAATAGGGGACACTACGCCCACAGTTTTTGAGATTGAACTGCACGGTTGGAGGGATGGGGCTCATCCGGGAGCCGGCGTCGGCAGCCTCAGCCGGTTGATCGCACAAAGGATCGCCAGGAATAACCTCCGGGGCACCGCCACCTCGGCCAGCTGGAATACCACCCGGCGGGCATGGCGAACGACCTTAGCCCCGATCTTGATCAATTTCTCCCGAGTCGAGGTCAGGGTCCAGCGCTTAATCTCTCGCGGCAGGACTAGCTGTCGAAGGAAGTTCCCAAGGTTGTAGGCCAGGACGAAGAGATGGAGTCGGACCTTGTTGTCGTAGAATTCGAGGCGCGACAGGCGCGTCCATTTCACCGCATTCTTGCCCTCCTTGATCCATTGCTCGGCGGTTCCCCTCTGATTGTAAAACCGGACGACCCGTTTTGCCGGTCGGATGAGATTCGTCACGATGAAGCCTACCCGAGGGAACAGCTCGCCTTTGTGCCATTCGACCTTGGCGACCACTCGACGGGACCGGTTCCAGCTCTGCGCCTGGTAGGAGAAGTCGGAATAGCGGACCAAGGGCGCATTCGAGGGACGGCCCACCGGCCGGGTCAAGAGCGGCTCGATCTCCCTCTGCAAGACATCGTTTCCCGGAAGGCGGATCGCGTAGTCGTATCCTTCTGCCTCCAGGAACTCATAGAGTTCCGGCTGGGCGAATGCGGCGTCGGCTCGAAAGCGGCAGGGAAGTTCCAGATCGCGGTAGCGGGCTACGACCGGCTCCAAGACCTCCCTCCAATCCTTAGCGCTGTGGACGTTGCCCTCCCTCAGGATCGAGCGTTCGACATCGCCAAACTGGTTGAAACAGAAGAGGGGGTGATAGCAGGTGCAGCCGAAATGCCCGTTATAGGCCGTGCCCTCCTGTTTTCCGTAGGTCTCGCTGACGGAGCTGTCCATGTCGAGGATCACCTCCCGCAGTTGCCGATGATCGCGTAACCGATCGATCCATTCGCCAGAGAGGTTCGCCAGGGTCGCCAGATTCCGGGTCTGTGCCAGCACTTCGGTCTCGAATCTCGCCATTTGGCTGGTGGACGCGGCCGCGTGCTCG
>CAZNNO010000166.1:0-3569 GCA_964574435.1 uncultured Opitutaceae bacterium
CGCCGATCAGGTCGCCCTGGTACTCCTCGGGCGTCGTCACCTCGACGCCCATGATCGGCTCGAGCAGGATCGGGTTGGCCTTCTTCATCGCGTCCTTGAACGCAAAGATGCCGGCCATCTTGAACGCGAGCTCCGAAGAGTCGACCTCGTGGAAGGAGCCGTCGATGATGCGCACGATGACGTCGACGACGGGGTGGCCCGCCACGACGCCGTTGTTCGAGCCCTCCATGATGCCGTCAATCGTGGGCTTGATGAATTCCTTCGGTATGCTCCCGCCGACCGTCTCGTTCAGCACCTCTATGCCCTTGCCCTTCTCGTTCGGCTCGAGCTTGATGATGACGTGTCCGTACTGGCCCTTGCCGCCGGACTGGCGGATGAACTTGCCCTCGCCCTCGGAGGAGGCCTTCACCGTCTCGCGGTAGGCGATCTGGGGCTTGCCCGACGTGGCCTCGACCTTGAACTCACGCTTCATCCGATCGAGGATGATCTCGAGGTGGAGCTCGCCCATGCCGGAGAGGATGACCTGGCCGGTGTCGATGTCGGTCTTCACCTTGAGGGTGGGATCCTCGGCCACCAGGCGCTGGAGCGCGGTGCCCATCTTCTCCTGGTCCGCCTTTGAATTGGGCTCGATCGACATCGAAATGACCGGCTCCGGGAAGGACGGCGGCTCGAGGCGGATGTCAAAGTCCTCGTCGCAGAGCGTGTCGCCCGTGATGACGTCCTTGACCCCGACGACCGCGCAGATGTCCCCCGCGTACGCGACGTCGATGTCCTCGCGGTCGATCGCGCGCATGAGCACGAGGCGCGACACGCGCTCGGTGCGGCGGGTGCGCGGGTTGTAGAGCGGCGTGCCCTTCTTGAGCGTGCCGGTGTACATCCGGAAGAAGACGAGCTTGCCGACGAACGGGTCGGTCCAGAGCTTGAAGACGAGCCCGGCGACCATGCCCTTGTCGTCGACCACGGCCTCGACATGGCCCCCGTCGGAGTCCCTGCCCGACATCGGGGGGACGTCGATCGGGCTCGGCAGGTAGTTCACCACGCAGTCGAGCACCCTCTGGATGCCCTTCTTCTTGAAGGCGGAGCCGGGGATGACGCCGAAGAACTTGAGCGAGATGGTCGCCTTGCGGATAGCGAGCATCAGCTGGTTGACGTCGATCTCGGCGCCGGAGAGGTACTTCTCGGCCAAGTCGTCGTCGAAGTCGGAGACCGCCTCGATTAGCTGGTCGCGGAACTTCTTGGCCTCCTCGAGCTTGTCCGCCGGAATCGGCGCCGTGACCGGGGTGAGGCCGAGGGGGTCCTTCTCGTCGTCAAAAAGGTACGCGATCATCTGCACCAGGTCGATCATTCCCGAGAAGTTCTCCTCGGCGCCGATCGGCAGGAACAGCGCGTGGGCATTGCCCTTCAGCTTGACGCGGATGTCGTCGATCGAGCGGTGGAAGTCCGCGCCGACACGGTCCATCTTGTTGATGAAAGCGAGCCTCGGGACGTTGTACTTGTTCGCCTGGCGCCACACCGTCTCCGACTGGGGCTGGACGCCCGACACCGCGTCAAAGACCGCGATCGCGCCGTCCAGGACCCGGAGGGAGCGCTCCACCTCCGCGGTGAAGTCCACGTGTCCCGGCGTATCGATGATATTGATGCGCTGCTTGATCCCCTTCCAGGGCCCGCAGGAGGCGTTCCAGGCGCACGAGATCGCTGCCGCGGTGATCGTGATGCCGCGCTCGCGCTCCTGCTCCATCCAGTCGGTGACCGTCGTGCCGTCGTGCACCTCGCCCATCTTGTGGACGGCGCCCGAGTAGAAGAGGATCCGCTCCGTCGTGGTCGTCTTGCCCGCGTCGATGTGGGCCGCGATGCCGATGTTGCGCGTCCACTCGAGCGGGAACGGGCGCGCGGGCGAGTTCTGCGGCGAGATCTTGGCCTTGTCTGTGACGACGGTGATGGAAGGTACGGCTACGGCGGACATGGAAACCTCTCTCTTGTCACCAGCGAAGATGGGCAAAGGCGCGGTTTGCCTGGGCCATCTTGTGCGTGTCTTCCTTCTTCTTCACCACCGAGCCCGTGTTGTTGTAGGCGTCGATGATCTCTGCGGCGAGGGCATCCCGCATGGTGATTCCCTTGCGGGAGCCCGCGGCGTCGACGATCCATCGGATCGCGAGGCTCTCCTGCCGTTCAAACGAAATCTCTATGGGGACCTGGTAGGTCGCGCCGCCCACTCGGCGGCTCTTGACCTCGAGCCTTGGGCGGGCGTTCTCGAGCGCGCCCAGCAGGAGGTCGACCGGGTCGCCCTTCTCGAGCTTCTCCGAGACCTTCTCGAAGGCGCCGTACACGATCCGCTGGGCAAGGTTCTTCTTGCCGCTCTTCATGATGACGTTCACCAGGTGCGCGACAAGCGGGCTGTTGTAGCGGATGTCGGGGACGACGTTGCGTTTCTCGGCTCTGTGGCGGCGTGACATGGTCTAGGTTCTCCTCCGGGTCACTTCTTTGCTTCCTTCGGGCGCTTGACGCCGTACTTGGAGCGGCTGCGGCGGCGTTTCTCGACGCCCGTCGCATCCAGTGTCCCGCGCACGATGTGGTAGCGGACGCCGGGAAGGTCCTTAACGCGGCCGCCGCGCACGAGCACGATCGAGTGCTCCTGGAGGTTGTGGCCCTCGTCGGGGATGTAGGAAATGACCTCGTTGCCGTTCGTTAGCCTGACCTTCGCGACCTTGCGGATGGCCGAGTTCGGCTTCTTCGGGGTGCGTGTCATCACCTGGACGCAGACGCCCCTGCGGAAGGGGTTGCCCTCCAAGGCCGGGGACTTCGACTTGATGCGCACCTTGCGGCGGCCCTTGCGTACAAGCTGGTTGATGGTTGGCATGCGGGACGGTTAAGAGAGGGAAATCGGGAAAAGAGGTTAAAACTACGCTGCGCCAAAATGTCGGCAAGAACTTTTTGGCGAAAAGATCTCTGAGTTCGCGAAATCCACGATTCGGGCGCGGCTCGCGAGGAGAGGCACACACCGGCGGGTGCCGGCTGTGCGTATGAACTGAGGAAAAGGGCGATCAAAATCCCGTTTGCAGCCCCCAAACACAACAAAAAAACGCTGCACGGCGGCAACGGCCCCCGGAGCGGCCAGAAAAAGGGCGGGAAACGGGCCCGGAAGGCCCCTTCCCCGCCCTTGAAAATGCCCCTGCAGGGTCAGCTCGCGCTCGCCTCGACCGCCTTGGTCTCGTCGATCAGCTCGGTGCCGAAGGGAAGGCTGATCTTCAGGTGCCTGTACTGGGGCAGGCCCGTGCCCGCCGGTATCAGGTGGCCCATGATCACGTTCTCCTTGAAGCCCTTGAGCATGTCGACCTTGCCGAGGGTTGAGGCGTCGGTTAGGACGCGCGTCGTCTCCTGGAACGAGGCCGCGGAGATGAAGCTCTCCGTCTCGAGCGACGCCTTGGTGATGCCAAGGAGGATCGGCTCGGCTTCCGCCGGCTTGCCGCCCGCCTCCTCAATCCTCCGGTTGTCGGAGAGGAAGGCCGCGCGGTCGACCTGCTCGCCCCAGAAGTACTCGCTGTCGCCCGGGTCCGTGATCCGGATCTTGC
>CAZNNO010000167.1:0-3560 GCA_964574435.1 uncultured Opitutaceae bacterium
GGCGCGCACATCGGGCGAGAACTTCGGCGACATCATGCGCCGCCTCGGAATCTGACGATGCAAAACTCTTCGAAGTTATCGACCACCCGCGAGCTCCTGGACAAGGCGGCCTCCGTAGCCGCGTCGCACGCGTTTCCCGCGTGGATCGACTCAACGGAATACGGCGGCATCCAGGCGTGCGCCGTTCCGCGCATCCGCGACAGCCTCGTGCTTCGGCTGGTTGCCGGAAGGCGCCAGGAGCGGATTCGGTCCATAATCCATGCGACTGGCGCTCACTGATCTTGCGGCCGCGAGCATGCCCTCCGGTCACAAACCAGTCCTCCTGCGCGAGGTCCTGGCCTTCCTTTCGCCCTCGGTCGGCGGGCGCTTCCTGGACTGCACATTTGGCGCAGGGGGGCATTCCCGCGCCATCCTCGAGGCCGCTCCGGGAACGGAGGTCGTGGCGCTCGATCGCGACCCAGAGGCAGGCCCCCGGGCCGAGGCGCTTGCAGCCGAATTCCAGGGGCGGTTCACGCTTGTGGACCGCGACTTTGGGAGACTCGATTCCCTCGGGGATTCGGGCTTCGACGGCGTCCTCTTCGACTTCGGCCTCTCCTCGTTCCAGCTGGACGATCCGCAGCGTGGATTCTCATTCCGCAGCGACGCCCCGGCGGACATGAGGCTGGACCCCCGCGGGGGTGTTCCCGCGGCCGTCTGGCTCGAGACGGCGACCCAGGAGATGCTCGTTCGTGCGGTCCGCGATTTCGGGGAGGAGCCCCATTGGCGCCGGGTCGTGCGCTCGCTCCTCGCGGCCAGGGGAACCGGCGCCCTGGCGAGGACCGCCTCCCTTGCGGCTTTGATCTGCGACGCGATCCCGGCTCGCGACCGCCGCGCCTCCAGGACCCATCCGGCGACCCGGGCGTTCCAGGGGATCCGGATCGCGGTAAACGACGAGCTCGGCGCGATCGACCGCGCGCTCCCTGCTGCCTTCGACAAGCTGCGTTCCTGCGGGGTTCTCTGCGCGATAAGCTTTCATTCCCTTGAGGACCGTCCGGTGAAGCAATTCTTCAGGCGCATGTGCGGCCAGCCCGAGAACTCGGACGACTCCACGCCGCAGGACCTGCGCACCCGCCGGGCCGAGGCGCTGACCCGCCGCCCGGTCGTCCCTTCCGACGAAGAGACGCAATCCAACCCCCGAAGCCGGTCGGCCAAGCTGCGGGCCATAAGGAAACTCTGATGCGCACCGGGGAAAAGGCGGGCTCACAGGCCTTCGTGAACCAGTTCATGGTGTACGCGCTCGTCGCCATCTGCGGCAGCGCGTCGATCGGACTCGGCACGGTGTGGATGCGCCACCAGATATCGATCGCCGCCAACGCCAACAAGGTTCTCGAATCCTCCATAGCTGACCTTGAGCGCCGCGTCGAGGAGACCGACGCGGCGATCGCCGCGGAGCAGGATCCCGCGGTGCTGAACAGGAGGAACGTCGACTGGCAGCTGGGCCTCGTGCCGCCGCAGGAGACCCAGGTTCGCCGGGTTCCGGACGATCCCGTCATGCTCCTGACTGCGATGCACAACCGCAAACTCTTCGGGGAGGGGCCGGCCACCGTGAGCCTTCAGGTGGCGCTCGCGCACTGACGCCGCCTTTTCCCAATGTCGAAGGGCTTCACCTCCAGCTACAGAATCGCCCTTCTAGCGAGCGCGGTCCTTGCCATGTTCGCGGGGCTTGAGGCGCGCCTGGTCTGGCTGCACGTGATCGACAGGGATGACCTCCTGCGCTCGGTCGACGAGGCGCGCCGGCAGCTCATCGTAGACTATGCCCGCCGAGGCGACATCATGGACGCGAACGGGGCGCTTCTCGCCACGAGCAGGTCCATCGTCGTGCTCGGGGTGGACCCCCAGTTCGTGCGCATGGAGGACCGGGCGAAGTGGCCGCAGCTGGCGGCGCTCATCGGCGTTCCGCTCCCGGATTTGGAAAGGGCGTTCACGACCAAGACGCGAACCGTGGCCGAAAAGGGCGCGTCGGCGGGAGCGGGCTCCTCCGACGGCATGGTCATCACGCTCAATGCGCCGGGCGCCGCGCCGGCTGCCGGCGATCTTCACGGGGACGACGAGGCCGACGCGGCCGCGAAGGACGACACCGTGCTCGATGACCCGGACAAGGACGGGAACAGGCCGATCCGCTGGGCCAAGCTGAGCGACCAGGTGCCGGAGTCCGTTTACACGCAAGTGCTTAAGCTTGGCGTAAAGGGTGTCTATGGAAGCCGGGTCTACCGGCGCGACTATCCGCACAACGAGATGGCGGCGCACGTCATCGGCTATGTCGACGGCCAGGAGCGGCCCGCGGCCGGCATGGAGCACTATGCGGACTTCTACCTCCGCGGGGAAAACGGGTGGCTCGAGTCCGAGAAGGACGGCAAGAGCCACGAGCTGGCCCAGTTCCGCACCCGCGAGGTCCCTGCGGTGGACGGCTTCAACGTCAAGCTGTCGATCGATGCCATGGTGCAGCACATTGCAGAGGACGAGTTGGCGAAGATCGCGCAGCAGTACGCGCCGGAGAAGGCTACGATCATCGTCAGCGATCCCCAGACGGGGTTCATCCTCGCGCTCGCCAACTACCCGTCGTTCGACCTGAACACGTTCAACAAGCTCTCCCGGGTGGACCAGGGGAGGATGCGCAACACCGCCGTGGCCGACGAATACGAGCCGGGCTCGGTCTTCAAGATCGTCGCCGTGTCCGGGGGCCTGAACGACGGCCTCGTGAACACGAGGACGGAGTTCGACTGCACGCTTGAGAAGATCGACTACAACGGCATCACCCGGAGCCTCCCGAAGGACGATGACCACTACGACCATCCCCTGAGCGTGGCGGAGATCATCGCGCGCTCCTCGAACAAGGGCGCCGCACAGATCGCGATGCGTCTCGGCGACCAGCGCTTCTACGACTATGCGCGCGCCTTCGGATTCGGTCAGCGCACCGGATTCCCCGTGGGAGGCGAGGTGCCCGGCAACCTCAAGTCTCCCGACAAGTGGGACAGCATGACCATTACACGCATGCCGATGGGCCAGTCCGTGACCGCCACCGCCCTCCAGATGCAGCAGGCGATGGGGGTCATCGCGTCCGGCGGGATGCTCCTGAAGCCCCAGGTCATCCGGGAGATCCACGACTCGCACGGGGAACTGGTCTACAAGTTCGGCCGCATCGAGGTCCGCAGGGTGATTTCAGAGCAGACTGCCCGCACGATGGCCCGCCTGCTGTCCGCCGTTGCGACGTCGGAGGGCACGGCGCCCGAGGCCGCCATCCCCGGCTTTGAGGTCGCTGGAAAGACCGGCACGGCGCAGAAGCTCGTTCCGGTCGCGCTTCCCTCGGGGGCGACCGCCCTGCGCTACTCCGACAAGCACCACGTGGCGTCGTTCATCGGCTTTTTCCCGGCGAGCGACCCTCAGGTGTCCATCGCCGTCATCATCGACGACGCCGACGCCCGGTGTCCCGGCGGGGTCGCGTGGGGTAACAAGGTGGCGGCTCCCGTCTTCAAGAGGCTGGGGGAGAGGCTGATAACCTACCTGGGCACGCGCCCAAGGAT
>CAZNNO010000168.1:0-3532 GCA_964574435.1 uncultured Opitutaceae bacterium
CGCAGACGACCACGTCGACATGCTCGGCGAAGACCTGGAACCCCTCGATCGGGCCGGAATAGCGGATGATGCCGTCGATGCGCTTCAGGAGCTCGTTTGTCTCGGTGATGAGCGAGTTGCCCTTGCCGTCCTCCGTCCCGATGGACATGAGCCCGACCCGCGGCGAATGGATCCCGAGCATGACGCGGCAATAGTGGCTCCCCAGGATGGAGTTGTGCACGAGGTGCTCGGGCTTGGGCTCCGGGTTCGCGCCCGCGTCGATCAGGACGAAGTGGCCGCCCTCCCTCGGGACGACGGCCGCCAGGGCCGGCCTGGCCACGCCCTCCATCGTCCTCAGGCGCAGGGTCCCGCAGGCCATCAGGGCGCCCGTGTTGCCGCAGCTGACGACGACGTTGGCCTCGCCCGCCTTCACCAGCTCGACCGCGCGCGCCATCGACGAGTCCTTCTTCCGCTTGAGGGCGACGAGCGGCTTGTCGTCCATCGTGATGACCTCGGACGCGTGGACGACCGATAGGCGCTCGCTGCGGGAGAGCCCGTAGTGGGCGATGATGGGCCTCAGCACCGGCTCGTCGCCCACGAGCGTTATCGGGTTCAGGTTCGGGCTCTGGGAAAGCGCGAGCTTGACCGCGGCGACGACCTCGCTTGGGCCCAAGTCGCCGCCCATTGCGTCAACCGCGATCCGACCGGGAGATCCAGGGGCCATGAAAATCCTCGTACCGCCTTTTCTGGACGGCTACGGTCCTAGGCCTCGATGTTCAGAACCTGGCGACCCCGGTAGGTACCGGTCTTTGGGTTGACCCGGTGGGCCCGCACCAGGCTGCCGTCGGAAGGGTCCCTGGCGAACTCTGGCGCCTTGAAAGCGTTGGCTGCACGACGGTTTGCGCTGCGACGCTTGGACTGCTTGCGTTTTGGATTGGCCATTTGTGAGGGGATTAAAGGTTGACCGTTTAAAGGCCGCGACGCCTCCCCGTCAAGCGCACACTGGACCACACACTAGACTTGTGCCCCGGGCAGGGTCGCGTACCAAGGAGCGACGCCATGTCGCCCTCGATCCTTCAAATCATCCTCCTTGGCATTGTGCAAGGCGCGGCCGAGCTGCTGCCCGTCTCGAGCTCGGCCCACCTGGTCGTCGCCGAGAAGCTCATGAGGCTCGATCCCTCGAGCCCGGAGATGACCTTCCTGATGGCCATGCTTCACACCGGCACCATGGTCGCCGTGATCGGCTATTTCTGGAAGTCATGGAGGAAGAGCTTCTTCGCAAACCGGGAAGTGTTCCGCGACTCCGCCGTGCGGCTGGCGCTTGCGACCCTCGCAACGCTGGCCCTCGGGGGCTCCCTAGTGCTTGTCATCGAGAGGGTCCTCCTGGGCTCAAGGCCCGGGGCGCAGGTCGAGGATCTATTTTCGAGCCTCCCGCTCGCCGGCATCTCCCTCGCCGCGGTGGGCGTCCTGATCATCGTGGCGGGGCTGCGCCCGGGGGCCGCCGGGGAGGGGACGGCGCTCCCCGTGGGCCGGGCGATCGGCATCGGCGCCGTGCAGGGCCTCTGCCTGCCGTTTCGCGGGTTTTCCCGTTCCGGGGCCACGATTTCGGCCGGGATGCTGCTCGGCACCCCCAGGCGCGCCGCCGAGGAGTTCAGCTTCGCCCTGGGCGTCATCATCACCCCGCCCGTCATCGCACGCGAGCTCGTGCGCCTCTACAAGGCGCGCGCGTCGGCGCCCGGCGACTTCCACCTCCTCGCGCTTGCGGCACCCGGCCTGGTCGGGATGGCCTGCAGCCTGGTCGCGGGCCTGGCCGCGCTCAGGTGGCTCTCGCGGTGGCTTGAGAACGGGCGCTGGCACTACTTCGGGTTTTACTGCCTCCTGGCGGCGGCCGGCGTCGGCGCCCTTGCGGCCCAGGGGTACTGACCATGGCCGACCTGGTCGCAATGACGGCGTCACTGGCCTCGGGACGCGACCTCTCGGCCGACGAGATCCGGGGCGCGGCCGGCGCGCTTGCGGCCGAGGAGCCGCAGGACGACGTGAAGGCGGCCTTCCTGTCCGCGCTCGCGCGCAAGGGTGAGACGTCGGCCGAGGTGGCCGCGTTCGCTGGGGCCTTCAGGGCCCTGTCCCTGGACCCCGGCATGGGCGCCTGGGCCCCGGCGGCGGTCGACATCGTGGGGACGGGGGGCGACCACGCGGGCGGGTTCAATGTCTCCAGCATGGTCACGCTCGTCGTGGCGTGCGCCGGGGTGCCCGTGATGAAGCACGGCAACCGCGGCATCACCTCCAAGTGCGGGAGCGCCGACCTGTTCGCGGCGCTCGGCGTGAGGCTGGACGCGCCGCCCGAGACGCTCCGGGAGGCGATGGCCTCGCTGGGCTACGCCTACTTCTTCGCCCCGTCCTGGCATCCCGCGTTCAGGCGCATCAACCCCGTCCGCAAGCTCCTCGCCTCGCGCGGCGAGCGCACCGTCTTCAACATCCTTGGGCCGCTCCTCAACCCCGGGCGGCCCGCGAACATCGTCCTCGGCGCCGCGACGCCCCCGCTCCTCGAGAAGCTTGCCGACGCCCTTGACGCCCTGGGAACGGGAGCGGGTCTGGCCGTCCACGGGGTCATCGCGCCCGGACGCGGAATCGACGAGCTCACGTCGGCGACGCGCAACCTCGTGCGCGGAGCCGGCCGCCTGAAGGCGATCCGCGAGGAGTGGACGGCCGAGTCGTTCGGGCTGCCGCTCGCGCCATTCGCGGACATCGCGGGAGGCGATGTCGCGGCGAATCTCGCCATCGCCATGGCCCTGGCGGACGGGGATGGCCCGCGGGGGCTCTCGGACACGATCGCCCTGAACGGCGCCGTAGCACTCTGGGTGGCGGGCGCCCGGCCGGACGTGCGCTCCGCGATAGGCGAGGCGCGCGAGCTTCTCCTCGGGGGGGCCGTCCGTCGCAAGATCTCGGACACCCGCGACTTCTACTCGGGGGGGGCCGGCCGATGAGGCGCGTCTATTTCGGGACGGACGGGGTCCGCGGGGCCTACGGGGGAAAGGTCGTGAACGAGGCCTTCTTCACCGCGCTCGGCGAGGCCGCGGCCCGCTGGCTCGGGGCGCGCGGGGTGCGCTCGGGCAAGGTCCTGATCGGCCGCGACACGCGGGAGTCCGGCGCCTCACTCGCGCGCGCCCTGGGCACCGGCATCCTCCGGGGGGGCGGGTGCGCCGTATCGCTCGGGATCGTCCCGACGCCCGCCGTCTCTCGCGCGACCCGCCTCGGCGGAGCGGCCCTCGGCGCCGTGATCACGGCCTCGCACAACCCGGCCTCGGACAATGGAGTCAAGTTCTTCGGCCCGGACGGGGCCAAGCTGACCGACGAGGACGAGGCCTCGGTCGAGTCGGTCCTCGTGCAGGCGGGCGGCCCGCCTTACCCGGGCGAAGGGGACCTGCCGGTCGAGTCCGCGCTCGAGCCCTACATCGAAGGGGCGCTGCGCCTGCTTCCCGCCGGCGCGCTCCTCGGCTGGAAGGTCGCGATCGACACGGCGAACGGCGCGACCTGCGCGTCGACCCCGACCGTC
>CAZNNO010000169.1:0-3493 GCA_964574435.1 uncultured Opitutaceae bacterium
TCGCCGTCGTCGGCCTCCTGCCGGTCCTCGAGGCGCTCTTCAAGAGGACGACCGACATCACGCTCCTTGAGCTCACGGACTTCAACCACCCGCTCCTGCGCAGGATGCAGCTCGAGGCCCCGGGCACCTACCACCACTCGCTCGTCGTCGCTCAGCTCTCGGAGAACGCCTGCAACGCGATCGGCGCCAACCCGCTTCTTGCGCGCGCGTGCGCGCTCTTCCACGACATCGGCAAGTCCGCCAACCCGGCCTATTTCACGGAGAACCAGCGCAACAGCGGAAACCCCCACAACGAGAAGGACCCCGTCATATCCGCCGCGATCATCCGCCAGCACGTCTCGGACGGCGTGGAGCTCGCCCACAGGCACCACCTGCCCCGGGCCGTCATCGACGTCATCCGCCAGCACCACGGGACGACCCTCGTGAAGTTCTTCTACGAGCGCGCCCTTGCGCTCTCGCAGTCGCCCTTCCCCGGGGTCGAGCCGCCCGCGGTGCCCGACACGCCTTTCCGCTACGAGGGGCCGAAGCCCCAGTTCAAGGAGAGCGCAGTCGTGTCGCTTGCCGACGGCGTGGAGGCGGTCACCCGCTCGATCCGCACGATCACCGCCGAGAAATTGGGGGCGCTGATCGACCGGATGGTCGCCGAGCGCGTCGGGGACGGGCAGCTTGACGAGGCGCCGCTCACGTTCGAGGACCTGGCAAAGATCAAGAACAGCTTCACGTTCACGCTCCTCAACATGCTGCATTCGCGGGTCGCGTATGCGACGCCGGGCGAGCATCCGAACGAGGCGAAGGCATGAGGGGTGCCGGGCGCTCCGTTCAAGTCTCCAACCGCCACCCCCGCCTGAGGCTGGGCCGCAGGCCCCTGGAGGCGGCCATCCGCCTCCTTGATTCCCGGGCGGAGGGCTTCCGGGGCGGCTGCCCCGGCGGCGCGCTCTCGGTTGCGCTCCTGACGGACCGCGCCCTGGCGCGCCTGCACGCCCGCTACCTCGGCGACCCGTCCAGGACCGATGTCATCACCTTCGGCGGCGACGCGGGGCACGCGCTGGCCGGCGAGATCTGCGTCTCGGTCGACGCGGCTGCGCGCCGCGCGGGCCGGGACCCCGGCGCCCTCTCCCGGGAGCTGGCCCTCTATGTGGTCCACGGCTGGCTCCACCTGGCGGGCTACGACGACCTGGCTCCCCAGGCGAAGCGCGCCATGCGGCGGGCCGAGGCCAGGGCCATGCGCCTCCTCAGGGGCTGCGCGGCCCTGCCCCGCTTCAAGCTGGCGTAGGCGCCGACCCGGGGCTACGACCTATCATCCGCGCATGGCCGACGACTCACCGACAGTGTCACGCTACGTAGTCCTCAGGAACGCCTTCTTCTCGGGGGCCATCCTCGTCGCGCCCCTCTGCCTCACGGTTTGGATCTTCAGCAAGATAGTCGACTTCGTCGGCGGCACCTTCAAGCCCGTCTTCCTCGTCTTCGTGCCCGGCGGCCTTCGCGAGAGGCCGGGCCTCGAGACCGTCTGGTCGATCCTCGCGACGCTTATAGTCGTCGCCCTTGTGACGCTGCTCGGCTACGTGTCGCGCTATGTCTTCGGCAAGTTCTTCTTCAGCATCGGCGACCGATTCATCCAGAGCATCCCGGGGGTGAGCGCCGTCTACAACACCGTGAGGCAGATCGTGAACACCTTCAGCTCCCAGAGGGGGCACATGTTCAACAAGGTGGTCCTCGTCGAGTTCCCGCGCAAGGGGAGCTGGACGATCGGGTTCCTCACCAACACGGCGAAGGGCGAGGCCCAGACGAAGGTCGCCGGCGAGGCATGGACCGTTTTCGTGCCGACGACACCCAACCCGACCAGCGGATTCCTGCTTGTCCTGCCGAGGAGCGAGATCGTCGAGCTCGAGATGGCGGTCGGCGACGGAATGAAGATGATCATCTCGGGCGGGGCTGTTGTCCCGGCCTGGCCCGCGCCGGTCGAGGCCCCGAAGAGCCGCGCGGCGAGCTAGCGCGCCCCGACCCTGGTGCCCGGCCAGACGCTCACGACTGAGGGGTTCGTGATTGAGAAGCGTCCCCCCTCGGACGCCTTCCAGACCCTGGGCCTGTTCTCAGCGGAGCACGGCAACCTGGTCGCGCTCCAGCGCGTCCCGAGAAGGCCCTCGCCGTCGCGCGTGGCGCCGGACCTCTTCGACGAGGTCTCCGCGATGCTTGAGAGCTCCAACCAGGGGCGCACGTGGTTCGTGCGGGAGATGCGAATCGACCGGCGGCGCGCCGCCATCGGCGCCAGCTACGAGGCGCTGCGCTTCGCGTCCGCCCTGGTGGCGGTGATAGGGCGCAACCCCGTGCACGAGGAGAGCCGCGCCGGCGTGGCGCAGCTCCTTCGGACGGCGCTCGACGCGTTCTGCACCGGCGCTCGGCCGGACGTCGTGCACCTGAAGGGGCTCTACGTCTTCGCGCGCGACGAGGGATACCCCGTGAAGCAGGAATGGCTTCCGTCGCTCTGCGATGAGGACCGCAGGGCGGCGTCCGGGGCGCTCAGCCGCCCCCTGAGCGGCCAGGAGTGGGATCCGTCGCGCGTGGCGCGCCTGCGCCGCAGCCTTGAGGACTACCTCGCGGCCAGCACCGAGATCGTGATCCCGTGAGATTCGACCTGGACCAGCGACGAATCGAGCTGAGCGTCGGCGACCTCTCCGACTTTACCGTCGGCCCCAGGGGCTCGGCCGGAGGGGCCGGCGGCCTCTGGCGGGCGCAGCTCGGCACCCACTGGCACAGGGAGCTCCGGGCCCAGGCGCTCTCGGAGGGAGCCGACGCCGATTTTGAGGTGCCCGCCGCGGGCGAAATCGCGCGCCGGGGATGGGTCGTGGCGCTCTCGGGGCGGATCGACCAGGTCGTGAGGGCCGCAGGCGGAACCGTGCTGCGCGAGATTAAGACGGTGACGCGGCCCCTTCCCGCGGCCGAGTCCGAGCTGCGGGCCGACTACCCGGGATACTTCGTGCAGGTGGCTGCGTACGGCGCCCTGCGCGGCGCCGGCGAGAGGTGCGAGCTCGTGTTCGTCGAGGCGGACACCGGCCTCGCCCAGACGGTCGGCCTCCTGCCCGACGATGAGCGCCTCCTCGAGGCCCAGCTCGAGAGGGTGGCCGAGTTCCTCGACCTGCGCCTGCGCGCGCGCCAGCGCCTGCGCAACCTCAGCTTCCGGCCCCCGTTTGCCTCGCCACGCGACGGGCAGTCGGAGGCCGCCGCGCAGCTGCGCGGCGCCATCCGCAACGGGCAGGCGGCCGTTCTCCTCGATGCGCCCACCGGATTCGGCAAGACGGGGGTCCTGCTCGAGCGCGCCCTCGCCGAGCTGAGGGACGGCGCCTTCGAGCGGGTGCTGTACCTGACCGGCAAGTCCACGGGCCAGCTCCACGTCGCCGAGACCCTGCGTGCGATGACCCAGCGCGGGGCGGGCCTCGGCGACGGGGCGCCGGTCGCCGCCTGGCACGTGCGCAACAAGGCCGAGCACTGCGTCAAC
>CAZNNO010000170.1:0-3395 GCA_964574435.1 uncultured Opitutaceae bacterium
CCATCGCCACCGCGCCGTTTGACGGAATCGTCACAAATATGCCCGTTAAGGAAGGCGAAACAGTGGTCACCGGCATCCAGAACACGGCTGGCTCCACGCTAATGACCCTGGCGGACATGAGCGTTGTGACCGCTGAGGTCAAAGTAGACGAGACCGACATTGTCAATGTTCAGCTGGGTCAGCCCGCCGAAGTGACCGTGGATGCTTTGCCCGGCAAGGTCTTCAAGGGGCACGTAACCCTGGTCGGCGACCAGGCGTTGCTCCGCTCCACCGGCGTTGCCACCTCGCAGTCAACCAGCGGCACCGAAGAAGCCAAGGACTTCAAGGTCGTGGTCACACTCGACACCCCGTCAAGCGAGCTTCGCCCCGGACTCTCCACGACCGCCAAGATCACCACCGCGCACAAATCGAGCGTGCTCTCCATTCCCATCCAGGCGCTTACCATGCACAACCCGGATGACGACAAGCCCAAGACCGCGGGCGGCGTGCAGGCCGCGTCCAGCTCTTCCACGCCGGGGGCAAAGAGCCCGTTGATCCAGGGCGTCTACGTTGTCGAGAAGGATTCAAAAGGCAAGCTGCGCGCCAAGTTTGTCCCCGTCACCACCGGCATCACCGGGGCCACCGACATCGAGGTGCTTTCCGGCCTCAACGAAGGCCAGGAGATCGTCACCGGCCCCTACAAGACGCTGCGCGCCTTGAAGAGCAACGCCCTGGTCAAGCGCGACACCGCCAAACCGGTGGTCCCAGGAGCAAGCGGAAACTCCTAATTCGGGACGCTAGGCCAGGGATTTATCCCTGGCATGAGATCAACGGAATCAACGCGGGTATGCTTTTTTCCGCACTTGAAACAGAAGAGATTTTTTGCGGAGTGAGCCGGGGATTACCGGAGGGAGCAGGGGGTTTCAACCCCCTGAAAAGAACGCGAAAATAATCCGGCCTTCAGGCCCGGACTCTTTTCAGTTTTCTGGCAAGGATCGCAGAAGACAAAGGATGAAAATCGATGGCTCTTGAAAGCATTAACAGCGAAGAACTTGTGCAGCCGGTTGCTCCGCCCACCGGCGACGTTATCGTGGTAGAAGACCTTTGGCGCACCTACGATATGGGCTCCGAGCAGCAGGTGCAGGCCTTGCGCGGAGTCTCCATGCGCATCAAGCACAACGAGTATGTGGCCATCATGGGTCCCTCGGGCTCAGGCAAATCCACGCTCATGAACCTTATCGGCTGCCTCGATACCCCCTCCAAGGGCCGCTATTGGCTCAACGGCCAGTTGGTCAGCGAACTGGACGACGATCAGCTCGCGCGCATCCGCAACAAGGAGATCGGCTTCGTCTTTCAGACCTTCAATTTGCTGGCCCGCGCCACTTCGCTGCACAACGTCGAGCTGCCCCTCATCTATAACGGCACCCCCGCGGCCGAGCGCATCGCCCGCGCCAAGGAATCGCTCACCGACGTCGGCCTCGAATCGCGCATGAACCACAAGCCCAACGAGCTCTCCGGAGGCCAGCGCCAACGCGTCGCCATCGCCCGGGCTCTCGTCAACCACCCCTCCATCATCCTGGCCGACGAGCCCACCGGCAACCTCGACTCCAAAACCGGACTCGAGATCATGGCCCTGCTCGACACTCTGCACGCCAATGGCAACACCATCGTGCTGGTTACCCATGAGCCGGACATCGCCGACTTCGCCCATCGGGTTGTGCATATCCGCGACGGCCAAATCTTCTCCGACGAGCCTTCCAAGCGCCATCGCTAAAGCCGGAGAAGATTCTCGCCAGCACAGAATTCCTGAACCCCCTGAACCAGAGAGAAACCATCCTCTCCGGTTCATGCTTTTTGTGCCGTCGCCGATAAGAGAACTGTTGGCCTGCTACGACACTTTGAGGCCCGGGAGGCGATCTAAGTTGAAATCCATCCACGTCGCCTCCCAATTTCAACCCAACACTCCAGCACTCACGCTTGTAGATGCCGACTCGCCGCACTCTGCCAATCATGTGGGGATTAGCGCGGCCTGGCGCAAGCTCATCATGCAGGCCGAAATGGCCGCGCCCCACGTCCAGGTCGCCACGTTTGAAGGCGAACCCGGATCCGGCAAGCAAACCCTCGCACGCTATCTCTTCAGCCGCTCGCCCCTCACCGCATCCACCTTTCAGCGCCACGACGCCCGCGAATGGCTGGTCGCCGATGCCGACCCTTCGACGCTAGCCGGCTTCACCTATCTCGATCGCGTCGACCTGCTCGCCCCTCCGGGCCAGGGCCTTCTGCTCGCCGTCCTGAAAAGTCTTCAAGACCGTCCCTCAAGCAGCGCCGTCCTGCTTGCGTCCTCGCAGACATCGCTCCGCCAAATGTCCAGTCAGGGACTGCTCTTGCCCGACCTCGCATTCCGTCTCACTGCCGTCCGCTTCGCCGTTCCCCCCTTGCGCCAGCGCCGTGAAGACATCGCCTCACTCGCCCAGTCCCTGCTCGACCGCATCTGCCTCCGCTATCAACAGCGCTCCGTCATCCTCGGCCCCGGCACGCTTGCCCGCCTCCTCCAGCACAACTGGCCCGGCAACGTCCGCGAGCTGGCCTCGGTGCTTGAAGCGGCCCTGCTCGAAGCCGAAAACGGCGTCATCCGCCCCGACGACCTCTCCCTACCCACGAATCATGAAGTGCAATCGGAGACGATGCCCGACCTCCACTCTGCCAGCCGCATAGAAAACCTTTCCCTCGACGCCATCATCCGCCACCACGTCCAATACGTCCTCGACCTAAATCGCGGCAACAAGCTCCGCGCCGCCCGCCAACTCTGCATCTCCCGCTCCACCCTCTACCGCATCCTCGGCAACGAAACCATCCTCGCCCGCTGATCCCGCGCCGGTCCGCTCCCTAAAGTCTGAATTGAATCGCGAACAAAGTAGTGCTATCCTTCACGCGTCTCCTTAAGTTGGGACGGGGTCCCGGAAAACACGTGGACGAGCAACCCAGATGGAACCTGCACACAGAGCTTGCTGCCGCTCTTGTTTTTCCCGCACCTTTGCTTCGCGACCTGGCAAGGAGTTCATGGGATTGTTTGTGGCCTCTGCCCGCCTTCTCTTGCTGCTTCTGCCCTTGGCGCTCCTTGGGAGCTGCAACTACGTGTCCTCAGGGTTGCAGTCCCCCGCCTCGGCATCCTACGCCGACCAATTCGATTTTCTGTGGCAGAAGTTCGATCAGAATTACTCCTACTTCGTCTACAAGAACATCGACTGGTCCGCACTGCGCGACACTTATCGCCCCATGGCCCTTCAGGCAACCTCCCAAGATCAGTTCACGCAGGTTCTCGTCGCGATGCTTGCCAACCTCCATGACCTTCATGTGTATCTTGTCGACCCCGCCGGCAACCAGACCCCCACTTTTGTCCCCACCTCATTTGTGAA
>CAZNNO010000171.1:0-3359 GCA_964574435.1 uncultured Opitutaceae bacterium
CGGCCGCGACGATCTCGTCGACCACCTCGCGCAGCTGGTTCACCTTGATCGGGAACACCCCCCGGTAGGACCCCCGGTAGTTCTCCTCCTTGATGGCCTTCTGGAACACCTCGTTGAGCTGGATGACCCTGTGGCGCAGGAGGTCCTGAAAGCGGATCACCATCGGGGCCTTGAGCCCCATCCCGAGTGCCTCGGTCACCACGTCGAGGACCCGGATGCTTCGCCCGTCGGTCAGGGGCTGGACGTTCACGAAGCCCTCGGGGTCGACCGAAAGGTGGCCCGATCCCCAGCGCTTGAACCCATAGAGCTCCTCGGATTTGGCTGCGGACCAGGCGGATGCGGATTTGCTTTTCAAGTTTTCAGGGAGGGCCGTCCATTGAGGGCTTGCCTTCAGAAGTGTGAATTTAGTTAGATGCGTGTTTTCTCTTTGTAAGAACGCAATACGAAATGACTAAAATGATTGCCCAGACAGCCGCTCCGGCCCCCGGCGCGGGATTTCCGCCTTCGATGATCGTCGTTTGGCTGCTGTTCATAGCCGGATTCTACTTCCTGTTCATTGCGCCTCAGAGGAAAAAGCAAAAGGAGCATGACAAGATGCTCACCACGCTGCAATCCGGAGACGAGGTGATCACGACCGGAGGGATCTACGGGGTGATCACGAACGTGAAGGACGACCGGTTCGTCGTGCGGATCGCCGACAACACCAAGATAGAGGTCGGCAAGGGCTTCATCCAGGCGGTCACGAAGAAGCCCGGCTCCGAGGAGAAGAAGTCCTCCTAGCCAACCGCGCCGACCCCCCGGGCGGATGAGTATCCGCCCCGACGGCGCAGCGACCGCGAGCGGGCGCGGAAGCAAACCCCCTTAACCCACATCCGACATGTTTAAACGCAACCTTTGGAAGATTGTCCTGAGCCTGGTGATCCTGGGCTGGGCCGTCTTCGCGCTGATGCCCCTGAAGGACATCCCGTTCCCCGAATACGCGAAGTCCCACGCGACCGCGAGGACGGCGGAATTCGACAAGCTCCTGGACCGGGCGGCCGCGGTCTGGAAGTCCGGCGCGGCGCCGAGCGAGTACATGGCGCTCAAGCAGATTGGACGGGACGAGAGGATAGACCTGAGCCAGTTCTTCCCGGACGTGCGCCTTGAGGAGTCGCTCAAGAACGTGTCAAAGCGCAACGACATCCTGCTCAAGTACCTGCTCGACAGCTCAAGGGCTCGGCTCCAGATGGGCCTCGACCTGAAGGGCGGCGTGGGCTTCACGCTCGAGGCCGACCTTGGCAACAAGACGGCGGGGCTTGACGTGGACAGCGCCAACCAGGCGAAGCTCTCCAAGGCGATCGACATCATCACGGCGCGCATCAACTCGATGGGCGTGGCCGAGCCCCTGGTCCGCGCCGTCGGCAACAACCGGATCGAGGTCCAGCTGCCCGGCGTCAACACCAAGGACAACCCGGACGTGCTCGACGAGCTGAAGAAGCCCGCGAGGCTCGACTTCCGGATGGTGTGCCCCTTCGCCTCTCCCGCCACCTCGCGCCCCGGCGAGGTCCCCCCGGGCTACGAGCTAAAGGTCTACGACCACGAGCTGCCTGACGGCACGGACCGGGCCGAGGAATACTTCGTCAAGCGGATCCCTGAGATGACGGGCGAGATCATGGCGTATTCGGTCGTCCAGCGCGACGCCTACGGGAAGCCGATCATCGGCCTGCATTTCACAAACGCCGGCGGCAAGCGGTTCGCCGAGGTGACCCGCGAGATCGCCGCCAGCGGAGACCCGTCGACGGGCCGCTACGGCGAGATGGCCGTGTGCCTGGACGGCACGCTGGTCCAGGTTGCGAGCGTCAAGCAGGAGATCGACGGCAACGACGCGATCATCGAGGGGACCTTCACCGAGCGCGAGGCCTTCAACACGGCGAACGACCTCAACAACCCGCTCGACCTGCCGCTCATCGTGAGGAGCCAGTTCGAGGTGGGGCCGTCCCTGGCCGAGGACGCCGTTTCGAGCGGCATCAGGGCCTCCGTGATCGCCCTGAGCCTCGTCGCGGCGTTCATGGTCACCTTCTACACGACGGGCGGGCTCGTGGCGGTATTCACCCTGGCCGTCAACCTCGTCATCATTCTCGGCGTCATGGCGAACATTGGCGCCACCATGACCCTCCCGGGCCTGGCCGGCATCGTGCTGACGGTCGGCATGGCGGTTGACGCCAACATCCTGATCTTCGAGCGCATGCGCGAGGAGCTGGCAGCGGGCAAATCCCTCTCCAACGCCAACCAGGCGGGCTACATGAAGGCGCTGATGACGATCATCGACGCGCACATCGTCCAGCTCATCATCTGCGCAATCATGATCTGGCTCGGCACCGGGCCGATCCGCGGGTTCGGCGTGACGCTGGCGATAGGCGTGCTCTCGACGATGTTCACCGTGCTGATCACGGCGCACCTGCTGATGGAGCTCCTCATCGACTCGGGCACCATCAAGAAGATCACCATGCGCCACCTGCTCAAGTCCATCCACGTGGACTTCGTCAAGTACGGCAAGCCCGCCTTCATCGGATCGGGCCTGCTGGTCGTCGTTGGGATGGGCGTCACCTTCTACGAGGGGAGCGCCATCTTCGGCGTCGACTTCTCGGGCGGCGACGTGGTGACGGTCAGGTACAAGGAGCGCCTGGACGTTGGCGACATCCGCAACGTCGCGGACGCCGCCAAGGTCGGCGAGATCAATGTCGCCTACGAGAGCTCGCTCGCCGGCGGCGGCGAGCAGCTCAAGGTCGAGACCCCGGAGGGCAAGTCCCAGGTCCTGCTGGACGCCCTCCAGAAGAGGTACCCGAGCGCCGGCCTCGTGAAGGCGGGTGAGGAGCACGTCGGCGCCTCGATCGGCAGGGAGATCATGCTCAACGCCGTCAAGGCCATCGCCGTGTCGATGCTGACCATCCTCTTCTACATCGCCTTCCGCTTCGAGTTCGGCTTCGGCGTCGGCGCGATGGTCTCCATCCTGCACGACATCCTGATGACGATCGGGGTCTTCGTGCTGACCGACCACAAGTTCTCGGCGCCCATGGTGGCCGCGATCCTGTGCATAGCCGGCTATTCGATCAACGAGACCGTCGTGGTGTTCGACCGGATCCGCGAGGAGCTCAAGCTCAACCCGACCGGCACCCTCCGCGACATTGTCAACAGCGCGATCAACAAGGTCTTCGCGCGGACGATAATGACCTCTTCGACCACCTTCCTGGCCGCGCTCTCGCTCTGGGTCTTCGGCAGCGGCGTCCTTCGCGACATCTCGTTCACCTTTCTGGTGGGCATCGTGACCAGCACGTTCTCGGCGATCTTCGTCGCCGCCCAGGTTTTCTACTGGTGGCACA
>CAZNNO010000172.1:0-3353 GCA_964574435.1 uncultured Opitutaceae bacterium
GTCGATGTGGACGATGGTCGCCTGGGCGGCGAACTTGCGCGTGTCGCCCGTGATCCGGTCGTCAAAGCGCGCGCCGACAACGAGCAGCAGATCGGCCTCGTCGACGGCCCAGTTCCCGTACGCGGCGCCGTGCATGCCGAACCACTGCATCGAGAGCGGGCTGCTCTCGGGGAAGCAGCCGACGCCCATGAGCGTCGTCGCCACGGGGATGTTCGCCCTCTCCGCGAAGGCCCGGAGCTCCGCGTGCGCGTCCGCCGAGACGATCCCGCCGCCGGCGTAGATGACCGGCTTCCGCGCTCCGGCGACTAGCGCCAGCACCTTCTGCAGGACCTCGTCCGGGGCGCGGTGCGCCTCGGAGAGCAGGGGATTGCGGAACTCGGTCGACGCCGGGAAGACGGGCTGGAACCGTGCCTGCTGCACGTCCTTCGGGATGTCGATCACGATGGGCCCCGGCCTGCCGGTGCGGGCCAGGTGGAACGCCTCCTTCATGATCCGCGGCAGCTCATTCACGTCCATGACCAGGTACGAGTGCTTCACGATCGGCAGCGTCATCCCGAAGAAGTCGGTCTCCTGGAACGCCATCTTGCCTATGAACTCCTTCTTCACCTGGCCGGTGATCGCGACCAGGGGGATCGAGTCCATGTACGCGTCGGCGATCGCCGAGACCAGGTTCGTGGCGCCCGGGCCGCTGGTCGCCATGCACACGCCCACCTTGCCGGTGGCGCGCGCGTAGCCCTCGGCCGCGAACGAGCCGCCCTGCTCGTGGCGCGGCAGGATGACGCGGATCTTGTCCGTTCGGGCGAGCGACTGGTGGAGCTCCTGGGAGGCTCCGCCCGGGTAGGCGAAGATGACGTCGACGCCCTCGCGGATGAGGCATTCGACGACGGCGTCGGAGCCCTTCATTTCGCGGCCGATCTCGGCCTTTGGAAACGGCGTTGGGGACGTGCGGGTTTTCATGGGGATGCGCCTTGTAAAAAAGCCGTCCATCTGAGTACTTCGGGCGCCGCGAGGCAAGCCTCGGGAATGGGAGGGGGTCGGGGAAGCACGGGCTGGAATTGGCTGGCGCGCCCGGTCCGCGCGATCAATTTCAGGGCGTGCTCAAGCTCCTCTTCATAGGCGACATCGTGGGGAAGCCCGGACGCGAGATCGTCGAGGAGAAGGTGCCGCGAATGCGGCGCGAGCGCGACCTGGACTTTGTGATCGCGAACGGCGAGAACTCCGCGGCCGGCGCGGGGATAACCGGCACCATCGCCCGCTCGCTCCTCGAGTCGGGGGTCGACGCGGTCACGCTCGGCGACCACGTCTGGGACCAGCGCGGCTGGGAGAACGAGATCTCGCAGATCGACCGGGTGTGCAGGCCCGCCAACCTGCCGGCCTCCTGCCCGGGCTGGGACCATGTGGTGGTCGAGTCGCGGGGGTTCAAGGTGGCGGTCTTCACGGTGCTCGGCCGCCAGTTCATGAACATGAAGGCGGAGGACCCCTTCCTCTGCGCCGACAGGATGGTCGAGCGCCTTCGGGGCCAGGCGGACGCGATCGTCGTCGAGATCCACGCCGAGGCGACGTCGGAGAAGCAGGCCCTCGGCTGGCACCTTGACGGGCGCGTGACCGCGGTCCTCGGCACCCACACCCATGTCCCGACGGCCGACGCCTGCGTGCTGCCGAAGGGCACGGCCTTCATGTGCGACGTGGGGATGACCGGCCCCTATGCGAGCGTCCTCGGGCGCGAGGTGAGCCCCGTCATCGCGCGCTTCATGGACGGGATGCCGCGGCGCTTCGAGGTCGCGGCCGGGGATGTCCGGATCTCCGCGGCGCTGGTCGAGGTCGACCCCGCGATGGCGCGGGCCGCGAGGATAGAGCTCCTGACCGTCCGGCGCTGAGGCGCCGGGCCTCCGGGTCAGGACTTTATGATCCCGGCCTCCTCGTAGGTGCCGATGTGCCGGTAGCGCTCGTAGCGCGTCTCGAGGAGGGTGTCCAGGTCCAGGGCGCGCAGGTCGTTCAGGTGCTTGTGAAGCGAGTACTTGAGCGTCGCGGCCGCCTGCGCCGGGTCGTTGTGGGCGCCGCCAAGGGGCTCCGGTATGACCTCGTCCACGGCGCCGAGCTTTTCCAGGTCGTCGGCGTCCACCTTGAGCGCCTCGGCGGCCCTCGGAGCAGCGGTGCCGTCCTTCCAGAGGATGGCGGCGCAGCCCTCGGGCGTTATCACGGAATAGTAGCTGTTCTCGAACATGAGGACACGGTCGGTGACGCCGATGCCGAGCGCCCCGCCGGAGCCGCCCTCGCCGACGACGACCGAGATCGTCGGCGTCCTCAGCATGGCCATCTCGCGCAGGTTGACGGCGATCGCCTCCGACACGTGGCGCTCCTCCGAGCCGACCCCGGGGAAGGCGCCGGGCGTGTCGATGAACGACAGGACAGGGATCCCAAACTTCTCGGCCAACCTCATTATCCTCAGCGCTTTGCGATATCCCTCGGGGTGAGCCATCCCGAAATTGCGGCTGATCCTCTCCTTGGGATCCCGCCCCTTCTGCTGGGCGACGATCATCACGGCGTGCCCGTCGAAGAAGGCGGTGCCGCCAACCAGGGCCCGGTCATCGTTGAACATCCGGTCCCCGTGGAGCTCGTGGAATCCCTTGCAGATGAGGGACACGTAATCGAGAGCGTAGGGCCTCTTCGGATGCCGGGCGAGGAGCACCTTCTGCCACGGCGTGAGGTTCGAATAGATCTCGCGCTGCATCGCCTCGATCTTCTTCTCGATCGAGCGCGCCTCCTGGATCATGTCCACGTTGGTTTCCACGGATTGCTGGCGGAGCTCGTCGAGCTGGCGGGCAAGGTCGCGGAGGGGTTTCTCGAACTCCAGCGTATACGAAGGGGTTTCCATCATCCGGTTTCTGTCCGCCAAAATACCTGCGGCACGCTTGCCGTGTCAACGGGCGGCGAGGCGCCTCAACGCAACCCGCCTGCATCGGCCGGGGGAGGGGCGCTCAGCTCCTCTTTCCAGCCCTGGACCCTGGCCATCGCCCCGAAGTGCTCGGCGCGCGCCTTGTCGCCGCGCTCCATCCAGATGCGGGACAGGGTCGCGATGACGAGCGGGTCGTCCTTCCTGAGCGCGTGCGCCCTCTCGCCGGCCGCGAGGGCTTCGTCCAGGTGGCGCAGCCCCAGGTTTATCTCCGCGAGCGCATGCCAGGCCTCGAACGATCCGGGCTCCTCCGCTGTGGCGCGCCCGAGCTTCTCGAGCGCCCCCGCCGGCTCTCCGGATACGTAGTCGTAGGTCGCGTCGTCGATCAGGGCCTGGAGCTCATCCGCGCTCACGTCTTGAGGTCGGCCTCGACCGTGATCGAGACGGCGACGTCGGTGCC
>CAZNNO010000173.1:0-3181 GCA_964574435.1 uncultured Opitutaceae bacterium
CGTTCATGATCCTGAGCTTCGGCTGCAGCTGGTAGTTGTAGCCGCGCAGCTCGTTCAGCGAGACGACCGCCTCGTCGCACGGGCAGTAGGCATAGTGGACCGTGGGGCGGTAGACCGCCCTCTTTCCCTCCCAGACCGTGAGCTTGTCCGAGATCGTGAAGGCCTCGCCGTGGCGGACCACCATGCCGACGATGCTGTAATTTGGCACCCAGGAACGCACCCAGGTGTTGATCCCCATTCGGGCGAGGCAGATCTGGTTCCTCGGGCCGTCCTTGTGTCGGTAGGCGAAGGCGGGAAGCTTCTTCTCGTGGGTTCCCCAGCCCATTTCGGCGGTGGTGGTTCCCTCCTCGCGGAAGCCCTCGATGCTCCAGGTGTTGACGAACTCGTCGATCTGCTTCGGCACGTCCGTGATCTGCGTGTCCCGCTCGCTGCAGTGGATCACCTTGACCCCGAGCTCCTTCGCCAGGTAGTTGAACTTTCCCGCGGCGGCGAGGCCCTGGAGGACCTCGGCCCTCCTGCCCTTGGCCTTCTTCTCGCCGACCAGCGCGCCCGCGATGTCGATCAGGCCCTGCTTGGTGAAGTGTGAGATGAGCCCGGGATTGGCGCCGTGCTCGACGACCGCGGTCGCGCCCTTCTCCTTCCACTTTGAGGTCATGCGGCGCACGTTCATGTGGCGCCAGTAGAGTGTGCGCTGCGTCGGGTGCTTCCTGCCGCCAGCATAGGGGTCCCAGACCTCGACCGACGTGTTGATGTAGAGGACGCCGCGGTCGTGGCACCACTGGAGTATCTCGCAGGCGTCGATGTTCCAGGCCAGGTCGATCAGGATGTCGCCGGCCGAGACGTGCCTGCCGAGCAGCGAGTCGAGGTTCTCCTCGGTCACGCGGTCGCGGATGTAGCGGACACCCTTCGAGGTCCACTGGCTCAGCTTCTCCTCCTTGCTCTCGAAATCGATCACGGTGACGTTCTTCGGGTCCACCTTGATCAGGTTGAAGAGGATCGGGAGCGTGCATTCCGCGACCGCGCCGTAGCCGACGAACAGTATCTTTTTGCTGAATTCGATCATGATTCTCGAGTGGTGTTGGGCCAATAGGTAAGGACGATTATCTTGGAAAATGAAAGCCTATGAAGGTTACGTTTGCCGGGATAAGCAAGAAAGAGCAGCGGCCTGGCCGCCGCGCGCTCCCGCCGCCAGCCGAGGGCGCCGCCTGCCTGCTGAGCGGGCGCTTGGACCGGCGCGCGGGGCGGCGCAGGCGGGAGGCGCCGCCGTGCATCACGTCGTTAATCTCCCCGACGCCTCGGGAATGTCGGAGGCCCTCAAGAGACGTTGCGCGATCTCATGCAGCTTGCTGGCGTTTCACCGATTGCCCCCGCCTCAACGGGCCGCCTTCAGGCTGCGCCCGGCGGCTGATTAAAAGTGGTCGGGGCGACAGGATTCGAACCTGCGACCTCCTGGTCCCAAACCAGGCGCTCTACCAGGCTAAGCTACACCCCGGGGTGATGGGCCAACGCAGGGCGCTTTCCCGGGGGAGTCAAGACGCGATGTCCAAAAGAGCGCAATCTGCTTGCGTACCATGGTTTTTCCGTCTCTCCTAACATCTCCTACAACTACTATCCATGGACACTATTTCCCGCGAAAATAACAGCCTCCTCCCGATCGGCGGCGTCATAATTGGCGCCGTGGCGCTCATCATAGGAGGCTACTCGGCCATCAGCCTTTCAAAGGTGAAGCAGACGCTCGCCGCTCAGGCCGACAAGGTCGCGAAAATAGACGACATCGCGTCACAGGTGGCATCTGCCTCGGCCGCGAGCGACAAGGCCGCGCGGGACATCCAGACACTCCAGAATTCAACGCAGGCGGCCGTTAACCAGCTCGGCACCGAGCTCGCCACGCTCGACGAGAAGGTCAAGCACATCGAGGAGTCCCACGTCGCGAAGGCCGCGAAGGGACCCAGGGGCGAGCCCGCGGTCGCCGGCCCAGGCGAGTACATTGTCAAGCCGGGCGACACCGGTGCAAAGATTGCGCGCGCAAACGGGGTTTCGCTCTCCGACCTCACGTCGGTCAACCCGGGAGTCAGCTGGACCCACCTCAAGGTTGGCGAGAAGCTGAAGCTGCCAGAGAAGAAGTGATCACCGGGGAGCCTTCCCGGTGGGTGCGCGAGGGCGAGCGGGTGCTCCTCTCGACGCGCGTGTTGGATCTGAAGAGCGTGCGGTTTCGCCATCCCGTGAGGGGAACGGAGAAGGACTTCGTCGTGGCGCACGCGCCGGACTGGGTCAACGTCGTCGCGCTGACGCCGGCGAAGGAGATCGTGCTGGTGCGCCAGTTCCGATTCGGCTCGAACGCGCTTTCGCTCGAGCTGCCGGGCGGGGTGATCGAGAGGGGCGAGGATCCGGTTGCCGCCGGGGTCAGGGAATTGGCCGAGGAGACTGGATACGGCGGGGGCCGCGCGAGCCTGATCGGAAGCGTTTTTCCGAATCCCGCGATACAGGACAACCGGTGCCACTTCGTGCTGGTCGAGGGGGCGGTCCCCACGAGCGCCGTCAACTGGGACAGCGACGAGGAGATACGGGTCCTGAAGTCGGGCGTCGCGGAGGCCATCGCCCTGGCGCGCAACGGCGGGATAACCCACAGCCTCTCGGTCGCCGCGCTCATGGTCTTCGGCGGAACTCGCGTCGTTTGACTAAACGCCGACCCGGCATTACATAGGCGTCACCTTTCCCCGTGGTCCAGAATCCCGCACCGGCATGACCGCCTCCCAATTCGCCAACAGCCCGGCCGCGCTCGGCGTGTCCGCCGCGGCGGACACGCTGCCCGAGCCCCTCGAGCGGGAGATTCGGCTGATCTATTCCAGGAGCCCGATCTACGGCCGGCGGTTCCCGCTCCACCGGGAGGCGCTCAGATGGTCCTGCTACCGGGAGATTCCGGCGCTGTCCAAGCGCGAGATTGTCGAGAGCGGCCACCAGTCGTTCTTCGAGGACTACAGGGAGGTCGAGCGCGGCCTCGCGGACCGCCGCTTCGAGTACGAGAACACCTCCGGCACGACCTCCGCGCCTATGACTGTCATCATGGAGGACGGCTGGTGGGCGGCGCAGACGCAGCGGGCCTACCGTGCGTCGCCGATACTGCGCGAATTCGCGGACCGGCCCCACCGCAAGTGCGTGCTGGCGCCGGTCGGCTGCTCGA
>CAZNNO010000174.1:0-2688 GCA_964574435.1 uncultured Opitutaceae bacterium
TTCGCGCGGGCGCTCGGCGAGTACGGCTCGGTCGTCTTCATCTCGGGCAACATGCCCATGCGCACCGAGATTGTCCCGCTGCTGATCATCACCAAGCTCGAGCAGTACGACTACCGGGGCGCGACCGCGATCGCGGTCGTCATGCTGGTCTCCTCGTTCGTCCTGCTGCTCCTCATCAACCTCCTCCAGAAATGGAGCCGCCGCTTCCACGCAATATGACGTGATTACCTGTTGGGGGCCCGGGCCTTCCCGCCAAGTCTCCCCTGCCCCCCGGGACCGCCGCCCCACACCCTCATCCCCCCTCCATTGGCCTCCGCAATCCCATCAACGCTCCCGCACCGCACCGCCCCCGCCGCGCTCCCGCGCGCGACGAGGGACCCCGCGTGGGCGCGCTGGGCGCTCACGGGAGTGGCGCTCGCGTTCCTGGCCTTCTTCCTCGTCCTCCCGATAACGGTCGTCTTCGCGCAGGCCTTCGAGAAAGGCGGCTCCTTCTTCCTGGCGACGATCCGCGAGCCCGACGCCTTGGCGGCGATCCGCCTGACGCTCCTCACGGTGGCGATCGTCGTGCCCGCCAACGTCGTGTTCGGGATCGCCGCGGCCTGGGCGATCGCGAAGTTCAAGTTCCGGGGAAAGAGCCTCCTGACGACGCTGATCGACCTGCCCTTCGCGGTGTCGCCCGTCATCTCGGGGCTCATCTATGTCCTCGTCTTCGGCGCGCAGGGCTGGCTCGGGCCCTGGCTCATCGCCCACGACATCCGCGTGATCTTCGCGGTTCCCGGGATTGTCCTGGCCACGACCTTCGTCACGTTCCCCTTCGTCGCGCGCGAGCTCATCCCGCTCATGCAGGCGCAGGGCACGGACGAGGAGTACTCGGCCGTGACGCTGGGGGCCAGCGGATGGCAGACCTTCTGGCGCGTCACGCTCCCGAACATCAGGTGGGGCCTCTTCTACGGGGTCATCCTGTGCAACGCCCGCGCCATGGGGGAGTTCGGGGCGGTCTCGGTCGTCAGCGGGCACATCCGGGGCGAGACCAACACGATGCCGCTCCACGTCGAGATCCTCTACAACGAGTACAACATCGCCGGGGCGTTCGCGGTGGCCTCGCTCCTCGCGCTCCTCGCCCTCCTGACGCTCGCCATAAAGTCGGTCATCGAGTGGAGAGAGAGCGGGTCCGCATGAGCATCGAGGCGCACGCAATCCACAAGAAGTTCGGGGCCTACACGGCCCTCGACGGCGTCGACCTCAACGTCCCGCAGGGAAAGCTCGTCGCCGTGCTTGGCCCGTCGGGCTCCGGTAAGACGACGCTCCTCAGGATCATCGCCGGCCTGGAGTTCCCGGACCCGGGCAGCGGCCGTGTCCTCTTCCACGGCGACGACGTGACCGACCTGCCGGCGGGCAGGAGGCGGGTCGGATTCGTATTCCAGCACTACGCCCTCTTCCGCCACATGTCCGTGTTCGAGAACGTGGCCTTCGGCCTCAGGGTGCGCCGGCGCCGCGAGAGGCCCTCGCGCGAGGCCATAGCGGAGCGCGCCCACAGGCTCCTCGAGCTCGTGCAGCTCGACGGCCTGGCCGGCCGGTTCCCCTCGCAGCTCTCGGGAGGGGAGCGCCAGAGGGTGGCCCTCGCGCGCGCGCTCGCCGTCGAGCCCAAGGTGCTCCTGCTTGACGAGCCCTTCGGCGCCCTCGACGCGCGGGTTCGCAAGGACCTGCGCCGCTGGCTCCGGCGCTTCCACGACGAGATCCAGCTGACCACGATCTTCGTCACGCACGACCAGGAGGAGGCCCTGGAGATCGCCGACGAGGTGGTGATCATGAACAAGGCGCACGTCGAGCAGGTGGGCACGCCCCAGCAGGTCTACGACAAGCCGGCCTCGCCGTTCGTCTACCAGTTCCTCGGGAACGTGAACGTGCTGCGGGCCCCGGCGCTCGAGGGCGCCCGGCGCCGCGCCGCCGGTCCCGAGCCGGCCGGCGCGGACGGGCAGATCTACGTCCGCCCCCACGACATCGAGGTGACGCCCCATGACGCGGGCGGCTCGGGGCTCTCGGCCATCGTGCGCCACATCCACGCCGCGGGACCCCACGCGAGGCTGCTCCTCGAGCAGGTCCAGAGCCGGGAGCAGGTCGAGGTCGAGATCTCCCGCTCGGAGCTCGCGGACCTGAACCTCGGCGTGAACGACCTCGTGCGCCTGCGCCTCAGGCAGGCCCACTCGTTTGACGAGGACTACGCGATCTAGCGCCCCGGCAGCCCCTTTACTCCAAACCAGAACAGACAAAACCCACAATCCATATGGCCAAGATATACAACGATATCACCGAGACGATCGGCAACACGCCGCTCGTCCGCCTCAACCGGACCGCGGCCGCCCACGGCGCGCAGGCGGAAATTCTGCTCAAGCTCGAGTTCTTCAACCCGCTGTCGAGCGTCAAGGACCGGATCGGGTTTGCGATGATCGACGACGCGCTGAAGAGCGGGCGCATCACGAAGGACACGGTCCTGATCGAGCCGACGAGCGGCAACACGGGCATCGCGCTCGCGTTCGTCGCCGCCGCCAAGGGCCTGAAGCTCATCCTGACGATGCCCGAGACGATGACCAACGAGCGCAAGAAGATCCTCAAGGTGCTGGGCGCGCGCCTGGTGCTCACCGAGGGCGCGAAGGGGATGAAGGGGGCGATCGCCAAGGCGGAGGAGCT
>CAZNNO010000175.1:0-2671 GCA_964574435.1 uncultured Opitutaceae bacterium
CATTGATGTAAAAGTAATGATGTGGAGCGATGGCCCTGATAGGATAAACAACAATGGGACGGGGGATGATATTGTTCGGTCACCGTTTGCGCTTTTTGTCCCTTTTTCCGATGGCAAAAAGCGATAACCCAAAACCGGAGCCCCATGAACAGGAATCAGGGAGTGGTTTGTAAAGGGGTCACCCATTAGTACCTTAACAGGCTTCGCCTGTGGGAAGGCGGAAGTAACTTGACAGTATTTCCCGTCGTTGTCCAATGGGGCGCGTCTGCGTTCCGGCGGAAGTTGAGACCGGTCGTTCATTGGTGCGGCGCATCCAGCCCGTCCATTAGTATGGTTCCTTCGGTTAGGCGGCGAAGGCCTTGGTGACGGCCGCGGCGCGCAAGCGTTGACGGTCGATCCCGTTTAGAAGAGTGCATCCTTTTTCGCCCGAGGGCCGGACCGGGACGTCAGACTACTTATGCAGAGGCAGTCAACTACAACGTCCTGAGATGAAAACGAATCCATCCAAGCACAAGGTCAAAGCCGTAGCGCACGACAAAGCCACCGTTCCCACCCGGCGCCGCCCGCGCCGGGAGAAGGCCCCACATCCCCGCAAAGCCGTTCTGGACGGCCTGGAGCAAATCAATCTCCAGGCCGCGGGCATTGATGTGGGCGCCAAGGAGAACTTTGTCTGTGTTCCGCCGCGGGCGGTCAAGGCCGGCGAGTCCCATGTGCGTTCCTTTGGAGTATTCACCCAAGATCAGGACGCCCTGGTCGAGTGGTTGAAGAGCTGCCAAGTCCGCACGGTGGCGATGGAGGCCACCGGGATTTATTGGATGAGCCTGTTTGACAAGATCGAGGCGGCCGGGATGGAAGTCATCCTGGTGGACCCGCACTCGGTCCGGCAGGTGCCGGGCCGCAAGAGCGATGTGATGGACTGCCAATGGTTGCAGCAGTTGCACACCTACGGTTTGTTGCGCGGGGCCTTTCGTCCGGAGGCGACGGTGCGGCGCTTGCGGGTGTTGTGCCGGCACCGGGCGGATTTAGTCTGCGAAGGAGCGTCCCATCTGCAACAGGCGCAGAAGGCGCTGGTGCAGATGAACGTCCAGTTGCATTTGGTCGTGAGCGACATCAATGGCGAAACCGGATTGCGCATCATTGATGCGATTCTGGCCGGCCAACGCGATCCGGCCGCCTTGGTGAAGTTGCGCGATCCACGCATCAAGAAGAGCACCGTGCCGCAAATGGAAGCCGCGTTGACCGGACACTACACCGAGGAACATCTGTTTGCGCTGAGGCAGAACTTGGAGGCGTGGCGGTTTTTCCAGAGCCAATTGGCGGACTGCGACCTGCAAATTGAAGCCGCCCTCAAAGCCATGGCCTCGGCGGAAAAAGCCGGAGTGCCGCCCGTGCCGGCCAAACCCGTGCCCGCCGCCGTCCCCGGCAGCGAAGGAGCCAAGAAGAAGAGGGAGCGCCCGTTGCACGGCAACAACGCGCTGACGGTGGACTTCAGCCAGCAGATGCGGCGCATTTGCGGGGTGGATTTGATGAAGGTCTGTGGCTTGAATCTGTTGAGCGTGTTGATGATTGTGGCCGAAATCGGAGTAGACATGAGCCGGTGGCGCAGCGCCAAGGCCTTTAGTTCCTGGCTGGGTTTGTGCCCGGGCACCAAGATTAGCGGAGGCAAGAGGTTAAGCCGGCGGACCCGTCATGTGGTCAATCGCGCTTCGATCCTCCTGCGTCTGGCGGCGTTGGCCGCCGGACAGACCGACACCTGGCTGGGGCGTTTCTACCGGCGCAAGCGAGCCCATCTGGGCGCGCCCAAAGCCATCACGGCGACTGCCCACAAACTGGCCTGCGTGGTCTACCACATGCTCAAGTATCAGGAGGAGTTTCTGCCCCTGGATGTGGCGATCTATGACGTCAAGGCACAGGAACATCGGATGCGTCACCTGCGCAAACAGGCCGAAGAACTGGGATTCGAACTCGTTGAGAGAAAGGCGGCTGCGTAAAGGTTATTTAGAAGGGCGGTTGTCAACAGGCAAAACGCTTTTGTCCCCAATTTTTAAATCGGGTTTTTTCCGGGCTACAAATCTCTTCTTTACAGGCTTCATTCGATCCCTTCATTTCGTTCGTGTGATTCCAGACCGTCTCCGCCTTGCGAAGCGATCCGTTCAGTCACCCATCAGGTTCTAGCGCGTTGTTGACAGCTCGCCTTTTTCTTTTCCTCAATGCTGTCTTTGTCTTTTTCCCTCTTTGCCCGCGCGCCCAACTCGGTCGCCCGAGTCCAGAAAACGTTCAGTGCCGAGCCGCGTTCATTCAGTTTGCAAGATCATTGGTTCCTGGGCCGACGGACCGGACCAGTCCAACCTCTTCTTGACTCACGGCGCGGTCGAATCGCCTCTAAAGTCTTCTTTACAGCCTTTTTTCATGCGGCAGCGGGAGAGCGGACGCATCCAATCAGAGATCGTGGTTGTACGCCAACCCCTTTCACTGGCTTGCGGCCGCTCTCCCTAAATTCCTTCAACCGCTCCGGGCCGCGCTCCGGGCCGGGCCGGGCGAGCGGCGGCGACGGCCTGGCGAACCTCCTTTCGCGTCGCCGCCGGTCGCCACGCGTAACGGACTCGCCCGGCCCGGCCCGGAGCGCGGCCCGCCCACTGCCCCCGATCCGCCGCCAGGCCCGGTCTCTCCC
>CAZNNO010000176.1:0-2646 GCA_964574435.1 uncultured Opitutaceae bacterium
ACTCTCGCGTCAGGCACGTCTCCAGCGGAGCAGGAGCCGCGCCTTCCTTAGAGCGGTTCACCCGAACGTTCGGCACGACCAAATGGACATCATTAAGTGTAAACCCGTGGGTACAAGGTCCACGGTCCCTGGTCCGATACTTTTGTGCTCTACCGTAGTCCTCGTGAGCGCGAACTGGCGAGTGGCCACGCGTGATAGACGTGAAGAACTACGCGAACATACGAGTGTCGCATGGCCTCTTGGCGTCTCTGCATTCCAACCGGTTACGGTGGCGCTCGTTATCCCCGTCCTTATTGCGCTCCCGTTCATGCTTGTGGGGCGATTCAGGAATTTCAGGTTCTTGACAGTTATCGCACTCCTTTATTCAGCGGCACTCGCCTTGAATACGCTTTTCAAGATAAGATTCTAAGTACAATGCCGAACCAATCGTCGGAACCGACCCTTTCCTCGGGCACGCCTCTAGCGGGGCAGGAGTCGCGCCCTCGTTAGGGCGGTTCGCCTCAACGTTCGCCTAATCCATGAAGGCCTTTCTCCTTGGGGCGCTCGTTGCATTTGTGGCGATCGGCTTGGTCTTCTTCTCCTTACGACTACGCGAGCGATGGAAAATGGAGTTGGGGCACGACGTTTGGGTCAAAAATCTAAGCGACAGGTTTTCGGAGAAGATCGTAAGCGTCCGACCGAGTACCCCCTTGTGACCCGTTGCTCGTGACGATTTGGGACGGTTAGCTCGTCACGACATGCGTGAGCATATCGTGACGACCGACGGGACGCTATTGTGGCTGCCAGTTGACCGGCGTCAGGGCGTCCAGGTCGAAGCGGTTCGTCAGAGCAGGCAGCCGGGTGAGGACGTCGCGCAGGTAGGCATGGGGGTCTTTCCCGTGGCGCTGGCAGGATACGACGATCGAGTAGATGATCGCGGAGCGCTGGCCGGCGTCGGGATGCCCTATAAAGAGCCAGTTTTTCTTGCCGATGGCCGACGGCCGGATCGCGTTTTCGATCAGGTTGTTGTCCAGGCGGGTTTCGCCGTGGCGCAGGTGGGCTGTCAACGGATCCCAGTAGGTGAGGAGGTAGTCGCACGCCTTTCCGAGGAGGGACTGTGGCCTGGCTTTCTTTCGCTCCGACACGGCGATCGCGGCCAGCCATTTGAGGGTCCGCTCAAAGTTTTCCGTCCGCAGCCTGGAGCGCACCGCGGGATCCTTGAGTCCCCCCTCGTCCCATTGCCGCTCGAGGCGGTACATCCTGGCGATCAGCTTGAGGATCACCCGCGTCGCCTTGGGCGCCTCGGGCTGGGCCTCGTTAAACTTGCGCCGGGCATGCGCCCAGCATCCGACCCAGACCACGCCGTCGTGGTCTTCGGCGTAGTTGGGATAGGCCTGGTAGGCATCCGACTGCAGGATGCCCTTATAATCGGCGAGGAGGGTGTTCAGCTCGTCGTGGCGACGCGACAGGCGCCAGTCGAAGACGACGTCGCCCCCGGGTCGGCTGATGACCCAAAGCCAGCCCTGCGTCGTCGTCCCCTTCTTTTCATCGGGATCATGGCAGCGGATCGGGGTTTCATCAGCCTGGAGGTAGCCGCCTGCCCTCAAGTTGGTGAGCATCCGACGGTAAATTGGCTCCAGCCAGTCAGAGGCCACCTCGATCCAGTCGCACATCGTCTGGCGGCTGATCGAGGCTCCCCACCGCGACGACATCTGCTCCAGCCGGTAGAGCGGCAGGTGGTCCACGTACTTGGACAGGGCCACCCAGGCGATCAGCCCCGCCGAGGCGTACCCGCCCATGACCGCCCTCGGCGGCGCCGGCGCTACGAGTGGAGCAAACCGCTTGTCAGCCTTCAGGCGATACTTGGGACGCACGATCTCCCGTTTCACGAGCTTGGGCTGCACCAGATCCACCTCAAAGGTGCGTTCTTCGCCGATCCGCTCGTAGCGTTCCGGGTGCGCCTTCACCTCCTCGGGGATGATTTCAATCACCTCTATGACCGGCAGGTGAGCAAAGGCTTCCGCCGGCATCGGCCGCTCCTTGGGGGCCCTGCGCTCGTGACTCGTCACCGTCCGCGGCAGCCGGGCCGCGGTCTTCTCCATCTGCCCCAGTTTCAGGACCAGCTGGGCATCCTCCAGCTTCTCGCTCTTCCTCCCGCCGAAGACCTGCTTCTGCAGCCACTCGACCTGGGCGCGCAGGATCAAGTTCTCGCTCTTCAGCGACTCGATCTCCTCCTGCAGTTGCGCTGCATCCGCCATAGATGTATCTGTATAACGGATACGTATGGCGTCAACACTTTTATCGCTCGTACCACGCCTTTTGGCAACCGTCCTTCAGGTCGATCCCGGCCAAGAGCATCGTCAGCGCCTCGGGCGCCACGGAGAGTTTCACGGTGTCGCTGCCGACCGGCCAGCTGAACCGGCCCTTCTCGAGCCGCTTCGCCATCACCCACACCCCGGTCCCGTCCCAGTAGAGCATCTTCACGCGGTCCCGGTCCTTGTTGCAGAAGACGAAGACCGCCCCGCTTCTCGGGTTCTCCTTCAGCTTTTCCCCGGCCAGGGCCCATAGCCCGTTAAACTGCTTCCTCATGTCCACCGGCTCCACCGCCAGGTAGATCTTAAACCCCGCAGGGAAGGCCAGCATCGCCTAGCGCCCAAGGGCCTTGAC
>CAZNNO010000177.1:0-2578 GCA_964574435.1 uncultured Opitutaceae bacterium
AGAGCACTGAGCACCTATGGGGCGTTATCGAGCTATCCAATAGGCTTCTCGGGTGAATATATGGATTGGGAGACTGGTTTAGCTTACTACGGCCGGAGATATTACGAGCCAAAACACGGTCGGTTCATTGGGCGCGATCCGACAGAGGAAGCGGGGGGATTCAATTTATTTGCATTTTGCCGCAACAATGCGATTAATCATTGGGATTACAATGGATGTGGTACCAGTGATGGGAGTTATACCTGGATCACGTCTGCCGGTGTCGTAGAACCATGTGAACGTCCAAGTCAGGCGCAAATTGACGCGCAAGAGCAATTGCGAGAACGTTGGCAAAATTATTCATGCAACGCTTGTAACGCGAGCTTCATGGACACCGGGGCCTCCTATCTACCTGGGGCGCTCCAAGATCCGGCTTCCGAATGGGTTTATATTAGCGCAGGGAATAGCGCGGACTATCTTCCCGGGACAACCGCTTGGTTTGGGCAAGACGCTGCGGTTGTTGCTAAGGATGAGCAGGCTCAAACGAACCGCGAGAAAGCGGGAGCGTTTGATCTATTGAGCTCGCTTGAGCAAGTCGGTGACAGTTTCGAGGCGGCCTTAAATACCTCTGTACCGGAGGGTACGGTTATTTGCGGCGAACCCACAGAACGTCAGGCAGCGCCGGGGGATGACGCGATTGATTATGTTGCCTTGGCCAAACAGCAGACGGAAGACGCATTTCCTGTCGGACCAATCGATTATTCCGGAGTTGGGGCTCGCTATAACCAGGTCAACAACGAAAGCAATGCGACGAATAATCCAGATCCGGCTGCGGCCGTAGATCATGCGTTTGGTCAATATAGCGGCTCGTTAAAATTAGGGGCGACAATCGGAGAGGTCGGCGCATGCGTCGCCGGTGGAGCGATAGGCGCTGCGGCTGCGGCTCCTGCGATCGCGTCGGCCTTCGGGGCTGCAGCCTCCGGTGCTGCGTCAGCTTATGGGGTCGCGGCGTCGGGTCTCTCGACGGCTTATTATGGCGCGGGAGCCTTTATGGCCTCGGGATTGGGCGGCTGGACTGTAGCTGTGGGAACCGCTGGTGCGATGTTAGAATGTAGTGATGTTTCCGGAGAAATTGCTGGAGATATGAGTGATTACGTCGGAGGAGAAAACGGACAATTATTCTTGCAATTCACAGACTTCGGATCCGGGTATTACCAATATGTTAATGAGAGTATGAATTCGACAGACTCCAATTCCGGTCAAACAGGGAGCTCCCGTGGTTAGTCGAGTTCCGATTGAGGTGTTCGTCAACGTTGGGTGTTTTATCGCGGCGGTTGTATTTGGCCTTAAGGTGCATTGGAAGGATAAGCAGCCGAGTTTTCAGTTTTGCCTAGCATTGAGCATGTTTACGCTTTTCACGCTTTGGTGGCTTACGGGAGTTTGGTTGCACGTGGACTTTGCGCTAAATCCTCTTTCGGGGCCGATCCCATATACGAAGGCACATCGATTTGCTTTCGGTTCATTTGGTTTTGGTCTTTATGGATTGTATCTTTTCGTTGCCGGCAAGGCGCGGGCACGCGATTAGAGATAAGTGTGCCGTTTGGACACGACGACAAAGCATGCCTGCGCTGGTAGAGTGCTGGGCGATGAAGTCTATCCTCTCCAGGACAAAGGGCCACCTCGTTCACAGGATAGCTCTAGTGTCGTTTGTCGGTGTTGTCCGGACGGCGGGGGTGGGGGGAAAGCGTCAGAGGCCGGAACGGGTTCAACTGCTTGGCCCTCCAGGATCATCGAGTGCGAGGTCGCCCGCCGGTGCGCTTCCGTGGGATCCGTAGCGATCGCGATCTCAGCGAACGAGCTGGCCATCGTGGGGCGAGGAACCAGAAAGTACACCAGTTCGCAGTTCATGGCGTTGGCAGCCCGCTCAAGACTTCCGATCGTGATCGCTCGTTTGGCCTCCCTGTCTTCCCACTGGACGACGGCCTGCTGCTTGACCCCGGCCTTGGTGGCAACCTCCCTTTGGCTCAGACCGACGCCCTCGCGCACCGCCCGCAGCCACCCGCGCACTGGCCGTTCCGCGGTCGCTCGATATGCAGCCAGTAGGCGGGCGACGCGGAATCGAGTCCCTTGAGCAGGATTTCTTGCGTGGCACGCTTCATGATGGGACAAGTGATAGCTTGTGAAAACGCCGATTAAGACAAGCCAAAGCTTGTCAGCCTGGTTTCTTTTAGATTGCGGGGTCCTGAGATCGTAAGCAGTTGTCCGCGACATGGTGGGCGTCGAGGCTGTGCTCTGAGCGGCGAGCGATTTATCCTAGCTCGCCTGCGTCGTAACGCTTTCCGCGATAGTTATCTACCGCGGTATCGTCCTGACCCCGAGTATTGCTTTCTGGCCCAATTCTGTTGATTTGCGGCCATAGGTAGCGTCATCGTTTTTCGGGCCGGCCAGGGATAGCGTCATATTCCGGGTCGGCGATCGGATTCTTTCTCCGTTTTCCGGCCACAGGTAGGGTCAGGACGGCGGCGACCGCCGAGTCACTCATCACCAAATGATGAGTGACGCATCGAGTGGCCGTTTCGGCCAGAGGTAGCGTCATTTC
>CAZNNO010000178.1:0-2496 GCA_964574435.1 uncultured Opitutaceae bacterium
ACCAGCGCACGAGGCTCGCGACCTCCTTCACGTTGATCTTGTCCATGATGTTCGCCCGGTGCTTCTCGACCGTGCGCACGCTCAGGTCGAGCCTGTCGGCGATCTCCTTCGAGGAATAGCCCTCGGCCACGAGCCGGGCCACCTCGAGCTCGCGCCCGGAGAGCGTCTGGATCGCGTCGACCGAGGTCGTCTGGGGGCCCTCCTTGACGGAGGGCTCCACCTTGGGCTGCTGGGCCGCCCCGATCGTCGCCTTCGGGGGGACGTGCGCCGCGAAGAACATCCCGCCTGCGATGACGGACTCGATCGCCTGAAGCAGGTAGTTGATCGGCGCGGTCTTGTCCACGAACCCGTGCACGCCCTGGGAGATGAGGCGCGCGGGCAGGTCGCCGTCCGGATGGCCGGTCAGCACCAGGATCCTCGTGTTCGGAAGCTTCGCGCGCACCTCGCGGACGACCTCGAGGCCGTGCATCCCCGGAAGGTACAGGTCGACGATCAGGAGCCCGGGGGGGTTCCTGAGGCAGAACTCGAGGCCCGACTTGCCGTCCTTGAACGCCCCGGAAACCACCAGGCCGCGGACGCGGCTGAGCGCCGACGACAGCATTTGGCGAAATACGACCTCATCATCGATAATGACCGTTCGTATAGGCACCTTAGGGGGAAGGCTAACAGGATGGCGGGGCCGGGGGCAAGCGCAACCCTGCCCAAACGGGGTTGTCGGCGGGGCCCGGTCGGCCCATCCTTCGGGGGTGAACAGCCCCGCCCTGCTCGCGCCGCTCTTCCTCGCCTTCGAGCTCTGGCAGCTCGTCATGTGCGAGCGCTACGTCGGGATAAAGCAGATCGCGCGCGGCTCGGACCCGCGCGAGATGGGCCCGAGCGAGGTCGTCTCGTGCTTCTGGAGCTCGTGCCTGATCCTCTACGGCCTCTGGATGGTGGCGCTTGTGTCGACCCCGAGCTCCCGGTTCCTGGGCGTCATCCTGATGGGGCTGACGGCCGCCGGGTACTCGATCCGGCGCAACTGCGGGCTCAAGTGGATCCTGGTCGTTCTGACGTTCGAGGGGGCGCTGCGGGTCACCGCACTCGGCTTCCTCTCGGTCGCGTCCTGGAGCCAGGTCTAGGCGCTCGCGGCTCCGATGGCCTACCGGGAATTCGAGCGCCTCTCGCCCAACCGGGATGCGCGGGCGCACGAGCGGCTCGGCGTCCTCTTCCACCACAGCGGGCTCGGCTTCGGCGAGACGATCGTGCGCATGCGCGACCCCCTGAGCAAGGTGAGCTACCACTGCCTGATCGACGCCGACGGGTCCCGCTGCACGCTCGTCCCCGACACCGAGGTCGCGTGGCACGCGGGCGCCTCCCGGTTCCTGGGGCGCGACCGCTGCAACGACTTCCTGCTCGGCGTCTCCTTCGCGGGCGACACCTACCTCGCCCCCCTCTCCGGCGACCAGATCGCCTCGGCGCTCGAGTGGCTGGCGCCGCGGTGGGAGCCCCTCGGCTGGGACATCGGCCGGATCACGGACCACCGCCAGGCCTCCCCGGGGCGAAAGCGCGACCTCAACCCCGCGGAATGGGGCCGGCTTGCGGCGGCCGTCTCCGGGCGTTTCGGCCGGCGGCCGCCCTGAGTGTCGTTTGGGTGTTGAAATTCACCGCGCCCGGCCGCAGAAAAATTCAGGCGCAGTTCCCATGAACCTACCGAGCGACACCCCGAGGCTGCCAAAGTGGATTTTCCTGATCGGGGAGGCCGCCCTGCTGACGACCGCATGGTTCGTCTATACCTCCTCCGAGCACCCCAACACGACCCTGGCGCTGGCCGTCAGCGCCCTGGTCGTCATCGCGGCCGTTCTCGGCGTCGTCCCCTTTGTCGCCGACTACGCGCACCGCCAGGACGAGGCCCTCGACAACCGCCAGCGCTCGCTCCAGACGCTCGCCGCCACCGTCGCCTCGGCCTCGGAACAGGTCTCGATCGCGGCGACCGGGCTGCAGGGGATCTCCGAGGCCGCGCAGGACAATTTCGGAAAGTCCGAGAAGCTCTCGCGCCAGATCGAGGAGAAGATTGCCCAGCTGGACGCCCGCCTCGCGGGCGCGAGGAAGGACGACAGCGAGGCAGCGGGCAGGCTCGAGGCCGCAACGGGAAAGATGGCCGAGCTCGACGCCCGGCTCGCGGAGGCGCGGAGGCGCGACGACGAGGCTGCGGCGCGCCTCGACTTGATCGCGAGGAAGATATCAAAGGCCGCGTCCGACTTCGAGGCCGCGGTCTCCAGGGCCGTGGAGGCAGCCAAAGCGGTCCCCGCCGCCCCCAGGGTGGTCCCCAGCGTGATCCCGGAGGTCGCCCCGGTGATCGCAAGCCGGATTGTCGAGATCAAGCCCGCCGTCCTCGCCTCGAACCCGCCGTTTGAGGCGCCCGCGCCCGCCGCACCGAAGCCCGCCGCCGAGCCGGCGGCGCCAGCCGAGCCCCACCCGGCGCCGGCGCCCGCCCTGTCCGAGCCCGCGCCCGCCGCGCTG
>CAZNNO010000179.1:0-2479 GCA_964574435.1 uncultured Opitutaceae bacterium
GCACGGAGTACCTCTTCCTCAACGCCTCGAGGATCCCGAGCGAGCAGGAGCAGTTTCTCGCCTACAAGGCGGTTGTCGAGGGCGTCGCGCCGAATCCCGTCATCATCCGCACGCTCGACCTCGGCGGGGACAAGCCGATGACCTCGGACCCCGACCTTTTCCCGAAGGAGAACAACCCGTTCATGGGCTACCGCGCGATCCGCTTCTGCCTCGACAACCAGGAGCTCTTCAAGAACCAGCTCCGGGCGGTGCTCCTCGCGAGCAGCACCGGCAACGTGAAGCTCATGTACCCGATGATCAGCGGCGCCGACGAGATGGCCCAGGCGGTCCAGGTGCTCGAGGAGTGCAAGGCGGAGCTGCGCGCGCGCGGCCAGCCTTTCGACGAGAAGCTCGAGGTCGGCGCGATGATCGAGATCCCGAGCGCCGCAGCGACAATCGACATCCTCGAGAAGTATTCCGATTTCTTCAGCGTCGGGACGAACGACCTTATCCAGTACATGCTGGCGATAGACCGGGGCAACGACAGGATCGCCCACCTCTACGAGCCGGCGCATCCCGCGGTCCTGCGCACGCTGAAGCGGATAGTCGACGACGCCCACCGCCTCGGAGTGCCCGTGAGCGTCTGCGGGGAGATGGCCGGGGACCCCGCTTACGCTCCCCTTCTCCTCGGCCTCGGGGTCGACTCCCTCAGCATGGCGCCGCCGTCCATACCCGCCGTCAAGTTCCTGGTGCGGGCGATGACGATGGCCGACGCCCGCGCGCTGGCGGCCGAGGCGATCACGATGACCTCCGCGAAGGACATCTTCGCCATGTGCCAGCAGTTCCACCACAAGCGCGTGGCGGTCGACTAGGCCGGCCCCCCTTGCAGGCCAGTTAGGCCTTGTTGCCGGTCGCCAGGAGCGTCTCGAAGTGGGGCTCGACGGCCTCCTTCGAAACGGGCGTGACCTCGATCTTGATGAACCTGGCCTTCTTCAGGAACTGCTCGAGCGCGGTCTCCTTGAACCCCAGCCACAGGTCGGCATAGAGCTCCCTGGCCTTTTCGAATTCGTGCTCCGCCAGCTCGAGGATCAGCAGCTGGCCTCCCGGGCGCAGGATCCGGTGAGCCTCGTCCACGGCCTTCTGCGGATGGCGGGCGTGGTGGAGGGCCTGGCTCAGGATCGCGAGGTCCACCGACTCGTCGGCGAGGGGCACCTGCTCGATGTCGCCCAGCTTGTACGTCAGGTTGGTGAGGTCGTTCTTGCGCGCAAGCTCGGTGCCCACCTCGACCATCCGCGGCGAGTTGTCGATGCACCACACCTGCCTCGCGTTTCGCGCGAGCAGCTGCGAGATCAGTCCCTCGCCGGCCCCCAGGTCGGCAACGGTGACGTTCGGCACCAGCCGCAGCGCGAGCCGCCCGATCGCCTCCCAGGAGCGGCCGGGGCAGTGGTTTCGACCGAGGCGCCCCGCGATCATGTTGAAATACTGCTCCGAGACCCGCCTGCGCTTCACGAGGACCCGGTCCAGGTGGCGCCCGTCCTCCTCGATGACCTCGAGGCCCGAGACGCTCTCGACGGCGGCCCTCAGGAGCGCACCCTGGGCGGGAGGCAGGTTCGGGCGCAGCGAGTAGAACGCCTTCTTTCCGTCGCGCCGGTCGGCGACGAGGCTCGCCTGGCGAAGCAGGGCCAATTGCGAGGAGATCCGCGACTGGCCCATGCCGAGGATCTCCTGGAGCTCCGCCACGGAGAGCTCCTCGCGCATCACGAGGGCGATCAGGCGCAGCCGCGTCGGGTCGGACAGGATCTTGAGCGTGTCCCAGGAGGTGTTCACAGCGGCTGGCGAGGGTGCGGATTTCGCACGCCAAGGCAACGCAGTAACCCCGGGGGGACCTGCGCTCAGGCGTAGCGCGAAATGCTTACTATCGAGTACGAGTCCTCCGCGGCGCCCATCTTCACCTTGACGGTCTCGCCGGCGCGCTTGCCGATGAGCGCCGCCCCGAGGGGCGTCTTGTAGGAGATGACATGGTTCTCGGGGTCGCCGTCCCAGACCCCGAGGATCGTGTAGCGCGCCGTCGCGCCGTCGCGGATGCGCACCTCGACCACGCTGCCCACGCTGACCTGCTCGACGGTGGCGTCCTTGAAGTCGGTGATCCGGGCCCGGGCGAGCTCGCGCTCGAGCTGGCCCTTCTGCGCCATGAGGACCTGCTGGTCCTGCTTGGCCATCTTGTACTCGGCGTTCTCGCGCAGGTCTCCGTGCTCCCGGGCGGATGCGATGGCCTTTGAATTCTCGGGGATGCGCTTCGAGACGATGTTCTCGTACTCCTCGCGCTTGCGCTCGAAGCTCTCCCTCGAGACCAGCAGCTGCTCCTCCTTGCCCTCGGCGTCGGCTGCCACGAGGGACTGGATGTTCGGGAATATCTTGATGAACCTGGCCAGGAGCGACTTCTTGGTCAGCTCCTCGAAGCCCTGGTTGAGCAGGAGCGTGTTCGCGAGGTCGCGGGCGG
>CAZNNO010000180.1:0-2424 GCA_964574435.1 uncultured Opitutaceae bacterium
CTACGCTCCCGGAGAGTTTACCGGCTACTCTGCCGTTGTAATCCCGGGCGTAAATGAGGCCATAGACGCCCGCAACCCCGGCCTCGCCGCCGCGCAGTTGACCGTCCTGACCCAGGTCCTTGATCGCGCCACACGGACACTCGACTCGATAAACTGATGCCCCTCACGCCTTCAATTTTTCGAGTGACTAGCCGCTACCAATGAACAATCACTAAAGAGATTTGCACCACAGATTCCCGATTCGCCCACTTTCCAGCCAACAGATCGCGCCATAAACTTCTTCGTTCCCATCATTTAGCGCGATTAAGCGCCTGGTGTCTCGCCTGAGCCACCCCTCATCAGCCGTCCTCAAAATGCCGATGTGCGTGGCAGCGCATTTGCATTCTTATCCGCAAGGAAGGGTTTCCGCCATGATCAATTTTTTAATCGGTCTTGCTTATGTCGCAATCGTTCTTACTCCTGCCATTGTGGCCTCTGTTCAACTACCCAAATCCCACAGTGGCGACCTCTGACGTTGTGTACAGGCTAGTTAAGGTCCGCTGAAGAGCAGCGCTGCAGGAGAAGATCGACAAAACACACCGGTTCCTGAAACACCCGTTTTCTCCTGTGAGGCGCAAATTTCGTCTGCGGCGCTTGCTTTGGCGTCCGAATGCCCCGCGCATCGCTTCAAAGTGGCTCAACTCGAGTGACGTGCGTCACTCCAAACGGTTGACCCCGGCCGCTCTGCCTCGTATCGTTAGAGGTAGAGTTATGAAGATTTCTGGGAACACCTTGCGGATCGGGATTGCGGCTGCCGTGATAGTGGGCACCATTGGTTGGCTGGCCTTCACAGGCTACGGGGCCAACAAGAGCTATTACGTCACGATTGCGGAGCTGGGCGGCATGGGCGACAAGGCCTATCACAGCCAGTTGCGCGTCGAGGGCTTTGTGCAGCCCGGCTCCATCGAGCAGGACGGCACCCATGTGGCGTTTGTGCTCAACGAGTTCGAGAGCCACAACCCCAAGGCGCCTTCCGGCCGCCTGCTGAAGGTTGTGTACAAAGGCTCAGAGCCACCCCCGGACACCTTCAAGGACAACGCACAGGCCCTCGCCGAAGGCACCTACGGACGCGATGGCGAATTCCATGCCTCCGTGCTCCAGGCCAAGTGCGCCAGCAAATACGCTCCCGCCCAGCCCGGTGCGGCGCCGGCCATGACCCCAGCAAAGCCGGCAGCGGCCTCCATAGCAACACCTCCGGCCAACCAGACTGCGCAAGCAAACTGAAAGAATGACAGCGAGCGAACCGGAGACCGGCACCAGTTCCCCCAACGCACGGCTCGAACAGGTTTCCAAGCTATTTGGTTCCTTTGCCGCCTTGCGCCAGGTTTCAGTTGACCTCGAACCGGGACGCTGCTACGTCCTGATCGGCGAAAACGGCGCCGGCAAATCCACGCTCCTTCGCATCCTCGCCGGCCTGCTCCGTCCCACCCACGGCAAAGTCACAGTCTTCGGCGGACAGGAGCCTCTCCAGGCGCGCGCCCGCATCGGCTACATGAGCCACGCGTCAATGCTCTACGACGAGCTCACTGCCCAGGAAAACCTCCGCTACTTCGCGAACCTTTATTCCGGCCGCGCCTGTCTCGCGCCATCCGAAGTTCTTCGCCAGGTTGGCCTCGATCCAGACCTGCCCCGCACCCTCGGTCAATATTCCCAGGGTATGCGCCAGCGCACCTCGCTTGCCCGCGTCCTCTTGCCCGTCCCAGAATTGCTCCTCCTTGACGAACCGTTCTCCAACATGGACGTCGAAAGTGTCCAGCAGATGGTCGAGCTGCTCGCTGGTTTTCGCCAGGGCAATCGGACCATCGTCATCACAACCCATCAGCGTGAAGCCGCTGCGCCCATCGCCGACTGGATCATTCGCCTACAGGCCGGACGCGTCGCGTCCTTCGAAAAGGGGTCCCCAACGATAGGTCTTCGTCGTTGGGGCGGTGAACCAGGGAGCCCATCGCTATGAAGACCAACGGCGCACGCTTCCTTGAAAACCTCGGCATCGCCTTCGAACTCCGCGAATACGAAGTCGACCCAGAAGACCTGTCCGCCACCACCGTTGCCAAGAAAATCGGCATGCCCGCCGAGCAGGTCTTCAAAACGCTTCTCATCACAGGCGGCCCCAACATCTACCGTTTTGCCGTCGTCCCCGGCGACGCCGAACTCGATTTCAAAAAACTCGCCCGCGCCGCTGGCCTGCGCAAAGCCGAGATGGTGCCGCTCAAAGACGTCCAACCCCTCACCGGATACATCCGCGGCGGCGTCACCATCTTCGGTACGCGCAAGCCCTATCCCGTTTACGTCGACGAAACCGCGATCCTCTTTGACAAGATCAGCGTCTCCGCCGGAGCCCGCGGCACACAGCTAATCCTGAGTCCCGACGACTATCTTCGCGCC
>CAZNNO010000181.1:0-2286 GCA_964574435.1 uncultured Opitutaceae bacterium
CGCCACGGTCTTCGGCGCCGGGCAGTACGCCATGCGCTACTGGGTCAAGCCGGACCAGCTCGCCAAGCTCAACCTCACGGTGGGCGATGTCATCCAGGCCGTCCAGAGCCAGAACACAGTCAACCCGGCGGGGCTCGTGGGCGCGGAGCCGGCCCCGAAGGGGCAGGACTTCACGTACTCGGTCAGGGTCCAGGGGCGCCTGACCTCGCCCGAGGAATTTGGGGCCATCATCATCCGCGCGAATCCGGACGGGTCGGCGGTGCGCCTGCGGGACGTGGCCCGCGTCGAGCTCGGGGCCCAGGTCTACAACCTGATGGGGAGGCTGAACGGAAAGCCGGCGGCGGTCATCGCAATCTATCAGCTGCCGGGGTCGAACGCGCTCGACTGCGCCGTTGGGGCGAAGCAGGCGATGGCCCGGGCCAAGCTCCGGTTCCCGGAGGGCCTCGACTACCAGGTCGCGCTCGACACCACGCAGGCGGTCTCCGAGGGGATGCGGGAGATCTCGAATACGCTCTGGCAGGCGATGCTGCTCGTCATCCTGGTCGTGTTTGTGTTCCTGCAGGGCTGGCGCCCGACGCTGATACCGATGCTCGCGGTGCCGGTGTCTCTCGTCGGGACGTTTATCCTGTTTCCGGTATTCGGCTTCTCGGTCAACACTCTCTCGCTCTTTGGGCTGGTCCTGGCCATCGGCCTCGTGGTCGACGACGCGATCGTCGTCGTCGAGGCGGTCGAGCACCACATCGAGGAGGGCATGGCGCCTCGAGATGCGACGATCAAGGCCATGGAGGAGGTGTCCGGACCGGTCGTCGCGATCGCGATAATACTGGCGTCGGTCTTCATACCGACCGCGTTCATACCGGGCATCACGGGGCGCCTCTACCAGCAGTTCGCGCTCACGATCGCGATATCCGTGATCATCTCGGCGTTCAACGCACTTTCGCTGAGCCCGGCCCTCTGCGCCATGCTGCTGCGGCCCAGGGACGAGAGGCGCGGCCCCCTGAGCCGATTCTACGAGAAATTCAACGGCATGTTCGGCCGCGTGCAGGACGGCTACGTGGGGTTCTCGCGCCGCCTGATCCACAAGAGCGTCATCAGCTTCGCCGTCCTGGGCTGCTTCGCCGTCCTCGCATTCTTCCTGGGCCGTCGTCTGCCGACCTCGTTCCTGCCCGAGGAGGACCAGGGCTACATCTACGTCGGGCTCCAGCTGCCGAACGCGTCCTCGCTCCAGCGGACAAGCGAGGCGGCCCGGAAGGTCGAGGAGGTCCTGAAGAACACCCCGGGCGTCAAGACCTACACCTCCGTGATCGGCTTCTCCCTCCTGAGCACGGTCACCAACACCTACAGCGCGTTCTTCTTCGTCAACTTCAAGCCCTGGTCCGAGCGCACCCGGCCTGAGGAGAAGTTTGACGCGATAAGGGCCCACCTGAACAGGGAGCTCAGCAAGATCCCTGAAGGCAGGGCGATAGCGTTCTCCCCGCCGTCGATCCCGGGCATAGGAACCGCGGGAGGCTTCACCTTCGTTCTCGAGGACAGGGCCGGGAAGGATGTCGCGTTCCTCGCGGAGAACGTGTCCAAGTTCATGGCGGCCGCGAGCAAGCGCAAGGAGCTTTCGGGGCTGTCAACCACCTTCCTCCCCTCGGTCCCGCAGGTCTTTGTCAAGGTGGACCGTGCCAAGGTGCTGAAGCAGGGCGTGAACCTGGCCGACGTCTACCGCACGCTCCAGTGCTACATGGGCGGCGTGTTCGTGAACTATTTCAACCGTTTCGGGCGCCAGTGGCAGGTGTACGTCGAGGCCGAGGGCGAGTACAGGGACCGGGCCGACAAGCTTGGGAGCTACTACGTGCGCAACCACGACGGCGCGATGGTTCCCCTTTCGGCGCTGACGACCGTGGAAACCCGGCTGGGGCCTGAATTCATGATGCGCTACAACCTCTACAGGAGCGCGCAGATCAACGGGGGGGCGGCGCCCGGCTACAGCTCAAACCAGGCGACAGCGGCGCTCGAGGATGTCTTCGCGAAGACGATGCCGCGAGAGATGGGCTTCGATTACCTCGGGATGTCCTTCCAGGAGAAGAAGGCCCAGGAGGGCGTGCCCCCGGCCGCAATCTTCGCCCTGTCCCTCGTCTTCGTGTTCCTGATCCTGGCGGCCCTCTACGAGAGCTGGTCCCTGCCGTTCAGCGTCCTCCTGGGCGTGCCGGTGGCCGTGTTCGGCGCCTACCTGACGCTCTTCGCCCGCCAGATGGAGAACAACGTCTTCGCCCAGATCGGCCTCATCATGCTGATCGG
>CAZNNO010000182.1:0-2186 GCA_964574435.1 uncultured Opitutaceae bacterium
GAATTCGCGGACCGGCCCCACCGCAAGTGCGTGCTGGCGCCGGTCGGCTGCTCGAGCAACCTCTGCCCCTACGAGGACCACCCGTTTCCGCACCGCTATTTCGAGGGGACCGTCTACCTGAACCTCTCGAGCGACCCGTTCGCGTTTTCCGAGGCGGAGTGGGACAGGATAGTGCTCGAGCTCCAGGCGACGAAGCCGGAGATACTTGAGGGCGAGCCCGTGTACCTCTCGCTGCTGGCCCGCGCGGCGGGCAAGCGCGGGGTCAGGGTCCCGAGCGTGCGGGCCGTCATACTCACCTACGGCAAGGCGAGCGTGCAGCACGGACGGCGGATCGCGCAAGCGTTCCCGGCCCCGCAGGCCGACCTGTACGGGTCGACGGAGGCCGGCTATCTCTTCGTTGGCGAGGCCTTCAAGGACGACTCGAGGGCGATCGACGCCAACGCGTTCATCGAGCTTGTGCCGTGGAGGAGCGGCGTGGAGGGCGTCCACCAGATCCACGTCACCACCCGGGGCCGCGAGGCGATGCCGCTCCTGCGCTACCAAACAGGCGACATCGTGATGACGGCCCCGGGCGGGTTCAGGATCCTGGGGCGCGAGCGCGACCTGCATTTCAGGCCCGACGGCTCGCTCGTGTCTGCCTCGGACGTCGATGCCGCGCTGCCCGCCGACTTCGCCTGCTGGCATTATTGCCTGAGCCAGACGGGCGACAATCGGTGGGATTTCCACTATGTCTCGGACCGGACTGCGGACACACGGGGCGTCGAGTCGGCGCTTGGGGCCCTGCTCGGTCCCGGCGTCCGCGTGAACGCGTTTCGGCGCAAGTCGATTGCACCGGCGGCAAGCGGTAAGTTTGCTCTCCTTAAGCCACTTGCAAAGGCCTGAGCCCTTCTTTGGCGGGTAAGTCGGCCTAATTTTGGGCGCATTTTTGCGCCGGGACTTTACTCGCGGGCCAGGTCCGGTCTGACTGGACGCTCAGCCACCCTCAATGGACCTCGCCAGGAACCTCTTCTGCAGCACGATAGGACGCAAATTGATCATGGCCGCGACCGGCGTGGTCCTGATCCTGTTCGTCGCGGGCCACCTTGTCGGCAACCTGCAGGTCTACGAGGACCCCGACCGGATCAACGGGTACGCGCATTTCCTGCAGTCGCTGGGGCCCGCCCTCTGGGCCGTGCGGGCCTTCCTCCTTGCCTGCGTCACGCTCCACGTCTGGTCGGCCACCGTCCTGACGCTCGAGAGCCGGCGCGCCCGCGGGGACGAGCCCTACGCGGTCAACCGGTGGATCCGCGCCAGCTTCTCGTCGCGCTACATGCGCGGCACGGGATACGTCGTCCTTGCCTTCATCCTGTACCACCTTGCGCAGTTCACGGTGGGCGTGGCGCAGCCGGCCTCGTTCAAGGAGAACATCCCCCACTACACGATGGCTGGGGACTACCACGTCCTCGGCCTGACCGTCGTCAGGGCGGGCACGGAGGTCCTCGATGTGCGCACCATGGTGATCCGCGGCTTCACGAACCCGGTCGTCTCCCTGTTCTACATCGTCGCCGTCGGCCTCCTCTCGCTGCACCTGCTCCATGGGGCCGACAGCCTGTTCCAGACGCTCGGCTGGCGGAGCCAGCGCTGGGAGCGGCCGCTGCGGGCGGTCGTGACGCTGCTCTGCGCGGCGTATTTCCTCGGCAACCTTTCGATTCCCGGCGGCGTGCTCCTCGGGATGCTCAAATAGGAACGTCGCACCATGGCCCAACTTGACCCCAGGATTCCTCAGGGAGAGCTCTCCGGAAAATGGCGCCGGCACAAGGCGGACATCCGCCTCGTGAACCCCTCGAACAAGCGCAAGTACGAGGTGATCGTCGTCGGCGCTGGGCTTGCCGGGGCGTCGGCCTCGGCGTCGCTGAGCGAGCTCGGCTACAAGGTGAGCTGCTTTGTTTTCCATGACAGCCCGCGGCGCGCGCACTCGATCGCCGCGCAGGGCGGCATCAACGCCGCGAAGAACTACCAGAACGACGGGGACAGCGTCCACAGGCTCTTCTACGACACGATCAAGGGCGGCGACTACCGCTCGCGCGAGGCGAACGTGCACCGGCTGGCCGAGGTGTCGGCCGACATCATCGACCAGTGCGTCGCGCAGGGCGTCCCCTTCGCCCGCGAGTACGGCGGGCTGCTCGCCAACCGCTCGTTCGGCGGCG
>CAZNNO010000183.1:0-2072 GCA_964574435.1 uncultured Opitutaceae bacterium
CCGGCAAAAGGGCCATACGGAGATCTACCGTGGCAGCGAATATACAGTTGATTTCCTTCCGAAGGTCAAAATAGAGATCGCGGTGGCGGACGACATGGCGGGAAAGGCGGTCGACGCCATCGTCAAATCGGCGAAGACCGGCAAGATCGGCGACGGCAAGGTCTTCATGGTCCCGCTCGAGGAGGTCATCCGCATCCGCACCGACGAGCGGGGCGAAGCGGCGGTCTGACCGCGGCCGGCTCAGGCCGGCGCCTTCCTGGCTGCGAGCGAGCGCAGGCGGACCTCGTCCTGGATCCTCGCGAGGAACTGCTCGAAGGCCGCGACCCCCTCGTCGCCGCGAGCGCGGCTGCGCACGCTTACCGACCGCGCCTCCGCCTCCTTTGCGCCGAGAACAAGGGTGTACGGCACCTTCTCGATCTCGGCCCTGCGGATCTTGGCGCCGAGCTTGTCGCTGTGCTCGTCGATCGTGGCGCGGACACCCGCGGCCTTGAGCAGGCCGAGAAGCTCGCGGCCGTAGTCCAGGGTCTTGTCGCTCACGGGCACGAGGCGCACCTGCTCCGGGGACAGCCAGACGGGGAAGTCCCCCCCAAAATGCTCGATCAGGACGCCGCAGAAGCGCTCCATGGAGCCGAAGGGCGCGCGGTGGATCATCACCGGCCTGTGGGGCTGGTTGTCCGCGCCACTGTAGGTGAGGTCGAAGCGAATCGGAAGGTTGTAGTCCACCTGGACCGTGCCGAGCTGCCACTCGCGCCCGATGACGTCCTTGACGACAAAATCGATCTTTGGGCCGTAGAATGCGGCCTGGCCGGGCTCCTCCGCGAACGCGACGCCCAGGGTCCTCGCTGCCTCGCGGCAGGCAGCCTCTGCCTTGTCCCAGATCTCCTTGGCCCCCGTGTACTTGTTCGAGTCGGGGTCACGCAGTCCGACGCGGACGCGGTAGTCGCTCATCCCGAGCGTGGTCAGGACAGTCTTAACGAGCGCGAGGCAGCCCAGGAGCTCGCCAGCGACCTGCTCCTCGGTGCAGAAGAGGTGGGCGTCATCCTGGGTGAAGCCGCGCACGCGGGTCATCCCATTCAATTCCCCCGACTGCTCCCAGCGGTAGACCGTGCCGAACTCCGCGAGGCGCACCGGCAGGTCGCGGTAGGAATGGGGCTGCGACGAATAGATCTTTATATGATGGGGGCAGTTCATCGGCTTCAGCATGAAGCCCTCGATTAGCTGGTCGTCGGGCTTCACCCGGTCCGCCGTGATGGTCTCCACGCCGGTGCGCAGGTTGACCTGGGAGGCCAGCCGCGACGAAACGGCGTCGAGCCTCGCCACCATGTCCGCGCACGTGCACCCCTCGCCGAGAATCCTGGCGAGGGACTCGTTCTCCACGATGGGCGTGAACTGCGACTCCTTGTAATAGGGGAAATGCCCCGAGATCTTGTAGAGCTCCAGCTTGCCGATGTGGGGGGTGAACACCTGGGAATAGCCCTGCTTGCGCAGCTCCTCGCTGATGAAGTTCTGCAGTTCCTGGCGGATGATCGACCCGTTGGGCGTCCAGAGGATGAGGCCCTGGCCGACATCCTCGTCGACGACAAAGAGCCTGAGGTCGCGCCCCAGCTTGCGGTGGTCGCGGTGCTTCGCCTGCTCGATCTGCTCAAGGTACCTCGCGAGGTCCTCCTTCGTGGGGAAGGCCGTGCCGTAGATTCGCTGCAGCTGTTTGTTCTTCTCGCTGCCCCGGTGATAGGCCCCGGCGATCGATAGCAGCTTGAACGCCTTGAGCTTCGAGGTGTAGCGCACGTGCGTCCCCGCGCACAGGTCGATGAACTCCCCGTTCTGGTAGAACGAGATCTTCTCGCCCTCGGGAATGTCGGCGAGGCGGCCGAGCTTGTAGCGCTCCTGGCCGCGGGACCTGATGATTTCCGCGGCCTCCTCCCGCGAGACCTCCTTGCGCAGGAAGGGCAGGTTTTCGTCAGCCACCTTCTTCATCTCGGCCTCGATCCTGACGAGGTCCTCGGCCGTCAGCTTGTGCTCCAGGTCGACGTCGTAGTAGAAGCCCGTGTCGGTCGGCGGGCCGATGTCGAGCT
>CAZNNO010000184.1:0-1915 GCA_964574435.1 uncultured Opitutaceae bacterium
GCCTTGATGACGCCCGTGATCACGTTCACCGAGGGCCGCTGCGTGGCGATGATCAGGTGGATCCCGGCCGCGCGCGCGAGCTGCGCGAGCCTGGCGATCGACGTCTCGATCTCCGCCGGGGCGAGGATCATGAGGTCGGCGAGCTCGTCGATGATCGCGACGATATACGGAAGGTGCTCGGGGATCTCGAGGGTGTCGGCGGTGAGCGGGTCGAGCCCCTGCAGCGACGACTGCGCCTCGGGATGCTGCTTGGCGTCCTTCTTGCGCGTGTTGAAGCCGACGATGTTCCTCACGTTGGCCTTCGCGAAAATCTGGTACCTCTGTTCCATCTCCCCGAGGAGCCACTTGAGTGCGGCCGGCACCTTCTTCGGCTCCGTGACGACTGGGATGAACATGTGCGGAAGGCTGTTGAAAACCTTCAGCTCGACCACCTTCGGGTCGACCATGATGAGCCGGACGTCCTTCGGGCTCTTCGAGTACAGGATGGACGTGACGATCGAGTTTATGCAGACCGACTTGCCGGAGCCCGTCGCCCCTGCGATCATGAGGTGGGGCATCTTCGCAAGGTCGGAGATCAGGGGCTTGCCCGAGACGTCGCGCCCAAGCGCGATCGGAAGCTCCGCCTTCGCCGACGCCCAGTCCTCGCTCTCCAGCAGCTCGCGCATCCCCACGGGCGTCGGGTTCAGGTTGGGCACCTCCACGCCGACCGCCGCCTTCCCGGGGATCGGCGCCAGGATGCGCACGGACTGCGCGCGCATGCCGAGGGCGATGTTCTTGTCGAGCCCGGCTATCTTCTCGACACGCACCCCGGGCGCGGGGACGACCTCGTAGCGGGTTATCACGGGCCCCACGTGGATCTCGCCGAGCGATACCTCGACGCCGAACTCGCCCAGGATCCGCAGGAGCGTCTCGGCGTTGTGGCGGTGCTCCTCGTCGCTGTTTCCGGCGGCGGGCTTGGCCTGCTCTTTCAGGAGCTTCACCGGGGGGAATTCGTAGCTCTCGTCAAAGGTCTGCGGCAGCACGACCTTCGCCTTCTTCGGCTCCTCCGGCTTGACGATCGTGAGCGCGATCTTGGGGGCGGGATCCTTTGGGGCGGCTTCCTTGGGCACCTTGGGCTCAACCCTCAGGATCGGCTCGCCGATCGGGAAGGCCGGCCGGGTCAGCGCCCGCGAAAGGGGATCGTCGGGGCCCCTCGCCACGAGGATCTTCTTCGAGCCCGTCGGCCCCACGGGCACCTGCGGGTGCGGGGCCAGGGCCGCTGCAATCGCGCTCTTCTGCTTTGCCCGCTCCTCCCTGCGCTTTGCCTTCTCCTCTATGAGCGCCGCCTTCCGCCTCGCCCGCTCGGCCCTCCACTGCGTGAAGTTTGAGAGGATCTTCTCGATCTCCGAGGCGATGTCCCTCGTCGCGAAGAAGAGGAACGCGAAGCAGTAGATCGTCCCGAGCAGGAGGCCCGTGCCGAACGGGCCGAGCGCCTCGGCGAGCATGCGCTTGTAGATGACCTGCCCTATGAGGCCGCCCCAGGCCCTCGGAAACGTGTCGGTCGGCCTAATGCTCTCGAACATCGCGAGCATCCCGGACATCGATACCACGCCGATCACCACCGCGGTGACGCGCGTCCCCACCAGGTGACGCGAATTCCTGACCGCGACCACGAACATCCAGAACAGGGCGGGAGGCAGCAGAAACGTCGTCAGGCCAATGGAGTAGAAAAGCACCCAGACCGCGTCGGCGCCGATCCAGCCGACCCAGTTCTTCCCGATCGGCGAGGTCGAGTGGAAAGTCGTCTGGCTCGGGTCGTAATTGAGCAGCGCGACGGTCAGGTAGGTGGCCGCAATGAAACAAACGGTTGCCGCCGACCAATTGGGGCGGTAACGGGGGCCCTGAAACGAAGGGCCTCCGTTTGGATTTGAACTAT
>CAZNNO010000185.1:0-1872 GCA_964574435.1 uncultured Opitutaceae bacterium
GCAGCTTGAAGAGGAAGCGGTCGGTCTGCGCCTCGGGCAGCGGGTAGGTGCCCTCCTGCTCGATCGGGTTCTGGGTCGCCATCACAAAGAAGGGGCTCGGCAGGGGATGGGTCTGACCGCCGAGCGTCACCTGCCTCTCCTGCATCGCCTCCAGGAGGGCGCTTTGCACCTTCGCCGGCGCGCGGTTGATCTCGTCGGCCAGAACAAGGTTGGCAAAGACCGGGCCCCTGTGGGCGCTGAATTCACCGGTCTTCGGCTGGAATACCATGGTCCCCACGACATCGCTCGGGAGCAGGTCCGGGGTGAACTGGATCCTCTCAAAGTCCACGCCTAGAGCGATTCCCAATGATTTGACCAACAACGTCTTGGCAAGGCCAGGCATTCCCTCAAGGAGGACATGGCCCCCGGCGAGAAGCGACACGAGCAGCCGCTCGACGGAGGCATCCTGGCCAATGACGGCCTTTCCTATTTCTTCGCGGAGTTTCTTGGACCAAGCGGGACCTGAGGGCATGTTGTCGGGAAGGGTTGGACGTTGTGTGGAACCTGGAGACTGGATAAACAGGTTGGGGGGACGTGACCGCTGCGGCGAGAAAATGGTTCCCTGTTATTCAAGGACCTCCACCGCGTCGCCCGTTCGCAGGATCCCGCCCTTCGACTCGTGGACGAGGTTCTGCCCGAACATGACATGCGTGGGTTCGGACGGATCCCTGCGGAAGGAGGCAAGCGTGCGAAGCGGCTCGACGCCCCTTTCGCCAGTCAGCTGGTCGGTGGTTGTGACGATGCACCGGATGCAAGGACCGCCGGCCCGGAAGACGATCCCGCCGATCCGCAGGCGCCTCCAGGTGTCCTCCTCGAAGGCCCTGCAGCCGCTGATGACGAGGTTGGGCCGGAACCGCTCCATGGGGACGGCTCCCGCGCCCGCCTCGGTGATCCGACGGTTGAGCTCGCCCAGGGACTCCTCGCTCGTGAGCAGAAACGGAAAGGCGTCGGCGAATCCGACGAGGTCGCCCGGCCTGGCCGCGCGAGCGACCGGCCGGACGAAGGCCGGCCCGATGCGCACCAGCCGGCACGGAAATCCCAGGGCCCGGGACAGCCATTCGGCGGGCGCGTCCCCGCAGTCCTCGGCGACGAGCCCCTCGCTCCTCCAGACGCGCACCGTCGCGGGCCGCGCCGCTGGGTCGGGGGCGCGCCGCACGTTCAGGTCGTCGAGGCCCTCAGCGCGCAGCGTCAGCGTGCGCTCGCCGATCAACGCCCCGACGGTGGCCATCCGGGCCACGGTGCGCTGGGTCATGAAATTGCCATCCGGGTCGACGACGAGGAAGCGCCGGTCGCCCACGGCCCCGAGTGCGTCCACCTCGCTCGAGTCAACCGCCAGCCCGCGAAGGGACTTGACCGGGTAGATGTGCAGCGAGGCAAGGTGCATCCCCGGGGCCAGTCAGCTCCGCTTTGCGACGTCGCGCACCTCGAGCTCGACGCGGTCGGGGTCGGCCAGCTCCTTCGTGCCCTTGGCGCCCAGGTCGGCAAACCTGCGCGCGCCGGGCAGGAGCGTCTGCTCGAACGACCCCACCGCTGCGTTGAAATGCTTCACCGCCGCGGCCAGGCCCTTTCCCGCCGCACCGAGGTGCTCGGCGAAGGTCGTTATCCGATCGTAGAGCAGGCGGCCGAGCTCGCTCACCTCGGCGGCGCTGCGCGAGACGGCCTCCTGGCGCCAGCCGTAGGCCGCCGCCTTCAGCAGCGCGATCAGGGTCATCGGGGTCGCCAGCAGGACGCGCTTGCTGATCGCCCTGTCCATGATCGAGGGATCCGACTCGATTGCGGCGGAGAGGAACGAGTCGCCCGGCAGGAAGAGGACGACATATTCGGGGGAGGGCT
>CAZNNO010000186.1:0-1847 GCA_964574435.1 uncultured Opitutaceae bacterium
AACACCGTGTTCACGGACATGGCCGCCTACTCGCCCTGGAACTCGACCAGCTTCTCAGAGCCCGGGAAGGCGCCGATCCTTGTCGGCGCCGTCTATATGACCGCCAATTTCTTCCCCGTTCTTGGTGTGCAGCCGGAGCTGGGCCGGACGCCCACGGAGGAGGAGACGAAGAAGATGGCCTTCGTGACGCTCATCACCGACTCGTTCTGGAGGCAGCACTACAACGCGGACCCAAACGTTCTCGGCCACCCAATCCGCCTGAACAGCCGGGACAGCACGATCATCGGGGTTATGCCCCCGTCGCTGGAGGATCCGGCGCTCTTCAACAACCGCCCCTCCATTTTCTACCTGGATCCCGTGACCCACAGCCGCGCGGTCCGGACGGTCGGCTGGGACCTGGTGGTGGCCCGGTTGAAGCCGGGGGTGACGATCAGGAGGGCCCAGGTCGAGATGGATGTCGTGGCCAAGCGGCTCGCCCACGACTATCCCGAAACCAACAAGGACCGCGGCGCGAAGGTGACGCCGTACCCGACGAACCAGCTCGGCGATGACGGCGCCCAGCTCACGTGGATGACGCTCGCACTGACGGGACTCGTGCTCCTGATCGCGTGCATCAACCTCGCGAACCTGCAGCTGGTCCGGACGACGCGGCGGGGTCAGGAGATCGCGATCCGCCTCTCGCTCGGCTGCCCGCGCTGGCGCCTGATCGGGATGCTCCTCCTGGAAAGCGTGATCATTTCCACAGCGGGGGGGGCGCTCGGCATCGGCTTCGCCGTCTGGAGCAACGCCTTTGTCGCGCACTACTTCGAAATGGACATGCCCGTCAACCTGAGGGTCATCGCGTTCACGTTCCTGGTCGCCCTCGGCACGGGCGCACTGTTCGGGACGGTGCCCGCCTGGATGGCCTCAAGGGCGGATGTGGGGGGCGCGCTCAAGTCGGGCGGGCGCGGCTCAACCTCGGACCGCTCCCGGCACTGGCTGCGGCAGGGCCTGGTGGTCATCGGGCTCGCCCTGGCCCTCACGCTGCTTTCCGGGGCGGGATTCTTTGTCAGCGGCATCTACCGCCTGACCCACCGCACGCTCGGATGGGACGCCTCGCATGAGGTCCTTGGCGTCATCGCGCTCGACCAGGACCACTACTGGGGCGACAAGAACCTCCCGCGCCTCCTGGCCCTGGGAGACCGCGCACTTGAGACGCTGAGGGCCATGCCGGGCGCCCAGGCCGCCGCGATCTCGAGCGGCTCCCCCTCCTGGGGAAACGATACCGAGGCCTTCCGGATCGAGGGCCAGCCGGCCCCCGAGGCTGGAAAGGAGCCCCTTGCCGGGTACCTGAGCGCGAGCCCCGGGTGGTTTGAGGTCTACGGCATGCACCTCCTCCAGGGTCGCGAGTTCAACGACGCGGACCGCGCCGACACGGCCCCGGTCGTGATCGTGGACGAGTCGATGGCCCGCAAGTACTGGCCCGGCGAATCCCCCATCGGCAAGCGGTTGGCCCGGATCGACCTCGGCTATCCTAAGGCACCGCCGAAATGGGCGGAGGTGGTCGGGGTTATGAGCGATTTCAAGGGCGGCGGGGAGTTCTACAACCCGAGCATGAACAGCCTCCGTTTCATTTATCCCTGGACCCAGGACTTCTACAAGAACCGCGTCCTGGTGGCGAGCGTCCGGACTGCCGGCCCCCCGGCGGCTCTCAAGGAGCCCCTGCGCAAAGCGATGGGCCTCCTCCTTCCTGACCTGGCCATCAACTACCTCGCGACGATCGACGAGGACACCGCGTCCACGTATTCCTACTTCTCGTTCCTGCGCCGCATCCTAGCGCAGATCGCGGCGCTTGGCCTGCTGCTCTC
>CAZNNO010000187.1:0-1534 GCA_964574435.1 uncultured Opitutaceae bacterium
GGCGGCAGTCGGCGTCCTTCATCAGGCCCTTCGAGGTCGAGATGATGCTGATCCCGAGTCCGTTGAGGACGCGCGGAATGTCCGAGTACCCAAAATAGAGCCGGCGGCCCGGCGTCGACGCGCGGTTGAGCCCGCTGATCGCCGGGGTGCCCTCGATGTACTTCATCTTGACGACCAGCGTCTTGTGGCCGTTCTCGTCCGCGCCTTCATTGTAGCCGGAAATGTAGCCCTCGGCCTTGAGGATGGCGGCTATGCCGAACTTGAGGTTGGAATGCGGCGAATGGCACTCCTCGAGGCGCGCCTTGCTTGCGTTTCGCAGGTGGGTGAGGAAATCGCTGATCGGGTCGGTCATTTTGGATGATGTCGGGTTTGGATGGCGGCGCGGGTCATATCCGACTCCCGCGCGCCGGGCTGTTTACCAGGATGATTTGATTACGCCGGGGATTTTTCCGGCCAGGGCGAGCTCGCGGAACTGAATGCGCGAGACGCCGTACTTGCGCTTGTAGCCCCGCGGCCGCCCGCTCATCGAGCAGCGGTTGCGGATGCGGGCGCGCGAGGAGTTCTTGGGCAGCTTCTGGAGCTTCGTCTGTGCGGAGAAGAACTGCTCGTCGGTCGTCGCCGGGTTGGCGAGGACCGCCTTCAGCTCGGCGCGCACCTTGGCGTATTTCTCAACAAGGCGCTGGCGCTTCTTGTTGCGTTCGATTGCGGAGGTCTTCGGCATGGCGTCTTGGTCAGGCGGCTGAGGCCGTCTTGGTTTCGGTGCGGCGGAAGGGCATTCCGAGGAGGCGCAGGAGGTCGCGGCCCTCGTCGTCGGTCTCGGCCGAGGTGACGATCGTGATGTCGAGCCCCATGCTCTTCTTCACGTTCTCGACGGTGATCTCCGGGAAGATCGTGAAGTCGGTGATGCCGAGGTTGTAGTTCCCCTGGCCGTCCAGCTTCGGAGAGACGCCGCGGAAGTCGCGGATTGTCGGGAGCGCAACGGCAAGAAGGCGGTAGAGGAACTCCCACATGGAGTTGCCGCGCAGCGTGACGTGGCATCCAACGATCTGGTTCTCCTTCAGCTTGAAGTTCGATATGGCCTTGCGGGTCCTGCTGAGGACCGGCTTCTGCCCGGCGATCATGCCCAGGTCCTTCTGGACATCGGCGATCTGGTTCTTGTCGGCCTCGGCGTCGATGCCCGAATTGAGGCTCACCTTGACGATCTTTGGCACCTCGTGCTTGTTCTTGTAGCCGCGGAGCTTCACCAGCTCCGGGTACACGAATTCGACGTAGTGCTTCTTCAGTGCGGGTACGGTGCTCATGTCATTCCGCCTTCTTGCGCTTGCTCAGGTCGTAGACCGACTTGAGCATCAGGTTCGAGATGTGGACGGAGCCCTCGCGCTCGACTATGGCGCCCTGCGGGTGCTCCTGGGATTTTTTGGTGTGGCGCTTCATCATGGCGACGCCCTCGATGCGGGCGCGGCCCTTGGCCGGGAGGATCTCGAGGATCTTCCCCTCCTTGCCCCGGTGGGAGCCGGAGATGACGACGACCGGG